>JASBSZ010000026.1 GCA_030148665.1 Alphaproteobacteria bacterium
ACCGTCAATCTCGTCATACGCCTTGAAGTTGCCGAAAAACTTCGTGATCGCCGCCGTCAGCGTCGTCTTGCCGTGGTCAACATGGCCAATCGTGCCAATGTTCACATGCGGTTTCGTGCGTTCAAACTTTTCCTTTGCCATGATGGCCTCCTCTTGATCTCGTGATCGCGTTTCTCACGCGTATTTCGCCTGAATTTCTTCCGAAATGTTCTGCGGTACCGGCTCGTAATGCGAGAACTGCATGGTGAAGTTCGCGCGTCCCGAGGACATCGACCGCAGCGTGTTGATATAGCCAAACATGTTGGCCAGCGGCACATTGGCCTCGATGGCGACGGCATTGCCGCGGGGCTCCTGCCCCTGCACCTGACCACGACGGCTGGTAAGATCGCCGATGATGTTGCCCGTGTATTCCTCGGGGGTGACCACCTCGACCTTCATGATCGGTTCCAGCAGCCTGGCACCGGCCTTTTTCAGGCCCTCGCGCATGGCCATGCGACCGGCAATTTCGAACGCCATGACCGACGAGTCGACATCGTGGAATGCACCGTCGACCAGCTTGACCTTGACGTCGATCACCGGGAAGCCCGCCAGCGGACCGCTGTCCAGGACGCTTGCGATACCCTTTTCGACGCCGGGGATGTATTCCTTGGGAATGGCCCCGCCGACGATCAGCGATTCAAAGCTGTAGCCTTCGCCCGGCTCGGTCGGCTCGATTTCCATCTTGACGCGGGCGAACTGACCCGAACCACCGGTCTGCTTCTTGTGGGTGTAGTCCACTTCGGCCTTGTGGCTGATGGTTTCACGATAGGCCACCTGCGGCGCGCCGATATTGGCCTCGACCTTGAATTCGCGCTTGAGACGATCCACCAGGATATCGAGGTGAAGTTCGCCCATGCCCTTCATGATGGTCTGGCCGGATTCCAGATCGGTCTCGACACGGAAGGACGGGTCCTCGGCGGCAAGACGCGCAAGGCCGGCGGCCATCTTTTCCTGGTCGGCCTTGGTCTTGGGCTCGACCGCGATCTCGATCACCGGATCGGGGAAGGTCATCGTTTCCAGCACGACCGGATGCTGCGGGTCGCACAGCGTGTCACCGGTGGTGGTATCCTTGAGGCCGGCAAGCGCGATGATGTCGCCCGCGAACGCCTCGGTGATTTCCTCGCGGTTGTTCGAGTGCATCATCATCATGCGACCGACGCGCTCTTTCTTGCCCTTGGTCGAGTTCAGCATCTTGTCGCCCTTGTTGAGGGTGCCCGAATAGATGCGGGTGAACGTCAGGGTGCCGACAAACGGGTCGTTCATGATCTTGAACGCCAGCGCCGAGAACGGCATGTCGTCATCCGCGCGCCGTGCGATGTTCCGGGTTTCGGTTTCGTCACCCGGCTCGAAGCCCATGTAATCGGCAACGTCCAGCGGGCTGGGCAGATAGTCGATCACCGCGTTCAACAGCGGCTGCACGCCCTTGTTCTTGAAGGCCGAGCCGGCCAGAACCGGAACGAATGCCATTTCCAGCGTGCCCTTGCGGATCAGCTTGCGCAGGGTATCCACGTCGGGCTCTTCGCCTTCGAGATAGGCTTCCATCGCCGCGTCGTCCATTTCGACGGCGGTTTCGATCAGCGTCGCGCGCCATTCCTCGGCAAGGTCCTTGAGGCTGTCGCGCACTTCACGCAGCTCCCAACTTGCGCCCAGGTCGTCGCCGGCCCAGACCCATTCCTTCATGGTGATCAGGTCAACGATGCCTTCCAGATCGTTCTCGGCACCGATCGGAATTTGGATCGGCGCCGGGGTGGCACCGGTACGGTCCTTGATCATCTTCACGCAGTTGAAGAAGTCGGCACCGATCTTGTCCATCTTGTTGACGAACACGATGCGCGGCACCTTGTAGCGATCAGCCTGGCGCCAGACGGTTTCGGTCTGGGGTTCGACACCGGCATTGGCGTCAAGCACGGCAACCGCACCGTCAAGCACGGCGAGCGAGCGCTCGACCTCGATGGTGAAATCCACGTGGCCGGGGGTGTCGATGATGTTCAGACGGTGCTTGGGTGTCTGGGCAGTCTTGCCGTCATCGGTGCGCTCCCAAAAGGTGGTGGTCGCAGCCGAAGTGATGGTGATGCCACGCTCCTGCTCCTGCTCCATCCAGTCCATGGTGGCGGCGCCGTCGTGCACTTCGCCGATATTGTGGGATTTGCCGGTATAAAACAGGATCCGCTCGGTGCAGGTGGTCTTGCCTGCATCGATATGCGCCATGATCCCGAAATTCCGGTACCGTTCGAGGGGATATTCGCGTGCCATCTGCTTGTCGCCTTTGGTATGTTACCAGCGGTAATGGCTGAAGGCTTTGTTCGCCTCGGCCATCTTGTGGGTGTCTTCACGTTTCTTGACGGCTGCGCCGCGGGAATTCACCGCGTCCAGCAGTTCGGATGCAAGGCGCTCTTCCATCGTCTTTTCGTTGCGCGTGCGCGATGCGTTGATCAGCCAGCGGATCGCCAAGGCCTCGCGGCGCTCGGGGCGCACTTCGACGGGCACCTGGTAGGTCGCACCGCCAACCCGGCGCGAGCGAACCTCGACCGCGGGCTTGATGTTGTCGAGGGCCTCGTGGAACACCTCGACCGGTGCGCGCTTGAGCTTTTGCTCGACGCGCTCAAGCGCGCCATAGACGATGCGCTCGGCGACCGACTTCTTGCCGTCGAGCATGAGGTTGTTCATGAATTTCGTCAGCACGGTATCGCCATATTTGGCGTCCGGCAGAATCTCACGTTTTTCGGCGCGATGGCGTCGGGACATGATGTTATCTCCTTACTTCGGACGCTTGGCGCCGTATTTCGAACGGCGCTGACGACGGTCCTTGACACCCTGGGTATCGAGCACACCACGCAGAACGTGATAGCGAACGCCAGGAAGGTCTTTCACGCGCCCGCCACGGATCAGCACGACCGAGTGTTCCTGCAGGTTGTGGCTTTCGCCGGGGATGTAGCTGATGACCTCGAAACCGTTGGTCAGACGCACCTTGGCAACCTTGCGCATGGCCGAGTTCGGTTTTTTCGGCGTCGTGGTATAGACGCGGGTGCAGACGCCGCGCTTCTGCGGGCAGGCCTGCAGGTGCATGGACTTCTGGCGTTTTACTTTCGGCTGCCGCGGCTTGCGGATCAGCTGTTGGATCGTTGGCATTCGGCTTACCCCGTTCTACCCGTTTCAAACTCGAATCGGCGCACCGCCCCGGAGGCAACACACCAAAACCGCAAGCGTCCCCTTTCTTCGGGAAGCGCCGCGGTGGAATTCCAGAGGATCGTGGCGAATTTCGCCAGGATCTTGACCGCCCGATTGTGGCTTTTGATGCGAAAAGGCATTGATACCCTTCCGGCAAGTGACGCGCGTATATGGGGAGTCGCAACTCTTGTCAACAGGCGCCAACCCCGGCGGGCCGGATTAGCGCACAAATCGCCCGGAACACGGCCCTCACGCGCCAAATCCGGCGGATCTGCGCGATCTTGAACGAAATCGGGATCCGACAGGCCACGGGCATTCCCGGCCGCGATCGGGACTTGACCCGACACTGGCCGGCCTGCCATTAACAGAGGGCAAGGTTCCCCGACAGGCCGCCAAGCGGCCGGGGATGAAATGGGAATGCGGTAGGGGACGACCCAAAGAGGGGCCCAAAGCCGCAGCCGCCCCCGCGACTGTATGCGGAGAGCGCCCGCCAAGATGCCACTGGGCCAACCAGCCCGGGAAGGCGGCGAAGCGCGACGACCCGCAAGCCAGGAGACCAGCCCTGCATGATTGAAACCAACCATCCGTCGGGTGTGACGGGAAAGGAAGCACAATGAATACCACCGTACAAACACAGACCCAGGCAACGACCGACCTTGCCAGTATTGCCATCGTCGGGCTGATCGGTCTGGCCTTTATCTTCATCACGGGTATTGCACAGGCATCGGTGCTGCATGACAGCGCCCATGACGTACGTCACGCAATCGGCTTTGCCTGCCACTGAGTGAATTCTGACCAATGTTGAAAAGGATGCTCGCCAGCGCTCTGTTCGCTGGCCTTGCAGCCGGAGTCGTTGCTTCGGTCCTGCATTTCACCCTCCTCGTACCCGTCATCATCGAGGCCGAGGAATATGAATCCGGTGCCCTGGTGCATTTCTCGTCGGCACCCGATGCCACAACCGCGATCACCGACAAACAGGGCGCCCAGGAGCGGCCTGACACCTCGCTATGGCATCGCGATACCAACCAGCTGCACCGAGGCATCATGACCTTTGGCATGGAACTGGTGGCCTATACGGGTTTCGCTCTGGTGCTGGTGGCGCTCTATGCGCTGGCGGGGCGTTTCGGCCACAGGATAACCATACGCGAGGGAATCCTGTGGGGGTTTGCGGGTTTTCTGGCCTATAACGTGGCACCTGCCGCGGGCCTGCCCGCCGAAACCCCCGGTATCCCGGCCGCCGATCTGGCGGCGCGGCAGATGTGGTGGCTGGGAACGGTTCTGGCAACCGGCATCGGGCTGGCACTGCTGGCTTTCGGTCGCAATCTGATCCTGCCGGCAATCGGAATCGTTTTGATCGCCATCCCTCACCTGATCGGAGCCCCCCACCCACAGGAATATGCGGGCGTGGCACCTCCGACGCTGGAAGGGCTGTTTGCAGGACGTTCGATTGCCGTCGCTGCGGTGACCTGGACTCTGCTTGGGCTGTTGACCGCATATTTCTGGGTACGTGCGCAACGCGCCTGATCCCCGGTCGCGGCCACCACCTGCGCGGCCCCGGCTTTCCCGGCCTTCACGCAAATCCGGTTGACCTTGCCGGCCCATCCGCCGACAAGGCGAACAAGGCCGACAATCCGCCATACGGAAACGAGGACATCTCAACCCCATGCCCCGCAAGATCCCCGCCACCGTCATCACCGGCTTTCTGGGTGCAGGCAAGACGACCCTGATCCGCCATATCCTTGCAAACGCAAACGGCCGGCGCATCGCGCTGATCATCAATGAATTCGGCGACCTCGGCATCGATGGCGAGATCCTCAAGGGCTGCGGCGATGCCACCTGCCGCGACGAGGACATCACCGAACTGGCCAATGGCTGCATCTGCTGCACGGTGGCCGAGGAATTCATCCCCACCATGGAAAAACTGCTGGCCCGCAGCGACGCCCCGGACCACATCGTGATCGAGACCTCGGGGCTGGCCCTGCCACAGCCCCTGGTGCGCGCCTTCAACTGGCCCGAGATCAGCACCCGCGTCACCGTCGATGGCGTGGTGACGGTGGTTGACGGCAAAGCCGTAGCCGAGGGGCTTTTCGCCCATGACCCGGCTGCCGTCGATGCCCAGCGCAAGGCCGACGAGATGCTTGACCATGAAACGCCCCTGTCGGAGCTGTATGACGACCAGATCGCCTGCGCCGACCTGATCGTCGTGAACAAGGCCGACCTTCTGGAACAGGCAGACGCCGACCATCTGGTCACCCGCCTGCGCGAACAGGCCCGCGATGGCGTGCAGGTCCTGCGCAGCACCATGGGCCGGCTGCCGGTCGATGTGCTGCTGGGCATGAATGCCGGCGCCGAAACCGACATGGCCGGCCGCGCCGCGCCCCATCACGATTCCGAAAAGGGCGAACATGACCACGACCATGACGAATTCGAAAGTCTTGTCGTGACCCGGCCAGAAATCGACGACCCCGCCACTTGGGTTGCGCAGCTTTCCGACATCATCCGGCGGTTCGACATCCTGCGCCTCAAGGGCTTTGCCTCGGTTGCAGGCAAACCCATGCGCCTGACGGTGCAGGCGGTCGGCCCGCGTATCGAACACTACTTCGACCGCCCCTTCGAAACGAACGAACCACGCGAAACCCGCCTTGTCGTCATTGGCGAGGCCGGACTTGACCGCGCGGCAATCCTCGCCGCCCTGACCGCATGAGCCGCAGCGTCGAGATATCCCCCGCCGACCCCAGGGCCCCCGAGGCACAGGCCCTGCTGAAGGCCAGCCACGCCCTGATGGATGCGCTGTTTCCGTCGGAATCGAACCACTACATGACCGCCGACGATCTGTCCGCGCCCGGTGTGCTGTTCTTTCTGGCACAGCTCGACGGCCATGTCGCCGGCTGCGGCGCGCTGGTGCTGAAAGACGGCTATGGCGAGATCAAGTCCATGTTCGTCGACCCCGCCCGACGCGGCGGCAGAATCGGCTCGCGCCTGCTGGAACGGCTTGAAAAGGCGGCGCGCGACAACGGACAGACCATCCTGCGCCTTGAAACCGGCGACACGCTGACGGCGGCCCGGCGTCTTTATGCCAGCCACGGATATCGCGAATGCGCGCCCTTCGGCGAATACCGCAAGGACCCGCGCAGCATCTTCATGGAGAAGGAATTGTGAGCATCCGGCTTCTTCTTTGCACAAATACTCCCGCCGGAGGCGCGTTAGGCCAGCGCGGCGCAAGCGAGTATTTGAACAAAGAAGAAACCCCGCGGAGGCCTTGATGCATCTGCTTGCGGCGCAGCCCGGCATGGTCAGCGACGGGTCGGAACCCGTTGACCTGAACCAGAGCCCTGCCGATGTGGTGGTGATTTCGGCCGCCGATACCGAGCTGGCGGCGCTGGCGCAGGCGCGCTCGACGCTGGGGGAAAAGGCCCCCGGCCTGCGTCTGGCCAATCTCACCCATCTGTCGCATCCGATGTCGGTAGATCTGCATATAGATCAATGTGCGCGGCACGCACGGCTGGTGGTGATCCGTCTGCTGGGCGGGCTTGGCTACTGGAAATACGGGGCCGAGCAATATGCCATACAGCTGGCGCAGGCCGGTGTCAGGCTGGCCCTGTTGCCCGGCGACGACAAGCCGGACGAGGAACTCTGGCGCCTGTCCACAATCCAGCGCGATGAATGGGAAATGCTGTGGGCCTATCTGGTCGAGTGCGGGCGGGAGAACGCCGCGAATTTCCTGCGGTTGTGTCAGGCCATGCTGGGCAAGGGCGAGCGCCCGCCCGCGGCCAGGCCGCTGCTCAGATCCGGACTGTACTGGCCGGGATCGGATTCCACGGATATGGATATGCTGCGCGCACATTGGCAAGATAACGCGCCCGTGGTTCCGGTCGTCTTTTACCGCGCGCTGGTTCAGGGGGCCGGGCTGGCCCCGATTGATGCGCTGATCGAGGCGCTGATGACGCAAGGGTTGAACCCACTGCCCGTCTTTGTGGCCTCGCTCAAGGATCCGCTTTCGGTTGCAACGCTGGAAGGGCTGTTCGAACAGGCCCCGCCGGATGTGATCCTCAACTGCACCAGCTTTGCCACCGGCACGCCCCATGCGGGGGATGATGGCGCGCACAACCCGCTTGCAGGCGGGGCTGCCAATGATGCCCCCGTCTTTCAGGTAGTGCTGTCATCGGGCAGCGAAGAGGGCTGGAATGACGGGCTTTCCGGGCTGTCGGCCCGCGATATCGCCATGAATGTTGCCCTGCCCGAGGTTGACGGGCGGATTCTTTCCCGCGCGATCAGTTTCAAGGGGCAGGCCTGGTTCGACGAGGCAACGCAATGCGCCATTGCATCCTATCAGCCGCGAATGGACCGCGTTGATTTCGTCGCGGGTCTGGCCGCAGGCTGGGCGGCGCTGCGGCGCAAGAATCCGGCGGATCGCAGGGTTGCCCTGGTACTGGCAAACTATCCCAACAAGGATGGCCGCCTAGCCAATGGCGTCGGGCTGGACACGCCGGCCGCCACCGTTCATGTGCTGAAACTGCTGAAGGAGGCCGGCTATCGCCTGCACGGCGCGCCTGACGACAGCGATGCCCTGATGCAGATGATCCTTGGCGGGCCAACGAACTGGCTGGTCGACCGTTTCTCGCGCACAGGCGGCGTCGATCTTTCGCTGGCGGAATACCAGATCGACTATGGCCAGCTGCCCGCAGATCTGCGCGCACGCATCGAAGAGCGCTGGGGCCCACCCGAAGGCGACCCTTTCTTTCAACAGGGCGAGGTCGATTGCGGGCGTTTCAAGTTGTCGGTCCTGCAATTCGGCAATGTGGTGGTCGGGGTGCAGCCCGCGCGGGGCTATAACATAGACCCGACCGACAGCTATCATTCGCCGGATCTGGTGCCGCCGCATAACTATCTGGCCTTTTATTTCTGGCTCCGCCACCAGTTCCGGGCCGATGCCATCGTGCATATGGGCAAGCATGGCAATCTGGAATGGCTGCCGGGCAAGTCTCTGGCCCTGTCCGAGGGCTGTTTCCCCGAGGCCGCCCTTGGCCCGCTGCCCCATATTTACCCCTTCATCGTCAACGACCCCGGCGAGGGCACACAGGCCAAGCGGCGCGCGCAGGCCGTCATCATCGACCATCTGACGCCGCCCCTGACACGGGCCGAAAGCTATGGCCCGCTGCGCGATCTGGAATCGCTGGTGGACGAGTATTACGAGGCCGCCGGCGTTGACCCCCGCCGCATCAACCACCTGCGCGACGAGATCCTGGCCCTGACCTCGGCCACGGGTATTGCGCAGGATGCCGGGCTTTCGGGCCACGACGAGGAAAGCGACCTGGCAAAGCTGGATTCCTGGCTGTGCGAGCTGAAAGAGGCGCAGATTCGCGACGGGCTGCACATCTTTGGCCAATCGCCCAAAGGAAGGCTGGAACGCGACCTGCTGCAGGCGCTGCTGCGGGTGCCGCGGGGCGATGGCAAGGGGGGAAATGCCTCGTTGCAGCGGGCGCTGGCCGCCGATCTGGGGCTGGAATTCGACCCGCTTGATTGCGACATGGCGGCGCCATGGCAGGGGCCGCGCCCGGATGTGCTGGCCGATCTGTCCGACGACCGCTGGCGCAGCGCCGGCGATACCGTCGAACGGCTGGAGCTGCTGGCGGCCCGCCTGCTAGACGGTGCCGAACCCGGCGACTGGCCCCAAACCCGGTTGGTTCTGGATCAGGCCTTTGACCATGTGCTGCCGGCCTTGCGCGCCTGCGGGCCTGATGAAGGGGCCAACCTGCTGCGTGCGCTGGACGGGCGGTTCATCGACCCTGCTCCTTCGGGCGCGCCGACGCGCGGGCGGCTGGATGTTCTGCCCACAGGGCGCAATTTCTACAGTGTCGATACCCGCGCCGTGCCCACCCCCACCGCCTGGGCGCTGGGGTGGAAATCGGCGAACCTTTTGATCGAACGACACCTGCAAGACCACGGCGACTGGCCACGCGCCATGCTGATCACGGCCTGGGGCACTGCCAACATGCGCACAGGCGGCGACGACATCGCCCAGGCGCTGGCCCTGATGGGGGTGAAACCGACATGGGACAGCGCAAACCGCCGCATCACAGGGTTCGAGATCCTGCCGCTTTCGGTTCTCGACCGGCCACGGGTGGATGTAACGCTGCGGATCTCGGGTTTTTTCCGCGACGCCTTTCCCCAGCTGATAGACCTGTTCGACAGCGCCGCCCGCGCCGTCATGGCGCTGGATGAGGCCCCCGATATGAACCCCGCCGCCGCGCGCGCCCGAACCGAAGGCAAACAGGGCCAGCATCGGGTATTCGGCTCGAAACCCGGCGCCTATGGGGCCGGTTTGCAGGCAATGATCGACGAGCGTCTTTGGGGCGACAAGGCGGACCTGGCCGAGGCCTATCTTGAATGGGGCTCTTACGCCTATGGTGCAGGACATGAAGGCACCCGCGCCCGCACGGCGCTTGAGGCGCGGCTGTCGCAGGTCGAGGCCATCGTCCAGAATCAGGACAACCGCGAACACGACCTGCTGGACAGCGACGACTATTACCAGTTTGAAGGCGGCGCCGCGGCGGCCGTTTCAACCCTCCAAGGCAGCGACTGCCCCATCTATCACAACGACCACTCGCGCCCCGAACGCCCCGTTATTCGCACGCTGGAACAGGAAATCGCCCGCGTGGTGCGCTCGCGCGTGGTCAACCCGAAATGGATCGAAGGCGTCAAGCGCCACGGCTACAAGGGCGCGTTCGAGATTGCCGCGACGGTCGATTACATGTTCGCCTTTGCCGCCACCACGGGGGCCGTCAAGTCACACCATTTCGACCTGATCCATGCGGCTTTCATCGAGGATGACGAAACCCGCGCATTCCTGCAGCGGCACAACGCACCGGCACTGGCCGAAATCGCTGAACGCCTGCTTGAGGCGATCACACGCGGCCTCTGGCAGCCCAGATCGAACATCGCGCGGGACAGGATAAATTCACTATTGACCTCTGCATGAAGCCGACCCTGCGGGTTGCAGGGCATCGGCCGGGCAGCCGGGGCGTGCAGCCGGTCGAATGGAGGGGTGAAGTCGGCGCGATGTTCCGCAAGGGGCGGGAATGGTGCCGAGACCCTTCACTGTTGATTCCCCAAGGGCCTGGCCCGGCCGGTAACATACGCGTTCGTGATCGAAAATCGTACATGCGACCTGAAAAATCGTCATTTTCTTGACCCAAGTCAAAGATTCGCCACCCGAAACGACGATATACCCACATCAACAGATCGATAGAGCGACTCGAAACCACCTGATGGCTCTGTTGTGAAAGGAAACATACGGCGCGACACAAGACAGTTCTGATTACCTTCTGCCGGGTTCTGTTCTCCCTCGGCTACACCCTTGAGACCCTCTTCTTCCTCGGGTCGGCAAGGGCGGTATTCCGGCAGAAAAGATCTTCCCTGAGGGGCCTATGACCCCGAACTTTGATGGGGGACCTTCGGGTCCCCCCTTTTTTTTCGAGTTTACACGGAAATTTCCCTCTTGCAACCTTTCCACCCCATCGACATCCTGCGTGCATCCCGCTCAGGCGGCATGGTGCGAATGCGCCGGCGATGAACAACGCACGGAAAGTCCGGCAAGATATCGCGGGAACAAAACGATAATTGGGAAGATAATGACCGACGACACCGACCGCCACGCAATGAAGATGGCCAGGAAAAAGGCCGCCCGCGACAAGATCATGGCCACCAAGACCGGCGAAAAGGGTCTGATCATCGTGCATACCGGCAAGGGCAAGGGAAAATCCTCGGCCGCCTTTGGCATGATCTTTCGCTGCATTGCCCATGACATGCAAAGTGCCGTCGTGCAGTTCATCAAGGGCGGCATGTCCACCGGCGAGCGCGATCTGATCCTGTCGAAATTCAGCGATATCTGCGAATTTCATACGATGGGCGAGGGCTTTACCTGGGAAACCCAGGACAAGACCCGCGACACCGAAATGGCGCAAGCCGCATGGCGCAAGGCGCAGGAACTGATCCGCAACCCCGAAAACCGGATGGTTCTGCTGGACGAAATCAACATCGCCATCCGCTATGGCTATGTCGATATCAGTGATGTGGTCGAATTCCTGACCACGGAAAAGCCGGAAATGACCCATGTCGTGCTGACCGGGCGCAATGCGGCACCGGAACTCATTGAAATCGCCGATCTGGTGACCGAAATGGAGCTGGTGAAACATCCTTTCCGCTCGGGCATCAAGGCACAGATCGGTGTCGAATACTGAGCATCACATCAGGGAACATGACATGAGCAACCCGAAAATCCTGGGTATCTCGGGCTCTTTGCGCCGGGAATCACGAAACACCGCCCTGCTGCGCGAGGCGATACGGCTGTTTGGCGACTGTGACGCCGAAATCGCCGACCTGCGGCTGCCGCTCTATGACGGCGATCTTGAGGACCGCGTCGGCCTGCCGGACGAGGTGAAAAGGCTTGTCGCCCAGATCCGCGCCGCTGACGGTATCATCATGGTAACCCCGGAATACAACAAGATGATCCCCGGCGTGCTGAAAAACGCGCTCGACTGGATCAGCCGCGACACGCCGCCCCCGATGAAGGGCAAGCCGCTGGCAATCCTGTCGGCCTCGGCCGGGGGGACGGGCGGCGAGGTTGCCCAGTTCACCCTGCGCCACGCCCTGGCCCCGTTCGGTGCCCATGTCTTGCAGGGGCCGGCGGTGGTGATCCCCGGATCGGACGACGCATTCGACGAAACCGGCCGTCTGGCTGACCCGTCGCGCGAGAAATTCGTGGCGGCCCTGATGGCAAACCTGCGCGAGGCGATCGGCTAGCATCATTTGCCCGGCCGCATGCAAAGCGCAGGATTTTACCCCATATTGGCCGCCAGCGTGAAACTTGCGGGAATGTCGGCCTTTCCGTCGATCACCAGATCGGCCATCACCTGCGCCACCTTGACGGCCATGCCGAACCCGATCTTGAAGCCACCATTGGCGATGTAGACGTTTTCGCGCAAGGGGTGTCGGTCCAGGATCGGGGCACGACGGCGCCCGCGCGGACGCACCCCTGCCCAGCGCTGCAACACCTTTGCCCCGTGCAGGACCGGGCAGATCTCGACCGCATGTTCGTGGATGGCGTCAAGCTGGTCATCGACAGAAACCGGATCGTCCCATTCGTTTTCGGTGGTCGAGCCAATCGCAACCGTTGCATTGGCATGAGGAATGATGTGGCGCCCATCGGCGAAAAGCTGGGGCATGTCATGCGCATCATGGGCCAGCAGCAGACCCTGCCCCTTGATTCCCTTGCCGATTGGGGCGCCAAGTTCCCGCGACAATTCCTCCAGCCCCTCATATCCGGTGCACAGGATGGTCGCATCCGCGCCCTGGCCCCGTGTCATGTCGCGTGTCGTGCCCTCGACGATTTCGCCGCCCAAGGCGCGAACGGCCCCGGCCAGACTGGTGCAGGCACCACGTGGAGACATGCGCGCCGACAGGGTTTCGTGCACCACATATCCGGTCGGACTGACGGGTGCAAAGGGGCCTGCCTCGGAAACCGGAATCACCTGCCATTCGGCCAGCCCCTTCCAGTTGTGCCGTGCCGATTCGACGCGGGCGCGGGCCAGTTCCAGCTGTCGGTCATCGGCAATCGCCATCAGACGGCCGTTGCGCCCATAGCCCGAGCGAACGCCGCTAAGGGCATCGACGTCCGACCAGAAATCCTGCGCCGCAATCAGGCTGTCGAACTGGAACTGTTTCTTTTCGTTCCAGTTGTCCGGGGTATGCGGCGCGAGGGCTCCGACCACCCCGCCCGAGGATCCGGCTGCGACGCGGCGTTTTTCCAGCACGCGAACGCGCGCACCCTTGCGCAGGCAGGCATAGGCAATTGCGAGGCCGAACACCCCGGCGCCCAATATCTCGATCTCGGGCATTGTCATCGGTATTCTCCCGGCTCATTCTTGCTCGTGGAAAAGCCGATTCAGCTATAGGACACGGCATGACGGGCGACCAGAGGGAAATGGCCGGGATCACCTGGCGCGAGGGCCGGGTGCCGGTGGCAACCCGTTTTCAGGACCCCTATTTCTCGTTGCAGGACGGGCTGGCGGAAACGCGCCATGTCTTTCTTGCCGGCAACGACCTGCCGGCCCGGTTTTCCCCCGGTTTTCATGTGGCCGAGCTGGGTTTCGGTACCGGGCTGAACCTGCTGACATGCTGGCAGGCGTGGCTGGACAGCGGTCACGCGGGCGAGCTGCACTATACCGGTTTCGAGGCCTTCCCCATGGATGTGCATGATATGGAAAGGGCGCTGGCGGCATTTCCGGTGCTGGCGCCGCTGGCCGGTGCGCTGCTGTCCCGCCGGGCCGCAGGGCAATGGCGGTTTTCCCTCGGCCCGGTCAGGGTCGAGATCGTGGTCGGGGACGCGCGCCACACCCTGCCCGGCTGGAAAGGCGCTGCGGATGCCTGGTTCCTCGACGGGTTTTCGCCGGCCAGAAACCCGGAAATGTGGGAGCCCGGGCTGATGGCGCAGGTTGCCCGCCACACGAAAGCCGGGGGAACATTCGCAACCTATACCGCGGCAGGCCATGTGCGTCGCACCCTGAGTGACGCCGGTTTTACGGTCGAGCGTATCCCGGGGTTCGGACGCAAGCGCCACATGACCCGCGGCCGGATCAATGCAGCGCCGTGACAGCATGACAGACGGGCGGGAGGTTGGCGTTTTCCGTCAGCCCCGTTTCAGATCGCGCGTGATCATGTGCCGCGGCGTGCGCCCCGTCAGCCGCGCACGATAGACATGAAGCGATTCGATCACCCGCATCACGTAGTTGCGCGTTTCCTTGAAGGGGATGTTTTCGATCCAGTCGATCTGATCCACGTCATCGCGACGCGGATCACCATATTTCTGGATCCAGCTGCGCACCCGGCTGGGGCCGGCGTTGTAGGCGGCAAAGGCCAGAATGTATGAGCCGTTGAAATCCTTGAGCTGTTCGGCCAGGTAGGCCGATCCGATCTGGGCGTTGTATTTCCAGTCCTCGATCAGCTTGGCCTTGGAATAGGGCAGGCCCAGGGCCTTGGTCATCTTGCGGGCGGTTCTGGGCATGACCTGCATCAGCCCGCGCGCCCCGGCGGGCGAGATGATGGTCTGGTCAAGCTCGCTTTCCCGCCGGGCAATGGCCATGGCCACCTCGGGCGCCAGACCGAATTTCTGGCGAGCCAGATCGGTTACCGGGAAATAGGTGCGCGGCAGGATATAGCCCTTGCGCGCAGCCCATTTGGAAAGACGTACCGCAATATTGGGGCGCCCCATGTCCATCGCCATCTCGGCCAGTTCCTGAAAGGCCGGCCCATCTGCGCCCTCGGCCTGCTTGCGGACAAACTGTTCGGCCAGGCGGGGGCGGTCGGCCCGGTTCAGCAGCCAGGCCGCACGAATGAGAGGGCTGTTCACGAAAGGCGCCTTGCGCCAGTCGGGCGCCTTCTGCACGCCGGCAAGCTGGACATCGGGCTTTGCGCCGATCCGCTCGGCCGCCAGCTGGCCGTAAAAGCTGGTCTGATAGCGGGCCGCGAATTCATAGGCCTTGTGGGCGTTCTTCCTGTCGCCCTTGGCATCATAGGCGCGGCCCAGCCAGTAACCTGCGCGCCCGAAACTGATCGGCGTGCCCACTGCGGCGCGGAAATTCCTGAAATGCAGCAATGCGCGGTCGGGATTGTTGAACTTGCGCAACGAGATATAGCCGGCCAGCCATTCCAGATCGGCATAATCAGGCCCCGAGGCCAGGAAATGGTTGGCCGCGATGACATAGGCGCGTTTCTTGTTTCCCTCGCGCAGTTCGCGCCGCGCCATGTTGCGCCGTATCCCGGCCCATTTTGCCGGCCTGCCCAGCTTGGCAACCGAGACCGACCGCTTGATCAGCAGATCACGCGCGGATTCGTACAAGCCCTTGCGCAGGCGCCATGAAACCCGCTCATAGGCCAGGCCCGGATCGTCGCGCAGCTTTGCCGGCACCGCGCGAATCAACGCATCGACACCGCGCTTTCCGGTGCGCAGTGCCAGGCGCGCCCTGGCCAGGCTGACATAGGCCGACGGCACCAGGGGGTAGAGCACCTCGGCCTGGCTGCGCAGCCCCCGCCACAGCAGCATGTCGAGCCGCGCGACATGGTAAGGCGCAAGCATCTTGCCATACCGACCGAGGAATTCTGCGGTTTCCTCCTTGCTCAGGGAAAAGCTGCGCCAGGCACGCAGGATCTGTGCCCTGGCTGCCTTGGGTTTGCCGACCGCCTCGAGCGCACGCGCCAGGCGCAGCACGCCGGTTCCGGTCCGGGCATGGATACGGCGGAAGTATTCGACAATCTCGGCCGGGTCGGCATCGTCGGGAATGACCGCCTCGCCCTTGATGTGCAGCAGGGTCAGACCGGGCCAATCCGGGTTGCGTGCCAGAAACGCGCGATAGGCGGCCCAGTCGTCGGCCCCCTTGCGCAGGCGGATCCATTCGACGATGTCGCGGGCAATCGGATCGCCGGCCTGACGGGCCAGCACGTCCGCCTGATCCCATTGTTCGGCATCGGTCGCGTCAATGGCCCTGGCCAGCGCCGAACCATCCTGCTGCCCTGTCTGGGCGACAAGGGGCCCGGCACCGACAAGCGCCGCGATGATGACGGCAATAAGCGCCTGCACCCTGTTGAACACGACCGTTTTCCAATACTGCTCTTTTGCACATACCCTATCGCATCGGGGCGCCGAATCAAAGCACCGCTTGGAAAGGGGCAATTTCGATATTACCCTGACGGCGTTTCCCTGTTATTGGGGGCGCAATTCAACATCCAGACAAACCGAGAAAGGAGCGTGTCATGTTCAAAGGGTCCATTCCAGCACTGGTGACCCCGTTCAAGAACGGCCAGGTGGATACCGATACGCTCAAACAGCTGGTCGAGTGGCAGATCGCCGAGGGCAGCAACGGCCTGGTCCCGGTCGGCACCACGGGTGAAAGCCCGACACTCAGCCACGAGGAACACCGCCTTGTGGTCGAGGTCGTGGTCAAGGCCGCCGCCGGCCGCGTGCCGGTGATTGCCGGCGCGGGTTCCAACAACACCACCGAATCGATCGAGCTGGTCGAACATGCCCGCGCGGTTGGCGCCGATGCCGCGCTTGTCGTCACGCCCTATTACAACAAGCCCACCCAGCGCGGGCTGATCCGGCATTACACGGCACTGAACGAGGTCGGCCTGCCGATCATCATCTACAACATCCCCGGCCGTTCGGTCGTTGACATGACCCCCGAAACCATGGGCGAACTGGCCCGGCTGGAAAACATCGTCGGTGTCAAGGATGCGACCGGCGACATCGTGCGCGTCAGCAAGCAGCGCGCCACCTGCGGCAAGGATTTCATCCAGCTGTCGGGCGAAGATGCCTCGGCGCTGGGATTCAACGCCCATGGCGGGCAGGGCTGCATCTCGGTCACGGCCAATGTGGCGCCGAAACTGTGCGCCGAATTCCAGGCGGCCACATTGTCGGGCGACTGGGAGCGCGCGCTGGAACTGCAGGATCTTCTGCTGCCGCTGCACACGGCGATCTTCCTTGAACCCGGCCTTGTCGGTGCAAAATACGGGCTGTCCCTGCTGGGCAAATGTTCAACCGAGGTGCGCTCGCCCCTGACCGATCTGTTGCCTGAAACCAGGGTGGCAATCGAACAGGCCATGCGGCTCGCCGGGGTGATCGACTGACCGGCCAAGGGCGCGTTTCATCCCTTTCTCTTGCGCGCCTCGCGCTGATTGACCCGAACGAATCGCAGCATTTCGACCAGCATCGCCGTGGACAAGCCCAGATTGAGCAGCCCGTTCACGGCAGCCATGCCCCCCAGCAGGCGCCATTTGTGGGGCAACAGGATGTCTCCGAATCCCAGTGTCGTGAATGCCGTGATCGAGAAATACATCGATCCCTCGAAGGTCAGGAACACCCCCAGCACCCACAGGGCAAGCGCCCAGATCCAGACCGATACCGTAACCGTGCCCAGAACCCAGAGGACGGTCACCGACAGCATCAGCATCAGCTTTGGCTGATGCGGCTCGCGCAGCAGCCAGTCATTCACCCACGCAAACATCTTTTCCAGAACGAAAAAGGAAAAACCGGTTCCCAGCACCGTCAACAGGATCAGCGCCGTCCCCAGGGCGATCTGAATGAACATGCCTGTGCCCCCCGTCACCGTGTCCGTGGACCCGCATAGACCGAATTTGCGCACACTGTGCAAGCGTTTTGTCCCCCGCCGGCGGGCCGGTATCCGTGGCGGCCGATCCATGGCAGGTGGACTTCGGCAGGGGGCTGACCTATTTCATGGCCATGGCCAAGAAGAAGAACCAGAACCCGAATTTCAAGCTGATCGCCGAAAACCGGCGGGCGCGACATGATTACGCGATCGAGGACGACCTTGAATGCGGCATCGTCCTGCTGGGGTCCGAGGTCAAATCCCTGCGCCAGGGCAAGGCGAACATCGCCGAAAGCTATGCCACGGTCGAGGATGGCGAATTGTGGCTGATCAACGGCCATATCCCGGCCTACGCCCAGGCAAAATCCTTTCCACACGAGGAAAGGCGCAAGCGCAAGCTGCTGGTCAGCAAGCGCGAACTGGCCAAGCTGTGGAACGCCACGCGGCGCGAGGGCATGACACTGGTTCCGCTGCGGCTGTATTTCAACGAAAAGGGTCTAGCCAAACTGAAGCTGGGCATCGCCAAGGGCAAGAAAAAGGCCGACAAGCGCGAGACCGAGCGCAAGCGTGACTGGCAACGCCAGAAGGCCCGCCTGTTGAGGGAGCGCGGCTGATGCAGTGGCTCGACATGATTGCCATTGTCGCCGGCATCCTGAGTGCAAATCTGGGGGCCGTCCTTGTGTCCCGCGTCAATCTGGGCCTGTTTGCCAACAGCATCCTCGGGGCGCTGGGCGCAGGGGCGACGATATTGATGCCGGCACCGCTGCACGGGGCCATTGCCGGCCATTGGGTGCTGGCGCTGGCCGCCGCCTCGATCGCCGGCCTCGTGATCACGCTGCTTGTCGGTGTGCTGAACGAGCTGCGATTCCGAAACTGACCCGATTCACGGCATGAAACCGGCATGAAGGTGTGGGAAAACTTGCAACCCGCGCCGCAGCCGGATAATCCGGTCTGGGCCCGCAGGCCCCCGACCGCCGCTTTTGCAGGAATACATGATGCCCCATAGCGACCCGAAAACCCTGGTATCGACCGACTGGCTGGCGCAGCATCTGCATGACCCGGATCTGAGGGTCATAGACGCCTCGTGGTATCTGCCCGCGATGGGGCGCGACGCGCGGGCCGAATATGATGCCGCCCATATCCCCGGTGCCCGCTTTTTCGACATCGACGAAATAGCAGACACACGTTCGGACCTGCCGCACATGGCGCCTCCGGCCGAAAAATTCGTCTCGCGCATGCGGGCAATGGGCATCGGAGACGGGCATCAGGTGGTGGTCTATGACGGCGCCGGCCTGCTGTCAGCGGCACGGGTATGGTGGCTGTTCCACCTGTTCGGCAAAACCGACACCGCCGTTCTGGACGGGGGATTTCCGAAATGGCAGGCCGAAGGGCGCGAGACCGAGGACATGCCCCCCGTCATGCGCGATCGCCACATGACCGTCAGCCGCAATGCCCGCCTGATCAAGGATGTGACCCAGGTCGCCGCCGCCAGCAAGCTGCGCGATGCCCAGATCCTCGACGCCCGCTCGGAAGGACGATTCCGCGGCGACGAGCCCGAGCCCCGCGAAGGCCTGCGCAGCGGCCATATCCCCGGATCGATCAACATCCCCTACACCAGCCTTCTGCAGGATGACGGCACGATGCGCCCTGACCCCGAGCTTGCCCGCGTCATGCACGACGCAGGGGTTGACATGAAAAAGCCGGCAATCACCACCTGCGGGTCGGGCGTGACGGCGGCGATCATCAACCTGGCGCTTGCCCGTCTGGGGCATCGAAACCACGCGCTTTACGATGGCTCATGGGCCGAGTGGGGCATGTACAACGACCTCAAGGTGGAAACCGGCTGAGGCAAACCAGGAAAAGAGCGATGCTGGAAAATCTGCACAAACAACCGCCTGACAAGATCCTGCAACTGATGCAGATGTATCGCGACGACCCGCGCGACACCAAGATCGACCTGGGCGTGGGTGTCTACAAGAACGCCCAGGGCGTGACCCCGATCATGCGCGCCGTCAAGGCCGCCGAAAAGCGCCTGTGGGAAAGCGAAACCACCAAGGCCTATACCGCGCTGGCGGGTGACGCCGGATTCCACAAGGTGATGCGCGAACTGGTGCTGGCCGATTCGGTTGCCGCCGAACGCGTGGCCGCCGCCGCCACGCCCGGCGGCACCGGCGCCATCCACATGGTGCTGGAGCTGATCAGGATGGCCAACCCCGACGCCACCGTCTGGCTGTCGGCCCCCACATGGCCGAACCACCCCTCGATCATCCGCCATCTCGGCATGAAGATGGCCGAGTATCGCTATTTCGACAACACCTCGCGCGCGGTTGATTTCGAGGGTATGCTGGCCGACCTGAAAACCGTCAAGGCGGGCGATGTGGTGCTGCTGCATGGCTGCTGCCACAATCCGACGGGCGCAAACCTGAACCCGACCCAGTGGGAACAGGTCGCCGAAATCCTGCTGGAGCGCGGCGCAATCCCGTTCATCGACATCGCCTATCAGGGCTTTGGCGACGGGCTGGACCAGGACGCCGCCGCCGTGCGCATGCTCGCATCCCGGATGCCGGAAATGATGATCGCGGCGAGTTGCTCGAAAAACTTTGGCGTCTATCGCGAACGCACCGGCATCGTTCTGGCCATCGCACCCGACGGCGACACGCAGGCGGTGACGCAAGGCAACCTTGCCCATCTGAACAGGCAGAATTTCTCGTTCCCGCCAGATCACGGGGCGCGCCTTGTAACCATCATCCTGTCGGATGACGAGCTGCGGGCCGACTGGATGGCCGAACTTGAGGAAGTGCGCCTTGGCATGTTGGCGATTCGTCAGCAACTTGCAGATGAATTGCAGCGCCTCTCGGGATCCGACCGCTTTGCCTTTGTTGCCCAGCATCGCGGCATGTTCTCGCGCATGGGGGCCACGCCGGAACAGGTGGTCGAGCTGCGCGAAAGGCACGGTATCTACATGGTCGGAGACAGCCGCATCAACATTGCCGGACTGAACGAGACCACCGTTCCGATCCTTGCCAGGGCATTGATCGACGTGGGGGTGTGAAACCGGCCGCAACAAAAAGTGTTTTGTGTTATCCACAAGATATGGCACCATTCCCCCTGACAGCAACAAGCGAAAGGAGGTGGTCCAGTGTCTGAAGAGATGTTGGAGAAAGTGATCGGATCAACGCGGCGAGGGGATATCCGATAACACCATCCCCGCCAGGGCTCTGATCGGTTCGCGGAAATTCCCGACCGGATCACCCTCCAAGGCTCTTGAACATATTGGGGTCGCGCTGTCTGGCGCGGCCCCTTTCCATTGGCCCGGAAACCGGAATTTTTCCTGTATTGACAAACCTTTCCCCACAGGAACGACACGACAAATTTATCCCTTACCCGTGGGAAAACTTGCAAAAAAGACCCATTTTATGGTTTCATCAACCTGTCGCGAGCATGTGGGGAGCCTGTCATGGAAACTTCTACTTGTGAAAGTTACGCCATCCTGAAGGACGATTACGACCCTACCCCTTCAGGATTTGAACGCAACATGACGACAAGGGTCCTGCGGACCCTGTTCGGGGGGCTGCCCGTCGCGCTCGACTTCGGAGACGGAGATATCCGCCCGCTTGGCAGCGCGCCGGCCAGGGTGCATTTCTGCCCGCCCCGCTTTGGCACGCTGCTGTCAATCCTGGTCAATCCCGGCCTGCGCCTGGGCGAGACATTCATGGACGGGAAATGGTATCTCAGCCGCGGCAGGGTGTTCGACTTTCTCCTGCTGATGGTCACGACCAAGGGCGGCGCCTTCAAGCACCACGGCATCAACCTGGGCCTGACCGAAAGCCTGGTCCACTATTACAAGCAATTCGTCGCCACCTTCAGCGCAACGCGCGAGGTTGCCCGCCATTACGACGTGAACACCGAGCTGTTCAAGCACATGATCGGCGACAACCTGGTCTATTCCTGTGCCTTTTTCGAGGACGACCTCGACGATCTGGATGCCGCCCAGAAACGCAAGTTCGAGACCATCTTTGCGCGCATGCGTCTGGACGAGGTCTCTGCGCCCAGGGTCCTGGACATCGGTTGTGGCTGGGGCTCGTTCGAGCGCTACTTTCCCCGCGACCGCGAGGCCGTTCTTGACGGTATCTCGATTTCCGAAGGCCAGATTTCCTACGCCCGCACGCAGATCGAAAACCTGTCCGACAAGGGGCGGGTGCAGGTTTCGTTCCACAAGCAGGATTACCGCCATTTCTGCCAGCAGAACGCCGGGAAATATGACCGGGTGGTTTCGATCGGCATGCTCGAACATGTCGGGCGCTCGAAATACACCCATTATTTCCGCGAGATCCGCAAGGCCCTGAAACCCGGGGGCATCGGGCTGATTCATTCGATCGTCAAGCACCAGCCGGGGGCGACAAACCTGTGGATCGACCGCTACATCTTTCCCGGCGGCTATGCCCCGCTGGTTTCCGAGGTCGTACAGGGTGTCGAACGTTCCGGGCTGAAGATCAGCGCCGTTTACCACCATGACGGCTGGAATTACATCAAGACCCTGCGCGTCTGGCTGAAGAACCTGCTGGAAAACGAAAACGCGATCCTGAACATCCTGCAGACCGAACAGGAGGGGTCGCCCGACCGTCGCGCACGCGTTGCCAGAACCACATATCGGATGTTCATCTTTTACCTGTCGGCGGTACAGCTGATGTTCCACCCCGATTACGGCGACGACGGCGTGGCCCATTTCGTGGTCGAAAAGCCGGCCTGATCCGGGGGGCCGGCGGCGGGGCTGACCCTCAGCCGGATGCGTCATCCGACGTGTCAGCCCTTGGGCTGCGGCGCATTGCCTTGATTGCGCCGCGCCTTGTCTTTGCCTCGATACGCCGCCTCTTGGATGCCAGTGTGGGGCGGGTCCTGATCCTCTTTTTCGGGCGAACCAGCGCGGCGCGAATCATTTCCGCAAGCCGTTCCTCGGCTGCCGCGCGGTTCATGGCCTGGCTGCGATGGGTATCCACCCGCAAAACAATGGCGCCCTCGCGCGTCCAGCGGCGCCCGGCGATCCTTTTCAGCCGGGCCTTGACGTCGGGGGCCAGCGCCGGCGAACGCGCCGCCTCGAAACGTAGCTCGACCGCGGTTGCCACCTTGTTGACATTCTGCCCCCCGGGACCGGATGCCCTGACAAAGGTCTCCGACAGCTCCCAGTCCTGCAGCACGATATCCTGATTGACACGGATCATTTCCGTTTCATTCCCGCCGACGGCGCGCCCTGTGGTGACGCCCGGTTCAGGGGTGCCACCACCGCGGTGCGGGTGCAAGAAAAAGAGCGCCGGATACGCGGCACGACAACGGGACGTTGCCGCGCCGTCACGCCGTGATTTGGGAAAGATCCGGCCTCAGCCCGCGCAACAGCTGAGTTTCGCGACATCCTTGTCAAAGGTCTGCGCCGCCAGTTTCAGCCCCTCGACCGTGGTCAGATAGGGAAAGATGGTTTCGCCCAGGCTGCGTGTGGTCATTCCCATCTTCAACGCCATTGCCAGCGTCTGAATGCTGTCAGCGCCTTCCGGGGCAATGATCGTACCCCCCAGCAGGCGATCGTCGGCGCGATTGGCAACCAGCTTGATCAACCCCCTGGTATCGCGCGCTGCCAATGCCCGAGGCAGATTGTCGAGTGTCAGGATCGCGGTCTTGACGTCGAAACCGGCATCGCGGGCCTGTGCCTCGGTCAACCCGACCCCGGCCACCTGTGGATCGGAAAACACCACCCAGGGCATGGCCGCGTTGTCATATCTTAGATCCGCAAGGCCCAATGCGTTATTGACGGCAACCTTTGCCCCATGCGCCGCCATATAGACGAACTGGTCGCGATCGGTGCAGTCCCCTGCCGCATAGATACCGGGAATGCTGGTCTGCATGTCGTCGCCGACGACGATCGCGCCGCGCGTATCGGTCCGAACCCCCACACCATCGAGGCCGAGACCCTGTGTGTTGGCCCGCCGTCCTGACGTGGCGACCAGCTTTTCCGCGCTCAGCGCAATCGCCTTGCCGTCCTTTTCGATGGTCAGGGTAATGCCGCTGTCATCACCGCGAACACCCCTGTATGACAGGTTGTCGTACAGTTCTATCCCCTCGTCGCGGAAACTGTCGGCCAGCAATCTGGAAACCTCGGGCTCGACCCTCGACAACAGATGCGAGCGCGTGACCAGCGTGACCGCCACCCCCATCCGCGACAGCATCTGGGCCAGCTCGACCCCGATATATCCGGCGCCCACCAGGATGACGCTGGCCGGCTTTTGCGCGAGATCCAGCAATGCGGTGCTGTCCAGAACCGGAATATCGTCGATCCCGTCGATCGCGGGCATTTCCGCGTGGCTGCCGGTTGCGACAACCGTTTTCGGGGCGCGGATCAGCCGCCCGCCAACCTGGGCGCCGCCATCTCTCAGTTGCGCCGGCCCCTCGTCGATATAGGTGATACCGTCATATTGAGGCAGGATGTCCGAGTATTTTTTTGTCCTCAGCGATGCAACCAGATCGTCCTTTGCCGCAACGACCTGTGGCCAGTCGACCGCATGCCGACAGGGCGCGATCCCCGGAAAGCGGGCGGCGGAAACACCACCATGCACCGCCTCGGCAGCGCGGATCATCGCCTTGGACGGCACACAGCCGACATTGACGCAAGTCCCGCCGATGGTACCGTGGCCGACCAGGGCCACGCGCCGGCCAGCCTCGGCCGCGGTAATCGCCGCCGAGAACCCTGCCGAGCCCGCGCCGATCACGATCAGGTCGAAATCATCTGACCCGCCCTTGTCGTCGTTGAAATCCTTCATCGCCGTTTCTCCACCAGATATGCGTTGGCAAATATGCCGAAAGCCGTGGCCCTCGGGCATTTTCGTCGCGGTTTCTTCGTTGCGGTTTCGCCCTGGGTCATGCACGCGAGTCGGCCCCAGTCCAGCAGGCCCATTCCCGCCGCCACCGGCCGGTTGTTACCGGCCAGAGGCCCGTTCACGACCCCTGCGCCGGTTTCTTTACCAATGACGCCGGATAACCGTATTGCATCGTCGATTGCAGCAACTGATCGACCGTCGCCTTTTCGTCATCGTACTGGACGACAAACTGGGCCATCTGCTTGTTCGCGTCATAGAATCCGCCGGTGATCCGGGCGCTCTCGACCGACTGGATCGCCTGCGAGGCGATATAGGGGCAGGACGAGCAATAGAGCCCGGTCACCTCGATATTCACGGTGCGCTCGGCAGAAAGGGCCGCACCACCTGTCAGGGCCAGGCCCAGAGTTGCAACGCCTGTTGCAACAACTACGGAAAGTCTGTTCATGGAATCTTGCCTTTCATCACTGATCAGAACGGGTTGAGAAGAACAGGCGCAACATACTGGAACGACTGCGCCCCGATGACGATGACCAGGGAAACCCACAGTACCGCCCGCATGACCGTACGGTTCACGGGCCGCGCGCAGGTACCGTCAGCGCAGTTTTCCGCGCTCACCGGGCGGTAGGCCTTCCAGAATCCATAGGCGAGAACGACAACTGCGAAAGCAAGAAAATACCAGTGAAACTGGTAAAGCGCGCTCAGCCGCCCGACAAACACGCCGGTAACCCCCAGCATGACCAGCGTCAGCGGCAGTATGCAGCACGAGATCATCGCCAGCGCACCCAGCAGCGACAGGCCGATCGTTGCCAGGGTGCCGCGTTTTTCATCCACATGGCCGTCGCCCGATGCGCCTGGCGCGGCCGACGTGCCTGCGGGTGTCGATTCGGACATCGTATTCCCCCTCTTGCGAAGATTGTGCCGACTGCTTACGCTCTGTATCAACTACAGGCTCAAGAGGTTTTTCATGGTCAGGCCAAATTCACCGCACCGCGGGCTGCGCAGGATCGATCTGTCGCGCCAGACGGGCTGCAATATCGAAACCATCCGGTATTATGAAACGATCGGTCTTATGCCCGATCCACCACGCAGCCCCAAGGGATATCGCATCTATTCGAACGAGCACGTCTCGCGGCTGAACTTTGTCATGCGCGCGCGTGCCCTTGGCTTTACCCTTGATGAAATCCGCGGCCTTCTGGCGCTGGTCGATGGTGGCAGACACAGCTGCGCCGAGGTGCGCGACCTTGCCTCGCAACACCTGGAAAACGTACGCGAGAAAATTCGCGATCTCAGACGTGTGGAAACGGTTCTGGCGACAACCATCGGCCAGTGCAGCGGCACGGATGCCCCCGATTGCCCCGTCATCGAGGCGCTGAGCGATTCTCTCGCCTGAAAACCCGCGCCGCAACCGCAGGTGCATGCCGACCGACAAGGAAAAGAATGGTCGGAGTGAGAGGATTCGAACCTCCGGCCCCTGCCTCCCGAAGACAGTGCTCTACCAGGCTGAGCTACACTCCGTGACCAACGGCTTGGCGGATACACGCAACGCATGGAAATGGCAAGTGGCTGCGGCAAATTTCGCCGCTGTCGGGCGTTTTGCCAATCACTCCAGCTTGCGCGCCTCGTCCACCAGCATGACCGGGATGCCGCCCCTGACCGGATAGGCCAGCTGGGCGTTTCTTGAAATCAGTTCGTTTCGTTCGGCGTCATATACCAGCGGGCCGTGGGTCAGCGGGCAAACCAGCGCTTCCAGCATTTTCCGATCCGGGGCCGGGTGTTTGCCGTCGGCAGGTCGGGTCATTGGAGTTTCCGATCTTCTCCGCCGGCGGCCAGTGAAAATTCCATCAGCGTGATCAAGGTCTTGCGCCGGTCGGCCAGGGTGCGCGATTCAAGCAGGGCCTGCTTTTCCTCGTGATCGAAGGGAAACATCATCGCCATCGAATTGATCAACAGCTCGTCCTCGGCCTTTTCCAGGCTGGCCCAGTCGGATCCGGTTCCGCTGGCGCTGAGAAATTTCCCCAGCACGTCCAGAAAATGCCGCCGGTCGAATTCAGGGTCGGGAGCGGGCTTGTCCAGATCATGCGTGAATTCGCGCCAATCGACCTGGGCGCTCAGATAGGGCCTGAAGCCGTCCTGAATCGCCTTTACGCGAAACCGCGCAACCCCGCCCAGGGTAATGCGATAGCGTCCGTCCTCGGTTTCGACAAAGGCCATGATCCGGCCGGCACAACCAACCTGGTGCAGCGGTGGCCCGCTGTCGCCATCCTTTTCGGGGCCGTTGGGCTGGACCATGCCGATCAGACGGTGCCGCGTCGCCAGGGCGTCCTCGATCATTGCCAGATAGCGCGGCTCAAAGATGCTGAGCGGCAGATGCGCCCGGGGCAGCAACAGTGCCCCAGGCAGCGGAAACAGCGGAATCCCGTCAGGCAGATCGGCCGGTTTGAACATGCTCATCAGCCTAACCGCAATCCGCGCTCAGGCAAAGAGCATCGACGAAAGCTTGCGCCGCCCCCTCAGAGCCACGGGATCGTCGGGCTTGAGCGAATCAAAGATCTTGAACAGCTGATCGCGCGCAGCGCCGTCATTCCATTCGCGATCGCGCCGCAGCAGTTCCAGCAATTCGTCAACCGCAGCGGCGGTATCGCCCGTTGCGGCCAGTGCGGTGGCCAGATCGAATCGCGCCTGGTGATCGTCTGGGTCGGTTTCCAGCCTCGCCCGCAGTTCGGGGATCGGGCCGGCCTCGGCTGCGGCCTCGGCCAGATCGATCTGGGCCTGGATGGCCGCGATTTCCGGCGCGTCGCGAATGGCCTCGGGCGCGGCCTTCAGCAGCTCCTTGGCCTTGTCGGCCTCATCCAGCGCCAGATGCGCCCGCACAAGCCCGGCATAGGCGGGGGCGTTGTCCGGGTCTTCCTGCAGGATTGCGGCAAAGGTTTCGACGGCATCCACCGCTGCACCCTCGGCCAGCATTTCCTCGGCGGCCTTGACCGCCTCTTCCAGCCCGCCATCGCCTCCGGCCATGTCGATCAGCTTGCCGATGAATTCCTTGAGCTTGGACGGAGGCTGTGCCCCCATGAAACCATCGACCGGCTTGCCGTCGTGAAAGGCATAGACCGTCGGAATCGACTGCACCCGCAGCTGGGCCGCGATCTGCTGGTTTTCGTCAACGTTGATCTTGACCATTCTTACCTTGCCGCCAGCGGCCTGGATTTCGGCCTCGAGCGCCGGGCCGAGACTGCGGCAGGGCCCGCACCAGGGCGCCCAGAAATCCACGACGATGGGGGTTTCCTTGCTGGCCTCGATCACATCCTCCATGAATGTGAGTTCGGAGCCCTCCTTGATCAGATCGCCCGCGGCCGGGGCGGCACCATTCGCGCCAAGTTCCATGATGTTGTACCTCTGTCCATTTCTGCGGCGATTCGCCGTTGCTGTGCCCTATGTAGGAAGCCCTGCCCCCAAGCCCAAGCCCCGCGCCGGGCTCAGAGATCAAATGTCGCAAATACCGGCGCGTGATCGGACGGTCTTTCCCATCCGCGCGCCGCGCGCAGGATATGGCTGGAATGCGCGGCAGAGGCGATATCGGCACTGGCCCAGACGTGATCGAGCCTGCGCCCCCGGTCGGCAGCGTCCCAATCGCGGGCACGATAGGACCACCACGAATAAAGCCTGCCGTCAGGGATATCCTGCCGGGTGACATCCACCCATTTCCCCGATTCCTGCGCGTCGGTCAGATGGGCGACCTCGATCGGGGTATGCGAGACAACCCTGAGCAACTGCTTGTGGCTCCAGACGTCATCCTCGCGCGGGGCAATATTCAGATCGCCGACAAGGATTGCCCTTTGCGGACGTTCAGCGCGAAAATGGTCCCGCATCTCGGCCAGATAGTCGAGCTTCTGGCCGAATTTCTCGTTTACCTCGCGGTCGGGAATGTCCCCCCCGGCAGGGACATAGAAGTTGTGGATGACCACCCCGTTTTCCAGCTGCCCGGCAACATGACGTGCCTGGCCGAGGGCGGCGAAATCATGGCGTGCGACCTCGCGCAGCGGCAGGCGCGAAAGGATCGCAACGCCATTATACCCCTTCTGGCCATTGGCCAGAATATGGCGATACCCCAGCGCGGCAAAGCCCTCGGTCGGAATCCGGTCCACCGGAGACTTGCATTCCTGCAGGCACAGGATATCGGGACCCTGCTCTTGCAAGAGCTTCAGGACCAGCGGCTCGCGCAGGCGGATCGAGTTGATGTTCCATGTGGCGATGGTAAAGGACATGCGGCCTCGCAACGGGAAAGCGGTTTGTCCGACCATAGGGAGCACCCCCGCCAAGGGCAACCGCGAGCCCGCCTAGAGAGGCTCGAAAACCCCCTTTACCCCGTCGTAAACCTCGATCCGGCCCGAGCCGATATCATGCCATAACCCATGCAGGGTCAGGGTTTCGGCCCGAACCGCCGATTCGACGAACGGGAATGTCATCAGGTTCTGCAACGATATGCGAACCCCCTCATGCTCGAGCGCCTTGATCCGTGCATCCGCATCGTCAATATCACGCACCTCGTCGAAACCGGGACGCAGCAACTCCATCCAGCGGCCGACGAAACTCGAACCGCTCTCGAGTTCGGGGGCGTTGCCCATGCACATGTCGTGACAGCCCTTGACGCCGCCGCATTGCGAATGACCCATGACCAGAAGATGGGCCACACCCAGCGCGCCAACGGCATATTCTATGGCCGCCGAAGTTCCGTGCAGGTCGCCATCGGGATTCCATGCCGGTACCAGATTGGCGATGTTGCGATGGATAAAGAACTCGCCCGTGCCGGCACCGAACAGCGATGAAACATGCACCCTGCTGTCGCAACAGGAAATGATCATCGCCCTCGGGTGCTGCCCCTCGGAGGCAAGTTTCTGGTACCACGCCTTATTTTCGGCGAATTCGGTCGCTTTCCATCCCCGGTACCGGGACACCAGATAGCGCGGCAGTGGTCTGGCATGTTCCATGACCCGAGCAATATCGGCCCTTGGGTGCAAAGAAAAGTTTTTTTGCGCCTTTCGCACAGAACCCCCACTATCGGGCAGGTCCCGCCATGAGGCGCCCTTGCGCACGGACACGAAAGAGATAGTCTCGGGCGCAGAAAAGGATCTTCGTACATATGGAAAGGCAGATCATGACCCCGAAATTCGCGGATGACGGTGCTGATGCTGTGCCGATCTCGGTCATTCGGAAAGAGGCGCTGAATCTCTGGCTGTCGGATCAGGACCAGCATGTGGCCAACTGGGTTGCAGCGTCGGGATTCAAGGCCGATCTCGGCCAGATCCTGCCGATTCCCGACGACCGGGGCCGGCTCGCCCGTGTTCTGTTCGGCTGGGGGGACATGCGCGCACGCGCACGCGGCCGATTTCACCTGGCCGCGGCCGTGGAAAAGCTGCCGGCCGGAACATATCGCGTGGAAGCGGGGCTGACCGAGGTCGAGGCACGGGAATCGGCCCTCGGGTGGTTGCTGGCCACCTATCGTTTCACCCGCTATGCCGGCGAAAAACGCGACCTGCCACAGCTGGTGGCGCCCGAAGGTGTGGATGTGGCCCGGATCCAGGCAACGGCTGCCGCGGCCTTTCTGGCGCGCGATCTGATCAACACCCCGGCCAGCGACATGGGCCCCGACGCCCTGCAGGATGCCTTTGAATCGCTGGCGGCAGAATTTGGCGCATCTTCCAGCGCCATCGTCGGCGATGATCTGATCCAGGAAAACCTTCCGCTGATTCACGCGGTTGGACGCGCCGCGGGACAGGCGCCACGTCTGCTCGACCTGCGCTGGGGCAAGGAAGGCCGGCCCAGGGTGACGCTGGTGGGCAAGGGGGTCTGTTTCGATACCGGCGGCCTGAACCTCAAGCCGGGCGCCTCGATGGGCCTGATGAAAAAGGACATGGGCGGCGCGGCCACGGTGATGGGCCTTGCCCGCATGATCATGGCGCTCGACCTGCCGGTGCAGCTGCGGGTCCTGATCCCGGCGGTCGAAAATGCGGTGTCGGGTAGCGCCATGCGGCCCGGAGACATCCTGCCTTCGCGCAAGGGGCTGACGGTCGAGGTCAACAACACCGATGCCGAAGGGCGCCTCGTACTGGCAGACGCCCTGGCAATGGCCGACGAAGAGGCCCCGGACTACCTGTTCTGCATGGCAACGCTGACGGGTGCCGCGCGGGTGGCGCTGGGTCCCGGCCTGGTGCCGTTCTATACCGACGATGACAGCCTTGCCCATCAGCTGGCCCGCGCCGGCCGGCACGAGCGCGACCCCCTGTGGCGGATGCCCCTGTGGGACCCCTACGAGAACCGGCTCGAACCCGGCATAGCCGATCTCGACAACGCGCCCTCGGGTGGATTTGCCGGGTCGATCATGGCGGCCCTGTTTCTGCGGCGTTTCGTCGAGAATGCCGATCTTTTCGCCCATTTCGACATCTACGGCTGGAACCCCGAGGCGGCACCGGCAAGGCCCAAGGGCGCCGCGTTTCAGGCGGCCAGGGCGATATTCCACGTCCTGCATCAAGAGCTGTCGGAATGACGCATCCCCGCCTCATCCCGGCGAACGGGCGGGTGGCCCATGTCTCGCTGAAGGGCAAGGTTGCTGCCGACGAATTTGTCGAGGGCCGCCTGATGCAGGTCCTTTGGCCGGTAGCGGATCTGTTGCGCACCCCCCGAGGGGACATGGACTGTCAGCTGCTCTATGGGAACGGGTTTCTTGTCCTCGAAATCCGGGATGGGCATGCCTTCGGACAGAACCCCCGCGACGGGTATGTCGGATATGTCGCGCAAGAGGCCCTTGGCCCGTGGCAGGAGCCGACCCACCACGTCTGCGCGCTGGCGACCCATCGCTATCACGCGCCCGACATGAAATCCCGCGCACTGGGTGCCCTGCCGATGGGTGCATGGCTGCACATCACCGGCTGGCAAGGGGGGTTTGCCGCCCTGCCCGACGGCAGTTTCGTGCCTGCCCAGCATGTCTCGCCACTGGAACAGACGGCCGATGATTTCGTGGCGGTGGCCGAATCCTTTCTTGGCATACCCTATCTGTGGGGGGGCAATTCCGTCTGGGGCATGGATTGTTCCGGCATGGTCATGCTGGCACTCGGCGCCACCGGGCGCGCCTGCCCGCGCGATACCGACATGCAGCAGGCCGAACTGGGCGTACCCCTTGCCACGAACGAGGCACCCAAACGCGGCGATCTGATTTTCTGGAAAGGCCATGTCGGCGTCATGCAGGACGGCACCCGACTGCTGCATGCCAACGCCCATCACATGCGGGTAACATCCGAGCCCCTGGTCGAAGTCGAAAGCCGTGCCACCGGCCCCGTTACCGCGCGCCGGCGTCTATAATGCGCGGATCAGCTTGCGTTCGAGCACCCGCATGACCGTCACCAGATCATGGCCGCGGCGCAGGATCCGACCATCCATGCCCAGAACCGCGTATTGCCCCTGACGCGCGGCCAGCCGAGGGCGTTTCTCGATTCGATACACGGGGTGTTCGGCGGTGCGGCGAAACACCGAAAAGACCGCGACATCGTGCAGGTGGGATATCCCGTAGTCACGCCACTCGCCCGCAGCGACCATCCTGCCGTAAACGGACAGAATCACGGCCAGTTCGCGCCGGTGAAAACTGACCCGATCCACCTGAACGCGGCCAGGCCCAAGGGTTTGCGCGGATTTCACGACCTTCATTGTTTCAGTTTGTCGGCAAATTCCTGCCATATCAAGAACATTGCCCCGCTATTTTCATCAATCACGGAATCACCCCCTTGTTGCCTGGAATTGTTCCCATTGCCTCCCAGATTCTGCCGGGATCGGCAGCGATATATCGACCTGTAGCGAGTAACAGCTCACTCCGGTGCCGCGGCAATCAGCCCCCACCCAGACCCGCGGTACCGGAGGCTACAATCAACCGAGCGACTGCCCCCGCCATCACCGTCGGGGGCTTTTTTTCGCGCCGGCGACATCGTTTCCGAAACGGAAACCCAGAGTTTCGAAAATCTTGTGCGATTGCCGCCTTTTAGCCCGTTTTTACCCGGCTTCTGGCCCGAATCCCCGGCGATAAGAAACCTGTAGCGAGCGAAGGCTCACCCCGGTACCGCGGTTGTTTCAGCCCCCACCCAGAGCCGCGGTACCGGGAACTACCACAACCAAACCGTCCCACCGATCAGGCGGGGCGGTTTGTTCTTGCGGGTCGTGTTCCTTTCATGGCGACCGCGATTGCGACCCTGCGGCGCACGGGTTCACGATCATGTAATCAAATGTCGCCAAATCGCCCTTTTGTTTCCAAACCACCGCCCGGTTCGAGTCTCAGTACTTGGCCCGTAGCTGATAAGCTTCCCTCGGCGTCGTGTTGAACAGCCCCCACCCAGATGCACGACGCCGAGGATCTTTCCCTGCCCCATCGCTTCAAGACGTCGAAACGCTTTTGCAGGCCGGCCCGCCTGTCCTGTAGACTTGGCCCGTCAACAGATTCGCATCAACAGAATGTCAGGAGGGGCCATGCGTGATTTCCAACTGCCGGGCCGGTCGGCCGTGTTCGCCACGAACGGCATTTGTGCAACCTCGCACCCCCTGGCGGCAAAAGTTGCCGTACAGATCATGGAGGCCGGCGGCAATGCGGTTGACGCCGCCATCGCCGCTGCAGCCGTGTTGACGATTGCCGAACCTCCCATGTGCGGAATCGGCGGCGATTGTTTCGTCCTGCTGAAACCTGCAGGGGATGAGCGAATCATCGCGCTGAACGGTTCAGGTCGCGCACCCGGCGCGTTGTCGGCCGACGCGCTGCGCGAGGCCGGCCATAGGGAAATGCCGTTATACGGGGTCGAATCGGTCACCACCCCCGGTGCGATCGACGCCTTTTGCCGCCTGTCGGCCGACTGGGGCCGCATGGGTCTGGCCGCCAGCCTGGCACCGGCCATCCATTACGCCGAGGCAGGGGTGCCGGTCGCCCCACGCACCGCATTCGACTGGAAGAATGCCGAACCCCATCTGCAGGGCGACGCGCGCAAGTTTCACCTTTTCGCGGGCAAGCCCCCCGAAATCGGCCAGATCTACCGCGCACCCACCATTGCCGAGGTCCTGCGGCGGGTCGCCATGGACGGGCGCGAGGCATTCTACGAAGGCGAGGTCGCCCAGGACATGGTCGATTCGCTCCGCTCGCTCGGTGGTGTTCACACGCTTGACGATCTTGCCAAGCAACATTGCGCGTATGTCGAACCCCTGGCCGGCGCCTACAAGGACGTCGAGCTGGTCGAACACCCGCCAAACGGGCAGGGCGCCACGGCCATATTGATGAACAACATCCTTGCCCGTTTCGATCTGGGCGCGCTCGACCCGCTGGGCGCCAGGCGCGCGCATATCGAGGCCGAAGCCGCCAAGCTGGCCTATGACGCGCGCAACCGTTTTCTGGCCGACCCCGAGCATGTGACTCGGCTGGATCACATGCTGTCATCCGAAACGGCCGACAGGCTGGCCGCGCTGATCGATCCGGCGCGCGCAATGGGGGCTGCCGCGTCCCTGACGTCGGCCGTACACAAGGACACCGTTTACCTGACCGTGATCGACAAGGATCTGATGGCCGTGTCGCTGATCTATTCGGTTTATCACGGATTCGGAACCGGCCTTGCATCGCGGAAATTCGGTATCGTGTTCCAGAACCGCGGTGCAGGTTTCTCGCTGACACCGGGTCACCCGAACGAGGCCGGCCCCGGCAAGCGCCCCATGCACACGATCATTCCCGCGATGCTGCGTCAGAACGGCAGGCTGACCATGTCGTTCGGCGTGATGGGCGGGGCTTATCAACCATGCGGCCACAGCCGTGTCGTGACGAACATGGTCGATTTCGGCATGTCACCGCAGGCGGCACTGGATGCGCCACGCAGTTTCGCAGACGAGGGTGTCCTGAAGGTCGAGCGCGGCTACAGCCGGGCCGCGATGCAGGAGCTGGCCGACATGGGCCACCGGATCACGGTACCCGAGGTGCCGTTGGGCGGTGGGCAGATCGTCAGGATTGATCATGCGCGAGGGGTGCTCGAGGGGGCATCAGATCCGCGCAAGGACGGATGCGCCCTGGGGTATTGATGATCCGGCCCTGCCCGACCATCCCCAGTCACCCCTGTTCCGTCGAGGCCTGTTGCTCAGTGCATCAGGGCATCGACGCGATAGCGCCCGTTGTCGAGCGCCCCGAACATCGCCGGTACGTCAGGGTGGCCAACGGGCTCGCCGCTTTCGTCGGGCAGTAGATTCTGCTCGGAAACATAGGCCACATAGTAGGAATTCTCGTTTTCCGCCAGCAGATGATAAAAAGGCTGCTCGCGGCTGGGTCGATTTTCCTCGGGAATGGCCATCCACCACTCCTCGGAATTCTCGAATACCGGATCGATATCGAAAATCACGCCGCGGAATGAATATTTCCGGTGGCGAACCACCTGGCCGATACTGAATTTTGCGCTTTTTCTCAACATGACAGATTGCAACCCCCGTAATTGTTACTAAACCTTCGTGAAAATCCTGTCCACCAGCGGGCCCGCACTAGCACGCAATTTTTCGGGAAACAATTGATGTCCATTGTTCTCACGGTACTGCAGATTGTAGCGCCCGTATTCATCCTTGCCGGTATCGGATTCGCATGGGTCAAGCTGGGCGAGGAATACCGCGTACGCTTTGTCACGCGCCTGACGATGAACCTGGGTATCCCGGCACTGGTGTTTACCTCGCTGATGAAGACACGGATCGATCCCGATGCCCTGACCGGGGTCGTGCTGGCCGGACTGGTGGCCTATGGCGGCATGACGGTTGCGGTCTTTCTGGTGGTCAGGCTGTTCCGTCTGGACGTGCGCACCTACATGGCGCCTCTGCTTTTCGGCAATACCGGAAATCTGGGCCTGCCATTGGCGATGTTTGCCTATGGCGAGTTGGGGTTGGGCTATGCCGTTGTCATCTTTGCAATAATGGCGATCTATTCCTTCACCTTCGGTGTCTGGCTGGTCTCCGGGGGAGGATCGGTGCTGAAGGTTCTGAAGGAGCCTCTGGTCACTGCCGCGCTGCTGGGTGCCCTGTTTTTGTGGAATGGCTGGCAAACTCCGGGCTGGATCACGAACACGCTGGATCTGATCGGCCAGATGGCGATTCCGCTGATGCTGATCACCCTGGGCGTTGCGGTCGCACGCCTCAGGCCCGCGGGATTTGGCCGTGCCCTGGTGCTGTCCGTGCTGAAGGTCCTGCTTGCCGTCGCGGTGGCGACTGGCGCAGGGTTGTGGTTTCAGTTGCCGGCAGTTCCCTTTGCCGTTCTGGTCCTGCAGCTTTCCACACCTGTTGCCGTTTCGTCATACCTGCTGGCAGAAAAATACGAGGTGAATTCCGAGGAGGTCGCCGGACTGGTGGTGATTTCCACGCTGTTTTCCCTGGTATCGATTCCCGTGACCCTGGCCTTCCTGCTGTGATGCCGGGCCCGAAAACCCTTCGCCCCGGCCCGATCCTGCCGTAAGATACGTGCCAACGGGGCAGAGGGAATGCGACAGGCATGGTAATGGGCAGGATGATCCTCGTGCTGTTTCTGGCGGGTTGCAGCGGTGCCGCACCGCCGCCGCCGACAGATCTGGACGACGCCTGCAAGATACGCGCCGAACGGCCCGAATGGTTCGACGCCATGGCCAGGGTGGAACGCAAATGGCAGGTGCCTATCCCGGTCCAGCTGGCAATCATCCATCAGGAAAGCCGGTTCCGGGGCGATGCGCGCACTCCGCTGAGCTTCAAGCTGGGGGTCATACCGATGGGGCGGTATTCGTCCGCCTACGGTTATGCACAGGTCATCGACAGTACCTGGAAATGGTACCAGCGCGACACGGGAAACCCTGGCGCCCGGCGCGACAACTTTGCCGACGCGGTCGATTTCATGGGGTGGTACATGGACCAGTCAAAGCAAAAGCTGGGTATCCCCAAGACCAACGCCCGCAAGCAGTACCTTGCCTACCATGATGGCCATTCCGGCTATCGCCGCGGCACGCATCGGCACAAAGGATGGCTGCTGCGCATATCGCGTCAGGTGGAACGCCGCGCCCACATGTATGAAAAGCAGCTGAGTCAGTGCAAGGCCGGCAAGGGGGCCGCCTGAACCGGCAACCTCGCCTATCGCCTGTTGTCGTTCAGTTTCATCATTTCGAGCGGCACGCTGAACAGGCTGTCGGAAAGATCGACGCCGGTTTGCAGCTGACCCAGTATCACCGTCGTGCGACTGCCGCCCTCGTCGGTGATGATCCACTGGCGCAGCTCGATCGGATTGCCGGTAAAGACCAGATCGATATAGCCGATTTCGGGCCGCTTGGGATCCTGGGCGCGAATTGTCGTGGTCGTACCGTCCGATCTGTAATCGGTGATCATCCCCGAGCGCGCCAGATCGACCTTGCGCGCAAGAATCACCGAAAGGGGTGTGCGTTTCAGCGGGAACTGCTGCGGCGGTTCGTTCGACTTGAAATCGAAAATCGCGACACTGCCGCCGCCGGCAATCACCAGCCCGGCATTGGGGGGATCATATTCGAACCGCATCCTGCCCGGGCGGCGGAGATACAGCATTCCTGTCGAGATGCTGCCATCCGGGTTGATCTGGGTGATCTTTGCCCTGGCGGTCTTGAGGTTGTTCAGCCAGTCCGAAATCGCCGAAACCGGAATCGGACGGGGCGGCGTCTGCTGCTGCGCCACGGCAGGCAGGGCCAGGCAGGTGACGGCCACGAGCATCAGCAGGGCGTTTCGGACAGGTTTCATGGGGGCCTTATAGTGGGTGGAACCTGTCGGCGCCAGAGGGCCCCCTGCGCCGCGTTGCACGCATGGGTTCACATATGTGCGACCCGGCCCCAGCGCTGCCAAAGGGCCGTCGGACACGCGGGTGTCAGCCCCCTTCGGGAACCAGTATTTCACGCTTGCCGACATGGTTTGCGGGGCTGACCAGACCCGATTCCTCCATCTGCTCGACCAGCCGCGCGGCCTTGTTATAGCCGATTGCCAGCTTGCGCTGGATATACGAGGTCGAGCATTTCCTGTCTTTCAGAACGATCGCCACGGCCTTGTCATACAGCGCGTCCTGGGAATTGGTGTTGCCCCCCAGACCCAGAACCTGGTCGATCTCGCTTCCCGTTTCACCGTCAGGGCCTTCGACGACGCCCGAGACATATTCGGGCGCTCCCATGCTCTTGAGGTGGTTGACGACCTCCTCGACCTCTTCGTCGGAGACAAAGGGCGCATGGATCCGCGTGATGCGTCCGCCGCCGGCCATGAACAGCATGTCGCCCATGCCCAGCAACTGCTCGGCCCCCTGCTCGCCCAGGATGGTGCGGCTGTCGATTTTCGACGTCACCTGAAAACTGATCCGGGTCGGGAAATTGGCCTTGATCGTGCCGGTGATGACATCGACACTGGGCCGCTGGGTGGCCATGATCAGATGGATGCCGCTGGCCCGCGCCATCTGGGCCAGACGCTGGATGCAGGCCTCGATCTCCTTGCCGGCAACCATCATCAGATCGGCCATCTCGTCAACGACGACCACGATATAGGGCATGGTTTCGGGGGTGAATTCCTCGGTTTCAAAGATGGGCTCGCCCGTTTCATCATCAAACCCGGTCTGTACCGTTCGGCTGAAGTTCTCGCCCTTGGCAAGCGCATCGCGCACCCGGCCGTTATAGCCGTCGATATTGCGCACCCCCATGCGCGACATCTTGCGATAGCGCTCTTCCATCTCGGCCACGACCCATTTCAGGGCGACAACGGCATTTTTCGGGTCGGTCACGACCGGAGACAGCAGATGCGGAATACCGTCATAAACGCTGAGTTCCAGCATTTTGGGGTCGATCATGATCATGCGGCATTCATCCGGGCGCAGCTTGTAAAGCAGGCTCAGGATCATCGTGTTGATCGCCACGGATTTGCCTGATCCGGTGGTGCCGGCAATCAGCAGATGCGGCATCTTTGCCAGGCTTGCGACCACCGGCTGGCCCGAGATGTTCTTGCCCAGCGCAAGGGGCAGTTTCTGCGTCGTGTCGCCAAAATCGCGGGCCGACAGGATTTCGCGCAGCAGCACCTTTTCCCGGTTTGCGTTTGGCAGCTCGATCCCGATGACCGAGCGCCCCGGCACCGTGGAAACCCGCGCCGAAAGGGCCGACATCGAACGGGCAATATCATCGGCAAGCCCGATCACCCGACTTGCCTTGAGCCCCGGAGCGGGTTCGAGTTCGTACATGGTGACGACCGGCCCGGGGCTGACAGAAACGATCTCGCCCCTGACGCCATAATCTTCCAGCACGTTTTCCAGCATCCGCGCATTTTCCGCGAGTGCCGCATCGGACAGTGTATGACGTTCGACCCCCGCAGGATTGGACAGCAGGCCCAGCGGCGGGAATTCGTATTCGGGCCTGCGCTCGTCGAAGGCCAGGCTCGGCTGGGCCTCTTCGGCTGCCTTGCGGCTGTTGCGCACCGGGCGTTTGGGGGCGTGACGCACGACTGCCTTGGGTTCCGGCGTGGGGGGGACAAAGGTCGTTGTGGCCGATCCGCCCCCCTTGGCCGTATCGATCGGGGAATCGGACGCGTCCGCCCCGGCCGGCCGTCTGCCCGGTGTCGCGATCAGAGGCTCGGGCCGGGGGGTGGTGGCCTGGGCCTCGTGCGCGGCGGTGCGTTTGCGGATCGCGTCGATGATGCGGCTCCGCACCCGGTCGTCTGCGGGCGCGGTGATTCCGGTTTCGGGGGGCTCGTGGGTGACTAGCTCGGGCTCGACCTCGATCCTTTTCGGGGCGGTGCGCCGCGCAAAGACGCTGATACGGGGTTTGCCCGCCGAACGAGGGGTATCGCCTTCCCTTGCCGCAGGGCGCCGCCCCTTGCCGCCGGCCATGACCGATGCCCCGGCGTGGCCCGGCGCAGCATCTGCCGCACCCCCGTCATCGACGCTGGGATATGTCGGCGATTTCACGCGCCGGGCCCTGAAGGCCGGGCTGTGCGAAACCGCCATGTGCAGCAATGCACGCAGCATGCGACCCAGCATCCCGGCCAGCGAGGCGTATGAAACGATGATACCGAACAGCATGAATCGCCCGAATGAGGCAATCTCGGCACGCGAAAAGCCCAGCACGAACAGGCTGCCGCCGACAAAGGCCGCCGCCAGGGCCGCGCTGATGATCTTGACCGACAGCAGCAGATCCAGTGGCGACATTGCCAGCAGCGCGGCCAGCGCCGTATCTCCGGCCAGGCCGCCCAGCCCGAAACTGTGTTGCCAACCGGTCCCCGGAGCATAGGTCGAGGCAAACACCGCCGCCAAGGCCACCGCGATGGGGGAAAAGATCATCCGGCCGATGAACATCTCTTCGCCGCGGTGAAAAAAGAAACGCAGCCCCCAGCCGGCAAGAATCGCCACGATCGCCCATGCCGCAATGCCGATGGTGACAAACAGGGGGCTGGCAATGGTCGCCCCGAACCGGCCCAGCAGGTTTCGGGCCGGGGCATCGGTCGCGCTCAGCCAGCTGGGGTCGTCAGGGGTATAGGACCACAGCATTGCCGCCACCATCAGGCCCAGCGCAATCATCAACAGGCCCAGCAATTCCTTTCCCCGTTGTTGCAAAGCCATCTGCATGTCGCGTTCCAGCAACGGATCCCTGTGTCTGACCTGATATGCCATCTCTGCCTTGCCTCACCCTTGAATGCAGTCGCGGATCATTTCCAGCCCGCGCTGCATTTCATTTTCCGGGGCCACCATCGCGACCCTGATATATTCACTGCCCGGATTGATGCCGTTGACCTCGCGCCCCAGATAGGCGCCGGGCAGAACCCTGACGCCGGTTTCGCGCCACAGTTTCACGGTCACCTCCTCGCCATCGCCAACCCTCAGCCAGAGAAAGAACCCCGCCTCGGGCGAAACATAGCCTTCCATGCCGGAAAACACCTCGTCGGCAAGATCGTATTTTCGCCGGTAGAGGGCGCGGTTTTCGCGTACATGTTCCTCGTCCCCCCAGGCGCGGGCCGCCACATGCTGCAACGGCAATGGCAACGGCGCGCCGGCATAGGCGCGCAGGCGCTTCATCTCGGCAATGCTGCGCGGCCCGCCCGCCGCAAAGCCCGAGCGCAGCCCCGGCAGGTTTGAACGTTTCGAAAGCGAATGCAGCGAGATGACCCGATCGGGATCGATCCCTGTCCGCGCGGCTGCCTCGAGCACACCTGGCGGCGGAACGTCACGATAGATCTCGGCATAACATTCATCGGCGAAAACCAGGAAATCATGTCTTTCCGCCAGAGCCAGAAGATCGGCCCAGTATTCATGCGAGGCTATCGCCCCCTGCGGATTGGATGGCGAACACAGGTAGACGGCCGCGGTATCGTCAAGAACACTGGCAGGGAGCCTGTCGAAATCAGGCAGGAATCCGTTTTCCTGCTGGCAGGGGATGAAAACCGGTTCGGCCCCCACGGCGGCGGCCGCAACCGCATAAACCTGGTAAAAGGGGTTGGGGATCAGCACCTTGGGCCGACGGCCGTTCTTGCGTTCGGGACACAGGGCAATACACAGGTTGAACAGCCCTTCCCGGGTGCCGTTCAGGGCCAGGATCTCGGTTTCCGGGTCCTTCGCGACGCCGTAGCGGTGCGCAATCCACCTGGCGATGGACTGCCGCAATTCAGCCGAGCCGTCATTGGGCGGATATTTCGCGAACCCCTCCAGATTGGCCGCCAGCACCTCGGCCACAAAGGCCGGCATGGGGTGGCGCGGCTCGCCAATCGACATGGCGATTTCCTCGCCGCCGGGCGCGTGGCCGGCAAGCAGCGCCCGCAGACGCGGGAACGCATATTCTGGCAGGTTCGAAAACCGCTCGGGAAACCGCATCATTGCCTCGATCTTCGGGGTCTCGACGCCCCTTTGCGAGAACAATACCGCGTGTTTCCCTTTCGGTCCAGCGTCACCTTTGCAATGGCCCGGCCCTGGCGGCCGGGCCCTGTCGTCACCCCTGGGCGTTCAGAGCCTCCTGCAGGGCTGCTCCCAGACGCAGGATCCGGGCCTCGGACATCGGCGCGCCAAGCAGCATGATCCCGGTCGAGGGCACTCCCGTGGGCACGGTCAGCGCACACAGCCCCATGAGGTTGCCGATACGCGTATTGCGCAGCGCCAGCAGGTTTTCGGTGACATAATAGACATGATCGGTCTTTAGCCGTTCGAGTTCCGGCGGCATGACGGGCGAGGTCGGAACGATGACCGCATCATATCCGGCCGTGCGTTCGAGATACGCCTTGCGCAATGCGCGCAGCTTCATCCAGTCCTGCACATATTGGACGCCGCTGAATTTCGCCCCGGCGCGAAAACGGTCCAGGATCTCGTGATACATCAGATCGGGTGCGGCTTCGATCACGTCGCGCCACTGGGCATAGGCATCGACGGTAAACAGGCAGGCGGCCAGGGGCATCGCCTCGGCGACCTCGGGGATATCGCCATGATCGACCTGCCCACCTGCCTCGCGGATCGCGGCGACGGCACGCTCGAACCCCTTGCGCGGGATATCGCGCACATCCTCCATGCCGACCGATTCAAGGACAAGAAACCGTCGCCCTTCCAGGCTGGCACCTTGCAGGTCGGGGGCCTTGCCGCCGCCCAGCACGGCAAGAAACAGCGCCGCATCCTCGACCGTCCTGCACAGCGGGCCAACGGTATCAAAGGTTTCACATAACGGAACCACACCGCGCAGCGAAAGCAGGCCGTGGGTCGTTTTCAGCCCGACCAGATCATTCCAGGCCGACGGGATCCGCACCGAGCCCCCGGTATCGGAACCCATCCCGGCCGCAGCCAGCCCGAACGCCACGCTTGTTGCCGCGCCTGACGACGACCCTCCGGGCACGGCCGACGCATCGTTCACGCAGGGCGGCGTTTCGGTCACCGGGTTGTAGCCAAGCCCCGAAAAGGCCAGCTCGCTCATGTGGGTCTTGCCCAGACAGACAAGCCCGGCCATGGTCGCGTTTTCCAGAACCTCGGCGTCGCGGTCGGGCACCCGCCCCTTGAGATGGGCCGATCCGGCCTCGGTCGCCGTGCCGGCGCTGTCGAAAAGATCCTTCCAGGAAATCGGCACCCCGTCCAGCGGCCCCAGCCGCAACCCCTTTCGCGCCCTTTCCGATGCCGCGCGGGCCTCGGCCATGGCGCGCTCGGCCGTTACCGCCGAATAGATCCGGTCGCGCAGGGGATGCCCCTCGATCGCATCCAGGTAGGTTCGCGCCAGGGCGAGGGGATCGATTTCCCCCCTCTCGATCCCTCGACCCAGCTCGGCGGCACTCTGAAACAGCCATTCCTGCGACATGTCACTCTCCCATCTTGCTTTGCGTGAACGGTAAACATGGTTTGAGCAATGGACAATCCCGCTCGTTCGGCCATAAAGAGGGGCATGACCGGCAAGAATCCCCATAGCGACGTCCTGATCATCGGTGGCGGGCTGAACGGCCCGGCGCTGGCGCTGGCGCTGGCGCAAGGCGGCCTCTCGGTCACGATCGTCGACGCACTGCCACTCGAAATGTTGCGCCAAGACGATTTCGACGGCCGCGCCTATGCCCTGGCCCTGGCATCCAGACACATGCTGGACGCGCTGGGAATCTGGCCGCAGGTCGCTGCGCACAGCCAGCCGATACAGGACATCATCGTATCCGACGGTCGCCCCGGCGAAGGCGCGGCACCCTGGACGCTGCATTTCGATCACGCCGAACTCGAACAGGGTCCGATGGGCTACATGCTGGAAGATCGCTTTCTGCGGCGCGCGCTGTTGCAGCTGATCGAACAGGACGCGCGGATCACCGCGATCCACGGACGCAGGGCGGTCGCGCAGACGACCGACGCCGACCATGCCCAGGTCACATTGGACGACGGGACACAACTGTCGGCCCGCCTGCTGGCCGGGTGCGACGGGCGCGACAGCGAAACCGCACGCCGCGCCGGCATCAGCCGCACTGGCTGGGGATATCGCCAGACGGGCCTTGTCTGTGCGATCGCGCATGAACGGCCCCACAACGGGATCGCGCACCAGTTCTTCATGCCGTCCGGGCCCCTGGGAATCCTGCCGCTGCCGGACAACCGATCCTCGATCGTCTGGGCCGAAACCGACGAGCGCGCCAAATGGATAAACTCACTGTCCGACGACGAATACATGGCCCAGCTGCACCCCCGTTTCGGCGATTTCCTGGGCAGGATCTCGCTTCAGGGCAAACGCTTTTCCTATCCGCTGCGATTGACGCTGGCCAACAGCTTTGTCGGCCGGCGCCTGGCACTGGTCGGAGACGCTGCCCACGGCATGCATCCCCTTGCCGGGCAGGGGCTGAACATGGGCCTGCGCGACGTCGCCGCCCTGGCCGAGGTTCTGATCACCGCCGCGCGCAGGGGTGAAGACATCGCCTCGCCCCTGGTCCTCGGGCGATATCAACAATGGCGCCGGTTTGACGTTGCCTCCATGGCTGTGGCAACCGATGGCATCAACAGACTGTTCTCGAACGACAATTCGCTCCTCAGGCTCGGCCGGGACCTGGGCCTCGGCCTGGTCAACGCACTGCCGCCCCTTCGTCGGGGTTTCATGCGCAGCGCCGCGGGCCTGACAGGTGATCTGCCGCGCCTGATGCGCGGCATGCCTATCTGACAGGCCTTCTTCTTTGCCCAAATACTCTGGGGGAGTCGCGGAACGCGACGGGGGCAACGCCCCCACCCCGGCCCCCCAAATGGCCTCGTTCAGAGGCTGCCCTCAAGTGCCGCGATGATCGCATCGCCCATTTCCGCGGTACTTGCCGCCCGGCCACCTTCGGTCTGCATCAGGTCCGCCGTGCGCACGCCATCGGCAAGAACCTGTTCCACTGCCTTTTCAAGACGCGTGGCCTCATCCCCCCGATCAAAGGAATAGCGCAGCGCCATGGCAAAGCTCAGGATGCAGGCAATCGGGTTGGCCTTGCCCTGACCCGCGATATCCGGGGCAGAGCCGTGCACCGGCTCGTACAGGGCCTTGGGGCGGCCGTTCTCCATGGGGGCGCCAAGGCTGGCCGAGGGCAGCATGCCAAGGCTGCCGGTCAGCATTGCCGCGACGTCGGAAAGAAGGTCGCCAAAAAGGTTGTCGGTCACGATGACGTCAAACTGCTTGGGGTTACGCACCAGCTGCATGCCGCCATTGTCGGCATACATGTGGCTCAGCTCGATATCGGGATAGTCGGCATCATGCACCCTTTGCACCACTTCGCGCCACAGGATGCCGCTTTCCATGACATTTGCCTTTTCCATCGAGCATACGCGTCCGTCCCGCTTGCGTGCCAGCTCGAACGCCGACCGCGCCACCCGGTCTATCTCCGATTCCGTATAGCGCTGGGTATTGATGCCGACACGTTCATTGCCCTCGGTGATGATGCCTCGGGGCTCGCCGAAATAGATGCCGCTGGTCAGTTCGCGCACGATCATGATGTCCAGCCCGGCCACGACTTCGCGCTTGAGCGAGGAAAAATCGGCCAGCGCGTCAAAGCATTGCGCAGGGCGCAGATTGGCAAACAGGTCCATTTCCTTACGCAGGCGCAGCAATCCGCGTTCGGGTTTCACGCTGAAATCCAGCCCATCGTATTTGGGACCGCCAACGGCACCCAGCAACACCGCATCGACCGATTGCGCCTTGTTCATGACCTCGTCAGTCAGGGGCACACCGTGCACGTCGTACGAGCAACCCCCGACCAGATCTTCGGTCACATCGAACTTCAGATCGCGCCGGTCGCCGAACCACTCGATGATCTTGCGTACCTCGGCCATGACCTCGGGGCCGATGCCGTCACCCGGCAGGATCAGAAGAGAAGGGTTGCTCATGTCACGGTCCTTTCCTTGCTTGTCGCCGCCGAGGCGTATCGCCTGTAACCCCTGGGGTCAAGCAGCCCGCGGCCGGGCAAGGTGAACGCCCAGGAATTGCCGCCGGGGAAATGTCGGCAGAACGATCAGGCCGGCGCGAAATCGGCGGTGCCAGGGGCATGCAGCTGGTCCCGCTTACGCCGGATCAACCGCGCAATGCGTGCCATGGCAATTCCCCGCATGAACAGGCTGGCGGGAAGAAAGGCCCATACCACCACCGTCCAGATCAATGTCTGGCTGCCTCCGAAAGTCGAGAAATCGTAGTAACCCGACGACAGCTGCGCCACCAGAGGAACAAGGAAGGGCAGGGTAAATCCGAAAACGATATTGACGCGCGCATCCCGCGTCAGCCGCTTTTCGACATCGAATCCCGAGGCTGGATCGAATGTGGGCAGGTTCACCCAGATATTGAACGAACCACGCCCCAGGGGCCACGACACCAGCCTTATCGAGATCACGAATGCCGCAAGTGACAGCAACGACACAAGATAGGCAATGCCGGCAGCGGCCCGAATGACCGTCGTGCCTGCGGCGGCGCCGTCATTGGACAACAGATTGGTCAGGATCCGCGCGGGGCTGAAAGGAAAATCCATGGCACGCCCGATCAGCATGCCGATATCAAAGACCACCCGCGTCAGCCATGTGCCCCCCTCCTGCCCGCGAAACATGATCGCCAGCATCAGGACAGTCAGAAACAGCGATATGAAACGAATACGGTTGAACGGCGGCGCAAAGCGGAATTCGACAAGGCCAGGATGGCTCGAACCATATTCGATCATCACCAGAACCGCACCAACCAGCGCAAAGACCAGCGAGATGTCGCGCGCGCCCCTTTCGGTTCCGGGCAATATCAAGGATGGCATCGCGATCAGCAGCGCCACAAGTAGCGCGCGAACAAATGCACCGAATAGCCGTGAAACCACTGCTCAAACCCTCTGTCCTGGCCGGGCTCGATACATTGTCGAACCCTGTTCCGTTCAGATTTTCCCGCTGCTCATGCGGGCTGCCTCATTTCTGCCTTAATCTTGCCTTTTTTTGCCAGAATTCGTCAAGGGTCTTGCAAGTCATGCGAAATTTTCGTCTCTCCGGTGGCTCGACTGTCGCCCGAATGCATCATCCCGACACGGAAAAGGCCCCCGCCTGAAACGGGGGCCTGCCGTTACGCGCCTGTCGGTGCTGCGGTCTCAGACCCAGGGCATCTGCGCCTTGTAACGGGCTTCAAAGCTGTCGATTACCGACGCCTTTTCCAGAGTCAGCGCGATGTCGTCGAGCCCGTTCAACAGGCAGTGTTTCTTGAACGGGTCGATATCGAAATGAAACTCGGTGCCGTCCGAGGCGCTGACCGTCTGGTTTTCCAGATCGACGGTGATGCGCGCATTCTCGCCACGCTCGGCGTCTTCCATCAGCACATCGACCTGTTCCTGCGGCAGTTTGATCGGCAGGATGCCGTTCTTGAAGCAGTTGGAATAAAAGATATCGGCAAAGCTGGGCGCGATCACGCAGCGGATGCCGAAATCCAGCAGCGCCCAGGGCGCGTGTTCGCGCGAGGAACCGCAGCCGAAATTTTCACCCGCGATCAGAATCTGCGCGTTGCGCCAGGCCGGTTTGTTCAGCACGAAATCGGGGATTTCGTTGCCGTCGGCGTCATAGCGCATCTCGTCAAACAGATGCACGCCCAGGCCGGTGCGCTTGATCGTTTTCAGAAACTGCTTGGGGATGATCATGTCGGTGTCGATATTGATCAGCGGCATGGGCGCGGCAACGCCCGACAGTTTGGTGAATTTTTCCATCAGATCATCTCCCTCACATCGGTCAGGCGGCCGGTCACCGCCGCAGCCGCGGCCATTGCCGGGCTGACAAGATGGGTGCGGCCTCCGCGGCCCTGGCGGCCCTCGAAATTGCGGTTGCTGGTCGAGGCACAGCGTTCGCCGGGGGCCAGCTGGTCGGGGTTCATGGCAAGGCACATGGAGCACCCCGCAAGACGCCATTCGGCACCGGCGGCCTTGAATATCTCGGCCAGCCCCTCGGCCTCGGCCTGTTCGCGCACGAGGCCCGAGCCGGGCACGATCAGCACGCGCACGCCGTCTGCCACCTTGCGGCCTTTCAGGATCTGGGCAGCGGCGCGCAGATCCTCGATCCGGCCATTGGTGCAGGAACCGATGAACACCGTATCGACCTTGATATCGGTCAGCGGTGTGCCCGGTTCCAGCCCCATATATTCCAGCGACCGGCGCACAGCCTCGACCTTGCCGCCCTCGAAATCTTCGGGTGCGGGGACTGTGGCCGTGATCGGTAGCACATCCTCGGGGCTGGTGCCCCAGGTGACGACGGGGGCGATGTCCTCGGCGCGCAGGCGCACGACCTTGTCGTAATGGGCGCCTTCGTCGGTTTTCAGCGTCTGCCAGTAGGTATACGCGGCCTCCCAGGCGGCGCCCTTCGGCGCGTGGGGGCGGCCCTTGATATAATCAAAGGTGGTTTCATCCGGCGCGATCAGACCGGCCCGTGCGCCGCCCTCGATGGCCATGTTGCACACGGTCATGCGGCCCTCCATCGACAGGCTGCGGATGGCTTCGCCCGCATATTCGATCACATGGCCCGTGCCGCCCGCGGTGCCGATCTCGCCAATGATCGCCAGCGTGATGTCCTTGGCGGTCACGCCCGGCTGCAGCTCGCCGGTGATTTCCACCAGCATGTTTTTCGATTTCTTCTGGATCAGGGTCTGGGTGGCCAGAACATGCTCGACCTCGGAGGTGCCGATGCCGTGGGCCAGCGCGCCGAATGCGCCGTGGGTGGCGGTGTGGCTGTCGCCGCAGACGACGGTCATGCCCGGCAGGGTCCAGCCCTGTTCGGGGCCGACGATATGCACGATGCCCTGGCGGATGTCATCGACCGGGTAATAGACGACCCCGAATTCGCGCGCGTTCTTGTCGAGCGCATCAACCTGAATGCGGCTTTCCTCGTTCTCGATCCCCTTTTCACGGTCAAGCGTGGTGGGCACATTGTGATCGGGCACGGCGATGGTCTTTTCCGGCGCGCGGACCTTGCGACCGGCCATGCGCAGCCCTTCAAAGGCCTGGGGGCTGGTGACCTCGTGCACGAGGTGGCGGTCGATATACAACAGACAGGTGCCGTCATCATCCTGCTGGACGACATGGGCGTCCCATATCTTGTCATAAAGGGTCTTGGGGGCGGTCATTTTTCTCTCCCGCGGGTATGTTGGTGGTACTGTCGGTCAGGCGGCTGTCGCGCGGCGCGTCAAAGCGCGGCCAGAATCGCCAGCGCCTCGCCGTGAAAACGCCAGGGCAGGCGGGCGCGGTCATCCATGTCGAATATGCGTTTCATGGGCTGTGGTGTAGCCGCCTTTGAACGGCGGGTCAAATGGGCCTGCCGTCCTGCCAAAGGGTATCCGTTGGGCGCACAAAGCCGGTCTTGATCCCGCGCCAGTTGGTGATCGGGCCGTGCATGTATTTGCGTGCGGCCGGATGTTCCGGGTCCAGCGCCCCCAGCCGGGCCAGAAGGGCGGAAATCACGGCCTCGGCTGCGCGGGTGGCGCCATCTTCGATCTTGACGGCGATGCCCAGGCGCGGGCCCGGCAGGATGGCGACAAACACCCCCTCGGCGCCGGTCTTGATCGAGGCGACGCCGCCCATGGCGCGCATCAGTTCGGTACAGGCACGGCCCTCGCCGGCGACCAGCTCGGGATGGCGCGCCATGGCGGCCACCAGACGTGCCGCGGCCATGTTGCGCGCGTGGCTGCCGGTTTCGCCTGCCGCCATGCGGGCCATTGCCGTTGCCATGCCCTGCAGGGTGGTCGCGAAATTCGGGGCGGAACACCCGTCGATGCCAAAGCCGGGGCTGGTCATGCCGGTCATTTCCTCAAACGCTTCGCGCACGGCCAGCTGCACCGGATGGTCGGGATCGACATATTCCGGCCCCGCGCCAAGGTGCCGGGCCAGTGTCAGAAACCCGGCATGTTTGCCCGAACAGTTGTTATGCACCTGACAGGGCTGTTTGCCCTCGCGAATCAGGGTGTCGCGTGCGGCGCGGTCCTTGGGCTCGTGCGCGCCACAGCGGAAATCGTCATCCCCCAGCCCCAATGTTTCAAGCCAGGCATTGACGCGTTCGGTATGAATTGCAGCACCGTTATGCGAGGCACAGGACAGCGCAAGCTGTTCGGGCCGCAGACCGGCATCAGCAGCGGCCCCGCTTTCGACCAGCGGCAGGGCCTGCAGCATCTTGGCGGCCGACCGGGGCAGGAACACCAGTTCAGGGTCGCCCCAGGCAGATATGATCTCGCCATCGGCATTGCAGATCACCGCGTGACCCCGATGTTGCGATTCAAGGATCGGGCCGCGCCAGATCTCGACCAGTTGTTGCGCATCTGCCATGTCGACCTCCTTGTCTGCCATCTGCGTCGGTTTTCGGGCAAATCGATCGGAAACGCCACCCCTGTGCGACAATATTCGTCGCGTTCATCCGGGCTCGGCCGGTGGGCGGTTTTCCGCGCGCAAGGCTGGAAATGTGACGATTCTGCGTTAGACTGGGCTGGCAGGGTGGTTTATGGTCCCCCTGTCGGACAGGTTCGCGCAGACGTGCCGTCCCGATGCGCAACGAGGCAGAAAACAGCTGGAGGCTGTGGGTGGAATGACAGGAAAATCGGCAATTGTTTCCGGGGTCTTCGCGATTGTGATGGCCATGCCGGTCGGTGCCCTTGCACAACAATCGACAAACCGCGTCGATGCCAAGACCGACTGGAGCGTCTTTGTAGAAAGCAATCCGACAGAATGCTGGATCGTTTCGGCCCCCAAGAAGAGCGTCAACACCCGCAACGGCAAGATCGTCGCGGTCAATCGCAGTGACACCCTGCTTTTCGTTTCCTTTCGCCCCAAGGCGGGCGTCAAGGGCGAGGTCTCCTTTACCGGCGGATATCCGTTCAAGCAGGGCTCGTTCGTCACCATGAAGATCGACCAGAACAGCTACAAGATGTTCGTTGACGGCGAATGGGCCTGGCCGGCGACGCCGGGTGACGACGCCAAGATCACCACATCCATGAAACGGGGGCGCACCGCCGTGTTGACCGGCATGTCCTCGCGCGGGACAAAGACGGAAGACACCTTTTCGCTGCTCGGCTTTACCGCGGCATTGCAAGAGGCCGAAAAACGCTGCGGCGGCTAGGGCGCGGTATCGTCACCTGCCAGCCGCCCTGCGGTGGGCCGGGCGTGCACGCGCACGCGCGAAATATGCCTCGACCACGGGCTCGCCGATCTCGAAACCGGCGGCCCTTGTCCAGCTGCCGCAATGCGCGGTGACGATATCGGCAACCGTGAAGGTATCGCCCATCAGCCATTCGTTTTCGCCCAGGCGGGCGGCCAGTGTCTTCATCGAACGGCGAAACTCCCAGCGCAGCGAATCCTTGACTGCGGGGACACGCATTTCCTCGGGCAGAACGAATGTGTGGCGGGCGGCGGTCCACAACACGCCATCCATTTCATCGCAGGCGAACTGGGTAAACGCATCCTGGCGCGCCCGTTCGATGCTGCCGGCCGGGAAGGTCAGCTTTCCGTGCCGGTCTGCAAGAAACTGCATGATCGCAACCGAATCGACCAGAACCTCGTCATCGACCAGAAAACACGGGATCTTGCCCGCCGGGTTGAGATCGCGCACCTCGTCGCTGCGGGGTTTTGCCGGAGCGTGCTGGTAATCCAGTCCCATTTCCTCAAGCGCCCAGAGCACCCGAAAGGCGCGGCTGTTCTTTTCTCCGATCAATTTGTACATGTCCCTGTTTCCCTGTCTGTCCACTGCTATTGTCTTGCCAGCATGGCGATACGAATGAAGGCGCGTTCCAGCAGCGCCCTTTGCGGCACGGGCCTGGCGCTGCGCAGGTCGAGATCGGTGTCTGTCAGGATTGCGAGGATGCGCTCAAGGCAGCCTACACCCAGTTTCCGCGCCTGGCGCGCCATGCGGTCGCGGCGCGGGCCGAAAACCGGCGGGCGGGCCGATGCCAGCCCGGCCTCGACACCGCGCGGATTTCCGGCCGCGGCGTGCAGCAGCCGAAAATGGCGGGTTGCTCCGATGCAGATGGTGGTCGGGTTCATTCCCTGTCCTTCGAGACGCTGCATGACCGGGCCGATCTGACCCACGGCCCCCTCGGCAATCAGGTTGAGGGCATCGTCCAGCTCGGCCTCGATCGTCGCGGGGGCGCAGGCCGCCACATCCGCGCTGGTCATCGGGGTGTCGCGATCCAGCATGTAAAGCGCCGCCTTTTCCAGCACCTGCCGGAAATCCCCCGGATCGAGGGCCTGCGCCAATGCCTGAAGATCGTGCATTGCGTCATCGCCGATCCGGGTCAGGCCGGCCTCGCGCAAGGCCTCTTCGATTTCGCTGCGTGACGGCGGGTCGGCATGAATCGCCACCGCCAGCGCATTAGCATGGCCCTCGAACAGCCTGCGCAGGCTGGATCGCGCCGTCAGTTGCCCGGCCGTGACCACCAGCATGGCATCGTCGCGCGACCAGTCCTCCAGTGCCGCGGCAATGGTCCGGGTCACGCTGTCGCCTGCCTCTTCCAGAAAGACGACCCTCTGGCCCGGAAAAAATCCACGCGCCCGCAATGCATCGCTCAGCAGGGCCGGGTCCTTGCGCAGCTCGGCACCGCTCAGGCGGACCAGGCGCATCTCTTCCTCGCCCGTTTCGCCGACAAGCGCCTTGATCACCTGCTGACGGCGCAGCGCCACGCGCATGGAATCGGCCCCATGGATCAACAACCCGGCGCGGCGCGTATCCGGGGCGCGAAAGAATTCTGCGCCGTCGCGTGAATTCAGCTTCATCTTGCCCACGACCGGGCTGTGGATTCCAGCCGCAATGCCACCGCATCGGCCAGCAGGCCAACCAGGCGCCGACGCGCCGCCCTTTCCGATGCCCGGGTGACAAGGGTTTGCGCGCTGGCCGTATAGCCCGCGGTCTGGCGCAGGACGTCATGGAACAACACATCCCCCGTTCTGCGCGAAAGAACCCGGATCTCGGCCTTGCCGCTCAGGGTATGACGCTCGAGCCCGGTCGTGTTCAGCACCAGCGCGCGATCGGTGATCGTCAAGGCCACGGACACGTCGAAACGCGCGTTCTCGCGCGGTCGGCCAAAGCGCGTTTCCAGCGCTTCCAGCAGGGCAAAGCCATCGGGCGATTCGATCAGGTTGAATCGCAGGTCGCGCTGCAGGGCGCGCGCCGCGCTGCCTTTTTCCAGAAGCGGCGTATAACCGCACCCCGCCAATGGCAGGGCAGCCAGTATCTTCAACAGGTTGCGGCGTTCATACAACGACATTCACGATCCGGCCGGGCACGACGATCAGTTTTCTCGGCTCCCTGCCCTTGAGGAACCTGATCACAGCATCATCGGCAAGGACCAGTTTTTCAACCTCTTCCTTGGACATGTCCTTTGGAACGCGGATTTCCGAACGCCGCTTGCCATTGACCTGGATCGGCAGTGTCACCGTGTCGTCAACCAGCAGCGACGCGTCCGCCTTGGGCCAGGGGGCCTGCGAAACCAGCCCCTCGCCGCCCAGCGCCTGCCAGATTTCCTCGGCCAGGTGGGGGGTCATCGGCTGCATGAGCTGGGCAAGGGTCAGCATGGCGCGGCGTCTGGCGCCTGCCCCCGCACCCGACCTGGCGATTGCGTTGGCAAAGGCGTAGAGGGCGGCGACCGCCTTGTTGAAGGCGAAATCCTCGATCCCCCGTGTGACAGCGTCGATCGCGCGCGCGGTCTCGCGTTCCAGGGCCGGGTCAACGGTATCCGACGCATCGGCAGAAGCAATCTCCGAGGTCATGCGCCACAGGCGTTGCAGATGTTTCCACGCAGCCTCGGCACCGGCAGCCGTCCATTCGACGTCACGTTCCGGCGGGCTGTCGGACATCACGAACCAGCGCGCGGTGTCGGCGCCGTACTGGTCGATGATGTCGGCCGGATCGACGACGTTCTTCTTGGATTTCGACATCTTGATGACGGGGCCAACCTCGACCGGCTCGCCCGTTGCACGCAGAACAGCGCCGTTTTCCCTCAGTTCGACCTCGTCGGGGCTGTGCCAGACGGGCAGGCCGTTCGGGCCTGTGGTCGAATATGTCTCATGCGTGACCATGCCCTGGGTGAACAGGGCGTCAAACGGCTCGATCGCCTTTTTCGGCAGATGACCCGTCAGGTGCATGGCGCGCGCAAAGAACCGGGAATACAGCAGATGCAGGATCGCGTGCTCGATGCCGCCGATATACTGATCGACGTTCATCCAGTACTCGGCATCCTCCATGACAGTGGGGGTTTTCGCATGCGGTGCGGTAAAGCGCGCGTAATACCAGCTGGAATCGACAAAGGTATCCATCGTGTCGGTTTCCCGCCGCGCGGGCCTGCCGCATTTCGGGCAAGGGGTGTCGCGCCATGTGGGGTGACGGTCCAGCGGGTTGCCCGGCTTGTCAAAGCTGACATCCCTGGGCAGCTCGACGGGCAGGTTTTCCTTTTTCTCGGGCACGACACCGCAATCGGGGCAGTGCACCACGGGAATCGGACAGCCCCAATAGCGCTGACGGCTGATCCCCCAGTCGCGCAGGCGGTATTGGGTCACGCCCTTGCCCCAGCCCTGGCTTTCGGCCAGCCTGATGGTGGCCTCGATCGCCTCGTCCCCGGTTGCGATATCCAGCCCCGTGAAATGGTCGATCCATTTTACCTTTTGCTCTTTTGGCGGCACAAAGGCGGTATCGGTAACAGGCTGCGGATCATCAAGCGCCAGGAATGTGTCGATCACCGGCAACCCGTATTTCCTGGCGAAATCCAGGTCGCGCTGGTCATGGGCGGGGCAGGCAAAGATCGCGCCGGTGCCATAATCCATCAGGATGAAATTGGCGATCCAGACGGGCAGTTCCCAGTCGGGGTTCAGGGGATGGCGTACCTTAAGCCCGGTGTCCAGACCCTTCTTTTCGGCCGTTTCCAGATCGGCCTCGGATGTGCCCATGCGGCGGCATTCGGCGTTGAATGCGGCAATGTCGGGATTGTCGGCCTCGAGCGCACGCGCCAGCGGGTGATCGGGCGAAATACCGACAAAGCTGGCCCCCATCAGCGTATCGGGGCGCGTGGTAAAGACCTCGATCCTGTCATGCCCGGCGGCGGGGGTCGTCAGATCAAAGGCGAATTGCAGGCCACGGCTCTTGCCGATCCAGTTCTTCTGCATCAGGCGCACCTTTTCGGGCCAGTTCGTCAGCCCGTCCAGCGCATCCAGCAGCTCCTCGGCGAAATCCGAGATGCGAAAGAACCACTGTGTCAGCGCGCGACGTTCCACCGGCGCGCCGGAACGCCAGCCCTTGCCGTCGATCACCTGCTCGTTGGCCAGCACCGTCATGTCTACCGGGTCCCAGTTGACGACGGCCTCCTTGCGATAGACCAGCCCGCGCTCCATCATGTCGATGAACATGGCCTGCTGCTGGCCGTAATATTCGGGGTCGCAGGTGGCGAATTCGCGGCTCCAGTCGATGGACAGGCCCATCGGTTTCAGCTGGGCGCGCATGTCGCTGATGTTCTGATAGGTCCAGTCGCCCGGATGCACGCCCTTGTCCATGGCGGCGTTCTCGGCCGGCATGCCGAAGGCGTCCCAGCCCATGGGGTGGAGCACATTGAACCCTGTTGCCTTTTTGTAACGCGCGACCACGTCGCCCATGGTGTAGTTGCGCACATGCCCCATGTGGATGCGCCCCGATGGGTAGGGAAACATTTCAAGGACATAATATTTCGGCCGATTCTCGTCACGTTTCGCGGAAAAGACATCGGCCTCTTCCCAGGCTTTCTGCCATTTCGGCTCGACGACACGGGCATTGTAGCGGGACATGTTTTCATCACCTTGTCAGAACTGCCGGGCACGTCGCTGCCGAGCGCCCGGCGCGTTTCTAATTCGCAAATTCCGTTGGGTCCAGAGGCCGCGCTGTCAAAGCTTGCCGTCGGCGATGCGCAGCTCGCGCGCGCGGGTCAGTATCGCGTCCTCGATGGCGCGCACGGTTGCGGCCGAGGCCGGCCCCGAGCGCGTCATGATCGCCACCCGCAACGAGCGCGCGTCCAGCGCCGGATCCTGAATATAGACGGTTGCACGATATTGCCGGCTGCTGCCCTTTGGCCGACCCCAACCCATTACGATCACGCCGGAAAACGGATCGGCCGCCTCGACCGGAAGGAAGGAAAGCACATCGAGCGACGCCTTCCAGATGTATTTGTTGACCTCGATGGTCACGTCGGGGTTGCTGGAATTCTTGAACAGGCTCCAGATCGTGCCCTTGGCGCCAGCGGGGGCACGGCGGGTTTCCTGGTCGACAACGGCCGGTGTGCTGTCGGCCCCGGGGGTGCTGGCAGAGGTATTGGCGCGCTTGAACAGCCCGCTGTTGCCGCAACCGGCCAGGACAAGCGCCCCGGACATGGCCAGAACCAGTTTCAGTTTCATCGACACGCTTGATCCCTCCGGCGCGACCTGTTGCAGGCAGATGCTGTCTGTCTAGCGAACCCCACAGATCGGAACAAGGGTTTTCGTTTGGCCCGTTTCCCTGCTGCGCGGCGCGTCGGCCATGATCCGCGCAAAACTGTGGCAAAGCTGCACCAGAAAGCGCAACTTTGATTTATCGCCGTCCTCGCCCGCTTGACCATCATCGGACAAGATGTGATTGATCGGGCCACTCGATTTGGATTCCCCGAATTGAGGTGCACCTTTCAACTTTAACGAGGGAAAACAATGAAAAAAGTTCTTCTCACGACTACGGCTCTGACGCTGATCGCTGGCGCCGCAGCTGCGGAAGTATCCCTGTCGGGCGCTGCCCGCTTTGGCTTCCAGTACACTTCGGCCCCGGCTGTCGGCATGCCGAACACCACGCTTGAAAAGCGGACCACGATCAACATCGACGCCTCGACCAGCACCGACAGCGGCCTGGCCCTGGGTGCCCGCGTCCGCATCCGCAGCGACGAAGTCACCGGTAGCGCCGTCAACGGCTCGGTCGTCTATGCCAAGCAAGGCAACATGAAGGTTTCGGTCGGCAACATCGCCGGTGCCGAGGCCTCGATGCCGGGCCTGTTCGGCGGCTCGGTCGGCCTGAACGGCAACGGCTACCACAACGTCGTGACCAACACCGTCACCGCCGGCTACTGGGGCTGGGATTCGTATTCGAGCCGCGGTAACGGCGCCAATGGCGTGCAGGTCGACTATTCGATGGGCAACGTCAACCTGTCTGTCTCGTACAGCGCGCTGAACGACGCGACCACCGCCGCTAACCGCCTTGGCGCCATGGTTTCGTTCACCACCGGCGGCTGGACCATCGCGGCCGGCACGCAGCAAAGCTCGGCCGCTGGCGGCGCTGGCGACAATACTGTCCTGACCGTGGGTGGCAAGCTGGGCAATGTCGGCGTTGGCCTGGCCTATGCCGACAACAACGGCACGACCAAAACGGCCGTGAACGCCTCGTTCAACACCGGCGCGATGACCATCAGCGGCTTTATCGCCAATGATTCCTCGGCTGGTGCCAATGTTTCGTCGGGCCTGAACGTGTCCTACGACCTGGGCGGTGCGGCGATCGTCGTCGGCATCACCCGCACCCCGATGGCATCGACCGTTGCCTCGGGCGGCGTGAAGTTCGGCTTCTAAGCTGACCTGACAGTCCGAATCGGGAAGAGCGGGCCTTGTGCCCGCTCTTTTCCTTTTGGGGGTTTGCCCAGGCCGGTGCCGCGCGATATATCGGGGTGGCGTTTTACGGGGAAACAGATGTCGCTGACAGAGATACAGGCACGGCTGAGAAAGGCCGAACAGGACGCCGGGCGCGAACCCGGTTCCGTCACGCTGATCGCGGTGTCAAAGGTACAGCCAATCGCGCGCCTGCGCGACGTGCTGGATGCCGGCCACCGCATATTCGGCGAAAATCGCGTGCAGGAGGCCGCCCATAAATGGCCGGCCCTTCAGGATGAATACGGCAAGGTTCAACTGCACCTGATCGGCCCGCTGCAGACGAACAAGCTGAAACAGGCGCTGGAACTGTTCGACGTGTTTCACACGCTTGACCGCCCCAAACTGGCCCGCAAGCTGGCCGACGCGGTGCAGGCACGCGGCCGATGCCCCGAACTGTTCATCCAGGTCAACACCGGGGAAGAGCCGCAAAAGGCCGGCATCCTTCCCGCGCAGGCCGATGATTTCATTGCCGAATGTCGGGCCATGGACCTGCCCGTTTCCGGCCTGATGGTCATCCCGCCGGTGAACGAGGAACCCAGCCTGCATTTCGCCCTGCTGCGCAAGATTGCCCGGCGCAACGGTCTGGAACGCCTGTCGATGGGCATGAGCAGCGATTTCGAGCGTGCCGTCGCCTTGGGCGCAACCCATGTGCGCGTGGGCAGCGCCCTGTTCGGGGCGCGCGACTACGGCAAGGCAGGTTAAACCGCGCTCACGACCACCCGCGCATCGGGTTGCCATGTTTCCAGGATCCGGCGCAGCACATCCGGCGCAAAGGCGATGCAGCCCGCCATCGGATGGCGCGGTTTCCGCCAGACATGCAGGAAGATGGCCGACCCCATGCCGGGCGTGGCCAGCGGCCAGTTGTAATCGAGCACTGCGATCATGTCATACAACGGGTCGGCCCGGCGCAGATATTCATGGCTGAAAGGGTGGTCCGGGGCGCGGCCTGCCAGGTTGTAGGCAGGGTCGCGCGGGTCGTCCGACCATATGTCACGCGGACCGATCCGCCGCAAAGGCCCGGCGAAACGGGGTGCCGCCACCCGATCGGGCCGATACCAGACCTCACCAATACGCCAACTCCCCGTTGGTGTGAGCCCGTCGCCCTCGGCCCTTTTCAGCCCGATTCCACCCCGCCCGACAGCGCAAGGAAAGCGCTGTCCGCGATAGCGCGCATATCCGGGCAGGATCGCCAGGTCGATGGCGCGCGCTGTCACAGCAGGTGCCCGCTCTTTCGGGCCTTGGTGTCCAGATAGGCGGTGTTGTGCGCATTGCGTCCGACGCGCAGCGGCACGCGCTCGACAACCTCGATCCCGGCCTCGTTCATCATCGCGACCTTTCTGGGGTTGTTGGTCATCAGGCGAACGGCAGAAAAGCCCAGCTTGCGCAGGATCTCGGCCCCAAGGCGGAAATCGCGCTCGTCATCCTCGAATCCGAGGCGATGATTGGCCTCGACGGTATCAAACCCCTGATCCTGGAGGCTGTAGGCGCGCATCTTGTTGGCCAGACCGATGCCGCGGCCCTCTTGATTCATGTACAGCAGAACGCCCGCCCCTTCGGCCGCGATCTGGTCAAGTGCGGCCCGCAGCTGCGCACCGCAATCGCATTTCAGACTGCCCAGCAGATCGCCGGTGAAACAGGCCGAGTGCAGCCGTGCCAGCACCGGGGCCGCGCGATCCGGTTGCCCTATTTCGACGGCGTAATGTTCCTCGCCGCCGTCCTCGGGGCGGAAAACATGCAGCCGCCCGGCCGTGGATACGGCCATCGGCAGCCGCGCCGCCGATACCTCGTGCAAGGGGCTGGTTTCCGCCAGAAGGGGGGCGGCCTCGCCGATATCCAGCAGGTTCAGCCCATGCGCCAGCGCCAGCGCAGGACCGTCGGGGATCCGTACAACCACCGCAGCGGGCAAGAGCTGCGCCTGCTTGCACAGTTTCAGGGCCGCGCGATGCAGATCGGCACTACCGCCACGCGCGGTGTTGCACGGACCCTTGAGCGGGGTCATGAGATCCGCCGACGGATCGGCCAGCGCACGCAGCCATGCGACATCGGCCGTCGGTGGTATCACGATTCGGGCGATGTCGCCGTCATAGGCCCGGGCGCGCAGGGTTTCGGCACGATGCGCCGTGATCGCCAGCACCGCGTCATCGCCCAGACCGCGGGCGTCTGACAGGCGCGCGTCCGACAGGGTTTCGGCGGCCAGAACCAGCGCCGCAGGACCGCCGTCTGTCAGGACCACGGGAACGCCCATGCGCAGATCGGCCCGCAGGCGGGCAATTTTTTCCACGGTATCGGGGCCTAGCGACATCGGCGCCTTCCTTTGTAACAATTCACACCCAACCTATATCCTGCGCCGTGGAAAGTTGAAACATTACCGGCCATTTCGACACGTCCCCGTGAAAGCAGGCGGGAAAACTTGTTTCCCGGTGAAATCGCGCACATTTCTGTCAACGAAACAAGTACAGGAGAGATTTCCATGGGCAATGTGAAAAAGATCCTGATGGTCGATGATGACGACGATCTGCGCGAGGCGCTGTCCGACCAGCTGGTCCTGACCGAGGAATTCGACGTGTTCGAGGCCGAGGACGGCGCAAGCAGTCTGGAAAAGGCCAAGGGCGCGCTGTACGACTTGGTAATCCTCGACGTCGGCCTGCCCGATATGGACGGGCGCGAATTGTGCCGTCTCATGCGCAAGCAGGGGGTCAAATGCCCGATCATCATGCTGACCGGACATGACTCGGATGCCGATACGATTCTGGGTCTGGACGCCGGGGCCAACGACTATGTGAGCAAACCCTTCAAGTTTCCGGTGCTTCTGGCCCGCATCCGCGCGCAGCTGCGCCAGCACGAGCAATCGGAAGACGCCGTTTTCCAGCTGGGCCCCTATACCTTCAAGCCCGCGATGAAGATGCTGATCACCGAGGATGATCGCAAGATCCGCCTGACCGAAAAGGAAACCAACATCCTGAAATTCCTTTACCGGGCCACCGATGGTGTGGTTGCGCGCGATGTGCTGTTGCACGAGGTCTGGGGATATAATGCCGGTGTCACGACCCACACGCTGGAAACCCATATCTACCGCCTGCGCCAAAAGATCGAACCCGATCCCAGCAACGCGCGTTTGCTGGTGACCGAAAGCGGTGGCTATCGACTGGTAGCCTGAGTTTTCCCTCCCTGATGGACTGGCCCGGCCCTGTGCCGGGCTTTTTTTCATGCAATCCGCTCGAAATGGCGTCATGGCCCGCAAATGTTGCGCCGCGGGGGCTGTCTGCCCCCGCACCCCCGAGCGTATTGGTACAAAGAAGAAGGCCCGTCATGGAGTCAGGATCGGCCTCAGCAGGGCAAGGGGGTGGCGGCGCAGGGTCAGGTGCATGGCGACGTAATCGGCAACGATATGTTCGCCCTCGCACATCTCGGGCAGGGTGACGGGGGATTCGTTCAGAGCTTCGCCTTCCAGATCGCCGGCAAAAAGAGGCAGCTCGGCAGGGGCCTTCAGCGCGCGGGCCTGCCACTGGGCCTCGCGGCGGGCAAGGCCCAGAGAGGCAAACACGTCTGCCTCGGCCAGCCGGTAAAGCAGGCGCGGGGGCGTTCCGGCGCGGCGCCAGACATCCCGGACGGAACGATAACCGTTGCCACGCGCGACGGTGATCCAGGTTGCGTCTTCTTCCCGCAAACCGCGGATCTGGCGAAAGCCCAACCGCAGGGCCAGCCCGCCCCGGCCGTCGGGTTCCATCACGTTATCCCAGAAGCTGGCGTTGATGCAGACGGGCCGCACCTCGACCCCGTGTTCGCGGGCGTCGCGGATGATCTGGGCCGGGGCGTAAAAGCCCATCGGCTGGCTGTTCAGCAATGCGCAGGCGAAAATGCCGGGGTGGTGGCGCTTGATCCAGGCACTGGCATAGACCAGCAGGGCAAAGCTGGCAGCATGGGATTCGGGAAACCCGTAGGAACCGAACCCCTCGATCTGGCTGAAACAGCGTTCGGCAAAATCGCGCTCGTAGCCGTTTTTCGCCATGCCGCTCAGGAAACGCTCGCGAAAGGCGCTGACGCTGCCGGTCTTGCGAAATGTCGCCAATGAGCGGCGCAGGCGGTCGGCCTCGTCCGCCGTGAATCCCGCGCCGATCATGGCAATCTGCATGGCCTGTTCCTGAAACAGCGGCACGCCCAGCGTCTTGCCCAGCACCTCGCCCAGCGCGTCGGATGGCAGGCTCACGGGTTCCTCGCCATTGCGGCGGCGGATGAAGGGATGCACCATGTCGCCCTGAATGGGGCCGGGGCGCACGATGGCGACCTGGATCACCAGATCATAGAAATTTCGCGGCTTCATCCGGGGCAGAAAATTCATCTGCGCGCGGCTTTCGATCTGGAATATGCCCAGGCTGTCAGCCTTGCACAGCATGTCGTAAACGGCCGGATCCTCGGGCGGCAGCGTCGCAAGGGTGAAATCCTGCCCGTGATGCTGGCGGATCAGATCCAGCGCCTTGCGGATGCAGGTCAGCATGCCGAGGCTCAGCACATCGACCTTGAGGATGCCCAGCGCGTCTATGTCGTCCTTGTCCCAGCAGATCAGGGTGCGGTCCTCCATCGCGGCGTTTTCCACGGGCACCAGCTCGTCCAGGCGGCCCCTGGTGATGATGAAGCCACCGACATGCTGTGACAGATGGCGGGGGAAGCCGCGAATTTCCTCGCATAGCTGCAATGTCAGGCGCAGATGGGGGTCGGTCGGGTCAAGGCCGATCTCGCGCAGGCGCGCCGCCGTCACGCCGCCGCGGCCCCAGCCCCACAGCTGGGACGACAGCGCGGCGATGGTGTCATCCGACAGGCCCATGGCGCGGCCGACCTCGCGGATGGCGCGCTTGCCGCGATAATGGATCACGGTTGCACACAGGCCGGCACGGTGGCGGCCGTATTTTTCATAGATGTGCTGGATCACCTCTTCGCGGCGTTCATGTTCGAAATCGACATCGATATCGGGGGGCTCGTCGCGGGCCTCGGACACGAAACGTTCAAACACCATCGAGCCGATTTCCGGGCTGACCGAGGTCACGCCCAGCGCATAGCAGGTGATCGAATTGGCGGCCGAGCCACGCCCCTGGCACAGGATGTCGCGCGAACGCGCAAATTGCACGATGTCGTGGACGGTCAGGAAATAGGGTTCGTATTTCAGCCGCCCGATCAGGGCCAGTTCGTGATCCAGCATCTTGCGCACACGCGCGGGCACGCCGCCCGGATAGCGCCTTTTCAACCCGGCACGCGCCAGGCGTTCCAGGCGCGCGGCAGGTGCCTCGCCGCTGGCAACCTCGGACGGGTATTCATAACGCAGATCATCCAGCGAAAAGCGGCAGCGTTCGGCAATACGCCCGCTTTCATGAACGGCACCTTCATGGCCGCGGAACAGCTGCAGCATTTCGGCCTCATCGCGCAGGCGGCGTTCGGCATTGGCCAACGCCGCGCGCCCCAAATGGTCGACACGGCAACCCTTGCGAATGGCGGTCAGCACATCGGCAAGACGGCGACGGTGCGGGCGGTGCATGATTGGCAGGGCCTGGGCGACAGGAGGGATGGCAAGGCTTTCGGCCAGCGCGGTGAGGTGATCAAAGCGGGTGCTGTCCTGCCCGTCATAACGGGGAGCCATCACCAGGCTGCATTGACCGGGGAAGCGGGAGGTCAGGCGGTGGGCATGGGAAAGCCAGTCTTTTGCGGGGGAAACCCCCGGCAATAGCAGCATTTCCTGCCCCTCGCCCCATTCCAGCAGGTCGCCGAACCGCAGCAGACATTTTCCCTTGTCGGCCCGCAGCTGTCCGGCCGTCAGCATCCGGCAGAGCCGCCCCCAGGCTGCGCGGTCACGCGGCAGAACAATCAGGGAAAAGCCGCTGTCCAGCACCAGCCGCGCCGCCGGGATCAGACGCGGCACGGTCAGGATCGCGGCCGACGGTGCGGCGGGCGCACCCTCGGGACGGGGCGGTCCGATGGTTTCGGCCTTCTGCCGCAACTGCACCCAGCGTGCCACCTCGCGCAGCTCGACATGCGCCCGCACGATGCCGGCGACCGAGTTCTCATCGGCAATCGCCAGCGCCGGCATCCCCATCAGCGCCGCCAGATCGGCGTATTCCTCGGGGTGTGCGGCGCCGTGCAGAAAGGTGAAATTCGATGTGATTCCCAGCTCAACATATGCCATGCCGGGCAGTATATTCACCTTTTGTTCGCAACGCGAGTCTCTGACGAAAATTGCGGGAATCAGGCGGTGTCTTCGCCGATCTGTTCACAGAATTCGCGAATGACGCGCTCATAAGTGTCGCGCTTGAAGGGGACGATGCGCGACAACAGCTCTTCGGCGGGCAGCCAGCACCATCGGCTGAATTCCGGGTGATCGGTTTCGATGTCGATCTGGCTGTCGTCACCGTGAAAGCGCATCAGGAACCAGCGCTGTTTCTGCCCGCGATAGCGACCGTTCCACAGTTTCGGAACCAGGTGATAAGGCAGATCATAGGGGATCCAGTCATGTGTTTCGGCCACGATCTCGACCGCCTCGGGCGGGATACCCGTTTCCTCCTGCAACTCGCGCAGGGCCGCGTCGCGCGGATCCTCGCCCGGTTCGACCCCGCCCTGGGGCATCTGCCAGGCGTCCATGTTGCTGTCGATCCGCTGCCCCGCAAAGATCCTGCCATCGCCGTTGCACAGCATGATCCCGACGCAGGGGCGGTAAGGCAGGTCGTCGAAATTACCGCTGCTCATCGAACCGTTCCCGTGATATCTGTCCAATACCCGTCACGCCCCGATCACGGCATGCGATCGGGGCACGACTCTGATATAGGGTTTTCAGTTCGCCTTTTTAAGAACCGCCATTCCGCGCAGCAGGTCGATGGCATAGGCCAGCTGGTAATCCTCGGCCCGTTTGCGGGCGGCCTCGATACGCGCCTTGCGTTCCTGTTCAAGCTGCTTCTTTTCCTCGGGCGTCAGGCTGTCATTCTTGAGCGCGCCGCGCAGATCGGCCTCGGACAGGAATTTCGGCTTTTTGTCCTTGCTGTCCACCTTGGCAGGCGGGCGCTGTTCGACAATGATGTCCGGCAGGATGCCCAGGTTCTGGATCGACCGGCCCGAGGGCGTGTAATAGCGGGCGGTTGTCAGGCGCATGGCGCCATTGCCTTGCAGCGGGATGATCGTCTGGACCGAACCCTTGCCAAAGCTCTGGGTGCCGACAACCACGGCGCGACGATGATCCTTGAGCGCCCCTGAAACGATTTCCGAGGCCGAAGCCGAACCACCGTTGATCAGCACGACGATGGGCTTGCCCTGCGCCAGATCGCCTTGTGTTGCATTGAATCGCTCAGTATCCTGCGGATTGCGCCCGCGGGTCGAGACGATCTCGCCCTTGTCGAGAAAGGCATCGGCAACCAGGATCGCCTGATTCAGCAGGCCGCCGGGATTGTTGCGCAGATCCAGCACGATGCCGTTGATCTTGTTGATGCCGCCGGCCTTTTTCAGCATCTTCTTCAGACCTTCCTTGAGGTTCGGATAGGTCTGATCGGTGAAGGAACTGATCCTCAGGACGACCGCATCACCTTCGAGCTTGGCCCTGGTGGCCTTGATCTTGATGGTGTCGCGGATGATCGAAATGTCGAACGGCTTGTCCACCCCCTTGCGCACGACGGTGATCACGATTTCCGAGCCAACCGGCCCGCGCATCAGATCGACCGCCTCGTTCAGGGTCAGGCCCTGTACGGACTTGCCATCGACCTTGACGATCAGGTCGCCCGGCTTGACTCCGGCCTCGGCAGCCGGGGTGCCGTCGATGGGCGACACGACCTTGACGTACCCGTCCTGCTGGGTGACCTCGATGCCCAGCCCGCCGAATTCCCCGCGGGTCTGCACCTGCATGGCCTTGTAGTCGCGCGGCGGCAGATAGCTGGAATGTGGATCCAGCGATGTCAGCATGCCGTTGATGGCGGCTTCGATCAGCTTGGTCTCGTCAACGGGTTCGACATATTGCGATCTGATGCGTTCAAAAATATTTCCGAACAGGTCAAGCTGCTCATAAGTCGATTTCTTGCTCTTGGCCTCTTGCGCGATCAGGGGCCCGGCCACCTGTGTCGTAAGCGCGACCGCGGCAAGCGTGCCACTGAGCGCGGCGATGACATATTTCTTCATGTTTTCTATCCTACCTGTCCTTCAGTATGAACCAGGCCGCCGGGTCGACCGGCTTGCGGTCCTTTCGAATCTCGATATAGAGGGTCTCCTGGCGAATGTCGCCAGAACCATCCGCGGTTTCAACCAGAAAGTCCCTTGCAGCCGGCTCGGCACCCCGCAACAGGCCGACCGGGTCGCCTGCCGACAGTATCTGGCCCACCTTGCCATAGATCTGTCCTAGCCCGGCAAGGATTATCAGGTAACCCGACTGGGGCTCAAGGATAATCACATTCCCGTAGTCCAGCAGCGGGCCGCGATATCGAATCGTTGCGGCCCAGGGCGTGGTGACCAGTGAAACCGGCGGCGCGGCAATCACGATTCCCGGCCGCCTGATTCCCGCCGCGTCGGCCTGGTTGAACCCATGCAGCAGGGTGCCATAGACGGGCAGCGGCAATTTCCCCCTGGCCGAGGCGAAATCGGGGCCGCTGGAATCGACCCCCTCGATTGGCAGATCCGACAGCCCCGCGGCAAAGCTGGTCAGGGTATCGCTGTTTCGGGCCAGCTGTTGCAGCCTCGCCGGATCCGACACCAGCCGACGCGGCAGTTTCCGGGTTCGCCGGCCGATCGCCTCGGCCAGCGCGACGCGGGCCTGCTGCACGCCCTTCAGACCGTTCTGGACATCTTCGAGCGCCGATTTCTGCAGCCCCTGCAAGACCTGCAATTCGCCGAGCCGCGTGCGCAGGTCCTGAACCCTGCGATACAGCGCGGGGGTGACATCCGACAGGATCTGCCCGGATTCCGCGGTTGCCAGCGCCCCCGACGGGTGGATCAGCACCAGAGGCGCCGGAGCCCGGCCCAGGGTCTGCAAGACCCCGATCAGGCGGGCAAGCTGTGCACGACGGTTGGCAAACTCCAGCTTCAGTGATTGTTCCTTGATCGCGGCGCGGCGCAGGGCCTCGCGCATGGCACGCAGGCCGTCCTCATAGGCCCGCACGACGCGGCTGAGCGCGGCAACCCGATCCCCGGCCTCGGTCGCATCCGAAAGGGCGCGGGTCGCCGCGCGCAACTCGTCCGCGGCGGTGCGGGCATCGAAAACCGGATCGCCATTCGCCCTCGCCACCCCCGTATGACCAGCCCCCAACATCAATCCGAGGGCAAGGGCAAGGGCGATGCGGCGGGCGATAACCATCATGAAAGCAGGCTGACCCCGGTCATCTCGGGCGGCTGCTCCAGCCCCATCAGCGCCAGCAGGGTCGGTGCCAGATCGGCCAGACGCCCGCCGTCGCGCAGCCTTGCGCCATCGGGGCCGCCAACCAGGATGACCGGCACAGGGTTGGTGGTATGCGCCGTATGCGGGTTGCCGGTTTCCGGGTCGATCATGGTTTCGCAGTTGCCATGATCGGCGGTGATGATCATTGCCCCGCCGACCTTTTCCAGCGCGTCAACCACCTGGCCAAGGCCGCGATCCACCGCCTCGACCGCCTTGATCGCCGCCTGCAGATCGCCGGTATGACCCACCATGTCTGGGTTGGCATAGTTGGTCACGATCAGGTCATAGCCCTCTTCGATCGCCTTGACGAAACGCGCCGTCACCTCGGCCGACGACATTTCCGGCGCCTGGTCATATGTGGCCACCTTGGGGCTGTTGGGCATCATGCGATCTTCGCCCTGTTCGGGGGTTTCCTCGCCGCCATTGAGGAAAAAGGTGACATGGGGGTATTTCTCGGTTTCCGCCAGGCGGAACTGCCGCAGCCCGTGTTGCGCAACCCAGTGGCCCAGCGTGTTGACGATGTTTTCCTTGGGAAACAGCACATCCATGTATTTGTCATGCTCGTCGGAATAGCTGGCAAAGCCGGCCATGGCTGCCAGATCGGCGCGGTTCGATACGTCAAAGGCGTCAAATCCCGGCGCGCCCAGCGCCGCCATCAGCTCGCGCGCGCGGTCGGCGCGGAAATTGAGGCACAGAACGCCGTCACCGTCTATCATGCCGGGATAGTCGCCAATCACCGTCGGGGTGATGAACTCATCCGTTTCGCCCCGCGAGGCGGCCGCCGACACGGCATCCGCCGGGTTTTCCGCTGTCAGCCCCTTTGCGCGGACAATGGCGTCAAAGGCCCGTTCCACACGATCCCAGCGCTTGTCGCGGTCCATGGCGTAAAAACGGCCGATCACGGTGGCGATGCGCGCATTTTCCGGCAGTTCCGCCTGCAACCGCGCCAGATCCGGCGTGGCCGATCCGGGCGGCACATCGCGCCCATCGGTCAGCGCATGAACCCGGACGGGAATGCCGGCCGCGGCGATAACCCGCGCGGCGGCAATGGCATGGTCGATATGGGCATGAACGCCGCCTTCCGACATCAGACCAATCAGATGCGCGGCACCGCCCGATTTGCGCAGCTTGTCGATGAACCGTTGCAGCGCGGGGTTTTTCGCGAAACTGCCATCCTCGATCGCCAGCCCGATCCGGCCCAGATCCATCGAAACCACACGGCCCGCGCCGATATTCATGTGGCCGACCTCGGAGTTTCCCATCTGCCCGTCTGGCAGGCCCACATCGCGCCCGCTGGTTTTCAGCGTGGCATGGGGGCAGGTCTGCATCAGCCGATCATAGGTCGGGGTATTGGCCAGCGCGACCGCATTGTTTTCACGCGCCTCGCGCAAACCCCAGCCATCAAGAATACACAGGGCCACGGGCCGGGGGCGATCGTTGGAAAGGGTCATCTGCTCGTCCGGTTTGGATTGCTTGTTCGCGCGGCAGGATAAGCCCCCCTGTTCGGGACCACAAGCATGCTTGCCCTCAGCCCTGCGCCGCCGACATGTCGCGCAGCCTGTCGGTTGCCGCTACCAGGGCTGCGGCGATGCCAGGCTCGGACATGGCGTGACCGGCCGTCGGGATCATCGAAAGCCGCGCGTCTTTCCACCCATCGGCCAGCGCACGCGCCCCTGCGGGCGGGCAGATCATGTCGTATCGTCCCTGCACGATATGGCCCGGTATTCCCCGCAGCCGGTCGAGATTGCTCAGGATTTCCTGCCCGGGTGCCAGGAATCCGCCATTTGCAAAATAATGGTTTTCAAGCCGGGCAAAGGCATAGGCATATTCATCGGGCATGTTGTGCCCCACGCGCGCGGTGCCGGGATCCAGTACCGCCAGGGCATTTTCCCACCTTGTCCAGGCGCGGGCACATCTTGCCACCTCGTCCCGGTCGGAACCGAAAAGACGGCGATGATAGGCGGTGATCAGGTCGTGCCTTTCGCCCTCGGGAATGGGTGCGACGAATTTTCGCCATTCCTCGGGCCAGAAATGCGCGGCACCCCCGCCATAGAACCAGTCCAGCTCGGCCCGGGTCATCAGGAAAACCCCGCGCAACACCAATGCGCCGACATGTTCGGGATGCGTCTGCGCGTAGATCAGCGAAAGAGTCGCCCCCCACGAGCCGCCAAATACCACCCATCTGTCGATACCCAGCAGGGTACGGATCCGCTCCATGTCGGCGACCAGATCCCATGTCGTGTTGTTTTCGACACTGCCATGCGGGCGCGACCGGCCGCAGCCCCGCTGATCGAACAGGATGATGCGATAGTGGCCGGGGTCAAAGAAGCGCCGCATCGCCGGGCTGCAACCACCGCCCGGGCCGCCATGAACGACGATCACGGGCGCGCCTCGGGGGTTTCCGCATTGCTCGACATAGATGCGGTGCCCCCCGCCGACGCTCAATATTCGCGAATCGAACGGGCCGATCGACGGATACAGCATGTCATAAGTGCTCTTTTGGCTCGCGGACTTGTCCATCTGTGTATTATAGAAGCCCTGTCAATTCCCGTTCACGCTGGCAACATTGGCAGTTTGCCGAGGAGAGTGCAATGCAATCCACCAATACGGTCGATCCCGGAGAAGTCGCCAAGTTCGAGGCCATGGCCGCCGAATGGTGGGATGCCACCGGCAAGTTCAAGCCGCTGCACATGATGAATCCATGCCGGCTGGATTACATTACCGATCAGATTGCCGCCGAATTCAACCGCGATCTGACCGCCCCTGGGGCGTTCGAGGGTTTGCGCCTGCTCGATATCGGCTGCGGCGGCGGCCTGCTGTCCGAACCGATGGCGCGGCTTGGCGCCACGGTCGTCGGGGCGGATGCCGCGCCCACCAATATCGAGGTCGCCCGGATTCATGCGGCCAGATCGGGGCTGGAAATCGACTATCGCAACACCACGGCCGAGGCGCTGGCGGCCGATGGCGAACAGTTCGACGTAGTCCTGAACATGGAGGTGATCGAACATGTTTCCGACCCGGCCGCCTATCTGCGCGCCTGTCACGACCTGCTGAAACCGGGCGGGCTGATGATTACCTCGACCATCAACCGCAATCCGAAATCCTTCATGGTCGCGATTGTCGGGGCCGAGCAGATCATGCGCTGGCTGCCCCGCGGCACCCATGAGTGGAAGAAATTCATCACCCCGGACGAGCTGTTTGACCTGATCCGCGGCGCCGGTCTGAATCCGGTCGATCGCAAGGGTTTCGTGTTCAACCCGCTGACCTGGGAATGGAAGGTGTCGGACCGCGATCTGAGTGTGAACTACGTGACCGCCAGCGTCAGGCCGGGGGAATGAACGGCGTCAGCCTTCTTCCTCGAGCAATGCGCGCAATTCGCGCAGGAACGGCAATGCGGCCCTGATCTTGTCGGCGCCCAGCGCCTGCACCACGTCGTCGAAAACCGGCGCGATCGCGCGGACGGCCTCGGCCCGGGCGGCCTCGCCTGCCGGGCTGATGGCCACGAACTTGCGCCGGGCATCATCCCAGTCCGGGCGGATGTGAACGTAACCTGCGGCCTCGAGCTTGCCCAGCGTGTTGGTCATTGCGCCCTTGGTCACATGGAACAGGCGTGCCAGCTGGGCCGGCGTGCGCTCGCTGCCGACATGGGCCAGATGGTTCAGCACGGAGAAATGCGAAACCTCCATCCCCTTGGGCAGAACACGGGTCAGCTTGGCACGGGCCAGCTGGTCGGCCATGGCGATCTCGCTGAACAGGGCAATGGCCAGGGGATCGTTGTGGACGGTCACGATGGCCCCCCGCCCGATAGCCACTCGAACGGGCGGTCATGGGTCAGCGAAGGCACGCGGGCGCGAGCGCGGTCCACATCGTCAAGGTCGATATCGAGGATGACGACACCCGGTTCGGTGCCGCCATCGGCGATGATCTCGCCCCACGGCGCCACCGCCAGAGAATGGCCATAGGTCTGACGCGGCCGCCCTTCGCTGATTGCATGGTCGCCGCATTGCGCCGGGGCCAGGATGAAACAGCCGGTCTCGATCGCACGAGCGCGCAGCAGCACATGCCAGTGGGCGGCGCCGGTGACCGGCGAAAAGGCCGCCGGCTGGGTGATGATCTGCGCGCCTTCCTTGGCCAGCGCGCGATGCAGCTGCGGAAAGCGCAGATCATAGCAGATGGTCATGCCGATCGCGCCAATGGGCGTGCGGGCCAGAACCAGCCTGTCGCCCGGACGGAAGGCATCGGATTCGCGCCAGGTCTCGGTTGCCGAGATGTCGACATCGAACATGTGTATCTTGTCATAGCGCGCAACGATCCCACCATCGGGGCCGATCAGGAACGACCGGTTGGCAAACCGGCCATCCGGGTCGTCGTCTGTCTTCAGCGCGAGCGAGCCGATCAGCAGCCATATCCCCAACCCGGCCGCGACCTCGCGCAGGCGGGCAAGGGTCGGGTCGTCATGTTCATGGCTCAGCACCCTTTGCTGATGCTCGCGGCTGGTCGAGACACAGTTGGTGACCTCGGGCGTCAGCACGAATTCGGCGCCGTCCGCCGCGGCCTGCCGGATGAAATCCTCGGTCACCGGCAGGTTTTCCAGTGGCATGTCGCCGGAATTCAGCTGGACCAGCGCCACCCGCATGGCGATCAGGCCGCCAGCAGGCCGGTGAGCTTGCCCGAACGTTCGAGCTCGTACAGCTCGTCACAGCCGCCGATATGGTGGCCCCCGATAAAGATCTGAGGAACGGTTCGCCCGCCACCCGACCGCTGGACCATCTCGGCCCGGCGCTCGGGCTCGGCGCCCACGTCGATTTCGGTGTAGGGAACATTCTTTTGCTGCAGCAGCCGCTTGGCGGCCATGCAGTAGCCGCAAAAGCGGGTTGTGTAGATTTCGACCTGTTTCATGGTTCAACCTTTGATCCGTTACCGGGGCATTTAACGGATTTAGGCATTCCTTGCAACGCGCGCCAGTACCACACAGTTCACCTGCACGGCACCGCCCGCGAGCAAGGCCTGCGTACAGCCCCGCAATGTCGCACCCGAGGTCAGCACGTCATCGACCAGCAGGATCCCCTTGCCCCTGACCCGGTCGCGCCTGCGCGGGTGCAGGGCAAAGGCCCCGTTCTGGTTGGCAAATCGTTCGGCACGCCCCATCCCCTCCTGCGGGGTCGTGCGTCTGCGACGCATCAGCGCATCGGGGCAGAACGGCATGTCGCACATTCGCGCGACCTCGCGCCCCAGCAGGGCGGCCTGGTTGAACCGTCGCCGCAGCAGCCTCAGACGGTGGAGCGGAACCGGCACGACCAGCCAGCCCCCTGGGGCCTGTCCCCGGGGCGCGACATCGCGTGCCAGTGGCGCCATCCACCGGGCCAGGGGACGAACCAGATCCAGCCGGTCGCCATGTTTCAGCGCCAGCACCATCTTGCGTGCGGCGCCCTCGTACAACAGGGGCGCGCGCGCCCGGCCCCACGGGGGCGGGTCGTCCAGACAGGCATCGCACAATACCCGGTCGCCCGTATCCTCGCCCGGCAAGGGCAGGCCGCAACCGTCGCAGACCAGCCCCGTGACAAAGGGGGTATCCTGCCAGCAGGGGCCGCACAGCGCATGATCCGACCCCGTTTCCACCCCGCAGGCCAAACAACGGGGCGGATAAAGAAAATGGATGGCCGATTGCAAATTCACCGCGTTCTCCATATTTGCTGGGCACTGCCCGGGTTTGGGTCCGCGTCGGATCCGGAAAGGAAGCTATGGCCGCCGACCTGTTCGACATGACCGCGCTTGCACGCAACCGCACCCGTGCCCGCAAGGCGGCCCTGGGTGTGGAGGGTAAGGCGCTGTTCCTGCATCAGTCGGCAATCGCCGATGCTCAGGAAAGACTGTCGGCGGTTAACAGACCGTTTACACGCACCGCGATCATCACCCCGTATCCCGAAATCTGGCGCGCGGCCTTTCCCGATGCCGATTACCTGGCTGAATCCGACATGCTAGACCTGTCGGCGGGGCCGTATGACCTGATCATCCATGCGCTTTCGCTGCACTGGTCAAACGATCCCGTGGGGCAGATGATCCAGTGCCGTCTTGCCCTGAAACCCGACGGCATGTTCCTGGGGGTCATGTTTGCCGGCCAGACATTGAACGAATTGCGCAGCGCCCTGGCCGAGGCCGAAAGCCGTCTCACCGGCGGATTGTCGCCCCGCGTCGCACCGATGGGCGAGCTGCGCGCGCTGGGCGAGCTGCTGATCCGCGCCGGGTTTGCCCTGCCGGTAGCTGACAACATGGTTCTGCCGGTGACCTATGCCAGCCTGCCCGATCTGTTGCGCGACCTGCGCGGCATGGGCGAGAACAGCGCGCTGGCCGGCCGACCGCGCCATTTTGCCCGCCGCGCCCTGTTCGCCGAGGCGGCGCAGATCTATGCCGACAGTTTTCCCGCCCCCGGTGGCCGGATCATGGCAACCTTTGAAATGGCCTGGCTGACAGGCTGGGCGCCGGACGAATCGCAACAAAAACCGCTGCGCCCCGGCTCGGCCCAGGCACGCCTTGCGGACGCCTTGAAAACGGTCGAGTTTCCGGCCAACGATCCCGTTGGCAAGCCGCCCATCACCGGAGGACGGACATCATGACAAGCAATGCCTGCATCCCCGCCCACGCACCCTCGGATCACCCTCGGATTCCGCCCGACAGGATCGGCGTTCTGATCGGCAATCTCGGCACGCCGGATGCGACCGATTACTGGTCGATGCGCCGCTATCTGAGCCAGTTCCTGTCGGATCGGCGGGTGATCGACTATCCGGCATGGAAATGGCAGCCGCTGTTGCAGCTGGTCATCCTCAGCAAACGGCCCTTTACCTCGGGCCGGCTGTATGACGGCATATGGAATCACGAGCGCAACGAAAGCCCGCTGTTGACCACGACGCGCGAACAGGCCGAAAGGCTGGCCGAGATGCTGAAGGAAACGCTGGGCGAAAACATCGTCGTCGATTTCTGCATGCGCTATGGCAATCCTTCGACCGAATCGCGCCTGCGTCGCCTGGTCGAGCAGGGTTGCCGGCGCATCCTGTTCTTTCCTCTTTATCCGCAATATTCGGGCGCGGCTTCGGCCACGGCAAACGACCAGCTGTTTCGCGCCCTGATGCACGAGAAATGGCAGCCTGCGGTACGTACGGTGCCATCCTATCACGATCACCCGCTGTATATCGGCGCGCTTGCCGACAAGATCGAAAAGACGTTGGCGCCGCTGGAAAACCAGCCCGAGGTCGTGATTGCATCCTATCACGGGGTTCCCAAACGCTATCTGACCGAGGGCGATCCCTATTACTGCCAGTGCCTGAAAACCACGCGCCTGCTGCGCGAGCGTCTGGGTTGGCCGGAAGAGCGGCTGATATCGACATTCCAGTCGCGTTTCGGGCGCGAGGAATGGTTGCAGCCCTACACCGTGGAAGAGGTCCAGCGCCTCGCGCGGGCCGGGACAAGGCGGATCGCCATGCTGGCACCCGCGTTTGCGACCGACTGCCTTGAGACGCTCGAGGAAATCAGGGTTGAGATACGGGACGCGTTCATCGCCGCCGGCGGGCACGAGTTCACCTATATTCCCTGCCTCAACGCCGATGATTCGCACATCCGCATGATGGCCGACATCGTGCGCACGAATCTGGCCGGCTGGGTCTGAATTTCACCCGTTTCTCTGTCCGTTTCCGGTGTCGGCCGACAGGTTGGCCGACAAGGGGTCCTAAACTCTGGTCATAGGGCGCGGAGGCGGTGCTTGCCACGGGCCATGCAGATATAACCCCGAGGTATAGAAACGGCCCTGCGGGGCCGTATTTCTGCCATGTTCTCTATGGCTTTGGATGATTTTCTTTGAACTGTCGGCCGATCCGCCACCCGTCTAACCGCCGGCCAATTTCCGGCCCGGTCCGATCCGTCTAGATCTGTTCCTGCAAACGACGCGGCATCCTCCCGCCGCCGGACCAAGACGCAAGAAACGAAACGCAAGAACACGCAAGGAACCATGACGATGAAAACACTGATGATCTCATCCGCGATTGCCGCGGCGATTGCCGCCTCGGCCTTTGGCGTCAACGCTCAGACCGCTGCCGCACCCGCCGCCCCCAAGGCCGGCTCGCCCCTGATCGGCAAGGTCCTCAAGACGAACGGCACCAAAAAGGCCGTCGCCACCAACACGGGCGAAGTCGAGGGCACCGAAAACGAAGGCGGCGGCGAAAGCGGCGGTGAAAGCGGTGGCGACAGCGACTGATTCACCCGAACGAAACCGAATTCGAACCACAACCAATCAATCCAACCACATCTGAACCACAACCAAAGGAAACAGACCATGAAATCGATCTTTATCTCGGCCGCCGTTGCCTCGATCCTCGCCTCTGCGGGCATTGCCGCCCAGGCCCAGACCGCCACGACGACCGGCGGTGCGACCACGACAGCGACCACGACCGGCACAACCGGCACGACCGCGACCAAGACCGCGACCAAGACAGCGACCAAGACCGGGACCAAGACCGGGACCACGGCCACCCCGGCCCCCAAGAAGAACAAGCTGGTCGGTGGTGTCATCGCCACGACCGGAACCAACAAGGCGGTTGCCACCAACACCGGTGACGATGACGGCAAGGGTGACGGTGAAAGCGAAGGCGCCGACAATGGCGGCAACGGCGGCGGCAATGGCGGCGGCGAAGGCGAAGGCGGCGGTGAAGGTGGTGACGGCGGCAACGGCGGCGACGATTGATCGTACTGCCAGCGCAGCAACACCTGCCCTGATCACCACTCACGTATCATCGGCATCTCCGGGAAACCGGGGGTGCCTTTTCCTTTGCGCGGTGCGCCCCTGACCCTGAATTACAGCCAGTCACGCAGCATCGCGACCAACGGACGGTCGGCAGGCGGCATGGGATGATCGCGCAGATCACGTACCCTCACCCATTTCAGTTCCTGCCCCTCTCGCGGCTGCGGGATTCCCTTCCATTTCCGGCAGGCGAAAACGGGCATCAACAGGTGGAAATCCTCATAGGAATGGCTGGCAAATGTCAGCGGTGCCAGGCAGCTATGCCAGGTATCGATACCCAGCTCCTCGTGCAATTCGCGCACAAGCGCGGCCTCGGGGGTTTCCCCGGGTTCGACCTTGCCGCCGGGAAATTCCCACAGGCCGGCCATGCTCTTGCCTTCTGGACGGCGGGCCAGCAGCACCCGCCCGTCTCGGTCGATCAGGACGACAGCCGAAACCAGAACCAGATTCACGACCGGTAATCCGCATTGATGGTGATGTACTGTTTCGTCAGATCGCAGGTCCACACCCGGCTGGACGCCTTGCCCAGACCCAGATCGACACCGATGACCAGCTCGTCACCCTTCATGTATCTGGCGGCATCCTCTTCGCGATAGCCGGGGGCGATCCAGCCGTTTTCCGCCACCAGTATATCGCCAAAGCGGATGCTCAGCAGGTCGCGCTCGGCCCGGGCGCCCGATTTGCCGACGGCCATGACGATGCGGCCCCAGTTCGGGTCTTCGCCCGCGATGGCAGTCTTGACCAGCGGCGAATTGGCAATCGCCATCGCCACCTTGCGGGCATCAGTGCGGCTGACCGCGCCCGTGACCGAGACCTCGACGAACTTGGTCGCACCTTCGCCATCGCGCACCACCTGATGGGCCAGGTCCAGCATCACCTCGCCCAGCGCACGGGCAAAGCTGCGGTACGATTTCGACCGCGGCCCGCCTATGCGCACGCCCGAAGCCCCGGTCGCGACCACCAGCAGGCTGTCGGATGTAGACGTGTCGCTATCCACCGTGATGGCGTTGAAGCTGTCGCTGTTCAGCCGTCCCAGCAATCGCTGGAGCGGATCCTGTTCGATGATCGCATCGGTAAAGACAAAGACCAGCATCGTTGCCATGTCCGGCGCGATCATGCCCGAGCCCTTGGCGAATCCGGCGATACGGACGGGTCTGCCGTCTATCTCGACCTCGGTCGTGGCGCCCTTGGGAAAGGTGTCGGTAGTCATGATCGCACGCGCAGCCCGGGCCGCGCCATCAGGCGACAGGCCGTCCTTGAGGTCGTCGATCACGGAAATGATGCGTTCCTGTGGCAGGGGCTCGCCGATCACGCCGGTTGACGCCGAAAAGACATGCGCGGCCGGTACATCGAGGGCACGGGCAACCGCGCCGGTCAGGCCCTTGACCGTCTCGAACCCCACGGCGCCGGTAAAGGCGTTGGCGTTCCCCGAATTTACCAGAATCGCAAAACCGCCCCCGCCCGCGCCATGCGCATGCAGCCGGGCCATCTTTTCCTGACAGTCGAGAACCGGGGCCGAGCGGGTGGACGAGCGGGTAAAAACCCCTGCAACCGTGCTGCCCGGCGCAATCTCGGCCAGCATCACGTCGTCGCGCCCACGATATTTCACCCCGGCCGCGGCGGCAGCGAACCGCACACCGCCAATTTCCGGCAGGTCGGGAAATCGTTCAGGCGCCAGAGGCGAGATCGCCGGCGCCGTACCAAGCGCCGCGTCCAGCTGGGCGCGAGCCTCTTTCAGCTTGCGCCGCAGATGGTTCAGCTTGTCCTGCAACGCGGCAATCTGGGCAGAGGGGGTTTCCCCCCCCGCCCCGGTTTCATGATCTGTGCCCAAGGCAACCCCCGCTGTCAGATATCCCTACTTGTCCAGCAGGGATACATCGCGGATCACCTTGGGATCAATATCGACTTTCTCGCGCGTGACCTTGGCCGCCTTGGTCAGGCGGGCGATTTCCGCATCTACCGCCTTCTGGCGCAGCTCGGCGGCAAGCGTGTCACGCTCTTCCTCGAATGTCGGCTGCTTCTTGTTGCGAATTTCGTTCAGCTTGATCACATGCCAGCCGAACTGGGTCTTGACCGGGCCCGAAATCTCGCCCACGCCCATGTTCAGCACGGCCGTTTCGAACGGCTTGACCATCATGCCCTTCGAGAACCATCCCAGCTCGCCACCGCGTTTGCCCGAGGGGCCGGTCGATTTTTCCTTGGCAAGGGTCGCGAAATCGGCGCCGTTCTTGAGCTGCTTGATGATGTCCTCGGCCTCGGCCTTGGTTTTCACCAGGATATGCGAGGCGTTATATTCCTGTTCGGGAATGGCCGAGTCGTATTTTGCCGCATAGGCGGCCCTCAGATCCTTGTCGGGGATTTCACGGGCCGACATCCGATCCAGAAATTCCGCCGCCAGAAAGGCGCGTTCCTGGTTTTCGAGGCCGATCTTCGTTTTCTTGTCCATGTTGGCCTTCATGGCGTTCATCAGCACGGTCTGCTGAATCAGCTGGTCGATGATGCCCTTCAGCAGAACGTCGTCCGGCAGCTGCTTGTACTGCTGTGGCAGGCGTTCACGCAGGGCGATGACATTGCCAAGGGTGATCTTGGTGCCATCGACAGTTGCCAGAACCGTGTCGACCGACGGGTTTTCGGCCGCCTGAACATGTGCTGGAAGGATCGCCACGGCCATGGCTGCAGCAAGGATTCCGTTCTTGAAGTTCATGTTTTTCTCCGAATTGGGTATCGTGGATCGTGCCTTGTGCCACATGTCGCTCTGTTGTCGAATCCGGTGACGTTGACACCTGCCCGGCATCCCCTTACATGCCTTTGGACATTGTGCAAAGACTGGTTTGCCCCTGCTCCGGCGATTGTTATGAATCCTGAGCATCAGGCAGGCAAGAAAAGCCTTTACACGATTACGTAACATGAACGCCAACCACGGCGCCCGCCTTTCGAACGGAGTACCAATGCTGGGTCTTGGAACCATTGCCAAAAAGGTTTTTGGCACACCGAATGATCGCAAGATCAAGGCAACCCGGCCGCTGGTTGACCGGATCAACGCACTGGAACCCGAATTCAAGGCGCTGAGCGACGATCAGATCAAGGCCAAGACTCAGGAATTCAAGGAACGCCTCGAAAAGGGCGAATCACTGGACGATCTGCTGCCCGAGGCATTTGCCAACGCCCGCGAGGCCGCCTTTCGCACGCTGGGCCTGCGCCCCTTTGACGTACAGCTGATGGGCGGCATCTTTCTGCATCAGGGCAACATCGCCGAGATGAAGACCGGCGAAGGCAAGACCCTGATGGCCACCCTGCCCGTCTATCTGAACGCGCTGACGGGACGTGGCGTGCATGTGGTCACGGTCAACGACTATCTCGCCCGGCGTGACGCAGAATGGATGAGCCAGGTCTATTCGGCCCTGGGCATGACGACGGGTGTTGTCGTCCCCGGTCAGGATGACGCGGAAAAACGCGCCGCCTATGAGGCCGACGTGACCTATGCCACCAACAACGAGCTGGGCTTTGACTATCTGCGCGACAACATGCGTTCGGAACTGTCGGAAATGGTCCAGCGTGACCATTACTATGCCATCGTGGACGAGGTTGACAGCATCCTGATCGACGAGGCCCGCACCCCGCTGATCATCTCGGGACCCAGTGACGACCGCAGCGACCTGTACGTCAAGATCGACAAGATCATCCCCGACATCAAGCCCGAGCACTACGACCTCGACGAAAAGACCCGCAACGTCACCTATACCGACGAAGGCAACGAGTTCATCGAACAGCGCCTGCACGCCGAGGGTATTCTCGACAGCGAGGCGACGCTGTACGACCCCGAAAGCACGACCCTGGTTCACCATGTCACCCAGGCCCTGCGCGCCCATATCCTGTACAAGCGGGACAAGGACTATATCGTGCGGGGCGGCGAGGTCATGCTGATCGACGAATTCACCGGTCGCATGATGCCGGGCCGGCGCCTGTCCGACGGCCTGCACCAGGCCATCGAGGCCAAGGAAGGCGTGACCATCCAGCCCGAAAACGTGACGCTCGCCAGCGTGACCTTCCAGAACTATTTCCGCCTCTATGACAAGCTGGCCGGCATGACCGGCACGGCCATGACCGAGGCCGAGGAATTCATGGAAATCTACAAGCTGGGCGTCGTCGAGGTGCCGACCAACAAGCCGGTCATCCGTATTGACGAACACGACCAGGTCTATCGCACCGCAAAGGAAAAATTCACCGCCATCGTCCAGGCGATCCGCGAAGCCCACGACAAGGGACAGCCGATCCTTGTCGGCACGACCTCGATCGAGAAATCCGAGCATCTTTCCGAGCTGCTGAAAAAGGAGGGCATCCCGCACAACGTGCTGAACGCCCGCCACCACGAACAAGAGGCCAAGATCGTCGCCGATGCCGGCCGCCTTGGCGCGGTGACCATTGCCACCAACATGGCCGGTCGCGGTACCGACATCCAGCTGGGCGGCAATGTCGAGATGAAGGTGATGGAGGCGCTGGCCGAAAACCCCGATGCCGACCCGGTCGAGCTGCGCAAGCAGATCGAGGCCGAGCACGAGGAAGAAAAGAAAAAGGTGATCGAGGCCGGCGGCCTGTATGTTCTGGCAACCGAGCGCCACGAAAGCCGCCGCATCGACAACCAGCTGCGCGGCCGTTCAGGCCGTCAGGGCGACCCCGGTCGCTCCAGCTTTTTCCTCAGCCTCGAAGACGACCTCATGCGGATCTTCGGGTCGGAACGGCTGGACAAGCTGCTCAACACGCTGGGCATGAAGGAAGGCGAGGCGATCGTTCACCCCTGGGTCAACAAGTCGCTGGAAAAGGCGCAGGCCAAGGTCGAGGCCCGCAACTTTGACATCCGCAAGCACCTGCTGAAATACGACGACGTGATGAACGATCAGCGCAAGGCCATCTTTGGCCAGCGCCGCGAGATCATGGAATCCGACGATCTGTCGGACGTCGTGCAGGACATGCGCTATCAGGTCATCGACGATCTGGTCGAAAAGCACATGCCGCCCAGGACCTATGCCGACCAGTGGAACATGGAAGGGCTGTACGCCGACGTTCTGCGTTATCTGGGCATTGACGTGCCGATCCTCGAATGGGCCGAGGAAGAAGGCGTTGACGACGAGGCGATCGCCGAACGTCTGTACAAGGCCAGCGACGAATACATGGCCCAGAAGGCAGTACAGTTCGGCACCGAGAACATGCGCATGATCGAAAAATCGATCCTGCTTCAGACAATCGATCAGAAATGGCGCGATCACCTGCTGACGCTGGAACATCTGCGCTCGGTCGTGGGTTTCCGCGGATATGCGCAAAAGGACCCGCTGAACGAATACAAGTCCGAGGCCTTTACCCTGTTTGAAAACATGCTCGACAGCCTGCGTACCGACGTGACCGAGCAACTGGCCCATATCCGCCCCATGACCGAGGAAGAACAGCAGGCCATGATCGCACAGGCCCTCGCCGAACAGCAGGGCATCGACCTTGCCCAGGTCGAAGAGGGCATCAAGGCGCTGGGCAATGGCGACGCCAGCGCCAATGGCAAGGATGCCAGGCCGGAATTCGACGAAAACGATCGTTCCACCTGGGGCAATCCGGGCCGCAATGCGCCCTGCCCGTGTGGGTCGGGCAAGAAATTCAAGCATTGCCACGGCAAGGTCTGACACCGCAGGATTGTTTCCGATGTGACGTCGCCACCCGCGTTGGGAGAAACGACAGAATTGCACGCATTTTCCGGGGCTTGAGCCAGATCTTGGCCGGTCTGTCCGGGGCCGGAGTGGCCGCTGATTGGTGCAAGGGGCGAAAATTTCCCCCAAAAAGCCACCCTGTCTGGCAATTCTCGCCACAATTTCGGGGTCAAGATGCAGCTTGCAGGTTGCACTGCATCTGGAGGGCGAAATGCGTATCAGCGAGAAAATGGGACTGGTCTACACGGCGCTTTTCCTGACCGTGTCGATTGCCCTGATCACCCAGAACGAAGACCGGCTCATGGCCGCCTTCAGGGGTGAATCCGCTGCGCGCGCCGTGGACGACATATTCACCGTTCAGACGGGCCGGACGCAACGGCTGGATGTTCTGGCAAACGATCTCTACACAGACGAGGTCACGCCCGCCGATATCCGCCTGCTGAAAACCCCCGCCTGCGGCAGCGTGCGCCAGGTCGGCGGGGCGTTCGATTATACCGCGCCCGAGACATGCACCGGCTATCAGGCCTTTTCCTACTGCATCGACACGGGTCGAAAATGCCCTTCGGCCAATGTTGCCCTGCGCCTGATCAAGGCGCGCGCGCCAAAGGCCTCGGTTGGCGACCAGGCGATTTCATCCGCCCCACAGCTGAACGGCCGGGTCGGGGTCGCCAGTGGTGATCTCGAGATATCCAATATTCGCCTTGGCAAGGGCACGAACGCCGAATCCCGCCCCGCCCTGGGCACCGCGGGCAAGCTGGCGCAGGTCGCCATCGAGGCCGCACCGTCACTGCGCCAGCCAGCGCTTTCGACCGGGCAGATGGGCGCGACGCCACCTTCGGTCAGCGTCCTTTCGACCCGACTGCCAACCGGGACCAGCAACACCGACCGCGCGCCCCTGCTGCGCGAGGCCTCGGCCGGCCCTGTCGGCAGTCTTGCCGCTGGCCGGGACAGCCCGCTGGCCAGGCCGCCTGTGCCGGTTGCGACCGACATCAACGCCCGCGGGCAGACCGTGGCCTGTGCCGCCACCCTTTCGGCCCGGGCCGAGCCCCAGGCAATGGTTGCCCTGACCATCAATGACTCATGCCAGCCCGGCGCACGGGTTGTCATCCAGCATGGCCGCCTGCGATTCGCTGCAAGGCTGGGCGCCGACGGGCGGCTCGTCCTGCGTGTTCCCGCGTTGGAACGGGTGGCACATTTTCGCATCACCCTGCCAAAAGGGCAAACCGCCCGCGCAACAGTCGAAGTGCCGGATATCGGCCGTTACGACCGCATCGCCTTTATCTGGAGGGGACGGTTCGATATCCGGCCCGCGAATGTCGGCACTGCCGGCAACGGTATCGGCCACCCCGTCCACCTAGGTGATCCAGCGCTGAAAAACCCCATGCAGGCAATGGTTTATACCGCGATCCTGAAAGACCGTCCCAACAGGCCCCTTACCGATCTGGCCCTTTCCGTCACGACAGACAGCAACAGCTGCGGGAAAGGCGCCGTGTTGCAGAGCCTGCACGCAAACGGCGGGCGCATCATCAGCGCATCCGGCCTGCGCTTTCGCCTGCCGCGATGCGACAGCGGCAACGACACCCTGGTCTTGAAAAACGTCGCCCGTGACCTGATTATCGCCTCAAGGTGATTTCGGGGACAGGACCGCATGACTTTTCTTCGCTGGGTTTTCCTTTCTGCCCTGCTCGTGCCGTTCCTTTTCCCCCACAGCACCCTTGCCGGAAACGAGGTCACGCTGCGTTCCGCCAACGGCAAGATCACCCTCAAGGGCACGTTGCTGGGCTATGACGGGGCCACCTGGCGCCTGCGCACCCGTTTCGGTGACATGACGCTGGACGCGCTTGGCACCACCTGCCGCGGGGCCGCATGCCCGGACCCGGCAAGATATGCCGCCGATCTGGGGCTGGCAGGGGATTCTGTGATCCTGAAGGATCTGCTCGACCGCCTGGTCCGCGGTTTCGCGCAGGAACGCGGGCTGAGGATTGCACGCATCAATAATGACGGATCCGGCTGGAGCGACTTTGTCTCGAACAGCGATGACGTGCCCCTTGCCCGGATGCAATTCATGCCCGGCACGCTGTCGTCAGCCGTGTCGGCACTGAAAAAGGGCCGCGTCCAGTTCATCGCGGCCAATCTGCGCCCCGGTGAACAGCCGCCGCCCCTTGCGGGGCTGCGCAGCCAGGTGGTCGGCCTCGACGCGATCGTCCTTGTCGTGTCGCCCGAAAATCCCGTGCAGGCGATCAGCCTGGATCAGGTCCGCCGGATATGGACGGGCGAGATCACGAACTGGGCGGATCTGGGGGGGTATGACGCACCCATAACGGTATATCTGCCCCGACCGGATTCCGATCTTGCGCGGGCCTTTCAAGGCGATGTCCTGGACAAGGCAAGGCTGAACGATTCGGTCGAGCGCAGGCGATTCGACAAACTGTCCGATCTTGCACAGGCGGTATCGAAAGATGCCTTTGGCATCGGTTACGTCGGTTTTGCCGCCATTGGCAAGGCGCGCCCTCTGGCCCTGCGCGGCGATTGCGGGATCCTGCAATACCCCACCCGGTTTGCGGTTCAAAGCGGCGATTACCCCCTGGCCCGGACATTGTCGCTGTTTACACCCGACCGGCCGCTTGCGCCCTTTGGCCGGGCCTTCCTGGCCTGGTTGCGGGGGCCTGGCGCATGGCCCCAGATCGATCGGGCCGGATATATCGCGCCCGCCCCGGACCAGCTGCCCCTGTCGCGCCAGGAGGGCCGGTTGGCCAATGCCATTTCCACCATCCCCGATACACAGGGCAATGCCCCGCTGAAAGAGCTGGTCGCAACCTTTGCAGGGGCCTCGCGCCTGGCGCTGACTGCCCGATTTTCCGCGGGCACCACCCGGCTGGATGCGTGGTCGCGCCAGGCTGTCGCGCGATTGTCCCTGATGGTGGAAGAGGGCGATTTCGATGGGCGCGAGCTGATCTTTGCCGGATTCTCGGATTCCCAGGGCAGCGCAAAAGGCAACCGCACCCTGTCGCGCCAACGGGCAGAGGCAGTCCTTGGCATGCTTCGCTCGCTGGCGAGGCGTGCCGATCTGGGGTTGCTGCGGTTTCGCGCCGTCGGGCTGGGTGCTGTCTCGCCGCTTGCCTGCGACGACACGCCATCGGGCAAACGGCTGAACCGGCGGGTCGAAATCTGGGTCAGATGAGGCCATTGGCGCGAAAGCTGAACGCCTCACCCTGCCCGATGACCAGATGATCGTGAACGACAATGCCCAGCGCGCTGGCGGCGTCGATGATCTGGCCGGTCATGGCAATGTCCGCATCCGACGGGGTCGGGTCGCCAGACGGGTGATTATGCACCAGGATCATGGCCGAGGCATTCAATTCGAGCGCGCGCTTGACCACCTCGCGCGGATAGACCGGAACGTGATCGACGGTGCCTTTCTGCTGTGCCTCGTCAGCAATCAGGATATTTTTGCGATCCAGAAACAGGATGCGGAACTGTTCGATCGCCTGATGGGCCATCGCCTTGCGGCAATAGGTGAGCAGCGCGTCCCATGAGGAAAGAACCGCTTTCTCTATCACCCGCGCGCGCGCCATGCGATGGGCCGCAGCCTCGACGATCTTCAGTTCCTGAACGACGGCCGCCCCCACCCCCTGCACCCGTGACAGGCGCGCGGGATCGGCCGCAAGCACGGCGTTGATATCGCCAAACTCGGCCAGCAGGCGTTTTGCCAGCGGCTTGACGTCGCGCCTGGGGATCGCGCGAAAGAGGACAAGCTCGAGCAGCTCGTAATCCGGCATGGCGGCCGCGCCCCCCTGCATGAAGCGCTGGCGCAACCGGGCGCGGTGGTTCTTGCGGTAATCATCGTCATTTCCCACGCGGCGTGCTGCGGGAATGGGGGCGAGATCGGGCAATGGAAGCTCGGCAAAGCCGCTGTCGTGGTGGTGTCCCTTCATGCCCGCGATTCTGGGCCTGACAAGGTTGCCAAAACCTTAACAGCGGCACGCCCTGGGTGCGCCGGGGGGCCGCTATTCCCAGGTCGGATGAAACTTGCCGGTTGGCGACAGGGTAAAGATCTCGCACCCGTCGGCCGTGACGCCAAGGGAATGTTCGAACTGCGCCGAAAGGGATTTGTCGCGGGTTACAGCCGTCCAGTCATCAGCCAGAACCTTGGTTTCCGGTCGGCCGAGATTGACCATCGGCTCGATGGTAAAGAACATGCCTTCCTCGATCACCGGCCCGGTACCCCACCGCCCGTAATGCAGGACATTGGGCGCGGCATGAAACACCCGCCCCAGCCCGTGGCCGCAAAAGTCGCGCACGACCGACATGCGCTGGGCCTCGACATAGCGCTGGATCGCCGCGCCGATATCGCCGAACGTGTTGCCCGGCTTGACCTGTTCGATCCCCAGCATAAGCGCGTCATGGGTCACCTGAATCAGGCGCTCGGCCTTGCGGTTCAGCTTGCCGGCCACATACATCCGGCTGCTGTCGCCATACCAGCCGTCCAGGATGCACGTCACGTCGATATTCAGGATATCGCCGTTCTTGAGCTTTTTTTCGGACGGGATCCCGTGACAGACAACGTGGTTGATCGAAATGCAGCTGCTTGCCGGATACCCACGATATCCCAGGGTTGCCGGGATCGCGCCATTGGCGGTGAAATAATCATGGACGATCTTGTCCAGCTCGGCCGTGGTCACGCCGGGGCGCACATGTTCGGCAATCATGTCGAGCGTACGCGCAGCCAGCGCGCCGGCCTTGCGCATGCCCTCGAATTCCTCGTGGGTGTGGATTTCGATACCGTCCTTGTTGAGGCGTCCGGGTTTCTGGCCTTCCACGAGAGTGCTCCGTCTGTCCTGCGATTTCACGCCTGCATAATGGCAAAAAGGATCTTGCGCCAGTGGCGCGCGGGAAAATTCAGCATGGCCGGACGGCAACGGCAGCGCCCATTCGCAGGCCATCCACCGAAATGTGGCTGGAAAACGCCAGCGGTTCGACCCCGCACGCGTTGGCCTGCCTGCAGGCGCGCGCATAGGCTGGGTCTATGTCGGCGGCAACCGAAACCTCGGTGCAATCGCTGCGCTGTACCAGATACAGCACGACCGCCCGATCCCCCTGCCCCGCCATGTTTGCCAGCTCGGCCAGATGCCGCGCGCCGCGTTTCGTCTCGGCATCGGGAAATTCGGCAAGGCCGGGCTGGCGGCTGAGCGTGACGGATTTGACCTCGACCCATATATTCGGGCCCCCTGCCCCGCTCAGCAGAAAATCGACACGGCTGCCCTGGCCATAGCGCACCTCGCGCCGAACCTCGGCATTTTCCGGCAGGCCCGGTACCTGGCCGGCACGCAGCGCCTCTTCGACCACGCGGTTGGCCAGTGAGGTGTCGACGCAGGCCATGTGTCCGCCGTTCAGCTCGACCAGTTTCCAGCTGTAGCGCAGCTTGCGCCTGGGGTCGTCGTTGCGCTCGACCCAGATGCGCGCGCCCGGCGTGGCCAGCCCCGTCATGGCGCCGGGATTGGCGCAGTGGGCGGTGGTCTGTGTGCCATCTTCGAGCACGATATCGGCCAGAAAGCGTTTGTATCGCCGGATCAGGGTTGCCGGCATCAATGGGGTTTGAAACTGCATTGAACGGACCTATACCGAAACAGGACCGGACGACAAGAAGGTGGCGACATGGGCAACCCCACGGCGGCAATGCTGGTGATCGGAGACGAGATCCTTTCGGGCCGCACCCGCGACAGCAACCTGCATTTCCTGGCGCAACAGCTGACCGAGGCCGCGATCGACCTGAAAGAGGCCCGCATCGTGGCCGATGACCATGACGCCATCAGGACGGCGGTGCAGGAACTGGCCGCGCGCTGGGATCATGTGTTCACCAGTGGCGGCATCGGCCCCACCCATGACGACATCACCGCAGATGCCATAGCCGATGCGTTCGGCCGCCATATCGACGTGCGCGAAGATGCCCGCGCCCTGCTGCAGGCGTATTACGATCGCGCAGGGATAACGATGAACGATTCACGCCTGCGCATGGCGCGCATCCCCGACGGGGCGACACTGATCGACAATCCGGTTTCGGTGGCCCCCGGTTTCACCGTGGAAAACGTGCATGTGATGGCAGGTGTGCCCGCCGTTTTCGAGGCGATGGTTGCCTCGGTCCTGTCCACGATCAAGGGCGGTGACCCGCTGCTTTCCAGAACCATCCGCGTCAACCGCCCCGAGGGCGACATTGCCGGCCCGCTGGCCGAAATGGCGGCGCGGCATCCCAGGGTGGCGATCGGATCTTACCCTTTCATCCTGAACGGGCGATTCGGCAGCAATATCGTTTTCCGCAGCAGTGATGCGCGCGCACTCGACGCGGCAGCGACCGATTTTATGGCGCTCATGCCCGAAGGGTTTGAACCATGACTGCGCTGCCCGATGCGGATCGGGTCATTCGCGCGATCGATGCCACCTGGCCTCCGGCCGCTGCCTTTGCGCGTGGTCCCTGGCTGATTCGCCGTGGCGAAGGTGGCGGCCAGCGGGTTTCCGCCGCAACCCCCTTGGGGGACGTCGCCGAACAGGACATCGCTACAGCCGAATCCGAGATGCGTCGCCTGGGCCAGCACCCCCTGTTCATGTTGCGCCCACGCGATGCCGCCCTCGACGGCATGCTTGAGAGGCGGGGATATCGCGTCGTCGATCCGGTGATGATGATGGCGGCCCGAATCAGCGACATGCCGGCAATGGACACCCACCCCCTGGACGGAATCACGGCGGTCGAGCCACTGGCCCTGATGCGCAGTTTCTGGGATGAAAACGGCATCGGGCCGGCCCGCCTTGCCGTCATGGCGCGCGCGGGCGGGCCAAAGACATACATGCTGACCCGGCACCGCGATGCGTTGGGCGCCTGTGCCTTTGTGGCCTGTGACGGCGATCTGGCGATGATGCACGCGCTGGTCGTTGCCCCCGGCCACCGGCGCCAGGGGGTGGCGGCGCGCATGATAGGCCGGGCCGCGATCTGGGCCCTTGAACAGGGCGCGCGGTTCATGGCCGTTCTGGTGACCAGCGAAAATCTGCCGGCGCGGAATCTCTATGCTGGCCAGGGCATGCAGGTTGTTGGTAAATATCACTACAGAAAAGAAAAAGAGGCAGAAGAATGAGCACCGCCGACAAGCCAGTTCACGCGCTTGACCTGACCGAGGTCTCGCCCCTGCCGCAGGACACCCAGCGCTATTTCGACCTGTGCGACGAAAAGATCGGGTTCGTGCCCAACGTGCTGCGGGCCTACGCCTTTGACATCGACAAGCTGAACGCGTTCACCGCGATGTACAACGACCTCATGCTGGGGCCGAGCGGTCTGAGCAAACTGGAACGCGAGATGATCGCCGTCGTGGTTTCGTCGATCAACCACTGCTTCTATTGCCTCACCGCCCACGGTGCGGCGGTCAGGCAGTTGTCGGGCGATCCGATCCTCGGCGAGGCGCTGGTCATGAATTATCGCGCGGCCGACCTTTCGCCACGCCATCGCGCCATGCTGGATTTTGCGGCCAGGTTGACCGAGGAAAGCCACAAGATCGGGGAATCCGATCGCCAGGCATTGCGCGACGCCGGATTTTCCGATCGCGATATCTGGGACATCGCCGCGGTCGCCGCCTTTTTCAACATGACCAACCGCATGTCCTCGGCAATAGATATGCAACCGAATATCGAGTATCATTCCCAGCACCGATGAAACGCGGCATTTTCATAATCGGCCTTCTGGCCAGCGCCGCGCCCGCTCTTGCGGCGCAAGGGGTGGAACTGACGTTCCCCAAGGGATCGGTGCGCTCGTATGAAGAGGTCAGACCGCTTGCCAGTCTTGAACTGGTCGTCGGGCCATATCGCGACGGTCGGATCACGGCCGAGCCTGTCGAGGGGGCCCTTTCGCGCGAGGTCTGGAAAACCCCCGCCATCACGACCGAAACGCTGGGCCTGTTGAAACCATTGCGCGAACAGCTGCTGCAAGAGGGTTACAAGGTCATCTTCGAATGCGAAACCCGCGGCTGCGGGGGCTTTGATTTCCGTTTCAATGCCGGCATCCTGGACGAGCCCGACATGCATGTCGATCTGGGCGATTTCCGTTACCTCACCGCGATGCGCGATGATGGCAAGGGCGAGGAATACGTCAATCTGGTGGTCAGCCGCAGCCCCGAACGGGGGTTCATCCAGATCACCCGGCTCAGCGAAAACACGATCGACGACCTGGTGGCAGGCGAACCCAGGATATCGGTCTCGACCAAGCAGAGCGCGGCCGATGACACGCTGGTTCCGACCGGGAGCATCGGCGACCGCCTGATCGAGGCGGGTTCACTGGTGCTGGACGGGCTGCAATTTGCCAAGGGCTCGGCAACACTGGACGGTGCCTCGGACGAATCCCTGCGCGCACTTGCCGAATTTCTCAACACCAATCCGGGGATGAAGGTTGCCCTTGTCGGCCACACGGACGCATCCGGCTCGATGGAGGGAAATGTCGCGCTTTCGCGCAAGAGGGCTGCCGCCGTCATGAAACGGCTGGTCGAGGGTTATGGCGTAAACCCCGCGCAGCTCAGCGCCGAGGGGGTGGGCTATCTTGCGCCCCGTACAACCAACGCCACGCCACAGGGCCGCGAGATGAACCGCCGGGTCGAGGTTGTCCTGACCTCGATCAACTGAACGCCGCCTTCGGCCCGCCACCCGTTACCGATGACCCGACAAGAAAAGGCCCGGCATCGCCATGCTTCTGCCAGGCCCTTCCCGCACCTTTGGGCGGAGTGACGTTCAGGCCCCTACCATTCCTCGGGGCCCTTGTTCTTGAAGAACTCGACCAGAAAGTCGATAAAGGCGCGCAGCTTGGGCTGCGTATAGCGGCCCGGCGGATAGACGGCATAGATCCCGCGCCTTTCGATCGGCAGATCGGGCATGGCTTCCTCAAGCAGTCCCAACGAAAGTTTTTCATAATACAGGAAGCTGGGCAGATAGGCGATGCCAAGGCCAGCCGCCGCCGCCGTCAACAGGGACTGGCCGTCATTTACCGTGAGGCAGCCACTGGTGCGGATCTGGCGCAATTCACCACTGGGCGAGGTCAGTTTCCAGACGCTGCCGCTGGACTGGTTGGAATAGTGCAGCAGCATGTGTTCGTTCAGGTCGTCGATGCGGGCCGGCTTGCCGTGCTTTTCGAAATATTCGGGCGCACCGACCATCTTCATGTTTGCTTCGGTCAACTTGCGGGCCCGCAGGGTGCTGTCCTCCATCTCGCCAATGCGGATGGCCAGGTCGAACCCCTCCGAGATCAGCTCGACATAACGGTTGTTCAGCACCAGGTTGACGTTGATTTCGGGATATTGATGCAGAAAGCTGCCCAGCGCGTTCGACATGTGGTTCACACCGAAATCCGTCGGGGCAGACAGCCGCAACGACCCGCTTGGCGCCGCCTGCATGGCCGTGACCATCGCGTCGGCCTCGCTGGCGTCGTTCAGCACCCGGCGTGCCTTGTCATAATAGGCGAGGCCGATTTCGGTCGGGCTGACACGCCGGGTCGTCCTGTTCAGCAGACGCGCGCCGAGACGTGCCTCAAGCGAGGAAACATGTTTTGAAACCGCCGATTTCGAAATTCCCATCTTGCGCGCCGCATCGGTGAACCCCCCCTGGTCCACCACGCTTGCAAACGCTTCCATTTCAGTTAGCCGATCCATTTTTACACCCTGTATAACGCAGAACCGAGGGTATTAGGCCTGTCGAATTAGGCATCTTTTTGGAAACAACCCGACAATTACAGGCCTTTTTCTTGTACTGTTCGGATTTGCTGAAACAATCCGGCCCGTACGTTTCCGTCAGATGAACAATCCTGCCCCTTCTCTGCTGATTATTCTCAAATTTGCCGGCACTTTCCCCCGGCCCAAGGGGTTCTAGGTGGCGTTTTGGGCGCGCTGTTGATGAAATCATGTCGAAATTGGGCAGATGCCGCGGCTTTGTCGTGCCCGCCCGGTAACGAGGCCGGTGCAATTCGGGTCGGGCGCTGCCTGGTGTTGACGCCGGGCGTTCGGGTGAACAATGCTGCACAGAGGATTCAAATGCGTTCGCCCTGGGATATTGCCCGGGGCGATCGCATTTGGATCTTTGTTTCGGCCCATGTCGCCTTATACCGGCCGCCTTCTGGAGTTGAGGGCAGTGCCCGGCCCGGGGTGGGCGCCGAAGCGCCCGCCCAGAGGGGCGGGTCGGGCGCTGCCCGGCCTGTCGGCCGGGCGTAAAGGGTGGAAAACTGCGGGACATGGCTGAAATGCGATCGCCCCGGGCAATATCCGGCCGCCCCTTGTCAACAGGAGGCCAAGGGCCTATATCGGTTGCAACAGCGGCAAGACTGGCTTCCACCCCCAGCCTTCCACCGGAAATTCTGACGGGCCGCGCGCCCGTTTTTTTGTGCCCGTCACCTTCAGACAGGAAACCCGATGTCCGACCTCATTGCCAAAGCGGCAATCGACAAGCGCCTTGCAGAAATCGTCCGCCCCCTGATCGAGGCGCTGGGCTTTGAACTGGTGCGCATCCGCCTGATGGCGGGCAAGAAGGCGACGCTGCAGATCATGGCCGACCGTCCCGATGGCGGGATCGAGGTCGATGACTGCGCCGAAATCTCGACCGCCGTTTCCGCCGTGCTCGATGTCGAAGACCCGATCGAGGGCGAATATACGCTCGAGGTTTCCTCGCCCGGCATCGACCGCCCGCTGACCCGCCTCAAGGATTTCGACACATGGCAGGGCTATGACGCCAGGCTGGAAACATCCGAACTGATCGACGGGCGCAAGCGCTTTCGTGGTATCCTGCGCGGGACCGAAGGCGACGAGGTATTGATCGAGATCCCCGAAGGCGTGATCGGCCTGAAATTCGACTGGCTGGCCGAGGCCAAGCTGATCCTGACCGACGAGCTGATCGCCGAAATGCTGAAGGCGCGCAAGACGCAGGGCCTGGATGAGGCCGCCTTTGACGAAATAGAAACAGACGAAACCCCACAAGAGGACAAATCATGAGCATTACCAGTGCAAACAGGCTTGAGCTGCTGCAGATCGCCGACGCGGTCGCGCGCGAAAAGCTGATCGACCCGGATCTGGTGATCGAGGCGATGGAGGAATCCATGGCCCGCGCCGCCAAGTCGCGCTATGGGGCCGAGCTTGAAATTCACGCCCATATCGACCGCAAGACCGGCGAACTGACCATGACCCGCGTGCGCCATGTGGTGGACGAGGTCGAAAACCACTTTACCGAAATGACGGTCGAGGATGCCCGCGCCTATCTGGATGACCCCAAGGTCGGCGACGAGATCGTCGAGGAACTGCCGCCGATGGATTTCGGCCGCATCGCCGCGCAGAGCGCCAAGCAGGTGATCCTGCAAAAGGTGCGCGAGGCCGAGCGCGCCCGCCAATACGCCGAATTCAAGGATCGCGTGGGCGAGGTCATCAACGGTATCGTCAAGCGCGTCGAATACGGCAACGTGATCGTCGATGTCGGCCGGGGCGAGGCCATCCTGCGCCGCGATCAGCTGATCAACCGCGAAAGTTTCCGCACCGGCGACCGCGTGCGCGCATATATCCGCGAGGTTCGCGAAGAAACCCGCGGCCCCCAGATATTCCTCAGCCGCACCGCGCCGGAATTCATGGCCGAGCTGTTCAAGATGGAGGTACCCGAAATCTATGACGGTATCATCGAGATCAAGGCGGTCGCCCGCGACCCTGGCAGCCGGGCCAAGATCGGCGTTATTTCCTATGACAACTCGATCGACCCGGTCGGTGCCTGTGTCGGCATGCGCGGCAGCCGCGTTCAGGCGGTGGTGAACGAGCTGCAGGGCGAAAAGATCGACATCATCCCCTGGAGCGAGGACGCCCCGACCTTCCTGGTCAACGCGCTGCAACCGGCCGAGGTGACCAAGGTCGTGCTGGACGAAGACGCAAACCGCGTCGAGGTTGTCGTGCCCGACGATCAGCTTTCGCTGGCCATCGGCCGGCGCGGCCAGAATGTGCGTCTGGCCAGCCAGCTGACAGGCTTTGACATCGACATCATGACCGAGGCCGAGGAATCCGAGCGCCGGCAAGTGGAATTCTCCGAGCGGACCAAGCTGTTCATGGATACGCTCAATGTCGACGAGATGGTGGCCCAGCTGCTGGTGTCCGAAGGATTCTCGACCCTCGAAGAGGTCGCCTATGTCGAGCCGGACGAACTGCTGGCAATCGACGGTTTTGATGAAGCAACCGCCGACGAACTGCAGGCGCGCGCGCGCGAATATATCGAGGAGCAGAACGCCAAGGCGCTGGAAAAGGCGCGCGAACTGGGCGTCGAGGACAGCCTGTTCGCATTCGAGGGGCTGACCCCGGAAATGTTCGTCGCGCTGGCCGAGGACGGCGTCAAGACGCTGGAAGATTTCGCGACATTGGCCGACTGGGAACTTGCCGGCGGCTATACCACCGTGAACGGCGAACGGGTCAAGGATGACGGTATTCTCGAACCCTTCGACATGACGCTGGAAGAAGCCCAGAACCTGATCATGACCGCGCGTATCCAGCTGGGCTGGGTCGATCCGGCCGATCTGGAATCGGACGAGGAAGAAGGCGCAGGCGATACCGACAACGAAACAACCGAGGAGACCGAGGCCTGATTCTTCGGGCCTCGGAGCATGCCCGTGACGCGTGGCGGTCGGAAAAAACAGCGAACCGAACCCCAGCGCCGATGCATTGTCACCGGCGCGACGGGGCCATGCGCCGGGATGATCCGTTTCGTTGTCGGCCCGGATGACGTGATCGTGCCCGACATCCGGGGTAATCTGCCCGGACGTGGCATTTGGGTCACGGCGCAGCGCGATCTGCTGCAAAATGCCGTGGACAGGCATCTTTTCCGGCGTGCGGCGCGAAGGGCTGTTGAGGTTCCCGCGGACCTCGTGTTAAGGACCGAGGCCGTTCTTGCACATCATGTGATCAGCCTGCTGTCACTTGCCCGCAAGAGCGGCGAGGCAATTGCCGGATTCGAAAAGGTCAAACAGGCTGTTACCTCGGGTACAGCCGCGCTTTTGTTGCAGGCCAGTGACGGCTCGGACAGCCAAAAGCGCAAGATTCGCCCCCCAAAAGGTGAAAACAGCCTTGTTTCCTGCCTTTCGGGGCGTGAATTGGGTTTGGCATTCGGGCGGGAAAATGTGATACATGCCGCGCTTGCCGCTGGCGGATTGTGCGATCGTATTGTAGAGGAAGCCTCAAGACTTGCAGGTATCCGCGGTCAAGATGTCTCCGGCAAGGCAGACGCATCCGGCACGAGGCCGGAACAAGAAGGTGTTAAGGACGTATGAGCGATAACGACAACAAATCCGGCAAACCCCTCGGCCTGCGCGGTGGCGGGGATCGGAGTCATGTGCGCCAGAGCTTTTCCCATGGACGGACAAAATCCGTCGTGGTCGAGAAAAAGCGCAAGCGCATCGTCGTGCCCAAACCCGGCGCCACAACGACGGCGTCCACCAGAACACCATCGAAATCGGCCCAGACGCAGCAGCGTCAGGCAGAAACCAGCCAGACCAAGCGCCCGGCAGGCATTTCCGATGCCGAACTCGAACGTCGGCTCAAGGCGCTCAAGGCCGCCAAGGAGCGCGAGGCCGAAGAGGCCCGCAAGCGCGAGGAAGAGGCCCGCAAGCGCGAGGAAGAGCGCGCCGCCCGCCGCGCCGAACGCGAGGCCAAGGAACGCGAGGAACGTGAACGCGAAGAACGCGCCCGCGCCAAGGCCGAAGAGGAAAAGCGCGCCCAGGAGGCAGCCAAGGCACCCGCTGCGCCTGTGGCGCCAGTCGAACCCCCCGCAAAGGCGGCCGAACCGTCGCGCCCCGCGCCAAACCGCATGGCACCTGCCAAGAAACCGCAGGGCGCCCGCGAAGAACCCAAGAAACCGACACGCAACAAGGGCGGCGGCGATCGTCGTCGCTCGGGCAAGCTGACCATCAACCAGGCCCTTTCGGGTGGCGATGGCGGGCGCCAGCGCTCGCTTGCAGCCATGAAACGCAAGCAGGAGCGCGAGCGCCGCAAGGCCATGGGCGACAGCGGCCCGCGCGAAAAGATCGTGCGCGACGTGCAGGTGCCCGAGGCCATCACCGTTCAGGAACTGGCCAACCGCATGGCCGAACGTGTCGCCGCGGTCGTCAAGGTGTTGATGCAAAACGGCATCATGGCCACCCAGAACCAGACCATCGACGCCGACACCGCCGAGCTGATCGTCGAGGAATTCGGCCACCGCGTCGTGCGCGTCTCGGACGCCGATGTCGAAGATGCCATCGTCCAGATCGAGGACAAGCCCGAGGACCTGAAACCCCGGCCCCCGGTCATCACCATCATGGGCCACGTCGACCACGGCAAGACCTCGATCCTTGACGCCATCCGCAAGACCAACGTCACCTCGGGCGAGGCTGGCGGCATCACCCAGCATATCGGCGCCTATCAGATCACCACGGAATCCGGCCATGTGCTGACCTTCCTGGATACGCCCGGCCACGCGGCCTTTACGTCAATGCGGGCACGCGGCGCTCAGGTGACCGATATCGTCGTGCTGGTCGTCGCCGCCGATGACAGCGTCATGCCCCAGACCATCGAGGCCATCAACCACGCCAAGGCTGCCGGTGTGCCGATGATCGTTGCGATCAACAAGATCGACCGCCCCGGCGCCGACCCTGACAAGGTGCGCACCGAGCTGTTGCAGCACGAGGTCATCGTCGAAAAGATGTCCGGCGACGTGCTGGATGTCGAGGTTTCGGCGAAAACCGGCGAGGGCCTTGACCAACTGCTTGAAAACATCGTGCTTCAGTCGGAATTGCTCGAACTCAAGGCCAACCCCGACCGCCCCGCCGAAGGTGCCGTGATCGAGGCCAAACTCGATACCGGCCGCGGCCCGGTTGCCACTGTTCTGGTGCAAAAGGGCACCCTGCATCGTGGCGATATCTTTGTCGTCGGCGAACAGTGGGGCAAGGTTCGCGCGCTGATCAACGACAAGGGCGCGCGCGTGAATGACGCCGGCCCCTCGACCCCGGTCGAAGTGCTTGGCCTGCACGGCACACCCGAGGCCGGCGATGTCCTGAACGTCGTCGATGACGAGGCCACCGCGCGCGAGATCGCCGCATATCGCACCCAGCTTGCCAAGGACAAAAAGGCCGCCGCAGGTGCGGCAACCACGCTTGACCAGCTGCTGGCCAAGGCCAAGGCAGATGAAAACGTCAGGGAACTGCCGATTGTCGTCAAGGCCGACGTGCAGGGCTCGGCAGAGGCTATCGTTCAGGCGATGGAAAAGGTCGGCAATGACGAGGTGCGCGTGCGCGTACTGCATTCCGGCGTCGGCGCCATCACCGAATCCGACGTGACCCTGGCCGAGGCTTCGGGTGCCCCGATCATCGGCTTCAACGTTCGTGCTAACGCACAGGCGCGTGCCGCCGCCCGCCAGAAGGGTGTGGAGATCCGCTATTATTCCATCATCTACGACCTGGTGGACGATATCAAACAGGCGGCCTCGGGCCTCTTGTCGGCCGAGATCAAGGAAACCTTCATCGGTTATGCCAGCATCAAGGAGGTGTTCAAGATCACCGGCGTTGGCAAGATCGCGGGCTGTGTCGTCACCGAAGGCGTTGCACGGCGTTCGGCAGGTGTACGCCTGCTGCGCGACAATGTCGTTATCCACGAAGGCAGGCTGAAAACGCTGAAACGCTTCAAGGACGAGGTGAAAGAGGTTCAGGCGGGTCAGGAATGCGGCATGGCCTTTGAAAACTACGAAGACATCCGCCCCGGCGACGTCATCGAGATCTTTGAAACCGAAGAGATTGAACGCAGCCTGTGATCTCTCTAAGGTGGCGACAATCGCCACTCTGGAGGTGGCCTAATCGATCTGTTTGCGTGAGATTTGATGGCGGACATTGCTGAACCCGACCCGAACGCGGGGAAAATGGCCCCGCGCTGGCTGGCCGAGATGCGTACCAGCACGGTTGACGGCCACAGGGTGGACCGACCTCACGGTTTCTATGTCAATTATCAGAAATTTGCGGCCATCCACGTCGCCCGCGGCAAGGATGTCCTGATCGTTGCCTTTGACAACCTGTCCTCGGTCAACGACACCAGCCTCGAACGCGAAACCTGGGGCGACAAGTTCTACGCTGAAAAGGGCTGGTCCAGCCTCGGCATCATCTCGTTCGATGCAAACTGGTACCGCGACGACGTTCTGTTCGACTATCTCGAATCCCTGCGGGATCAGGGGTTTTTCCGCCAGTTCGGCAAGGTGGTCTTTACCGGAACCTCGATGGGCGGCTATGCGGCATGCGCCTTTTGCGGGCTTGCGCCCGGATCGATCGTCCTGGCCTATTCACCCCAGTCCACCCTGAAAAAGGACCTCGTCCCGTGGGAGAAACGATTCAACCGCGGCCGCCAGCAGGACTGGTCGGGACGTTACGCCGACGCCGCCGCGCTGACCGGATCGGCCAAAAGGGTCTATCTCTGCTATGACCCTTACATGGAGGGTGACAAGGCCCACGCAGACCGGTTCTCGGGCGACAATATCGTCCACCTGCCGACCAACTATGTCGGTCACAAGACGGTCGTCTTTCTGCGCCGGGCCAATATCCTGAAACAGGTTACCAGCATGTGTGTCAGCGGCGAGATGACCCCACGCACCTTCTACGCGCTGTATCGCACCAGACGAAAACTGCCGTGGTACTACATGGGGCTGATGGACATGGCGATGGAGCGTGGACATATGGGCCTGGCCCGGCGGGTCATCCGCGGGTCGGGACCGGCCTCGGGCAACCCCAACCTGCCAAAGGCCCTTGAAAGGCGCATGAAGCTGTTCATCGAAACCCGCAAAAAGAAAGGAAAAAGATGACACACGCGCCCGACCTGTCGCATGGCCGACCAGGAACCATCCGCGACATCGAAAACGGTCTCATCGTTCCCATCCCCAACGATACCGACACGGTCCAGCCCCTTGAAACCGGCGTGCTTGATGCCAACGGTGCCCTGGTCGAGGAGAGTGTCACCTGGCGGGATGGCCGCGCCTTCTCCCTGCCGCCGCGCACACCCGCACCCGAGGAAATCGACACGAGGTCGGGCACGGTCATGTTCGCCGGGCTGATGTTTGGCCATTTCGGTCATTTTCTTGTCGAATCCACCGCCCGCCTCTGGGCGTATGAGCGCCTCAAGGACCAGATCGAAGCCATCGTGTTCGTCCCCAAGGTACAGCGTCGCATCGACCATGTGCTGAACGTCTATACTCCGTTCATGCGGCTTCTTGGAATCGAGGCCCCGCTGATCAATCTGGAAACACCCGCCAGATACGACCATGTCCTTGTTCCCCAACAGGGTTTCGGCATGTTCGGCATGATCGAGGGCCTGCCCGAATACCGCGAATTCATGCGCACCCGCATGGGCGCCAGGATCCGCGACGACGGGGCCAGAAAGCTGTACATATCCCGCTCGGCCCTGCCCAAACAACGTGGCGGCCTTTTGGGCGAAGAACTGATCGAGGAATATCTTGCCGCCGAGGGGTACGAAATCTTCCACCCGCAACAGCATGATTTCGAAACCCAGCTGGCCGCCTACAAATCGGCCGACTACATCGTCTCGGCCGATGGCAGCCCGCTGCACATGGCCGCACTGGTGGTCAAGGAGGGCGCGAAAATCGCGGTGATCGCCCGTCGTCCCGCGGTTGCCGAACAGTTCGAAATCCAGTTCCGCGCCTTCTGCGGTATCAAAACCGTCACCATTGACGCGCTGAAAAGCCACTGGATCCCGGTCAACAACGCACGCCCCTCGCGCCTGTCCTATGGCGAGCTCGATTTTCCGACCCTGCACGCGCAGTTGAAACAGGGCGGGCTGATCCAGGGCGCAACCCCGTGGCCGGAAATGACGGATGAGCAACGCACGAAAATCATGGCCGATCTGGAAGAGCGGCAAAAGATCGGGTTCAAGCTGTACCAGCCCGGGGGCTGACGCCCAGGCGCTTCTTCTTTGCCCAAATACGCGTTTCACACCACCGGCACCCCGCGCAACGCTTGTCTGGATGCGGCTCAGCATCCATATACATCCCCAAGGCGGAGACAGAACATGAACGACAAATTCCCCGGATGGCATGGCACCACGATTGTTGCCGTGCGCAAGAATGGCCAGGTTGCCGTTGTCGGTGACGGTCAGGTCAGCCTTGGCCAGACGGTCATCAAGGGCAGCGCCCGCAAGGTGCGGCGCATCTCGCCGGGCGGTTTTGACGTGGTCTGCGGTTTTGCCGGCTCGACCGCCGACGCCTTTACCCTGCTGGAGCGGCTTGAGACCAAGCTCGAAGCCTCGCCCGGCCAGCTGGCCCGCGCCAGTGTCGAGCTGGCCAAGGACTGGCGCACCGACAAGTATCTGCGCAACCTCGAAGCCATGCTGATCGTGACCGACGGCAAGGATCTGCTGGTCATCACCGGCGCGGGTGACGTGCTGGAACCGGAACATGACATCGCCGCCATCGGATCGGGCGGAAATTTCGCGCTGGCCGCGGCACGCGCCATGATGGATACCGACCGCACGGCCGAGGAAATCGCCCGCCGCGCGCTCGAGATCGCCTCGGACATCTGCGTTTATACCAACGGCAACGCAACGGTTGAGGTCATCAATGGCTGAGTTGGCCGCCGACGACATCCGCGCGGCCGTCGCCGCTGGCGTGCTTTCCGAGGCCCAGGCCGCCCGTCTGATCGCCATTGCCGAGGCCCGGCGCGGCTTCAGGCTGAACATGGGCGACGATGACGAACCCTTTGAATTGTTCAAGGGATTCTCGGAAATCTTCGTGACTGTTGGTCTGATACTGCTGAGCGGCGGGTTTGTTGCCTTGTCGCTGGTGTTAACCAATCTGATTGCGGTACCAATCATCACCCTCGTGCTGTCGGTGGTCTTTGCGCGTTATTTCACACTCAGGCGGCGCATGACCCTGCCCAGCATATATCTCGCCTCCGGCTTTGCCTTTTCGGCCATGTGGCTGGTTTCGCGCCTGCTGATGACTCCCGATCCGGTTTCGCAGCTTGACAGCCTGATCGCCTTTCTTGCGACCGGCGCGCTTCTGATCGGCTATTTCGCGGTCTTTCGCGTGCCGTTCACCCTGTTCCTTGTCGGTCTGTGTGGCATCGGGGTGGCGTTTTCGCTTGCCGGCGTTCTGTTCCCGGATTCCCTGTCTGGCGTCAGCGTGTTCGCCCGCGGCGGCTGGAAAAGCCTGACCGACCTTGGCACCAATCCGGTTGCGTCAATGACGCTGCTGTTGTTCGGCATCATCGCCTTTGCCTTTGCCATGCGCTTTGACCTGCGCGACCCGCATCGCATCTCGCGCAATGCCGCCAATGCCTTCTGGCTGCATATTCTGGCGGCGCCTGCCATCGTCAACGTGGTGACTGTCAGCCTGCTGAATGTCGGGGGCACGGCCGGCTATCTGCTGGCGGCGCTGGCGCTGGTGGTCATTACGCTGGTCGCCCTCATCATCGACCGGCGGTCTTTCCTGACAGCGGGCATCATCTATATCGGGACAATTCTGGCCTGGGCCATGAGCGCGGCCAATGTCGATGCCGGCTGGGGCTTTGTCTGGACGCTGCTGTTGATGGGTGCCTTTATCACCGCCACCGGCACCTGGTGGACACAGCTGCGCGCGCGCATCATGGCAATACTGCCCGACTCGGCGCTGAAATCCAAACTCCCACCTTATTCGGAGGTCCCATGACCGACCTGACCCCCCGCGAGATTGTATCCGAGCTTGACCGCTTTATCATCGGGCAGGCTGCCGCCAAGCGCGCCGTTGCTGTCGCGCTTAGAAATCGCTGGCGACGCAAGCAGTTGGGCGATGATCTTCGTGAAGAGGTTTACCCCAAGAATATCCTGATGATCGGCCCGACCGGCGTTGGCAAGACAGAAATTTCCCGCCGGCTGGCACGCCTGGCCAAGGCCCCTTTCATCAAGGTCGAGGCCACCAAGTTTACCGAGGTCGGCTATGTCGGTCGCGATGTCGAACAGATCGTGCGCGACCTGGTGGACAGCGCCATCCTGATGGTGCGCAAGGAAATGCGCGAAACCGTCAAGGCCAACGCCCACAAGGCGGCCGAAGACCGCGTCATCGACGCGCTGGCCGGGGCGGACGCCCGCGAATCCACCCGCGAGATGTTCCGCAACAAGCTGCGCCAAGGCCTGCTTGACGACAAGATGATCGAGATCGAGGTTGCCGACACATCCAATCCCATGCAGATGCTCGACCTTCCCGGCCAGCCCGGAATGGGTATGGGGATGCTCAACCTCGGCGATCTGTTCGGCAAGGCATTTGGCGGCCGCACGCAGCGCAAGCGCCTGTCGGTTGCCGACAGCTATGACCTGCTGATCAACGAAGAGGCCGACAAGCTGGTCGATCAGGAGGTCGTCACCCGTGAGGCCGTCAAGGCGGTCGAGGAAAACGGCATCGTTTTTCTGGACGAGATTGACAAGGTCTGCGCCCGGTCCGACGCCCGCGGCGCCGATGTTTCCCGCGAGGGCGTGCAGCGCGACCTGCTGCCCCTGATCGAGGGCACCACCGTCAGCACCAAACACGGCCCCGTGCGCACCGATCATATCCTGTTCATCGCCTCGGGCGCCTTTCACATCGCCAAGCCCAGCGACCTGCTGCCCGAACTGCAGGGCCGGCTGCCCATCCGGGTAGAGCTGCGCGCCCTGACCGAAGACGATTTCGTGCGCATCCTGACCGAAACCGACAATGCCCTGACCCGCCAGTACACCGCGCTGATGGCCACCGAAGAGGTCGAGGTCACCTTTACCGATGACGGCATCCACGCGCTGGCCCGTATTGCGGCCGAGGTCAACCAGTCGGTCGAAAATATCGGCGCCCGGCGGCTGTACACGGTAATGGAACGCGTGTTCGAGGAACTCAGCTTTACCGCCCCCGACAAGGCCGGCGCCAAGGTGACGGTCGATGCCGCCTTTGTCGAAAAGAACCTCGGCGATCTGTCGCGCTCGACCGACCTCAGCCGCTATGTGCTTTAGGGTCAGGACCCATTAATCCCACGTTCACAGTCAGGCGGATTGGTTTCCTGAACAGGCGCAAGACCTCAGAAATAGTGGTTCTATTTCAAGGTCTTGCAACGCATTCAGGAAACCAACCCGCCTGACCCTAAGGCGTTTCGATGGTGACGGAATCTACCGCGATCAAGGCCTCGCCGTCATGGGGAAGATAGTCCGAACTCCAGCTGCCAAAGGTCAGCACCAGCTTGTTGCCGGGTGAGCGCAGCGAGGTCAGCTTTTGCACCTCACGCCACTTGCCGTCGGGCGGGCTGCTGGCGCCATTCTGCGCAGGCTCCAGTCGCATTCGGGCGATGTATGCGCGTTTCTTCTTTTCCAGTTGCAGGTCGATCGCCGCAATGTTGTCGGGCATCACGGATGCGCGCCCCTCAAGATCACGCCCGCTGATCGAATACAGCGTGCGAAAAAACGTGGTCGCCTTTCCTTTCGACAGCTTCTGTCCGGCCAGATTGATGTTGGTCTTGTTGTAGTTGATCGTATCAAGCGCAAGGATCGAGAATATTCCGTTGTCCTTGTCCTTTGCGATCCCGGCGCGAAAGGCTTCGCCCAGGGTCTGTGGGGTCAGGATCAGGCGAATGGTGATCTTCCAGTCCCCCTTGGGGAGCGGCTTGTTCAGCACGATCGCGTTGATAGCCTGGCCATATAACGCTGAGGTGCGATCGGGAACCAGCAGGGTCAGAACGCCGTCCTCGACCAGATAGTTGTCGGGGTTCGGGTTCTCGACGGTCCAGTCCGCGGACAGGTCGGCCCCGTCGAAATTGTCCTGAAAATAGATCCCTGCGGTTGCGCCCGTAGCCAGACCGGCAATGCCGGCTGCCAGTAACATCGCCCTGAGTGAAAGCATCTTTTTCCTCCTGTCGTCCTGTTCCGTCCCTGGGTTCTGCGGGAATGTCCCCGGTCAGGGTGTTTCGATCTTGACCTGATCGATCCTGACCACGCCTTCGCCTTCATGGGGAAGGTAACTCGAACTCGCCCCGCCAAAGATCATGACCAGGGCGTTACCCGGCGCCCTGAGCGCGCTGAGGCTCTGAACCTCGCGCCATTTTCCGTCTGGCAGCGCCTTTCCCGATCTGGCCGGCTCAAGGCGCATCATGGCCGTATATTTTCGCCCCTTCTTGACCAGGCGCAGATCGACCGCCGCCACGTTCGCCCCGAAAAATGCGCCGCGCGACCACAGGTTTCTGCCGGTCACGTAATAGGCCGTTTTGGAAAACCCGCTGCGTTTGCCTTTCGACAGCTTTTCACCGCGCAGATCTATATTGGTCCGGTTGTAGTTGACGGTATCGGCAACCATCATCGCGTAAAGACCGTTATCCGCGTCTTTTGCCAGCCCCATGCGGAAGGTTTCGCCAAATGTCTGTGGCGCGAATATCAGCCGTGCCGTCACGGTCCAGTCGCCCTTGGGCATGGGGCGGTTCAGGCGCAGCATGTTGACCCCCTGCCCGAATGTCGCCTTCAGCCCATCGCGGGCAACAATGGTCAGAACGCCGTCCTCGACCCGGTAATTGTCGGGGTCCGGGTTCAGCACCTGCCAGTCGGGCGACAGGGTATCGCCGTCGAATTCGTCAATGAAATACAGGCTGGGCCCTTTCGGCGGGGCCTTTGCGGCCGGTTTGGGTTGGGGTGGTGGTGGTGCGGCCTGCTGCGCCTGTTTCTGCACCGTGGCAACCGCTACCTTGAAATCATTGGCGCTGCGGGCATCGAAATACTGCCCCTTGCCGGCCTTTGCGATGCATTGCAGCTGTGCGCGCGCCTTGGCATCGACATCGAACCCGACAACGTTGATCCGCAGGTCGATGCCGCGTTGCGACAGTTTCCGCGCAACATCACAGGGGTTTCCGCCGCAGGTTTCGATCCCGTCCGAGATCAGCAGGATCGCGTTGTTTTCCTCGAGCCTGCCCTCGAATGCCTGTCCGGCACGTTCGAGCGCGGTCGCGATCGGGGTCTTGCCGCGCGGCGAGAGGTTTTCCACCAACCGGGCAATCTGTTCGGCCGAAGCGCGCGCAAACGGTGCGACCAGCTGAACATCGCCGCAATCGTTCTTTTGCCGGTGGCCATAGACCATCAGCGCAGGCGTCACGCCCTTGGGCAGACTCGCCAGAGAGTCACGCAGAACCGATTTTGCCGTATCGATCTTGGTTTCACTGCCCACGCGCCCCCACATGGAATTGGACGCATCCAGTATGTACAAGAGGTTGGTTGCAGCCATCGCGGCCGTTGCAGACAGTATCGTTGCCATGACGACAATCGCCGCCGCCGAGACCCTTCGTCCAGGAACGCGCATGACCACCTCCTGTCAATAAATACCAGAAATTCACAGCATTATGGGCCAAGTCTTGCCGGATTTCGCGAAATTGTCGAGTCTTATCTTACGTTGCGTAAACCGCGATCAGCGGGTACGGCGGCGGCGCAGATAGACATAATACGCCCCCGAGCCGCCATGACGGCGGTGCGCCGGGCTGACCTGCAGGACCAGCGCCGCCAGCGGCGGTTGCGACAGCCAGCGCGGCACCTGATGTTTCAGCACGCCGCGCCGCGCCGGGATGATGTCGTCATCCCCCTTGTCCCGGCCCTTGCCGGTAATCACCAGCAGCAGGCGCTTGCCGGCCGAGTGGGAATCGCGCACGAACAGGCCCAGCGCCGCCTGTGCGCGCGCCTGGGTCATTCCATGCAGATCGATGCGCGCATCAATGGCCATCTTGCCCTTTTTCATGCGCTCGAACCGACGGCGATCCATGTTTGGGGCGCTGCGGGCAAGCGTCTCGTCCAGGTCGGGCGCAAGATCGACAGCTGGCCGGTGGACGGGTGTCTTGTCACCGATGCGAAACTGAGCAATGTCGCGCGCGATCGGTGCGGGCGTCAACGGTCGCGCCGCTTGCCCCTTTTGCCGCGGAAGGTCTGTTTCCGGGCCGGTCGTGCGGGCCGGCCGCATGATGGGTGTTGCCCTGGCGATCACCTGATCCCACAACGCGCGTTCGGCCGCGGTCAGGTTGCGACGGCTCTTTTTCTTGCCGGCCATGCGCCTATCCCCCCGCCAGCCTCAGGGCGATGGCGACGGGCAGCAGCACGACCATGCGCCCGGAATCCATCACCTGTCCGGCCAGTTTTCCTGCCTCGGGGCCAGTGCCGAAAAAAATGTCGGCGCGTCGTGGCCCCTTGATCGCCGCGCCGGTATCCTGGGCCACCATCAGACGGCGCAGGATATGGGTACCGCCCTTTTCGATCCAGATCGGTGCGCCGATCTGGACGAACCGGGGATCCACCGCGATGGATCGCATGCCGGTCAGCGGACGGTCCAGCGCGCCATAGGCCGCGTCGGAATCGTCATCGAGAACCCGAAAGAATACGTATGAGGGGTTGAACTCCAGCGCCTCCATGCCGCGATCAGGGTTCTTGCGGAACCATTCCTTGACCCCTTCGATCGAGGCGCCGGGAAAGTCCAGCTCGCGCTTGCGCACCAGCTCGCGCGCGGCCGAACGGTAGGGGTGGCCATTGTCGGTCGCATAGCCGACCCGGATCATGCGCCCATCGCGCAGCCTGATCCGGCCCGAACCCTGGATATGCAGATAGTACAGCTCGACAGGGTCCTCGACCCAGGCGATTTCCAGCCCCTGTCCCGCCAGCGCGCCACGGTCGATCGCCGCCCTTGTCAGCATGGGGTCGCCCGGCTTCAGACGCGGCGGTTTCCGGTAGATCGGATAGCGGAACCGCGCATCGGGTTTCAGTGCGCCTTCGAGAATCGGTTCGAAATACCCGGTGAATTCCGCTGGCCCCGAGGCCTTTCGCACGACCGGCAGGAAAAAGGTCTCGAAAAATGCTCTGGCATCGGGTCCGGTTGCCGCATAACGGCACAGCGGTGCCCATTCGGGTGCCGAAATATCGGCGCAGGATCTGGCAAAGGCCCGCAGCGCCGCCGCCTGGTCATCCTGTTTCCAGCCCAGCAGGTCGTCATATGTCAGGATGCGGTATTTCTGCCCGGCGGCATGTATCGGCAAGGCAACGAGAGTCAGCGCCAGCGCCGCCGCGGCTGCCGCGCCCATCTTTCGCACGGGGGTCATTCCCCGGTTGCGACCAGAATCCAGTTCGGATCATTGCTGCCCATGACGCGGGCAAAGGTCCATATGTCTTTCTGGCGCTTGATCTGTTTGGGGTCGCCCTCGACGATTTCGCCCGCCGTGTTGCGCACGACCGAGGTCAGTTCGGCACTGATGCGAACGGTGATCTCGCCCTCGCGAGTGGCCTCGTTGAAATCGGCGTCCTCCAGCGTGAGGTCGCGAATTCCGATAAAGTTGGCGTCGATCCGCAGGCCCTCGGCCTCGCGCGTGTCGATCGCCTGGGAAAAGCTGTCGAAAACCTCGTCCGAAAGATAGGGCCGCAGGGTTTCCTTGTCGCCGTTCTCAAAGGCCATGAGCAGCATCTCATAGGCCGCGCGGGCGCCGTTCATGAAATTGTCGACCGTGAAATCCGCATCGACCTTTTTCATGGCCGCCAGTGCCTTTCCGGCCTTGCCGTTGATATCCGTGTAGTCGGCGATGTCCTGATCTATGCCGCCCTCGATCACCTCGAATTCGCGACGCGGCCGGTCGGGTGCGGGGGCAGGTGGCGTCGGTGCCGGCGGCTTTTCAAAGCCATCCCTGGTGCCCAGAACGTTCTTGAGACGCAGGATCAGAAAAATTGCAATCCCGGCAAGCACGATCAGCTGGATGACGGCGGAACTCATGTAGGGGTATCTCCCGAAATTCTCGGCCGGACGTGGTATCCGGGTTCTTCAGCACATATGTATGTTACACCCGTGGTCAAGTCCACCACGCAGCATTGCCTGAACAAGCAAGGAAAACCGGAATGTGGCTGTTCCTGATCTTCGTCGCCGTACCCATCATCGAAATCGCCCTTTTCATCGAGGTCGGCGGGGCCATCGGCCTGGGCCCGACACTGGCCATCGTCGTCCTGACGGCAATCGCGGGAACCTGGCTCATGCGGCGGCAGGGCCTCATGACCCTTGAGCGATTGCAACAATCGCTGGCCGAGGGGCGAAACCCGGCCGACCCGATGGCCCAGGGCGCCATGATTCTGGTTGCCGGGGTGCTGCTGCTGACACCCGGTTTCTTTACCGACACGATCGGGTTTCTTCTGCTGTTGCCGCCGGTGCGTGTTGCCTTGATTCGCTGGATCACGGCGCGATTGATGGCCAGCGATTCCGTTCACTTTTCCGCCAGCACCACGACACACGGGCGCGACGGCAGCGGCCCGGATACCATCGAGACCGATTACGTGATTCTCGACGACGATGACGAGCGCCCGCACAAGCCGTCTGGCTGGACAAAACATTAGATTGTCGTCAATCCGGTGACCTGCTAGTCATGGCCGCGGAAAACACCAATTTCGCAGGAGCATTTTCATGGCCGAAGAAAACAACGCCCAGCAACCCCAGCCGCCGCGCCTGCAGGTGCTGGCCCAGTTCATTCGCGACATGTCGTTCGAGAATGTCGCGGCCCAGAAGGGCGTTCAGGGCGAGGGCCAGCCGGACGTGCAGGTTCAGGTCAACCTCGACGCCCGCCGCCGCGAGGCCGACGGAAATTACGAGGTCGTGCTGAAACTGAACATCGAATCCCGGATCAAGGATTCCGAGACCGTGGTCTTTATTTTCGAGGTCGAATATGCGGGGATCTTCCACATCGAGAACGTGCCCGAAGATCAGCTTCATCCATTCCTTCTGATCGAATGTCCGCGCATGATCTTTCCCTATGTGCGCCGGATCGTCGGCGACGTCACCCGCGACGGTGGCTATCCGCCGCTGAACCTGGAAAACATCGATTTCCTTTCGCTGTACCAGCAGGAAATCCAGCGGCGTGCCGAAGCCGAGAAATCGGGTCAGCCCATCGCCTGACGACAACCCGTCAGTCAGCGCCGCGCAGCCAAAGCGCGTCCTCTCCCAGCGTTGCGACGAACTCGGCATGGCGGCGGCGTTCGTCGTCGCTCAGCCGGGGGGGCAGCTTGCGCGGGCGCGGGCCGGGTTTCCAGCTGTTTTCAACGCCCCTTTCGCCCTGGTCGCCCCCGGTCATCAGGCCAAAGCCCGGCTGCCGTCCGCCCATGAGTTCCAGGTAAACCCCGGCCAGCAGCTCGGCATCCAGCAGCGCGCCATGCAGATCGCGGGCCGAATTGTCTACTGCAAAGCGCCGACAAAGCGCATCCAGCGTGTTCTGGGCCCCCGGAAACCGCCGACGTGCGATTTCGAGCGTGTCGATTGTCCGCGACATGGGCAGCGGTTCGCGCCCGATCCGGCCCAGCTCGGCGTTGATGAAACGCATGTCGAAGGCGGCGTTGTGAATGACAAGGGCAGCATCGCCGACAAAGGCCAGAAAATCGTCAACGATATGGGCAAACAGGGGTTTGTCCGACAGGAATTCGTCGCTCAGCCCGTGAACGGCCTGGGCCTCGGCGGGCATCGCGCGTTCGGGGTTGATATATTGGTGATAGACCTGTCCCGTCGCCACATGGTTGATCATTTCGACCGCGCCAATCTCGACGATGCGGTCGCCCTGTTCCGGGTTCAGACCCGTCGTTTCGGTATCCAGCGCGATTTCACGCATTTTCCGCTATCCTTTTCCTGAGATCCGCGATCACGCGCGCGACCTCGGCCCTGGCCCATTCGGGGGTCCGCGTTTCTATCACATAATCGGCGCGCGCACGTTTTTCCGAATCCGGCATCTGTTTGGCCAGGATGCGGTCCAGATGTGCCTGGTCCATCCCCGGCCGCTCCAGAACGCGGGCGCGCTGAACATCCGGCGGTGCGGTCACGACCAGGGTCGCGTCAACCGCGCGGTCGCCACCGGTTTCAAACAGCAATGGCACGTCCACGACCACGATGTCGTGGCCTTCACGTCCGGCCCTGTCGATGAAATCGGCCCGGTCCCGTGCGACCAGAGGATGGACGATGGATTCGATGCGGCCGAGCGCGCTGTCATCCCGGGCAATCCATTCCCGCAGGCGGGCACGATCCAGCCCCTGCGGGCCAACCGCCTGCGGGCATATTTCCCCGACAGGCCCGACTGCGGCGCCGTCAGGCCCATAAAGGCGATGCACCGCGGCGTCGGCGTCCCAGACGGGTATGCCCGCCTCACGGAAAAAACCGGCGGTCGTGGATTTTCCCATCCCGATCGAGCCGGTGAGACCCAGAACAAGGGGGCGTCGGCTCATTTCCCGAGAACCTCGTCACGCAGCGCATCATCGACCTCGGGGCGTATGCCGAACCAGCTTTCAAAGCCCGGCACGGCCTGGTGCAGCAACATGCCAAGCCCGTCCACCGTCTGACAGCCGCGTTTTTCCGCCTCGATCAACAGCGGGGTTTGCAGGGGCGTATAGACGATGTCGGTCACCAGCGCGCCTCGCGGCAGATGGTCCAGCGGAATGTTCAGGGGCGGTTCCCCCTCCATGCCCAGAGAGGTCGTATTCACCAGCGTTCCGATTCCTGCCATGGCGGCGGGCGCATGCGTCCAGTCAACCACCGTGATGCGCGCACCGAAATGTTCGGCCAGCATCTCGGCCCGGCTGCGGGTGCGGTTGACCAGCAGGATTTCCGGTGCGCCTTCGCCCAGCAGGGCCGAAATGATCGCCCGCGAGGCCCCCCCGGCCCCGATTACCATGGCTGGCGCAACTCGGGCGCTCCATTCGGGGGCTTTCTGGCGGATATTGGCGACAAACCCGTATCCATCGGTATTGTCGGCCTGTATCCGCCCATCCTTGCGAAAGGTCAGGGTGTTCGCGGCCCCGATCAGGGCAGCCTCGTCGGTTATGACATCGGCAAAGGCCAGTGCGGTTTCCTTGAACGGCAGGGTGATGTTGACACCCCTGAATCCCAGGCGGACCAGCGCGTCGATTCCCTTGGCAAAGTGATCGCGTGACAGGCCGATGGGGATATAATAGCCCGGTATCTGGTATTTCCGCAGCCAGTAACCATGAACCCTGGGCGAAAGACTGTGCGCGATAGGCGAACCGATGACGGCTGCCAGCGGAATGGATCCCGTTGTCATTTTTCAATATGCCCCGCTTGCGTCAGGTATCCGAGAACGTCGATCAGCGGCATACCCAGAACAGTGAAATAATCGCCTTCGACAGACGAAAATAGCCTGACGCCATAACCTTCCAGTTGATAACAACCAACCGTTGTCAGGATACTCCTTTCCACGCGGGCGAGGTAGTCGTCAAGAAAGCTGTCCGAGAAATCCCGCATGACAAGGCGTGCTGTCCCCACATGGCGCCAGACGGCACGCCCTTCGCGGGCGATCACCGCAGCCGAGTGCAGGAAATGTTCACGACCCCGCAGGCGCTGCAATTGTGCACGCGCCTCGGACAGGTCGGCCGGCTTGGCCAGCACTTCGCCCCCGTGTTCCAGCACCTGATCGGACCCGATCACCACCGCCGCCGGATAACGGCCCGATACCTGCCGGGCCTTGGCGTCGGCCAGCGCATCGGCAATATCGCGCGGGCTGGTTCCCTGCGACGACAACGCCGCCCGGTGTGCTGCCTCGTCGATACGTGCGGGCACCATGCGAAAGGCTACTTGCGCATTTTCAAGCATCTGCCGGCGGGCAGATGACGACGACGCCAGGATGAGAGGTTCAGACATCTGGACAACCCTGTGAACAAGTCTCGGATGAAATCTACGGAATCGGCGTTCCTTACGGGATTTGCACGAATTCGGTAATCCGTAAATGTTTCACCTCGCAATTTTCCACAAGGGACAATTTCATACCGCGCTGTGAACAAACAGGCGATGATTTGTCAGACCTGTACCAATCGGCATCCATTCACAATTTTTTCCACAGCTTCGGTCATATCAACACACTGATAATAAACGGTAATTTATATTTTTTCAGTTTGCGGAACATGTTTGTGAACATTGATCTGCCATTTGCCCCGGGCATGTCTGTCTGTGGACAATCTCTTGATCCCCGATTTTACACTGTCTCTTAAACAACCACTACTTTCTCTTTTCATTCTTTTATATTACGAAGCCCGACAAACCAGCTCGGGAAAAGTCGGATCGATCATGTGGGATTTTCTTGCCAGCGCCTATCCGTGGATCAAGGCGTTGCATATCATTTCCGTCATCACCTGGATGGCCGGAATGTTCTATCTGCCGCGTCTTTTCGTGTATCACGTCGAATCCGCCGGCCAGCAGGGCGAGATGGCAGAAATCTTTCAGGTGATGGAACGCAAGCTGCTGCGCATCATCATCAACCCGGCATCGATTGCGACATGGACATTCGGCCTGTTGCTGGTCCTGACACCGGGCATTGTTGACTGGTCCCAGGGATGGCCTTGGGTCAAGGCGGTGATGGTGCTGATCATGACATGGTTCCATCACTGGCTGGGCAGACGGCGCAAGGAACTGATGAACGGTACCTGCACGATCACCGGGCGAACCTTTCGCCTGATGAACGAGGTTCCGACCATCCTGATGATCGTCATCGTTTTCATGGTGGTGACCAAGCCGTTCTAGGCCCGTAAAGGGGCGTTTGACTCGGCGGGTCATGTCGGTGTAGTTGTTGGCCAGTCCGGCCGTCCGGCCAGAATGACGCTTCCATATATGATCAGCCACAGGCCGTCGGGTCGCTTACCCGTTGGCGAACGCGGAAATTCCCATGACCCAGGAAAAGGTGTTCCTTTCGGAACTGAAAAAGAAAAGCCCGGCAGATCTGCTGAAGATGGCCGAAGAGCTGGAAATCGAAAACGCATCGTCAATGCGCAAGGGGAACATGCTGTTCGGCATCCTCAAGGCGCTGGCCGAGGAAGAGGTCGAAATCTCGGGCGATGGCGTGCTTGAGGTCATGCAGGACGGGTTCGGTTTTCTCAGATCGCCGGAATCGAACTATCTGCCGGGGCCGGAAGATATCTATGTCAGCCCGGAACAGATCAGGAAGTTTTCGCTGCGCACTGGCGACACGATCGAGGGGGTCATACGGGCGCCGCGTGAAAACGAACGCTATTTTGCGCTGGTCAAGGTATCGCAGATCAATTTCGAGGATCCCGAACAGGCCCGGCACAAGGTACATTTCGATGATCTGACGCCGCTTTATCCCGACGAGCGGCTGAAAATGGAAATCGAGGGCACCAAGGTCAAGGACCAGACCGCCCGCGTGATCGACCTGGTCGCCCCTATCGGCAAGGGCCAGCGGTCGTTGATCGTTGCGCCGCCGCGTACCGGCAAGACCGTCATCCTGCAGAATATCGCCCATTCTATCGCGGCCAACCACCCCGAGGTCTTTCTGATCGTTCTGCTGATCGACGAGCGGCCCGAGGAAGTCACCGACATGCAGCGCAACGTCAAGGGCGAGGTTGTCTCGTCCACCTTTGACGAGGCCGCATCACGGCATGTTGCGGTATCGGAAATGGTGATCGAAAAGGCCAAGCGCCTGGTCGAGCACAAGCGTGACGTCGTGATCCTGCTGGATTCGATCACCCGTCTGGGCCGCGCCTACAATACCGTCGTGCCCAGCTCGGGCAAGGTGCTGACCGGGGGTGTCGATGCCAACGCCCTGCAACGCCCGAAACGGTTTTTCGGCGCCGCCCGCAACATCGAAGAGGGCGGCTCGCTCACCATCATCGCAACCGCGTTGATCGAGACCGGCAGCCGCATGGACGAGGTCATATTCGAGGAATTCAAGGGCACCGGCAACAGCGAGCTGGTTCTTGACCGCAAGGTAGCGGACAAGCGCGTGTTCCCGGCAATCGACATACTCAAATCCGGAACGCGCAAGGAAGAGCTGCTGGTGGACAAGGGCGATCTGACGAAAACCTACGTCCTGCGCCGCATCCTGAACCCGATGGGTACGACGGACGCAATCGAATTCCTGCTGAGCAAGTTGAAACAGACCAAGAGCAACGCGGAATTCTTTGATTCAATGAACACCTGAGCACGGCCAGGGCCGGGCAGGGGGTCGTCATGGACACGATTTTTGCGCTTGCCACTGCCAGGGGCAAGGCCGGTCTGGCGGTCGTCAGGGTATCAGGGCCGCGTGCCTTGCAGGCGGGCGAGGCCATGGCCGGCACGTTGCCTGCCGCAAGGGGTATGGCGCTGAGGCGTTTGCGGGATGGCGAGGGCAACGTCCTGGATGATGCGCTGGTACTGCGGTTTGAACGGGGCGCCAGCTTTACCGGCGAGGACGTGGTCGAATTTCACCTTCATGGCAGTACCGCCGTGGTCAATGCGGTGCTTGACCGGCTTGCCGGAATGGCGGGTTTGCGGCAGGCCGAGGCGGGTGAGTTTACCCGCCGTGCGCTGGAAAACGGCTGTCTCGATCTCAGCCAGGTCGAGGGGCTGGCCGACCTGATCGAATCCGAAACCGAGGCGCAGCGAAAACAGGCCTTGCGGGTGTTCGAGGGTGCATTGGGCAAGCTGGTCGATGGGTGGCGAAAGGATCTGATCCGGGCCGCCGCGCTGCTCGAGGCGACACTCGATTTTGCCGACGAGGATGTCCCCGTCGATGTCGCGCCCGAGGTTCTGTCGCTGCTGTCGCGCGTGAGACAGGCCCTGAGGGCCGAGATCAATGGCAGCCATGTCGCCGAACGCCTGCGCGACGGTTTCGAGGTAGCCATCGTCGGCAAGCCGAACATCGGCAAATCCACCCTGCTGAACCGGCTGGCCGGGCGAGAGGCGGCGATAACCTCGTCGGTTGCAGGAACCACGCGCGATGTGATCGAGGTAAGGATGGATCTGCACGGCCTGCCGGTGACGTTGCTGGACACGGCCGGCCTGCGCGAGACGAACGACCCGGTCGAGGGATTGGGCGTGGCGCGGGCGCGCAAACGTGCCGAACAGGCTGACCTCAGGGTGTTTCTGGTCGACGACGACGGGGTTGCGCCGCTTGACGTCAGTTTTGCCGAAGGCGATCTCGTGGTATATGGAAAGGCAGATTTATATAATAATAACAATACGTTATCCGTATCCGGCTTAACGGGTGAAGGGATTGATAATCTGATCTCGAAGATATCGCAAACCCTCGAATCGCGGGTTGCCGAGGCCGCAACAGCAACGCGTTTGCGACACAGAAAGGCTATGGAAAAGGCGGCAACCCTTTTGGAATCGGCCGCGGTTCATGTAAGAAGGGGACCCGAGGTGACCGAACTTGCGGCCGAGGATCTGCGGCTGGCGACCCGGGCGCTGGATTCGCTGGTCGGGCGGGTTGACGTAGAGGATTTGCTGGATGAAATCTTTGCCAGTTTCTGCATTGGAAAATGAGGAATGTTTCACGTGAAACATGGGACGTTCGATGTCATCGTTATCGGAGGCGGCCACGCGGGCGCCGATGCAGCCCACGCGGCGGCGCGCCTGGGGGTGAGAACTGCGCTTGTCACGCATGAATTCAGCAAGATTGGTGAAATGTCATGCAACCCGGCCATAGGCGGTTTGGGTAAAGGGCATCTGGTGCGTGAAATCGATGCGCTTGATGGCCTGATGGGGCGGGTGGCCGATCGGGCCGGCATCCAGTTCCGGCTGTTGAACCGGCGCAAGGGCCCCGCGGTGCAGGGTCCGCGGGCGCAGACGGATCGCGCGTTGTACAAGGCCGCCATGCAGCAGGAGATCCGCGCAACGCCCGGATTGCAGGTGATCGAGGGAGAAGTCAGTGACCTGCTAATCAAGGCCGGGCGTGTACAGGGAATCAGGCTTGCCGACGGCAGTGAAATTTCCTGTGGCCATGTGGTCCTGACCACGGGAACATTCCTGCGCGGCGTGATCCATATCGGCGATCAGCGGCAACCGGGCGGCCGCATGGGCGACCGGCCGGCCATTCCTCTTGCTCGGCGGATCGAGGATCTTGGCCTGCCGCTGGGCCGGCTCAAGACAGGAACACCGCCTCGGCTCGACGGTCGAACCGTTAACTGGGATGTTCTCGATAAACAGCCCGGAGATGACGACCCGGTCATGTTTTCCTTTCTGTCCGCCGGGCCAACCGCGCGTCAGGTTTCGTGCGCGATTACCCACACCAACGAGACGACACATGGGATCATTCGGGAAAACCTGGAAAGATCAGCGATGTATGGGGGCCATATCTCGGGTGTGGGACCCCGATATTGCCCTTCGATCGAGGACAAGATCGTCCGGTTTTCAGAAAAACCCTCGCACCAGATCTTTCTCGAACCCGAGGGGCTGAACACGCATATCGTCTATCCCAACGGTATTTCGACCTCCCTTCCGGTCGAGGTACAGCAACAATATGTTGCATCCATTCGCGGCCTTGAGAATACCGTGATCACCCAGCCAGGCTATGCCATTGAATATGACTATGTTGACCCGCGCGCGCTGCGCCCGACGCTCGAGGTCAGGGCCGTGAAAGGGTTGTATCTGGCCGGGCAGATCAACGGCACCACCGGGTACGAGGAGGCAGCCGCACAGGGCCTGGTCGCCGGGCTGAACGCCGCGAGCGCGGCAAGGGGAGGTGACGAGATCGTCTTTGCCCGATCCGAGGCATATATCGGTGTCATGATCGACGACCTCGTAACACGCGGGGTGGCCGAGCCCTACAGGATGTTTACCTCGCGCGCTGAATTCAGGCTGTCATTGCGGGCGGATAACGCCGATCAGCGGCTGACCGCGCGTGGAATCGAAATTGGCTGCGTTTCGCAGCGTCGCGTGCGCGCCTTTTACGAAAAGATGGAAGCCCTTGAAAAAGCTAAGAATATCCTGATGGATGTAGGGATGACGCCATCGCAGGCCAGCAAGGTCGGGCTCAAGATCAATCAAGACGGGATAAGGAGAAACGGATTCGATCTGTTGGCCTATCCCGATATCGATTGGGCGCGGCTGGGCGATATCTGGCCCGAGCTGAGACAGGTAGATCCCGATATTGCCGCGCAGGTCGAACGTGACGCGCTGTATTCAAACTATATCGAGCGGCAGGAAAGGGACGTCGCCGCGCTCCGGCGTGACGAGGCGCAAAAGATTCCCGAAGATTTCGACTATGACACCCTGTCCGGCCTTTCCAAGGAGTTACGTAGCAAACTTGAACATGTACGACCGGCGAATCTGGCGCAGGCCGCACGGATCGACGGCATGACCCCGGCAGCACTGACATTGCTGCTGGGCCGAATCAGGCGCGATGGCGCCCGGAAATCGGCATGAGCGGCTCGGGGTCCGAGAGCGAGATATTTCGCCGGACGTTCGATGTTTCACGTGAAACATTGACCAGGCTCGATCGCTATCGCCAGATGCTGGACAAGTGGAACAAGACGATAAACCTTGTTTCCGGCACGACCATGGCCGATGTCTGGACCAGGCATTTCGCCGACTCCGCCCAGATCTGGCGGCTTTGCCCCGAAAACGCGACAAAATGGGTGGATCTGGGGAGCGGCGGCGGCTTTCCAGGCCTCGTGATCGCTGTCGTTGCCGCCGAAAAAAGACCCGAATTGTCGGTAACCCTGGTCGAAGCCGATAAACGCAAGGCCGCGTTCCTGCGCCAGGTGGCCGCCACGCTCGGCCTTGGGGTGCAGGTTATCGCAAGCCGCATCGAGGACATTCCGCCACTTGATACGGACATCATATCCGCGCGCGCGCTGGCGCCGCTGGCCAGATTGCTCGATCTTTCGGCGCCCCATCTGAATGACGGGGGAACATGTCTGTTTTCCAAGGGGGAATCGGTGGAATCCGAATTGACTGAAGCGCGGAAATACTGGAAATTCACAATTGAAAAATCGCCCAGCATGACCAGCTCTGGCGGTATGATCCTGAAGATTGGAGACCTCGCGCGTGCCTGACCTCAGCGAGAGCCGCAAGAAACCCAAGATCATTGCGATCGCCAACCAGAAGGGCGGAGTCGGCAAGACGACGACAGCCATCAATCTGGGCACCGCGCTGGCCGCAGTCGGGAAAAAGGTGCTGCTGATCGATATCGACCCCCAGGGAAACGCCTCGACGGGAATGGGAATCGAATCCGATCAACGAGACCTGACATCCTATGACTTGTTGTTGGGCGGCACGCCGATAGAAGATGTAGTATGCGAAACGCAGGTTCCCGGTTTGCTGATATCGCCGGCGACCACCGACCTGGCCTCGGCGGATATCGAGCTTGCCGGCGACAGGGCGCGCTCGGGCAAGCTGAGGAAATTGCTGCAGGGGCGGAATCTGGCGGCGTTCGGGCTGGATTTTGTGCTGATCGACTGCCCGCCATCGCTGAATCTGCTGACCGTCAACGCGATGGTGGCAGCGGATTCCGTACTGGTTCCCCTCCAGTGTGAGTTCTTTGCCCTCGAAGGCCTGTCACAACTGATGCTTTCGATCCGAGAGGTGCGTCAAAACCTGAACCCAGAGCTCAGAATCGAGGGGATCGTGCTGACCATGTATGATTCCCGCAACAACCTTTCCCATCAGGTGGAAAAGGATGTGCGCGAAAACATGGGCGATCTGGTTTTTCAGACGGTTATCCCGCGCAATGTCCGCCTGTCCGAGGCACCGTCTTACGCGATGCCCGCGCTGTTGTACGATCACACCAGCAAGGGTAGCATCGCCTATCAGAAGCTGGCGGCCGAAGTCTTGCGACGCAATCATCAGAAATCAGCATGACGCGCAGCAAAGGTTTGAAAACAATGACAAAACCGAAACAGAACAAGCGTGGACTAGGCCGGGGTCTTTCGGCGTTGATGGCCGATATGGATATGGAACAGCCGGTTTCCGACTCCGATGGCGGCAGGGGATCAAAGCCGGACATGCTGGTTCCCATCGAGAAACTGCATCCGAACCCGGACCAGCCCCGGCGCAGCTTTTCCAGGGACGATCTGTCCGAACTGGCGGCGTCAATCCGCGAAAAGGGGATCATCCAGCCCCTGCTGGTGCGGGCCGATCCCGAAAAAACCGGCGATTATCAGATCGTTGCGGGCGAACGGCGCTGGCGCGCGGCGCAGATGGCCAACCTGCACGAGGTTCCCGTTCTCTTGCGCGACCTGAACGATACCGAGGTCATCGAGGTCGCCATCATCGAAAACATCCAGCGCGCCGACCTCAACCCGGTTGAAGAGGCGGCCGGCTATCGCATGTTGATGGACCGGTTCGGACACACACAGGAAAAGCTGGCCGAGGCCCTGGGCAAGAGCCGCAGCCACATCGCCAACCTGCTGAGGTTGTTGAGCCTGCCGGACGAGGTGCTGACCTGGCTGCGCGAGGGCAAGTTGACCGCGGGCCATGCCCGCGCCCTGATCACCGCGGACGACCCTGTTTCCCTGGCCGGCAAGGTCATCAGGAACGGCCTTTCCGTTCGCCAGACCGAGGCGCTGGTCAAACGACCCAGGACCACAGCGAAACGTAAAAATTCCCGTGAAAACAAGGCTGAAAAGGACGCTGATACAAGGGCGCTCGAACTGGATCTGTCCGCAAGCCTGGGTATGGAGGTTGAAATTCGCCATCAGACGGGAACGGAATCCGGGCTTGTGTCGGTGCGGTATGAAACGCTCGATCAGCTTGACACATTATGCCAGATCCTGACCCGCGCTGACTAATCCGTCAGAAGGTTGCGCAGAACCGCATTCAGCACCAGCCGCCCGCGCTGCGTTGCAATCAGGTGGCTGTTGGTCACCGTAACCATGCCGAGTTCGATCAGCTCGTCAATCTTGCGATTGTCCAGAACAAGGCCGAGATTGGCCAGACGGCGCAGATCTGTGCCCTCGGTCAGGCGTAGCGACATCATCAGGTATTCTGTCGCAACCTCGGCGGGGGGCAGGGGTTGTCTGATAGTTTCCCCTGCCGAATCAATGGCTTGCGCCAGCCAGGTGGCGGGGTCACGGGTTGTCTCGGTAGCGTGGCGCGCACCCTTGATGCTCAGCCGTCCATGCGCGCCGGGGCCGATGCCCAGAAATTCGCCTCCGCGCCAGTAGATCAGGTTGTGCCGTGACTGCGCCCCCGGCCGGGCGTGGTTCGAGACCTCGTAGGCGGGGACACCCGCCTCACGGCAGATCGCCTGAGTCTGGTCGTACATCTCGGCCGAGACGCCGTCGTCGGGCAGCCCCGTCAGGTGCCCGGCGGCATGGCGTTTGCCAAAGACGGTGCCCTCTTCGATTGTCAGTTGATACAGCGACAGATGTTCGGTGTCGAACGACAGCGCTAGGCGCAGTTCTTTCTGCCAATCATCGGGTTTCTGATCCTGGCGCGCGTAGATCAGGTCGATACTGACTCTGTTATATATTTCTTGCGCTATTTCAATGGCTTGTATGGCATCGCGGGTATCGTGTACGCGCCCCAGGCGGCGCAGGTCGTCATCATTCAGCGCTTGGATACCCAGTGAAACCCGATTGATCCCGGCGGCGCGGTAATCGGAAAATCGGCCGACCTCGACGGATGATGGATTTGCCTCAAGCGTGATTTCCACGTCGCGCGAAAGGTGCCAGTTCTCGATGATGCACCACAGGACGGTTTCGATGATTTCGGGGGGCATGAGACTGGGCGTACCGCCGCCGAAAAAGACCGAATCAACAACGCGATCCGGCGTTTCCCTGGCATAGCGCGCAAGCTCGGCCACATAGGCGCGCGCCCAGGCGCGGTGGTCGATGCTTGTCGCTACATGCGAGTTGAAATCGCAGTAGGGGCATTTCGACTGGCAAAAGGGCCAGTGGATATAGATGCCGAATCCGGCGTCTTGTGTATCAGGCCGCATCGAGCGCCTTGACCAGCTTGGCAAAGGCGACGGCGTGGTGGCTCATCGCGTGTTTTTCGGCGGGGTCCATCTCGCCGAATGTCTGGTCCTTGCCGTCGGGTTGAAACATCGGGTCAAAACCGAAACCGCGTTCGCCGCGCAGGGGCCAGACAAGGCGGCCCTCGACGGTGCCTTCGAATATCTCGTCCTCGCCATCGGGCCAGGCAAGGCAAAGTGTGCAACAGAACCGTGCAGTGCGGGGCTCGGGGGCCTGTTTTTCCTCGAGCAGATCCCACACCTTGCGCATCGCCATGTGAAAATCGCGCCCGTTCGGGGTTTCGGCCCAGTTGGCGGTGTAAACGCCCGGCGCGCCATCAAGGGCGTCGACCATCAGCCCGCTGTCGTCGGAAAGCGCCGGCAGGCCGCTGGCGCGCGCGGCGAAATGGGCCTTGATGCGCGCGTTTCCGGCAAAGCTGTCCTCGGTTTCTTCGGGTTCTTCCAGCTCCAGGTCGCCGGCCGAGACGGTTTCGATCCCCAAGGGGTGCAGAAGATCCGCGATCTCGCGCAGCTTGCCCTTGTTGTGGCTGGCGATAACCAGCTTCTGCCCCTTGAGATCGCGCATGACTTAGCCCTCGATCGCCCTGGTTTGCGCCTCGACCAGCCCCTTGATGCCCTTTTCGGCCAGATCCATCAGCTGGTTGAACTCGGCCCGCGAAAAGGTTGCCCCTTCGGCGGAACTCTGGATCTCGATCAACCCGCCCGCGCCGGTCATCACGAAATTGGCGTCGGTGCCGGCCTCGCTGTCCTCGGCATAATCGAGGTCAAGCACGGGTTGGCCGCCATAGATGCCGCAGGAAACCGCGGCGACATGGTCGGTCAGCGGGTCGCTGGAGATGTCGCCGGCCTTCAGCAGCTTGTTGACAGCCAGCCGCAGCGCGACCCAGCCGCCGGTGATCGAGGCACAGCGCGTGCCGCCATCGGCCTGGATCACGTCGCAGTCGATGGTGATCTGACGTTCGCCCAGGGCAACGCGGTCAACACCGGCCCGCAGCGATCGCCCGATCAGGCGCTGGATTTCCTGTGTGCGGCCCGATTGCTTGCCGGCGGCGGCCTCGCGCCGGTTGCGGGTATTGGTGGCGCGGGGCAACATGCCGTATTCAGCCGTCACCCAGCCCAGGCCGGTGTTGCGCAGAAATGGCGGTACGCGTTCCTCCAGGCTGGCGGTGCACAGAACGTGGGTATCGCCGCATTTTATCAGGCAAGAGCCCTCGGCATGTTTTGTCACGTTGATTTCTATTGAAATCGGGCGAAGTTGATCTACATCTCGACCAGAAGGGCGCATTTGTTTTCCTTTGCATTTCCGACCCCGCCCAATAACCTGCTTGTCGCGGTCGGTAAAGGGCCCGCCCGGGCCAACGGGGACTGCAGTCCCAGATCAGGCGGGACCGGAATGCAGAATACTGGTAAGAATGCGACATGACCGAAACGACAAACCCGATTTCCGAGCTGAATGATCGCAGCCGCGATGTCTTTCGACGGCTGGTCGAATCCTATATCGAAACCGGCGAACCCGTCGGGTCGCGCACCCTGTCGCGCTCGCTGACCGAGCGGATATCGGCGGCCACCGTGCGCAACGTGATGCAGGATCTTGAACATCTGGGGTTGCTCAGCAGCCCCCATGTTTCGGCCGGCCGCGTTCCGACCGAGCTGGGCCTGCGGCTGTTTGTCGATTCGCTGCTCGAGGTCACGGATCTGCCGCGTACCGACAGGAAAAAGATCGAAACCTCGCTCGAGGCCGATCAGGGCGATATTGCGCGGATTCTCGACCAGACCAGCGCGGTGCTGAGCGGGCTGACCAAGGGGGCCGCCCTGGTGCTGGCGCCCAAGTCCGAGGCGCCCATCAAGCATATCGAATTCGTTTCGCTTTCACCCGAACGCGCGCTGGTGGTGCTGGTCACGGCCGACGGGAATGTCGAGAACCGCCTGTTCACGCCTCCGCCGGGCCAGACGCCTTCGGCCATGCGCGAAGCGGCGAATTTCCTGAATGCCATCGTGCAGGGCCACACCCTGTCCGAGCTGGGGCAGGTCGTTGCACGCGAGATCGAGCGCCACCGACGCGAGCTGGACACGCTGGCCCGTGATCTGGTCGAAAGCGGCGTCGCCGTCTGGGACAACCAGGGCGAAGACCACGAGCGGCTGATCGTGCGTGGGCAGTCAAACCTGATCGATGACGAAACCATCGGTCATGATCTCGAGCGCATCAAGAACCTGTTCGATGATATCGAGCGCAAGTGCGAACTGGTGGAATTCCTGGAATTGGCCGAGCGGGGCGAAGGGGTGCGCGTTTTTATCGGCTCGGAGAACAAACTTTTTTCACTTTCGGGTAGCTCTCTGGTCGTTTCTCCTTATATGAACGCTGATCGGAAAATAATCGGTGCAGTCGGCGTGATCGGTCCGACCCGTCTGAACTATGGGCGGATCGTGCCGATTGTCGGTTACACGGCACAGCTGGTGGGGCGGATGCTCTCGGAAACCAGCTAACAAAGAGGCGGAAATGTCTGAGGAAAAGGAAAAACCAGTGATCGAGGAACAGGCGCAGGCCCAGCAACCCTTTGATCCGGCGGAAATGAACGCGTCCGATCCCCTGGCGGTGGATGACGACATGCCCGATCTGGAAAAACTGATCGCCGAGCGGGATGAATTGCGCGATCGCTTGATGCGCGCCCTGGCCGAGGCCGAAAACATCCGCAAGCGCGGCGAACGCGACCGCCGCGACGCCGAGCTGTATGGCGGGACCAAGCTGGCCCGTGACATGCTGTCGGTTTACGACAACATGAAACGCGCGCTTGAAACCGTTGACGACCAGCAGCGCGAGGTTGCCCAGGCCCTGATCGAGGGGATCGAGCTGACCATGCGCGAAATGCTGTCGGTTTTCGCCAAGCACAAGATCGAGCGCCTTGCCCCCGAGGTTGGCGAAAAATTCGACCCCAACCTGCATCAGGCGGTATTCGAGGCGCCGGTTCCCGGTGTAGATGCGGGCAATGTCGCGCAGCTGATGGTCGAGGGGTTCACCATTGGCGACCGCCTGCTGCGCCCGGCTCAGGTGGGGGTATCGTCAACGCCGCCAGCCACCAATCAGCAAAAGCCGCAGGATGACGCGGAAAAGCCCGACTGACCGGCGGGACGCCCGTTCACGGGCGTTTTCCGTTCAGCATGTCGCGCAACTCATACAGAAAATTGAGCGCCTCGATCGGAGTCATCTGATCGGGGCTTGTTTCACGCAGGATTTTCTCGATCTCGGGCGTTGCGGCTGTGGCCGGGCTCGCCGGGGCAGGGGCGGCCGAGAACAGTGGCAGATCGTCAACCAGCGACGCCGCCCTGCCGCCGCCGTTCTGTTCGCCCTCTTCAAGTGCGTGCAATACCTCGCGCGCGCGAGAGATGACCGATTCGGGCAACCCTGCCAGCCGGGCGACCTGCACGCCGTATGAACGGTCTGCCGCGCCCTTCCTGACCTCGTGCAGGAAAACCACCTCGCCATTCCATTCGCGCACCGCGACGGTGGCGTTCGTCATTCCTGCGAGTTTCGAGGATAGCGCGGTAAGCTCATGATAATGCGTTGCAAACAGCGTTCGACATCTGTTGACCTCATGCAGGTGTTCCAATGTCGCCCAGGCAATCGACAACCCATCATATGTGGCCGTCCCGCGCCCGATTTCATCGAGGATGACCAGCGCGCGCGGGCCGGCCTGATTCAGGATGGCTGCGGTTTCGACCATTTCGACCATGAAAGTCGAATGCCCCCTGGCCAGATCGTCTGATGCCCCGACGCGTGAAAACAGCTGCGTGACCAGGCCGATATGCGCCTCGCGTGCCGGCACAAAGCTGCCCATCTGGGCAAGCAGGGCAATCAACGCGTTCTGCCGCAGAAAGGTGGATTTTCCCGCCATGTTGGGCCCCGTCAGCAGCCAGATGGCTGCGGCCTGTTCGGATTCGGGACCGAGGTCACAATCATTGGCCACGAAGGGCCCGTCACCCGCCGCCCTTAGCGCCGATTCGACGACCGGGTGACGGCCCTCGATGATGTGGAACGCGCGTGAATCGTCAATCCTGGGCCTTGTCCAGCCCGCACCCCGGGCAAGATCGGCCAGAGCGGTGGACATATCCAGTTCGGCCAGTGCGCGGGCGGCGTGTCCAATGGCGGTGGCATGTTCCAGGACCATCGCGCGCAGGGTGTCGAATATCCGCAACTCCAGTTCCAGCGCACGGTTGCCGGCATTCAGGATACGGGCTTCCATCTCGGACAGCTCGACCGTGGTAAAGCGCACGGCATTGGCAGTGGTCTGCCGGTGGATGAAGGTCTCGGACAGGGGGGCCGAAAGCATCCTGTCAGCATGTGTGGACGGCGTCTCGATAAAGTAGCCCAGGACATTGTTGTTCTTGACTTTTAACGAGGCGATGCCGGTTTCATCCTGATAGCGTTTCTGAAGCGAGGCAATGACCTGCCGTCCCTGATCGCGCAGGGTGCGCAGGTCGTCCAGCTCGGCGTCGAAACCGCGGGCGACGAACCCGCCATCGCGGGCCAGAAGAGGGGGCTCGTCAACAAGGGCCGCGCCGAGATGGGAAACCAGGGCATCAAAACCCTCCAGCGCGCGGGTCATTTCGGCCAGGTCGTCGGGCAGGTCGAGGGGGCGCAACAGATCTGCCAGCATTCCGGCCTGCGTCAGGCCCTGGCGGATGGCGCCGATATCGCGGGGCCCGCCACGATCCAGGGCCAGGCGGGACATGGCGCGATCGATGTCGGGCACCTTGCGCAGGCGGTCGCGAAGATCATCGCCCAACTGTCCGTTTTCGTGAAAGAAAGCGATAACGTCCAGCCGCCTCCCGATCACCTCGGGGCGGGTCGAGGGGCTGTTGAGGCGCCGTTCGAGCAACCGCGCCCCGGCGCCGGTAACGGTGCGGTCGATTTCGGCCAGAAGCGAGCCTGCGCGACCCCCGCTCAGCGAACGTGTCAGTTCGAGGTTCCGGCGTGTGGCCGCATCGATCTGCATGACGTCGCCCTGAGCCTCGACCACGGGCGGCCTGAGCAACGGCAGCTTGCCCTTTTGTGTCAGTTCCAGATATTCGATAATCGCGCCCATGGCCGACAGCTCGGCCCGGCCGAAACGGCCGAAACCGTCGAGCGTTTTGACACCGTAAAGGGCGCATAGACGCGTCAGCGCGCCCTGTGAATCGAAACTCGCCGGCGCCAGAGGGGTGAGCGCGGCGCCGCAACCCTCGGCCATGTCGCGCAGCCCTTCGGCAAGGTTTTCCGACAACAGCACCTCGCGCGGGGCCAGCCGGGCCAGCTGGGGCGCAAGGGCAACGCGCGGGCATGGCGTCACCGTGAAATCGCCGGTCGAGACATCAACCCAGGCCAGTGCGCCATCGCCGCGTACCTCGGCCCAGGCGGCAAGAAAATTGTGATGCCGCGCGTCCAGCAGCGTATCCTCGGTCAGGGTGCCGGGGGTGACGACGCGTACGACTTCGCGCTTGACAACCGCCTTCGAGCCCCGCTTTTTCGCCTCTTTCGGGTCTTCCATCTGTTCGCAAACAGCGACACGGAACCCCTTGCGAATCAGCGATAAAAGATAACCCTCGGACGAATGAACGGGGACTCCGCACATGGGGATATCCTGGCCAAGGTGCTTACCGCGTTTGGTCAGCGCGATGTCTAGTGCGGCGGCGGCCTGGATGGCGTCTTGAAAGAACATCTCGTAAAAATCGCCCATGCGATAGAACAGCAGCGCATCCTGATGATCCTGCTTGATCTCAAGATACTGCGCCATCATCGGTGTAACATTGGCGTTGCCGACGTTCATCTTTCCCCCTGTCCTGGCTGAGGCCGGAAACTACACCCCTTGCCAACGGGGTGGAAGCCAAAACAGCCGAGACTTGTTGTGAAGGAAACCCCGGCCCTGTAAGAAGTTGGGGTAAACCTCGAAAAACAGTGCGATCCATGTCCGATAATTCGAAATTCACCGATGACGAGGCGCTGGCCTATCATCACGAGCCAAAGCCCGGCAAGATCGAGATCAGCGCCTCGACGCCGATGGCCACCCAGCGGGATCTGTCCCTTGCCTACAGCCCCGGCGTTGCCGTGCCGGTACAGGCGATCGCCGACAACCCGGCCGCAGCTTACGATTATACCACCAAGGGCAACCTGGTGGCGGTGATCACCAATGGCTCGGCCATTCTGGGCATGGGCAATCTGGGGGCGCTGGCGTCCAAGCCCGTGATGGAAGGAAAAGCAGTTCTTTTCAAGCGGTTCGCCGATATAAATGCGGTAGATATCGAGCTGGACACAGACGACCCGGACGCCTTTGTTTCTGCTGTCAGGCTGATGGAGCCCAGCTTTGGCGGGATCAACCTCGAAGATATCAAGGCGCCCGAATGTTTCATCATCGAACAACGCCTCAAGGAAGAGATGGACATTCCCGTCTTTCACGACGACCAGCACGGTACCGCGGTGATCTGTCTGGCCGGCCTGATCAACGCGCTGTACCTGACGGGCAAGCGGATCGAGGATTGCAAGATCGTCCTCAACGGGGCAGGGGCCGCGGGCATCGCCATCATCGAGCTGATCAAGCGCCTGGGCGCGAAACACGACAACTGCATCGTGTGCGATACCAAGGGCGTGGTCTATCAGGGCCGGAAAGAGGGCATGAACCAGTGGAAATCGGCCCATGCCGCCAAAACGGATGCCCGCACCCTGGAAGAGGCGATCAAGGACGCTGACGTGTTTCTGGGCGTTTCGGTCAAGGGCGCGGTTACGCCGGAGATGGTCATGAGCATGGCGCCTGATCCGGTGATCTTTGCGCTGGCAAACCCTGACCCCGAAATCACCCCGGAAGAGGTACACGCCGTCCGAGAGGACGCGATCATAGCAACCGGCAGGTCGGATTATCCTAACCAGGTCAATAACGTACTTGGTTTTCCTTATCTCTTTCGCGGCGCGCTGGACATCCACGCCCGCGCCATCAATGACGAAATGAAGATCGCCTGTGCCGAGGCCCTGGCCGAGTTGGCCCGCCGTGACGTGCCCGACGAGGTGGCGCTGGCCTACGGGACCAAGCTGCGCTTTGGTCGCGACTACATCATTCCGACCCCGTTCGATCCGCGCCTGATTCACGTAGTGCCGCCGGCTGTCGCCAAGGCGGGCATGGATACCGGGGTTGCGCGGAGGCCGATCATCGACATGGAGGCCTACGAGCTGTCGCTCAAGGTGCGGCTGGACCCGACCGCCTCGATCCTGCAATCATTGTATACGCGGGCCAGGAACGCTCAGGCCAGAATGATCTTTGCCGAGGGCGACGATCCGCGCGTGTTGCGCGCCGCGGTTGCCTATGCGCGCTCGGGCCTGGGGCAGGCCATTGTGGTCGATCGCGAGGCCAGTGTGCGCAGGAAGCTGCAAGAGGCCGGCATGCCCGAGGCGATCGAGGAAATCCAGGTTGTCAATGCAGCCAACACGGACCACCTGCAAGAGTATGAGGATTTCCTGTACAAGCGCCTGCAACGCAAGGGTTTCGATCAGTACGACTGCCACAAGCTGGCCTCGCGCGACCGCCACGTCTTTGCGGCCCTGATGGTGGCGCATGGGCATGGCGATGCGATGGTGACAGGCGCAACGCGCAAATCGGCCCAGGTATTGCAACTGATCAACCATGTGTTCGATGCCGATGCGGCGCACGGGGCCGTGGGTGTCACGGCCGTTCTGCTGCGCTGGCGTCTGGTGCTGATCGCCGACACCCTGGTCCATGAATGGCCCGAGGAAGAGGACCTTGCCGACATCGCCGAACGCGCCGCCCAGGTGGCGCGCGGTCTGGGCCTGACGCCGCGGGTTGCCTTTGTGAGCTTTTCCAATTTCGGCTATCCGGTATCCGAGCGCGCGGAAAAGATGCATCTCGCGCCCGAGGTTCTGGACCGCCGCGGCGTGACATTCGAATATGACGGGGAAATGACCGCCGATGTGGCATTGAACCCCGAGGTCATGGCGCAATACCCGTTCTGCCGCCTGTCCGGGCCGGCCAACATTCTGGTGGTTCCGGCGCGGCATTCGGCCTCGATCTCGGTCAAGCTGATGCAGGAAATGGGGGGCGCGACGCTGATCGGCCCGATTCTGACAGGGCTGGAGAAATCGGTTCAGCTATGTGCTACAACCGCAACCGAGACCGACATTTTGCACATGGCGGTCATGGCGGCATGCAAGGTGGCTTGAATGGCGATATACAACCTCGGCTCGATCAACGTGGATCATTTCTACCGGGTTGCCCGTCTGCCGCGACCCGGTGAAACCGTCTCGGCCCGGCAATATCACCGCGGACTTGGCGGAAAGGGCGCCAACCAGTCGGTTGCGGCGGCCTGTGCCGGGGCAAGGGTCATCCATATCGGTGCCGTGGGCAGCGACGGCGACTGGGCGGTCGAGGCCCTGGCCGCCCGGGGTGTGAATACCGACCATATCGCGCGTCTGGACATGCCGACGGGCCATGCCATCATCAATGTCGATGATGCCGGAGAAAATGCGATCGTCATTCACAGCGCTGCCAACATGGCACAGGACGAGGGGCGTATCCGGGCGGCCCTGGCCGGGGCCGGGCCGGGTGACTATTGCATCTTGCAGAATGAGACGAACCTCGTGCGCTATACTGCTGAAATCGCACAAAACAAGGGCATGCATGTTGTCTATTCGGCAGCCCCGTTCGATGCCGAAAAGGTACGCGAGGTATTGCCCCATGTCGATACCCTGGTCGTGAACGAGCTCGAGGCCGGGCAGCTGGCCGATGCGCTGGGCGTTGCCACCACGCATCTGCCGGTGTCCGAGGTCGTGGTGACGCGCGGCGCACGCGGCGCGGCCTTTGGCGCAACCGGCATCGAGATCGAGCTGCCGGCATTCGAGGTCACGCCTGTCGATACAACCGGCGCCGGGGATACCTGGCTGGGGTTTTTTGTGGCGGGCCGTGATGCGGGCATGGCGGTCAAGGGGGCGATGAAATTCGCCCTTGCCGGCGCTGCGCTACAGGTCATGCGCCCCGGCACGGCCGAGGCGATTCCCGACCTGGGAGAGGTCAAGAAATTTCTGGAAGAGCGGCTGAACAGCTGATCTCAACCCTTCATTCCGTCCCAGAACGTCTTGACCTTGCTGAAAAAGTTTGACGCCTTTGGGTTGTTGTCCTTGCTCAGCTTTTCAAACTCGCGCAGCAGTTCCTTTTGTCGGGCCGTCAGGTTGACCGGGGTTTCGACAGCCAGTTCGATATACATGTCGCCGTGATGGCCGCCATGGAGCGCCGGCATGCCCTTGCCACGCAGGCGCATCTGTCGGCCTGACTGGCTGCCGGCCGGGATCTTGACCCGTGCGCGACCGCCGTCGATTGTCGGCACCTCGACCTCGCCACCCAGGGCAGCGGTGGTCATCGAGATCGGAACACGGCAGAACAGGTTCTGCCCCTCGCGCTCAAAGATCGGGTGATCCCTGACCTCGATGAAGATGTACAGATCGCCCGGCGGCCCACCGCGCATGCCGGCCTCGCCCTCGCCGGCCAGGCGGATGCGGGTGCCGGTTTCGACGCCCGGCGGAATGTTGACGCTGAGCGTGCGTTCCTTTTGCTGACGGCCCGAGCCGCCGCAGGTCTTGCACGGGTTGTTGATGATCTGTCCGCGCCCGCCGCAGGTGGGGCAGGTGCGTTCGACGGTGAAAAAGCCCTGCTGCGCGCGCACCTTGCCCATGCCCGAGCATGTGGGGCAGGTCGTGGGCTCGGATCCGCCCTCGGCGCCGGTGCCGTGGCAGGATTCACAGGCGACCGAGCTTTGCACCCGGATCGTTTTCTGCATGCCGGAATAGGCCTCTTCCAGCGAAATCCGCAGATTGTAGCGCAGATCCGACCCGCGCATGGCCCGGTTGCCGCCGCCGCGGCCGCCGCCCATGAAATCGCCGAACAGGTCCTCGAACACGTCGGAAAACGCGCTGGAAAAATCGCCGCCGGGATGACCGCCAAATCCGCCATGCGGACCAGCCGCACCGTTGCCACCCTCGAACGCGGCATGGCCGAAACGGTCATATGCGGCGCGTTTTTCCGGGTCTTTCAGGATGTCGTAGGCCTCGTTCACCTCTTTGAAACGGGTCTCGGCGTCGGGGTCGTCCTTGTTCCTGTCGGGGTGCAGCTCCATCGCCTTCTTGCGATAGGCCTTTTTCAGCTCGGACTCAGATGCCCCCTTGGACACCCCCAGAACGTCATAGTAATCGCGCTTGGACATCTGTAATCAACCTGCCGTAAACGGATGTCGGCCCGGAAAAGGGCCGACATCGATGGTCTTTGTCTGTGCCGCAATCAGTTGCGGCGTTCGTCATCCACATCTTCAAAGTCGGCGTCAACGATGTCTTCGTCAACCGGCTTGGGCCCGTCTTCGGCCTCGGCGTCGCCTTCTTCCTTGGCCTGTTCGGCCTTGTAGATGGCTTCGCCCAGCTTCATCGCGGCCTCGGTCAGATCCTGCGACAGCGACTTGATCTTGCCGGCGTCATCCGATTCCATCGCCTCTTCGAGGGCCTTGATCGACAGTTCGATCGCCTCGACCGTGGTCGGGTCGACCTTGTCGGAATGTTCCTCAAGCGACTTCTTGGTCGAGTGGACCAGCGCCTCGGCCTGGTTCCTAGTTTCGACCAGCTCGCGGCGCTTGCGGTCGGCCTCGGCGTTTTCCTCGGCCTCCTTGACCATCTTTTCGATGTCCTCGTCCGACAGGCCACCCGATGCCTGGATGGTGATCTTCTGCTCCTTGCCGGTGCCCTTGTCCTTGGCGGAAACCGACACGATGCCGTTGGCGTCGATGTCAAAGGTCACCTCGATCTGGGGCACGCCGCGCGGGGCGGGCGGGATGTCCTCAAGGTTGAACTGGCCAAGCAGCTTGTTGTCGGCGGCCATTTCGCGTTCGCCCTGGAATACCCGGATCGTCACCGCATTCTGATTGTCCTCGGCGGTCGAGAACACCTGCGATTTCTTGGTCGGGATGGTCGTGTTGCGGTCGATCAGACGCGTGAACACACCACCCAGCGTTTCGATGCCGAGGCTGAGCGGGGTCACGTCCAGCAGAACGACGTCCTTGACGTCGCCTTGCAGAACGCCGGCCTGGATGGCGGCGCCCAGCGCGACAACCTCATCCGGGTTGACGCCCTTGTGGGGCTCTTTGCCAAAGAACTTGGTCACCTCTTCGACGACCTTGGGCATGCGGGTCATGCCGCCGACCAGAACGACCTCGTCGATATCGTCCTTGGTCAGGCCGGCATCTTTCAGGGCGGCCTGGCAGGGCTTCATCGTGCGCTTGATCAGGTCGGAAACCAGGCTTTCCAGCTTGGCCCTTGTCAGCTTGATCACCAGGTGCAGCGGCTGGCCACCGTTCGGATCCATCGAGATGAACGGCTGGTTGATTTCCGTCTGCGTGGCACTGGACAGCTCGATCTTGGCCTTTTCGGCGGCCTCTTTCAGGCGCTGCAGGGCCATGTTGTCCTTGCTCAGGTCAACGCCGGTTTCCTTCTTGAATTCGGCGATCAGGTATTCGACGATCCGCATGTCGAAATCCTCGCCACCCAGGAAGGTGTCGCCATTGGTGGATTTCACCTCGAACAGGCCCTCGTCGATTTCCAGGATCGACACGTCAAAGGTACCACCGCCCAGGTCGTAGACGGCGATCGTCTTGCTGCCTTCCTTGTCCAGGCCATAGGCCAGGGCGGCCGCGGTCGGCTCGTTGATGATGCGCAGCACGTTCAGGCCGGCGATCTTGCCGGCGTCCTTGGTCGCCTGGCGCTGGGCGTCGTTGAAATAGGCCGGAACGGTGATGACCGCCTCGGTCACCGACTCACCAAGATAGTTCTCGGCGGTTTCCTTCATCTTGCCCAGGATAAAGGCCGAGATCTGGCTGGGCGAATATTTCTCGCCCTTCACCTCGACCCAGGCGTCGCCATTGGGGCCCTCGACGATCTTGAAGGGCACCATCTTCTTGTCTTTCTGAACGGTCGGGTCGTCGTAACGACGGCCGATCAGGCGCTTGATCGCATAGAGCGTGTTTTCCGAGTTTGTCACGGCCTGCCTTTTGGCGGCCTGTCCGACGAGACGTTCGTTATCGGTGAACGCGACGATCGAAGGCGTCGTGCGCGCACCTTCGGCATTCTCGACCACCTTGGGCTGAGAGCCGTCCATGATAGCGACACAGGAGTTCGTGGTCCCGAGGTCAATACCAATCACTTTAGCCATTCCTAAAGTCCTTTCCTAGCGGCGATTGTTTGACGGCAGGTCCGTTCGCGGCCCCCGCCATCCGATCCCAATGGTCAGACCTGATCGGACCCGACCATCATTCCAGCCGTATATAGGTTCGCCGAATTTGGGCTGCAACCGGCGCCATGTGCAAAAAGACGACTTTGCGCGGCAAATCCGCAACATCAGGCCCGATTTTACGTAATACGGGAAAAATGCTAGGGTTTTCAGCATGACGCATCAGGCGAAAGACGGGGCGCTGCGGCCGCTGCTGGTCAAGGGGTTTCGCATTTATCAGGGCCTGTTGGACAGGGATGCGCAGCGCGTGCTGCTGCACGAGGTCGCAGCGATCCAGAGGAAGGCACCACCATTCCGGCCGGAAACGCCGGGCGGGCGCAGGATGTCGGTCTCGATGACCTCGGCAGGGCGCCATGGGTGGTTTTCGGACCGACATGGATATCGATATGTCTCGCGGCATCCGTCGGGGGTGGCCTGGCCGCCCATTCCGGCGCCGCTGATCGCGTTGTGGCGCCGGCTGGCCCCCGATGCGCCTTTGCCCGATTCCTGCCTGGTCAATCTTTATGGCAAAGGCGCACGCATGGGGATGCACCAGGACAGGGACGAGGCGGATTTCGACCATCCGATCCTGTCGATCTCGCTCGGGGACGAGGCGTTGTTCAGGATGGGCAATGTCACGCGCGGGGGCAGGACGGAATCGATCTGGTTGAAATCGGGCGATGTGGTCGTCATCGGCGGGGCGGCGCGTCTGGCCTACCACGGGGTCGATCGCATTCGTTTCGCAAGCTCGTCCCTGATCAAAGGCGGCGGCAGGGTAAACCTGACCCTGCGCGTGGTCGGCGGCTAGCGCTGCTGCATGGTGCAGCACCCGGTCAACAATGTCTGGCCGCGTTGAACCAGAAACAGGGTCCAGCCATAATCTGCATCGACCATCCCGTCGGAACATTGCTGGCGGGACAGAACCGCCAGCCTGCTGTCGGTGTCGGAAAGCAGCGAGATTGCAAAACTGCCATAGGCGTTGTTGGCTGACCCCGTCCACCAGGGGATGCGCCAGTTCACGGGGGCCTGGCCCATACGCGTGAGCCGGGCGGAATCCTCGGTAAGGGTCATCGACCAGAATGGCTCGGTCCCGAAACAGGAAAGATGGCTCGGAAATGTTGCGAAACTTTCCTTGCGAAGCTGAAGAAAGCGCATCGACACCCATCCGTTTTCGCCATTCGCGACAACCTTGCCCCAACGGCCATCATCGGAGAGGGCGATGACCTCGATCCCCTGCCGGTCGGGGGCGTATGAGCCGATCCTTTCCGATTGCGGCGAAGGCGCCCGCCGGATGTTCAGCCTGTCATTTGTGGCAACGCCGGTGACGTCGAACAGGGCGGGCAGGCCGATCCGCAGATCGGGCGCGGCCGACGCGGGCAGGGTTGCGAGAACAAGGGCGAAACCAAGGGCCAGGAGCGGAAAAAGACGATTGATGAAATTCGTGAACATGACGTTCCTCAATATTCCCGAGTCAGCATACCCGAGTGAACTAGCGTCGGCTGTACCAGCTGATCGACGCGTATTTTCGGGCATAGAATTCGCCCATCATGCCCAGGATCAGGACGGTCATGCTGAAATAGACCGGATACATCATCGAGGTTACATGTGGCGTGTAATTTATGAACGCCGCCCCCCGGGCCTGGTCGATGGTGTGAAACAGCGGATTCCAGGCAAAGAACGGCAATATGGACGAGGGGAGCATGTTGGCCGCAAACATCTTGCCGCTGGCCACCACGTTGGCGCGGGAATAGATCATCGCCCCCACGCGCGAAAAGCCGGGCGAAAAGGGCTTGATCGCCAGAAAGATCAGGCCGACGGCCACGCCGCTGAACCACGCCATCAGAAAGGCCACAAAAAACAGCCCGGGCTGGTCGATCTCGACCGGGTTGATTGCCACATTGGTGATGAACAGGATGACCACCATGGAAAGAAGCTGCAGATACAGCATGGCAATCGCCGATGACGCAATGGCCACAAAGGTCGTCATCGGCGCATGTTTCATGATGGGCGAGCCCGGCCCCTCGGACGAGACGACGGCACCGACCGTTTTCACATGGGTGATGAACAGGAAAATCCCGGACATCAGGAAAATCAGGAAATCACCCCTGATCGGGGCGGCGCGGCGCCCCAGGACCCCGAACAGGATGTAGAACACCATGATGTACAGCACCGACTGAAAGATGTTCGACGCAAGGCTGGCGATCGGGCTGCTGCCGGTCTTGCGTATGACGCGCACCGTCGAATGGAACAGCAGATCGAAGAAACGATATGCCGCCCAGATGCCGTGATTGCCGTTGTCGAATTGCAGCATTGTTCCTGCCTGCCCAGCCCTGCCCGGTTCCTGCGTGAATTATCCAAGGGAAACCTTGCCGATTGCCTGATCCCGGATCATAAGAGGCACAGCCTGTTTTATCAAGAATTCGGACCGTTTGCCGAAAACCACAAGAAAGGGAGCGCCCCGTTTTGAATCACGACCGCTTGATGCAAGTATTGCGCCGACTCGCCCTGGAAGGGGGCGCGCGGATCATGGAGGTATATGGCCGCGACGATTTCGATGTCCGCGCCAAGTCCGACGACAGCCCGGTCACGGCCGCCGACGAGGCCGCCGACGCCGTGATTTCAGCGGGGCTGCGGGCGGCCTTTCCCGATATCCTGCTGGTGACCGAGGAACAGGCGGCAACCCACGGCCAGAGCGCGCGCGACTTTCTGATCGTCGACCCGCTGGACGGCACCAAGGAATTCATCCATCGCCGCGGCGATTTCACCGTCAACATCGCCTATGTCGAGGACGGTGTTCCCGTTCGCGGCGTGGTCTATGCCCCGGCCAGGGGGCGCCTTTTCTATACCGATGCCGCCGGCCGCTCGGTCGAGGAGGAGGGCGAATTCGCGCTTGATGCGGCTGGCCCGACACATCCGATTCATGTATCCAGCCCCGACAATGACGCGCTGGTTGTCGTGGCCTCGAAATCGCATCGTGACCAGGCGACCGACGACTATATCGCCCGCTACAATGTCGCCGACAGCCGCAGCGCGGGATCCTCGCTGAAATTCTGCCTTGTCGCCACCGGCGAGGCCGACCTCTATCCCCGTCTGGGCCGCACGATGGAATGGGATACCGCCGCCGGCCATGCCGTCCTGCGCGGGGCCGGGGGGCAGGTCGTCCGTTTTGACGACCATCAGCCACTGACCTATGGCAAGCCGGGCTATGAAAACCCGTTCTTCATCGCGCTTGCGCCGGGCGTCGCGCTCAGGCAGGGCTGAGCGGCGATGTCGGTTCTGATCGTCATTCCGGCGCGCTTTGCCTCGACCCGCTATCCGGGCAAACCCCTGGTCGGCCTGCGGGGCGCCGACGGAAGGGTCAAGACCCTCATCCACCGCAGCTGGGAGGCCGCCTGCGCCGTACAGGGGATCGCCCGCGTTGTCGTCGCGACCGACGATGACAGAATATCACGTGCTGCCAAAGGGTTTGGCGCCGAAGTTGTCATGACGTCTCAAGATTGCGCAAACGGGACCGAACGCTGTGCAGACGCGCTCGCGCGCCTGGGCGAAGGGTTTGATATCATCGTCAACCTGCAGGGTGATGCCCCCCTCACGCCCAGCTGGTTTGTCGAGGATCTGGTCGCAGCCCTGCGCGCCGACAGCGCGGCCCAGGTCGCAACCCCGGTGTTGCGCTGCGATCTGCACGCGCTGCAAAGTTTCGTCGAGGACCGGCACCAAGGCCGCGTCGGGGGGACAACGGCGGTTTTCGACAATCACCACCGCGCGATGTATTTCTCGAAAGAGGTCATCCCCCATGTCGCCCGCCTGCCGGGACCGGGTGAAAACATTCCCGTTTTCCACCATGTCGGCGTATATGCCTATCGCCCCCGGGTGCTGATGGAATACCCGGAATGGCCGGCTGGATGGCTTGAGACCCAGGAAGGGCTGGAACAGCTCAGGTTCATGGAAAACGGGGTCGATGTCCTGTGTGTCGAGGTCGATGGCCGCGGCCGCGCGTTCTGGGAGCTGAACAACCCCGAGGACGTGCCCCGGATCGAGGCCAAGCTGGCTGAAATGGGAATTTCGTGAATGCGACAAGATTGTCCCGCCCACAACCCGACACTGAATTGCAACCACGGCATGTGGGCCGTAATGTGCAGGGGAAGTACAGGCAGATTTGATTGTGATTGGTAGATCAGGATGAAGAACAAGGTTACAAAGGCGATTTTTCCGGTTGCGGGGTTGGGGACGAGGTTTCTGCCGGCAACGAAATCCATTCCCAAGGAAATCCTTTCACTGGTGGACAAGCCGCTGATCCAGTACGCGATCGACGAGGCCCGCGCCGCAGGCATAAGGGAATTCATCTTTGTCACGTCGCGCGGCAAGGGTGCGCTCGAGGATTATTTCGACAGCGCGCCCCAACTGGAATCGCGCCTGCGCAAGGCGGGCAAGGAGGACTTGCTGAAAACCCTGCGCCAGACGACCATGGAAAGCGGCGCCATTGCCTATGTCCGCCAGCGCGAGGCGCTGGGTCTGGGTCACGCGGTATGGTGTGCCCGGCGCCTGATCGCGCGCGAGCCCTTTGCCGTGATCCTGCCGGACGACGTGATCGCGGCCGAAAAGCCCTGCCTGCAGCAGATGGTCGAGGCCTACGAGGAAACCGGCGGAAACATGGTTGCCGCCATGGAGGTACCCCCCGAGCAGGCGTCGCAATACGGGCTGATCGAGCCGGGCAGCATAAAGGACCGGGTCATCGAGGTCAGGAACATGGTCGAAAAACCCGCGCCCAAGGACGCACCGTCGAACATCGCGGTGATCGGGCGCTATATCCTGACGCCGGCAATCCTGCGCAACCTGAACCGGAAATTCGTCGGCTCGGGCGGGGAAATCCAGCTGACCGACGCGATCGCCGAGGAAATCAGAAACGGCGGCAAGGTGACGGCATACCGATTTGACGGCCGGCGGTTCGATTGCGGGTCAAAGGCCGGGTTCCTGCAGGCGGCGGTCGCCTTTGCGCTGGAACGCGACGATCTGCGGGACGAGCTTTTTACCTATCTGGAAGGCGTGGTGATGGCCCGCAAGGCAGCGCAATAGCGTGGGACAGGGCAAGATGAGCAGAAACATCCTGGTTACCGGCGGCGCGGGATATATCGGGTCGCACGCCTGCAAATCCCTTGCGCGGCAGGGCTATGTACCGGTGACATATGACAATCTCAGCACCGGTTGGGCAGACGCGGTCAAATTCGGCCCGCTCGAGCGGGGCGACCTGCTGGACCGTACCCGGCTGGACGAGGTTTTCGCTAAATATCAACCCCTTGCGGTGATGCATTTCGGCGCCTTGTCAGATGTCGGGCAGTCGATGCGCGAACCCGGCCTGTACTGGCACAACAACGCCTGCGGATCGTTGAACCTGATCGAGGCCATGGTCGATGCCGGATGCCTGAACATGGTGTTTTCCTCGACCTGCGCAACCTATGGCGAGCAAGACGGCGTAACATTGCATGAAGAATGTGAACAACGGCCAATAAACGCCTATGGTGCATCGAAAAAAGCTATCGAAGAGATGCTGTCCAATTTTGGGGAAAGCCACGGTCTGAAATCGGTCGTTTTCCGGTACTTCAACGTTGCCGGCGCTGACCCCGAGACCGAGATCGGCGAATTTCATCGCCCGGAAACCCACCTGATACCGTTGATTCTGGACGCAGTCATGGGCCGGCGGGACGCGCTGACGATATACGGCACCGATTACGACACCCCGGACGGTACCTGCATCCGCGATTATGTCCATGTCGTTGATCTGATCGACGCCCATCTGAAGGGGCTCGCGCGCCTGCTGGCCGGCCAAGGCAGCCGGGTGTTCAACCTGGGCACCGGCAAGGGGTTTTCCGTACGCGAGGTCGTGACCGAGGCCGCCAGGGTCACCGGGCGCGACGTGCCCCACGTTACCGGCGCGCGCAGGCCGGGCGACTGTACCCGTCTGGTCAGCGGCAGTACCCGCGCGAACGCCGAGCTGGGATGGAGCCCCGAACATTCGACCATGGGCCAGATGATCGGGGACGCATGGAAATGGCATCTTTCCGGTGACTACAGGAAATAGCGAAAACAGCCTGCCCTTTTCGTCGCATCCCCCGCATGTGGGGCTGGGGCGCCGGGCGATCTATGCCTGGCGCATGCGCTGGAAACGCAAGCGTCTGTTGTTTCGCGCGCTGCGCAAGCGGCGACAATTGCAGCCGGTCGTCAACCGTACCGGCCAGATCGGGCGCGGTGACATTTTGCTGTTTTCCACGGTGCGCAACGAAATCACCCGCCTGCCGCAGTTTCTCGATCACTACAGGCGTCTTGGCGTCGGGCATTTCCTGTTTGTCGATAACGGATCCGACGACGGCACCGACCATTTCCTGCGACAGCAGGGCAACGTTTCCCTGTGGCGAACCGATCACAGTTACCGCCTGTCGCGTTTCGGAATGGACTGGCTGACCTGGTTGATGATCCGCTTTGCGCATGGCCACTGGACGGTGACAGCGGATGCCGATGAATTGCTGATCTACCCCTGCTGGGAACGGCACGACCTGCACGTGCTGACCGCATATCTGGACGCGACCGGCAGGCGGTCGATGGGGGCGTTCATGCTGGAACTGTACCCAAAGGGGCGCCTCGCCGCGGCGCGCTATAGCCCGGGACAGGACCCGACCGAGATATTGCGTTGGTTCGATCCCAAGGGATATGTCACGAAATATCAACCCAAGCTCGACAATATCCTGATCAGGGGCGGTGTGCGGGCAAGGGTGTTTTTTGCCCGGGACCCGGCCAAGGCGCCGACGCTTTCGAAAACCCCGCTGGTGCGGTGGAGCAGGCGCTACGCCTGGGTCAGCTCGACCCATTCACTGTTGCCCCGGCGGCTGAACAGGGTCCGCGGGCCACAGGCGCCGCATGCGCCCTCGGGCGTGCTGTTGCATACCAAGTTCCTGCCTACGGTTGTCCAGCGCGCCGCCATCGAAAAACGCCGGCGCGAGCATTTCGAGAACAGCCGCCTTTACGACGGCTACTATGACGGCCTGATTTCCGACCCCGATTTCTGGACCCCTGACAGCGCGGAATATACCGGCTGGCAACAGCTCGAGGCCCTGGGCCTGATGTCACGGGGCGACTGGTGCTGAGGGGCGGCCCGGCCGGTCGGCGCAATGTTGCAAGGCTTGCCCAGCGGGGCCAGGAACCCTATGGTTTTGACAAACAGCGGATCGCGCAGGGAAAATGCGCGACGAAAACGAGGTCGAGGTCGAGCAAGGGTTTCGGGTATTGAGCCTGATCGAAAGATATCGCCTGCGTCTGGAGCGCAAACGCAAACAGCTGCGTTTCGTTCGCAAGTCGCGCGAGCTGCGTCGCGTCGTCAACCGCACCAGTGACATCCGCGCCGGCGACGTCCTGCTGTTCAGCGTGCTGCGCAACGAGCGGATCCGCCTGCCCTATTTCCTGGAATATTACCGCAATCTGGGCATCAACCATTTCCTGATGGTGGACAATGATTCCGACGACGATTCCCGTAAATATCTGGGCGAACAGCCCGATGTTTCGTTGTGGCACACAACGCACAGCTACAAGCAGTCGAGATTCGGCGTCGATTGGCTGAATGCGCTGCAATATCGCTATGGCACCGGACACTGGAACCTTGTCGTCGATGTCGATGAATTCCTGGTCTATCCCTTTTGCGATTCACGCCCTCTGCGTGCGCTGACCGACTGGCTGGATGCGTCGGGCGTACGTTCGTTCGGGGCGATGCTGCTGGACATGTATCCCAAGGGTCCGATTGACGAAAAGGAATACAAGGAAGGTCAGAATCCGTTTGAAATAGCGGAATATTTCGATGCCGGGAATTACATGATCTCGCGCAATCCGAAATATCGCAACCTGTGGATACAGGGCGGTGTCCGGGCGCGGGTGTTTTTTCCGAACGACCCCCGAAAGGCGCCCGCGCTGAACAAGATACCGCTGGTGAAATGGCGCCGCGGGAATGTCTATGTCAGCTCGACCCACACCCTTTTGCCGCGAGGGCTGAACCTGGTTTACGACGAATCTGGCGGAGAAAAGACATCAGGCTGCCTTCTTCATGCCAAATTTCTCCATACACTCAGGGCAAAGTCCGAGGAAGAACTGAAACGAAGGCAGCATTACGGAAACAGCCGCGAATATCGGGCATACAAGCAGGTGCTGGAGAAATCCCCCGATCTCTGGTGCCCGGAGTCCGAGAAATACATCAACTGGCGGCAGCTCGAAATCCTCGGGCTGATGTCAAAGGGGAACTGGGTCTAGGAGGGGCACTTGACCGTCGGATTCATCATGTTGGCACATCAGGATCTGGACCGTGCGGCCCAGGTGGCGGCCTATTGGGCCAGCCATGATTCGCCCGTGGTGATACATGTGGACGCGCGCTCGGATCTGCGCGATTTCGAGGGGATGAAGGCCGCGCTTGCACGCCATGACAACGTCAGGTTTGCGCCCCGCAGGCCCTGCGGCTGGGGCGAGTTCTCGATCGTCGCGGCGACCCTGGATGCCGCACGCATCATGCTGAACGATTTTCCCGAGGTCGGCCATGTCTATCTGTCCAGCGGATCCTGCCTGCCGCTGCGGCCCGCGAACGAGCTGGCGGAATACCTGACCGAGCACGCCGATACGGATTTCATCGAATCGGTGACGACCGAAGAGGTCATCTGGACGGTCGGCGGGCTGGATCTGGAACGATTCACCCTGCATTTCCCGTTTTCATGGAAACGTCACCGTCGCCTTTTCGACAGGTTTGTCGAGCTTCAGCGCAAGATCGGTTATTCCCGCCGCATACCCGACGGGATCAACCCGCATCTGGGCTCGCAATGGTGGTGTCTGACCCGGCGGACATTGACGGCCATTCTGGATGATCCGCAGCGTCAGGAATACGACCGGTATTTTTCCAAGGTCTGGATACCGGATGAATCGTATTTTCAATCGCTTGTGCGAAAACACTCAACCAATATCGAAAGCCGTTCATTGACCTTTTCGCGGTTCGATTTCCAGGGCAAGCCGCATGTTTTCTATGACGACCACATGCAGCTGCTGCAGAAATCCGACTGCTTTGTCGCCCGCAAGATATGGCCGCGGGCGGACAGGCTGTATCAGCGGTTCCTTGACGACAACGCAAAGATCCTTGTCCGGGTCGAGCCCAATCCACGCAAGCTGGACAAGGTCTTTGCCCAGGCCAACCAGCGACGGATACGCGGGCGGGACGGACTGCGGATGCAGAGCCGCTTTCCCCGCGGGGATGTCTGGGCGACGCAAAAGACCCGGGGACCCTACAGCGTGTTCGAGGGCTTCAGCGAGTTGTTCTCGAATTTCGAAACCTGGCTGGAAAGGCGGACCGGAACCAGGGTTCACGGCCATCTGTTTGACAAGCGCGAGGTGAAATTTTCCGGTGGTGCAAAGGTTTACAACGGCTGCCTGTCAAACAGCGCGAAATTGCGCGACTATAATCCCGAGGCATTTCTGGTCAGCCTTGTCTGGAACACCCACGGCGAACATCAGAGTTTTCAGTTCGGGCCCGCCGACCAGCAGGCCATCGGCGATTTTCTGGCCAGCGACCAGAACGCGACCATTCATGTGGTGACCGGCGCGTGGTCGGTGCCGCTGTTCCATTCGAGGATGGATTTTCAGAGGATCCGGCGGATTGCCGCACGCTATCAGGCAATCGAGGCCAGGCATGTGGAAAGGCTGCGTTCGCCCCACACCAGGGCGCGGGTTCATGTCTGGACATTGGCCGAGTTCGTCGAGGATCCGATGACCATTCTCAAATCGGTCCTCGACGGGATCGACCCGGCCAGCAGCCGCAAGCTGACCGAGGTGCCGCGCCTGGCCGACCTGCATGGTTTCGGACAGTTCGTGCAAAAGCTCAAGAACGAGGGGATGAATCCCCATTCGGTGGGTGACTTTCCATTGGCCGACATGCCCGGCCACGGGAAACCACCGATCAAAGCCTTTGCCGTGCGCTGATGTCCGGGCGGCGATTTACCCATTTCGTGATCTTCGCCGAGATGCGAACGGGATCGAATTTTCTCGAATCCAACCTCAACCAGTTTCCCGATCTCAGATCATGGGGCGAGCTGTTCAACCCGGTTTTCGTCGGCGGGCCGCGGAATGACGATGTTCTGGGCATCACCCTGGCCGAGCGCGAGAAAGACCCCTTTCGCCTGCTGGCGGCCATCAGGGCACATGATGACAGGGCGATCCCCGGCTTCCGGTTCTTTCACGATCATGACCCCCGGATCATGGAGGCCTGCCTGAACGACCCTGCCTGCGGCAAGGTTATTCTTTCGCGCAACCCGCTGGATTGCCACATCTCGCGCAAGATCGCGCAGGCGACCGGGCAGTGGAAGCTGACCAACGTCAAACACAGGAAACAGGCAAGGATCCGGTTCGATATCAACGAATTCATGGATGATATTGATAAATCGCAGGAATTCAGAACCGACCTGCTGCACCAGCTGCAGGTGACCGGCCAGACGGCATTTCACATCCATTATGACGACCTGCACGATATCGATGTGTTGAACGGGCTGGCGCGGTTTCTTGGCTCGAACCACAGGATCGAATCGCTCGACAGGACGCTCAAGAAACAGAACGCCGACAACCTGGAAAGCAAGGTTGCGAATTATGACGAGATGGTTTCGGCGCTGGCCTCGCTGGACTGGCTGAACCTTTCGCGCATCCCCGATTTCGAGCCCCGGCGAGGCCCCGGCGTACCCGGCTATCTGGCGGGCGAGGTCGCGCCGGTGCTGTTCATGCCCGTTGCAGGCACAGCGGAACAACAGGTCGAGGCCTGGCTTGCCGCCCACGAGGCGCGCCTTGGCGGCAATGTCTTGCGGGGCTTCAACCAAAAGACCCTTCGCCAGTGGCGCACGCAACATCCCGGTTTTGCCGCAGTCACCGTGCTGGCACATCCGCTGCGGCGGGCATACCGGGCCTATCTGGCGTTGGCCCGGCCGGCTCGCAGCGACCTGCGCGACAGACTGGTTTCAAAGAAATATCTGAAAATCCCCCGCAAGGGCATGGGTGCCCCGGGATATGATCACGAGGCCCACAGGCGGGGCTTTCTGTCGTTCCTGCTGTTTCTCAAGGCCTGTCTTGCCGGGCAGACGGGCGAGCGGGTGATTCCCGCCTGGGCCAGCCAGAGCGCGATATTGCGGGGCATGTCGCAGGTCGTGATTCCGTCGCACGTCGTTTCCGAGGATGACCTGCAGGCCGGCCTTGCCCATGTCGAACGGCTGAAGGGCCTTGATCCGGTTCCGGTTGACACACCCGGAAACGAGGCCGGGCCATTCAGCCTGGATGACGCGCTGTCAGATCGGGTGAGGCGCCTGATTCAGGATATCTATGCGCAGGATTTTCTGAATTTCGGTTTTTCCGGCTGGCCCGAACAGCGCTGATCAGGCCGCCCGCGAATCGGCATATTCGGTGAGAATCGCATAAAGCGTGGAATCGTCGTCATTGGCGCGCAGCTTGGAACGGGTGGCCCGATCGCGCAGCAGGCGTGAAACGCAGGCCAGCGCCTTGAGATGCTCGATGCCCGAATTTTCGGGCGCAAACAGGGCAAAGATCAGATCGACCGGCTGACGATCGACGGAATCGTAATCGACGGGTTTTTCCAGCTTGAAAAAGACGCCGACCACGGAATCGATTCCGTCTATGCGGGCGTGGGGAATGGCGATGCCGTCGCCGACACCGGTGGGGCCGAGGCTCTCGCGTTCCTGAAGGGCGCTGAAGGCGGTTTCGGCATCGACGCCGTACACCGCGGCCGCCCTTGCGGCGATGTCCTGAAGAACACGTTTCTTGCTTGCTGCCCTGCCCACGGCGCGGACGGCCTCGGGCTTGAGGATGGATTCAAGATTCATGATGTCACATCATTCCTGCCGATCGGCCCCCGAGGGGGCAGAGGGACCCGCCCCCATGATTCGCTGTCACGGCGTCGTCGCCGCGCGCAACTCAGGCGCTGATCGTGGGGTCGATCCAGCCGATATTTCCGTCATCGCGCCGATAGACCACGTTCAACCCGTTGTTGCCGGCATTCTTGAACACGAGAACGGGGGCATTATCAAGCTCCATCTGCATCACGGCCTCGCCAACCGACAGGGTTTTTATCCTGGCCTGCATTTCGGCAATGATGACCGGCTGGAGCGAATCGGGTTCGGAATCATCGTCCTGATCGGGGTTGCCGGCCAGAACATAGGCCGGCGCGGTCAGCGATTCGATTGGCTCTTCGCGATTCTTGTGGTGATCCTTGAGGCGGCGCTTGTAGCGGCGCATCTGCTTTTCGATCTTTTCGCAACAATTGTCGAAGGCCTCGTATATCTCGAATGCGCGGCCCTTGGCCTGACTGGTAAGGCCGGTTGAAAGATGAACGGTGATTTCGCAGATGAAGGCAGACGAATCACGGGAAAAAACCACATTCGCATCGGTCGGGCGTTCGGCGTATTTCTTGACGGCTTCGCCAAGGTTGGCCTGGACATGCTCGCGCAGGGCTTCGCCGATGTCGATTTGCTTGCCGCTCACCTGGTAACGCATGGTTTTCTCCTTCTTTGATCGGGAATATTGGGGGAATGCCCGAGATACGCGATTTCGGTGTGAAACCGGTGCATCCTTGCCGTTGATCGTCATTTGCGCTCCACGCGGAAACGCGCTCAAAGAACACTCTTTGATTTGCGACGCTGAAATGACGACGGGATCTTCAGACATTGTCTGTATTTGGCTACAGTCCGGCGTGCTATGTCAACACCGCTTTCCCGCAGAAGTGTCGCAATGCGGGCATCCGACAACACGGCATCGGCGGTTTCCTGCCCGATCAGGCGCCGAATCTGCTGTTGCACCGCGAATGACGACAAGGCATCGGTATCGCCGTTCTGCCCGACTGCCGAAGGGAAAAAGAATCGCAGGGGGTGCAGACCACGCGGGGATTCCAGCGCCTTGCCGGCAATGGCGCGTGTCACGGTCGAAGGGTGCAGGCCCAGCGTTTCGGCCAGAGCGCGCCGGGTCAGCGGAGCGAGACTGTCCTCGCCCCGGGCGAAAAACCGGTGCTGGTGGTGCAATATCGCCTCGCCAATGCGCAGCAGGGTCTTTTCCCGCGCGCGTACGGCGCCGATCAGCGCGCGCGCCTGTCGGGCCTTGTCACGCAGATAGCGGGCGGTTTGCGCATCCTGCCCGTCGGCCTGGCAAAGCAGCGCCTCGTCAACACGCAGCGCGGGCAGGTCGCCGGTGGCGAGCTCGACCTTCCACATGCCGCTCGGGTCGGCCTGAATCCTGAGGTCGGGGTGCAGATATACCACCGTCGAGGGATGTTCGGTGCGTCCGGGATGGGGGTCCAGTGCGCCCAGCAGACGCGCCTTGTTGCGCAGCGTTGCCTCGGGCAGGCCGGTTGCGCGGCCAAGCGCGGCCCAGTCGCGGCGCGCAAAAAGGCCCAGATTGTCCAGTATCACGGCCCGCATGTCGCCTTCCTCACCCAGCGCCGCCAGTTGCAGGTCCAGACACTCTCTGAGGTTTCGCGCGCCAATGCCCGTGGGCTCGCATGATTGCAGCAGGTCGATCGCCTGACGCAGCTGGTCGAAAGGCACCTTCAGCATCCCGGCCAATTCCGCGTCGCTGTCCGCGAGATAGCCCTCATCCGTCAGGTCCGCGGCCAGAAACATGGCAATATCGCGCAGGATCGGGCTGGTGCGCATCATTCGGATCTGCGCATGCAGGCGTTCGACAAGGCCCTGCTGATGGGCCATACGTTCGACCGCGCTGTCGGACCAGACAGCAGTTGAACCGGCATTCCAGCCGGGCGCATTGTCGGCAACCAGCAGCGGGTTGTCGGCCAGTTCGGCCTGGATCCGTTCGGCCAGTTCGAGATGATTCATGCGCAATATGTTCAGCGAGGCCCTGAGCGTGGGGGTCAGGTTCAGACGCTGATTCGCGCGAACGCCCAGTTCGGGTCTGAGGCCGGGTTTCATCGGCGCCGCTCAGACAATCCTGAAATTCTGGCCGAGATAGACCCGCCTCACGGTCTCGTCGCGGACGACCTCGTCTGCTGTGCCGCTCATCAAGAGGTGCCCTTCGTGCAGGATATAGGCGCGGTCCACGATGCCCAGCGTTTCACGCACGTTGTGGTCGGTTATCAGCACACCGATGCCCCGGGTCTTGAGCTGTGCAACCAGCTTGCGAATGTCGGCAACGGCGATCGGATCGACCCCGGCAAAGGGTTCGTCCAGCAGAACATATTTCGGATTGCTGGCCAGGCAGCGGGCGATTTCGACGCGCCGACGCTCGCCGCCCGACAGCGACAGGGCCGAGGCGCGTCGCAGATGGCCTATCGAAAATTCGCCAAGCAGTTCCTCGAGCCTTTCGTGACGTGTTTTCACGTCGCGCACCCAATGTTCGAGGATCGCCATGATGTTGTCCTCGACCGAAAGCCCGCGAAAGATCGAGGCCTCTTGCGGCAGATAGCCGATGCCGAGGCGTGCGCGGCGGTACATCGGCAGCAGCGTCACATCGCGCCCATCGACCATGACGGTTCCGGCCTCGGGCGTGACAAGGCCGGCGATGGCATAGAAACAGGTCGTCTTGCCGGCACCGTTCGGCCCCAGCAGGGCGACGACCTCACCGCGGTTCAGATCCATCGACACATCGTGGATCACGCGCCGGCGTTTATAGCTCTTGCCGAGGTTGCGTACCTTCAGCCCGCCATCGGCGGCAGACAGTTCCAGCGCGGCGGCCATCAGTTGTCGCCCCCGGTCGAAAAGATGGTCTTGACGCGGCCCTCGATACGGGCCGATCCCGAGGCCAGATCGATCGTGACCTTTTGCCCCGAGAGGGCATTCTTGCCCTGGGTGACCAGAACATTGCCGTCGAGAACGATCTTGCCCTCGGCGACCTGATAGACGGCACGATCGGCCTCGGCCTGTTCGGCACCGCTGACAAGGGTGACCTTGCCCTGGGCGACAAGACGGCTGATACGGTTATCCTTTCCGTTGCCCGAGTTGTCGTATTCCACGGTGATCCTGTCGGCGGAAAGGCGCAGATTCCCCTGGCCGGCAACGACATTTCCGACAAAGGCTGCGCGGCCGTCGGTCTGGTTCAGGGTAAAGCTGTCGGAAACGATCTCGATCGGCTTTTTCGGGTCATAGGCGACCGAGCCGAAAGGAATGGTCGTCTGCGCCACGGCAACCGTCACAAGCGCAGACAACGCGAATAGCGCGCCAGAGACAAGCCTTGTAAAACGGTGCATGGTGATCTGCCCTCGATGGTTACGGCCTGTATACCATTCTGACGCCCTCTTTGAACACCAGAACGTAACCCCGAGGTTTTCCGTTCTTTTGCCTGTCGTCAAGATGCAGTTCGAACTGGCCTGCGGTGATCGTGGATCGGGGGGTTCTGGCCTCGATTCTGCCCTGGCTGCGGATGTCGAGCCTGTCCAGCGCAAAGACCAGCCCGCGCGTTTTCGCGGTAATGCCGAACGACGTACCCAGCGAGATCCCCCCGCCCAGCACGGCGCGGTCCTGCAGTGGCTCGATCGCGCCGGTGGCGGCAACCACGGCAACGGTATCGCCGTTGGGCAGGCCGATATTGGCGCGCAGATCGGTTGCATCCACCGCCGAGCTGCCCGCGTCGCGCGGGCTGGCCTCGGCTGCCGAGATCCGTATCGCCGCGCCATCGGTGGTCATGCCGGCAAAGCGGGGCGCGGTGATGCGCTGCTTGCGGGCAAATTCGGCAAGATTCCCATTGAAAAGACGCGCGCCCTTGCTGGGGTCGAAGCTGCGCGAAAACAGGAACAGCGAACTGAGGATGGCAAGTGCAGCCAGCGGCAGGATGATCTTGGTCCAGGCCACGAAACGGGAATACAGGTTGCCCCCCGAACGCGTCATTCAGCCCAGCCCCGCCCGCAGGCAGTCGTGAATATGCAGGATGCCGCGCAGATCGCCGGAACCATCGGGGAGGCCATCGGGCGCGCGGACGAAAAGGGTGGTGACCTTGCGCTCGTTCATCAGGGCCAGGGCCTCTTCGGCCAGGGTGTCGGGGGTGGTGGTCAGCGGATTGCGGGTCATCACCTGGCTTGCGTTCATGTCCAGAAGGCCCTGCATGTGGCGGCGCAGGTCGCCATCGGTGATGACGCCGACAAGGCGGGCCCCCTCGACAACGCCGGCGACACCGAAACCTTTCTGGCTGATGACAAGGAGGGCCTCGCTCATCGGGGTGTCGGGCGAGATCAGCGGCAGCGCATCGCCCGTATGCATCAGATCCTCGACCCTTGAAAGACGTGCGCCCAGCTTGCCGCCGGGATGAAACAGGCGGAAATTTTCAGGGGTAAAGCGGCGGCGCTCCATCAGGGCGATGGCCAGCGCGTCGCCCAGCGCAAGGGTCATCGTCGTCGAGGTGGTCGGAACGATGCCGTTGTCACAGGCCTCGGGCGCCGGCGGCAGCAGGATGGCAACATCGGATTGCCGCAACAGGGTGCTGCCAGCCCTGCCGGCAACCCCGATCATGGGGATGCGAAAACGCCTGGTATAGGCGATCAGGTGGGCCAGCTCGGGCGTTTCGCCGGAATTCGACAGCACCAGCGTGACATCGCCTTGGGCCATCATGCCAAGGTCGCCATGGCTGGCCTCGGCCGGGTGAACGAAATGGGCAGGCGTGCCGGTCGAGGCCAGGGTCGCCGCGATCTTGCGCGCGACATGGCCCGATTTTCCCATGCCGGAAACGATGACCCGGCCCCTTGCCGCCAGCAGCAGATCGACCGCCTGGGTAAACCCGCCGTCCAGCGTATCCTTCAGCTGGATCAGGGCCTCGGCCTCGCGGGCGATGACGCGGCGTCCGGTTTCCAGCGATTCCGTTTGTTCGGCTGTCAGGCCCATGATCCGCCTTTCAATGTGCGAAAATGTCGGTTTCGGGCCAGCCCGCCAGATCCAGGCGCGCCCGGTGCGGCAGAAAATCGAAACAGGCCTGCGCCAGCTCGCTGCGCCCCTCGCGGGCAAGGCGGCGGTCGAGTTCGTCGCGCAGGCGGTGCAGATACAGAACGTCGGATGCGGCATAGGCAATCTGGGCCTCGGTAAGGTCGGCTGATCCCCAGTCGCTGCTTTGCTGCTGTTTCGAGATGTCTATCTGCAACAGCTCCTGCAACAGATTTTTCAGCCCGTGCCGGTCGGTATAGGTGCGCACCAGCTTGCTGGCGATCTTGGTGCAATAGACCGGCGTTGCCAGTACGCCGAAACGGTGCAGCAGAACGGCAATGTCGAAGCGGCCGAAATGAAACAGCTTCAGCACATTCGGATCAGACAGCATCCGCGTCAGATTGGGCGCGCTGGTCTGATCCTGTGATATCTGCACCAGATGGGCGTTGCCGTCGCCGCCCGACATCTGCACCAGGCACAGGCGATCGCGGTACGGGTTCAGACCCATGGTTTCGCAGTCGATTGCCACGACCGGGCCAAGGTTCAGCCCGTCGGGAAGGTCATTCTGGTACAGGTGGTTGGCCATGCGTGTTTCCGTTTGTCTGGTCACGGCCGGCAAGCGGGAATACAGCACACCCCGGCCCGGCCTGGTTTGCGCAAGTATTTAGTCCCGTGCGACGGGAAAGGCCACCATTTGTTGGGCAGGGTTTCAGGGCCGGGGTCACGCCGCCACATTCCGATCGGGCGGTTTGGGCATGGTAAAGGCAAAGGTGCTGCCCTTGCCCGGTGTCGATTCGACACGAATCGTGCCGCCATGCAGCGTGACCAGCTTTTTCGTGATGGCCAGCCCCAGGCCGGTTCCCTGGGCCCGGCGCGTATCGGACGTGTCGATCTGGGTAAAGGTGGCAAAGATGTTGTCTATGGCGTCCTCGGGGATACCGCATCCGGTATCTCGCACGCGAATTTCGACCTGCTCGCCCATGTCGTGGGCGGTGATCCCGATTTCGCCGCTGTCGGTGAATTTCAGCGCATTTCCGACCAGATTGACCAGGATTTGCCGAAGGCGCACCTCGTCGGCCAGGACGGACAGGCCCGAAGGTTGGTGGCCGAGGTGAATACCCTTTCGTTCGGCCTCGGGGGTGAACTGCTCGACAACGGTTGCAAGCAGCCCGTCGAGGTCGAGCGCGGTCGGCGCAATCTCGATCCGTCCGGCCTCGGCCTTGGAAAGGTCGAGAATATCGTTGACCAGCGACAGCAGATGCTTGCCCGAGCGGTCCATCGTCGTTGCGAAACCGGAAATCTCGGCAACGACCCGTGCGACCGCCTTGCGGACCGCGTCGATATCGGCATCAGGGCGGTCGAGCAGGTCCTGAAGGGCGCGCACCGATGGCATCGTGCCCAGATTTGACAGGATCGGGGTAAAGCCCAGGATCACGGTCAGCGGCGTGCGCAGCTCATGCGTCATCGTGTTGAGAAACTCCGACTTGGCGCGGTTGGCGGCCTCGGCGGCCTCGCGGGCCTGCTTGAGCGCGGTGATATCCACCCTGATCCCGACAGACCCCCCATCGGGCGTGCGGCGTTCCCGAATGCTGATCCAGCGCCCGCTGGCAAGGTGCTGTTCGATCGAGGAACGTTCCTGCCGGTGGGCGCGCATGCGTTCGGACAGCCATTCCTGTTCGCGTCCGATGGCATCGGGAAAGATCTTTCGTTCCAGGCCGTTGCGCAGCAGCGTGATGAACGGCGTGCCCAGGATGACCTCGTATCCGGCGGCCTTGTACACGTCGTAATAGTTCGAGTTGAACGCAATCAGCCGATCATCGGCGTCGAACAGGGCAAAACCGGCATCGATCGCCTCGATCGCCGAGGCAAGGACGGCCTCGGCCTGCTGGCGTTTCTGAACCAGCCAGGTTGCCCCCAGGATGATCGCCAGCATCAGCAGCCCGCCGGCGGCGAAATATCCCCTTGCCCACAGATAATCGGGCGCATGTGTCGGCCAGCCGCCCGCCGGGGCCACCGCCAGCTGCCACGCCCCGTTGGGAAAGGCGATGTCGGCAAGAATCGGATCATTTGCGAAAATTGCGCCCCGGCCAAGAAAGGGCGTTCCCTGCGCGCCGGTTCCATCGGCGCCGCGCAGGGCGATGTCGAACTTGCGGCTTGCCACATCAAGGCCCGATGCCTTGAGAAAGGTATCGAAGTCGAGCACCCCGGAAATGATGCCCCACCATTTCTTGCCAGGCTGTTGCGAGGGAACGGGAACCCTGATGATAAAGGCCTTTCCCCCCTGTACCAGCGTCACCGGCCCGGCAATGACGGTACCACCGACCGAAAGCGCCTTTTTCACCGCACCGTATTGCGAAGGCGTCTTGCGAAAATCCAGACCCAGAGCGGCCTCGTTGCCCCTGAGCGGATAGACGAAACGGATCACCAGATCGGGCGCTGCGGCGATTTCGCGCAACCGGGACGAGCCATTCAGCAAAAAGGATGCGATTTGCGACAGGTGATCGTTTTCCATTTCGGGGTGAGCAGCCAAGATCGCCGCAAAGGCCCGGCTGGTATTGGCATTTGCGTTGATCGTGCCCTCGATACGGGCGCGGATGATCCCGACCTCGCGCGACAGGTCGCTGCGCAGGTTTGTCAGATAGTCACGGGTCGAGATGCGTTCATAGGAAAGGGCCAGGAAAAAGGTCAGCGCGACGACGACCGAGGCAAGGAAAATCCTGAAATTCCGCCATGATGACTGATTGTACTGTCGGAACATGATGCTTTCCAGCCTGTCGCATGCAGTCGCGTCGTCGTCCGGGTCAACAAGGTTCGGGCAATGATGAACGAGTTGGTGCAAAAAGCAACGAATAGTAACCACCCGATTGCTACCGCCTGCCTGACACCGCGGCCAGATCTTATACTCCGTCGTTATTGACGTCGTTAACGACGTCGTATCAGGCAGGAGCGGGATATGCGTCATGAGGTTATTGTCGGTGTTGAACGGCGCCGG
>JASBSZ010000038.1 GCA_030148665.1 Alphaproteobacteria bacterium
GCGGCAGCTGGCTGCCCCGAACCGCCGCCGTCGGCGCAAGGACGGGATCCTGACCGGGGCCATGACCGTGCCGGTGTTCCTGCTGGTGCCGCAGGTGAAGCTGAAGAAGCGGCTGGATCTGGCGCGGGATGCGCGGGCGGCCGAGGCCGCGCTGCCGGGGTTGGTGGTTGAGAGGTGGCGCTCCTGAAGGCAGAGTGGAAAAGGCCCTCGCATTGGCATATGTTGCCAATGAAGGAGAATTCGGCATGGCCACGAGAAACGTCGTCCTCACCGAAAGCCAGTCCGCGCTGGTGGATCGCCTGGTCGCCTCGGGTCGTTACCAGAATGCTAGCGAGGCCCAGCGGGCGGGGCTGCGGCTTCTGGAAAGGGAGGAGGCGCAACTTGATGCGTTGCGCGCGCGGCTCGAGACCGGCCTTGCACAGGCCCGGCGCGGCGATCTTGCCGAAGGTTCGGGCGAAGATGCCGTCCAGCGTGCCTTCCGCGCAGATTTATTGCCATGAAGCGCCCACGACACCCAATGCCGGATGACGTCGCCGAGGCCCTTGTCGCCGAAGACCTGCGCTGGGCGTATGATGAGCGTCCCCCCTATCAGCGTAACGACTATATTGCCTGGATAAGCCGCGCGAAAAGAGATGAAACCAGACAAAGGCGCATACGACAGATGCTCGACGAACTGGCCGCTGGTGATATCTACATGAAAATGCCTTGGAATGGCCCCCGGGGCTTGGTGGAAACCTGATCGTCCAAACAACGAGGCATGGCGATTGGCAGTTCTCAAATAGCTGGTCCGCTCTCTTGGAAAAGTCGGTAGTCGGTAACAGAGAGGAATACCCTTCACAGATCCAGCGCGTATTCCAGATCTTCGTGCTCGAATGCCGGGGCCATCCGGTCTATCTCGCCGGCGGGGGCCCGCCTGCGTTGCGCATATGCACGCCAGTTGCGGACTACGACGGCGCATTCCCGAATGATCTGCTCCCCCTCGGCAGGGCGCAGAAAATATTCTGCGACCTCCTGCAGCAATCGCAGCGATGCGGTCGCGTCATCAAAGTCGATCCGCGTCTTGAGGATGCGCGGTGCGTCCGCCACGGGGTTCAGGTCATAGCACGGGCTGAGCGTCCAGCCGCGGCGGCCGCTCCAGAGAAAGCCGTGGTTGCGCAGGTGGTCGTCGGTGTTGCTGATCAGGATGCTGAACGCAATCCGGCGAAACAGTTCGGCCCGGTCCTGCACAGGGTTGGCGCCGTGATCCGTGATGACGTCAACGATTTCGAGATAGCTGCCATTCTCGTCGCCATCATCATGTTCGGTCATCGCCATGGCGCTGATGAACGGGATGCGGATGCCGCCCCTGCGGTCGAAGCGCCGAGTGAGGAAGATCGGACCGTGCGGGCTTGGCAGCAGATCGTATTCGATCGTCGTGATGCCGCAATCCCGGGCCATGTCGAGTGCGATGGCCTCCCACCGCGAGATCGAATATCGATCGGTTTCCTTGGGGAATTTCGCAAACGACAGGTGCCCGTGCTGGTCGAAAACGCTCGCCTTGGGCCGTGCGCCGCCCAGTGACGAACCCGGTGCAAAGATCAGAAGAAGGTCGGCGTCGGTTTCCTCGCCGCGCAGGATCCGTTGCGAGGCAGCAAGCAGGTCGCCGAGCGCAAGCGTCGTTGGCACGCCCCGCGTCTGAAGCGCCTGGAATTCGTCCTCGCCTTCATATCGAAACCGCAGCGCGCCAAGCCGGGTCTCGTCCGAGACGCCAAGCAGGTAGTCGGTTTCATGCAGGGCTCTGACGCGCCGGCCTTCGCGCTCGGCTAGGCGGCGCTCGGCCCGGCGCATGAGCTCGCGCCCCCAGGTATCCGGTGCACTGTCCCCAAGTGCCCCGAACATCTCCTTGCCGCCGGACGGGGAAATGGGGCCGTGCACAAGGGGCAGGGTCGGATCGAACTGGAATGCTTCGGGCGAGGTCAGCCAATCGGGATCGTGCTCATAGGTCACGCGTTCCCGGCGCGCACCGGCATGGCGTCTCAGAAGGCCGATGCGGCGCAGCCTTCCATAGGCGTCAAGAAAGACTTCGATGTTACTCACGGCTGCGGGCCCGTTTGGGAAGGTGCTCGGTGCCGAGCTGTTCGCCCAGAGCGTCCTTGACGTCCCCAAACCCCTTGAGCAGGCCGAGCGCCTGCAGCACCAGCATGTAGGCGCCGATGCGCACGTTGGGATCACCACGTTCAATGCGATAGAGCGTGGCCCTGCTCGTGCCGGCACGTTCTGCCACGAGTTCCATGGGCAAGCGCCGCAACAGGCGCGCCTGTTTGATGCGTGCGCCGAGCGTTCGCAATTCCCGCTTGACGGCGGGGGAAATATTCAGTGTCGGGGCTGGCATGATGTCTTACCTGTGAAACGTTGTTGCCATTTATGTATTACAGGTAATGCACAATGGCAAGATATACGGACTTGGGACCTACCCGGAAAACCATGCAGCGGCAACGTGAATGTCAAACTGAAACGCAGCAGCGATAATGCCCACCCCCCGCGAAACCATCCTGCAGGCCCTGATTGCAACCCTGCAAACCCTGCCCAACGCCACCGTCCTGCGCGGCGAGGCATTGCCCGAGCGGGTGCCGACCGGCGGCCTCGTGATCCTGCGCGACGGCGAGCCCGGAGAACCGGAAGTGACGCTGTCGCCGCTGCAGTACCACTACGAGCATCGCGCCGAGATCGAGGTGATCGTGCAGGGCAAGACGCCTGCATACCGGGATGCGGCGTTTGACACGCTCATCCAGGCCATTGGCACGGCGCTGGCCGCAGACCGCACGCTGGGCGGAACCTGCGACTGGGTGGAGGCACAGGCACCGGCCCCGACCGATCTCGCACAAGAGGGGGCCGAAGGGATCAAGGCCTCTGTGGTGCCGGTGGTCCTGAGCTATTCCACCGTTGACCCGCTGATCTGACACCAACCAAAAGGAACAGACAACATGGCACGAGCCCAGGGGGCGCGGGCGCAGATGGCGCTTGCGTTCGAGACAAGTTATGGCACTGCCCCAACGGGCGGTTATTACCAGATGCCCTTTGCCAGCGCATCATTGGGGGCTGAACAGCCGCTCCTGAGCCCCGAGCTTCTGGGCTATGGCCGCGATCCCCAGCCGCCGATCAAGGATGCGGTGACTTCCGATGGCGACGTCACGGTGCCGATTGATGCCGAAAGCTGGGGTGTGTGGCTGAAGGCGGCCTTTGGCGATCCCGCCACCACCGGCACGGGGCCCTATACCCACACGTTTCTCTCGGGGAACTGGGCGCTGCCGAGCATGAGCATCGAGATTGGCATGCCCGAGGTGCCGCATTACGCGATGTATTCGGGCTGCAAGCTCGACAAGCTCAGCTGGCAGATGGGGCGCTCGGGGTTGCTGACCGCAACCGCCAGCCTGATTGCGCAGGGCGAGAGCGCAGGCGTGGCAAGCGGCGCCGGCACGCCCACCGGCTGGGCGATGAAGCGTTTCGGCCATTTCAACGGGGCGATCACGCGCAACGGCGTCAGCCTCGGGAATGTGGTCTCGGCCGAAATCACCTACGAGAACAATCTCGACCGGATCGAGACCATCCGCAGCGATGGCCGTATCGACGGCGCCGATCCCGGCATGGCGGCGCTGACCGGGCGCATCGAGGTGCGCTTTGCCGACACCACGCTGCTGGACCAGGCCATCAATGGCACGCCGGCCGAGTTGAAGTTCACCTACAGCCTGACCAGCGGCGAGAGCTTCGAGCTGACGGCGCATGCCGTCTATCTGCCCCGCCCGCGCCTGCAGATCCAGGGTCCGCAGGGTATCCAGGCCAGTTTCGACTGGCAGGCGGCATATGATTCCGTGGCCGGGCAGATGTGCACCGCGACCCTGATCAATGACATTGCCAGCTATTGAGGAACACCATGATCCGACTTGACCTGAATGCGGGGCCGGACTGGCTCGACCTCGGCCACGGGGTGCGGCTGAAGCTGCTGCCGCTCACCACCGCCCTGATGGCCGCCGCCCGTGCTGACGATACGGTCGAAAACCTGCCCGAAGATACCCCCGACGAGACCCGCGCCATCGTGTTTGCCAAGGCCATCGCCCGGCGCGCGGTCATCGACTGGTCCGGTATTGGCGATGAGGAGGGCGAGCCGCTCGCGCCCACGCCCAAGGCCATCGATGCGCTGCTCGACATCTACCCCCTCTTCGAGGCCTTCCAGCTTGGCTATGTCGCCAAGGGGCTGGTGCTGGATCAGGAAAAAAACGGATCACTGCCCTTGCCGAGTGGCACTTCGGCGGGGGCGACAGATACTGCGAGGGCTGTGAAGAAACCTGCCCCGACTGCCCGGCCAGACTGAACCGCCCCGCAACACTGGAAGGCTGGCAGGTCTGGGATCTGGCCCTGCGCCTTGGAGGGCAGCTTCGGGTCTCGGGCGGCGCCGCCTTGGGCTGGGACATGGGCGCGGCATTGGCGATGGCCCGGGCGCTGGGGGTGAACCCGCTCGTGGCCGCTGAATTACTGCCGGCCATTGAAGCCGTCGCCATCCGCAAGATCAATGAAAAGATGAACGCGAACCATGGGTGAAAAACGCATCAGCGTGCGCCTTGCCGCTGTGGGCGGCGAGAAGCTGAAGGCCGAGCTTGTCGGTATCGGCAAGGCGGGCAGACAGGCGCTGGCGGCGGTGGCCGGTGGGGCCGCCCCGGCGAGCCAGGGGCTCAAGGGCGTGGGCGCGGCCTCCGGCACGGCGCTGGCGCAGCTTGAAGCACTGGCGGTGCGGGCCACGCGGGCGGCAACGGCACTCAGGGCGGCCGGGGCCTCGACGGGCACGCTGGTGGAGCGGATCGACCGGGTCACCGGCGTTACCCCCGGGTTTCGCCGCAGTGCCGAGGATATCGCCGCCTATGGGCGCGCGCTCGATGACACGCGCGCGAAGTTCAACCCGCTCTTTGCCACAATCCGCGACTACAAGGCCAGGCTTGCCGAGATCCTGCAGGCCCATGCGGTGGGGGCAATCTCGGCAGACGAGATGCGCGCCGCCATCAGTCGCGAGCGTCAGGCGACATTGCAGAGCATCGCCGCCATCAAGGGCCGGACCAAGGCACTCACAGGCATGGGGCGCGCCTCGCGCATGGCGGCGTTCCAGAGCCGGATGCTGATGTTTCAATTAAACGACGTGTTCGTGTCGCTGGCCTCGGGCATGAACCCGATGATGGTGTTCATCCAGCAGGGCGCCCAGATCCAGCAGATCTATGCCGGACAGGGCGGCGTTCGGGCCGCACTGGCCCAGACCGCAAGGATGATCGGCAATGTGGTCACCCGCTTTCCGCTGCTGACCGCGGCGATTGCGGCGGGGACGGCGGCTGTTGCCGGCATGCGCTACGAGATCAACCGTACGTCAAAAGTGGCGGTGAGTTTCGGCGACACCGCGCTTGCCGTCTGGCAGGTGGTGCGCGATGGGCTGTGGCAGAAGCTCAAGCCCGCCATCGATGCCATCGCCCCGTGGTTCGCCAAGGGCTGGGAGATGGTGGTGTCAGGCACGAAGATCGCGCTCAACGCCATCATCAAGGGCTTTCTCATTGCCAAGAACGATATCGCCTTCGCCTGGACGACCCTGCCCGAAATCCTTGGAGCAGCGGTGGTTGGCACGGCCAATGCTGTGATTGGCGGGCTGGAATGGATGGTCAACACCGCGATCGAAAAGATCAACTGGCTGGCCGATCAGGTGAATGCCCTGATGGACAAGGCCGGCGCGCCTGAAGCCATACGCCTTGGCCGGCTCGGCTCCACCGCATTCCCACGACTCGACAACCCGATGGCTGACGAGGTCGCGCGCAGGCTCGCACGTCTCAATGACGATCTTGCGCGGATCATGGCCAGCGATCCGATGGGGGATTTCTTCGATGCCGTGAAGGCGCGGGCCGTGGCCAATGCCCTGAGCAAGGTCGAAAAGGCCGTCACCGGTGCCGGAAAGGCCGCGGGCAAGGCGGCTGAGGTGGCGAAGTCCGCGTGGGAAACGGCGGCCAATTCGCTCAAGGATTACTCCACCAGGGCCATGGATCTCGGCAAGGGGCTGGGCGACAGCCTGGTGGAGGCGTTCCGCAGTGCCGAGAATGCCATTGGCGAGTTTGTGAAAACCGGCAAGCTGGATTTCCGGTCGCTGGTGACCTCGATCCTGGCCGACATGGCGAAGCTGTCGGCTCGGCGCTTCATCCTGGGCCCGCTCGCAAACGCGCTGTCCGGCGCGCTGGGCGGAATAGGCGCCCCCGGAGGGGTGCTGGCCAATGTGTTCCACTCTGGCGGTGTCGTGGGCACTGTTGCGCCCACGCGGGCGATCCCGGCGCTGGCTTTCGCAGATGCTCCACGGATGCATTCCGGTGGCTGGGTTGGTTTGCGGCCCGGCGAGGTGCCGGCCATCCTGCAACGGGGCGAGCGGGTGCTGAGCCGGCGTGAGGTCGCCGCCGGCGTCGGTCAGGCCGCGCCGGTCAACATCACCATCCAGACCCGCGATGCCGAGAGCTTCCGCCAGTCGCGCGCCCAGGTCGCGGCCGACATCGCCAGGGCGGTGGCGCTCGGCAGACGGGGGATGTGATGGCTTTCCACGAAGTTCGGTTTCCCGACGACATCAGCCGTGGTGCACGCGGCGGACCCGAGCGGCGCACGCAGATCGTCGAGCTTGCCTCGGGGGACGAGGAACGCAACGCCAGCTGGGCCAATTCTCGCCGGCGCTACGATGCAGCTTACGGTATTCGGCGCGCGGATGATCTCGCAGCCGTCGTGGCCTTCTTCGAAGCGCGTAACGGGCGGCTTTACGGTTTCCGCTGGAAGGACTGGGCCGACTTCAAGTCCTGCCTGCCGTCTCAGGCGCCGGCGGCCACGGATCAGAACATCGGCACGAGCGACGGGACCGCCACCGATTTCCAGCTGGTGAAGGCCTACACCTCCGGCGCCCAGACCTGGACCCGGACCATCACCAAGCCCGTGGACGGGACCGTGAAGGTCGCGATTGACGGCGTGGAGCAGACCACCGGCTGGTCGGTCGACACCTCCACCGGCATCGTCACCTTCACCACCGCCCCGGCCGCAGGTGCCGCCATCACCGCCGGGTTCGAGTTCGACGTGCCAGTGCGCTTCGATACCGACACGCTCGACGTGACGCTCGACATCGAGCGCCTCGGCTCCATCACCTCCATTCCACTGATCGAGGTTCGCAGATGATCAATGCGATGCGCGTTACAGATCGCGGGCTGCTGACCCTTGCCCGCTTTGAGGGGCTGGTGCCGGCGCCCTATCTTGATACCACCGGCACCTGGACCTTTGGGATCGGTCACACGGCGGCGGCTGGGCTACCCGACCCGGCAGAGATGCCTCGGGGCATGCCCGATGACCTGGATGCCGCGATCCGCGAGGCATTCCACCTGTTCCGCTCCGATCTCGAGCGTTACGGGGCCGACGTCCTGAGCGCCGTGATGGTGCCACTCGAGCCGCACGAATTCGACGCGCTGGTCAGCTTCCACTACAACACCGGTGGCATTGCCCGCGCGGCGCTGACCCGACATCTCAATACAGGCAATCGCGTTGCGGCTGCCAACGCGTTTATGTACTGGCGCAAACCGGCCTCGGTCGTCCCGCGCCGAGAGGCTGAGCGGAACCTGTTCCGCGAGGGCCGCTATTCGACAGGTCCGATCCCGGTCTGGGGCGTGGATGCGAACGGCCGGGTTGAATTCTCCCAACCGGTGCGGCGGCTGAGCGAAGGCGCGGCGCTGACATTGTTGCGGCCCACGCCTCCCGCACCCGATGCGCCGACCTGGTTTCTCGCCCGGCTGGCCGCAATCTTCACGCACCTGTTCAAAAGGAGCTGATCCCCATGCGTTACATCCGTCCGACCTCGCTCACATGGTGGGCGGGATGCCTCGCCATGCTCACCGGCATCGCCTCCGTCGCGCTGCCCGCAACCGGTCCGCTTGGCGAACTGTCCCGCCTTGTGGCGCTGCTCGCCGGCACCGGCGATGCCTCGCCCGCCGGGCTGATCTTCCTCGGTCTCGGCCTGATCGGCCTGCGCGACCGGCTGGAACGGGGGTTCCGCGGTGATGAATGAGATCATTGCACTGTTGTTCGGGCTCATCGGTGCCATCGCCGGCATGGCCGCCCTGCTCCGGCAGGCACGCAAGCGGGGCGCGGCCGAGGAACGCGCCCGCCTTGCGCGCAAGGACCGGGAAACCGCGGATTCCACAAGACGGAGAATGGACAATGCGACGAAAGATCTGGGCGATGATCCCGCTGTTCTTCGCGACTGGCTGCGCGCCCGTGGCCGTCAGTGACTCGGCCCTCTGCGCAGGACTCGAGCGCCCCATTTCGGCGCATGCGGTGGCGCTTGCCGAGGATGGCGGGCCGCGGTCGCTCAGGACCGGTGCCCGTCTCATCCGCATGATCGACGCGGGCTGCGGGAGGGTGCGATGAAGACGCTACCGACCGACCTGCAGGCCCACCTCGACCAGGGAACCACGACCCTGGCCTGGTGCTGGCGCCTGACCCGCGCGGACGGGCAGGTATTCGGCTTTACCGATCACGACCTGCCGCTGGTTTTTGATGGCACCACGTTTGAGCCCGAGTCCGGATTTACCGCATCGGAGATTCGCACGGGGTCCGATCTTTCGGTCGATGCGCAGGACGCCGAGGGTGTGCTGACTTCCACGACGATCACCGAGACCGACATCCTCGATGGCCGTTGGGACAATGCGGAAGTCGAGATCTGGCGGGTGAACTGGCGGGACACGTCGCAGCGCGTGCTCATGCGCCGGGGCGCCATCGGGCAGGTCCGGCGGGGCCGGGTGCAGTTCGTCGCTGAGATGCGCTCACTTTCGCATGTGCTGAACCAGACCGTGGGGCGGACGTTTCAGGCGAGTTGCGACGCGGCGCTGGGCGATGTGCGCTGCGGGGTGAATCTGAATGATCCCGCCTACAAGGGTAGCGGAACGGTCGTGACGGTCGACAGCGACCGGGGCTTCACCGTCTCTAGCCTCTCGGCCTTCGCAGATGGCTGGTTCGCGCTGGGCATGCTCACCTGGACGAGCGGTGCCAATGCCGGACGCAAGGCCGAAGTGCTGACGCATGAGGTTGCATCGACAGACGTCACCGTCACCCTATTGGAGGCCCCGATGCGAGCCATTGCCGTGGGCGACAGTTTCAACATCACCGCCGGATGCGACAAGCGGTTCGCGACTTGCAAGGCCAGGTTTGCCAATGCAGTCAACTTCAGGGGCTTCCCGCACATTCCGGGCCAGGACACGGTCATTCGTTATGCGGCGAAGGGTGGCACCAACAATGGAGCCGTGCTGTGACAGGTGCGGCCCGCATCATGCCCGCCCGGATCGTGAAGGCTGCGCGTTCATGGCTTGGCACCCCCTATCACGACCAGGCAAGCATCAAGGGTGTGGGCTGTGACTGCCTCGGTCTGATCCGGGGCGTCTGGCGCGAGGTCGTCGGCCCGGAACCGATGCCGGTGCCGCCCTACAGCCGCGACTGGGGCGAGGCGGGGCCGCGCGAGGTGCTGGCCGAGGCCGCGCGGGCGGCGATGGTGGAGATCGATATTGCGCAGGCCCGCACCGGCGACATCCTGCTGTTTCGCATGCGGCAGGGCGCGATTGCCAAGCACGCAGGCATCCTTTCGGGTGGTGGTCGGCACAGCGCGCGTCCGCACCGCAGTGGGCGTCCCCACCGCAGTACGCGCTCTTACTTCATTCACGCATATGAACGCACGGGCGTCATCGAGGAACCGCTCACCGACACATGGTGCCGCCGCATCGCCTTTGCCTTCCGCTTTCCCGTTCCCGACAACCGCACGACCTGACTCATGGCTTCCATCCTTCTTGCCTCCGCCGGTTCCGCGCTGGGCGCCTCCATCGGCGGGTCGATCCTGGGCGTGTCTGCCGCCACCATCGGCGGCGCGGTGGGGTCGTTTGCCGGCTCGCTCATTGACAGCTGGATCGTATCATCCCTGACCCCCGGCCAGCGCATCGAGGGCGCGCGGCCTGAGAACCTCGCGGTCACCACCTCGACGGAAGGTGCCGTCATTCCCCGCGTCTGGGGCCGGATGCGCCTTGGCGGCAACATCATATGGGCGACGGATTTCACCGAGCATGTCAGCACCACCACGAGAGGCGCGGGCAAGGGCGGCGGGCCGAAGGTCACGACCACCAGCTACACCTACACGGCCTCCTTTGCCGTGGCACTCTGCGAGGGGCCGATCTCGGGGATCGGGCGGGTCTGGGCGGATGGGAAGCCTCTGGATATGTCGGGCGTAACGTGGCGCATTTTCACCGGTGATGAAACGCAGACGCCCGATCCATTCATCGAGGAGAAGATGGGCACGGGGAACGCGCCGGCTTATCGCGGCACCGCTTACGTCATGTTCGAGGAGCTGGACCTCACGCCGTTCGGTAATCGCATCCCGCAGCTGTCCTTCGAAGTGTTCCGTCCGCTGATCGAGGCGGATTCGGTCGAGGGCATGCTGAAGGCGGTGACCCTGATCCCCGGCACCGGTGAGTTTGTCTATGGCACAACGCCGGTCTCGCGCGGGTCCGGCGGCGCGACTGCCTCCGAGAATGTGCACACGACCAACGGCGTGCCGGATATTGTCGCCGCGCTGGACCAGCTGCAGGCAGCAGCACCGAATATCGAAAGCATCTCCCTGGTGGTCTCGTGGTTCGGCACTGACCTGCGTGCCGGCAATTGCCAGATCATGCCCGGCGTCGAGAATGCCTCAAAGCAGACCACCCCCGTCTCCTGGTCGGTGAACGGGGTGATAAGAACAAAGGCTCATACAATCAGTACGGATAACACAGGTAAACTCGCCTTCGGCGGCACCCCGTCCGACGCGACCATCGCCGAAGCGATCCGCGAGATCAAGGCACGCGGGCTGCGCGTGACCTTCTATCCGTTCCTGTTGATGGACGTGCCGGCCGGGAATGCATTGCCGAATCCGTATTCCGACAACGCGGCCGGTGTGGGTCAGGATGCCTATCCCTGGCGCGGGCGGATTACCTGTTCCCCTTCGGCCGGGTTTGCTGGCACGGTCGACAAGACCACGGCGGCGGGCACGCAGGTCTCGGCCTTCTTTGGGAATGCGTCCGCGGCTGATTTCTCAGTGGCTGGTGAGATTGTCACCTGGGTCGGTGACGGCACTGACTGGGGCTATCGGCGTTTCATCCTGCATTATGCGCATCTTTGTGCGGCCGCCGGCGGGGTCGATGCCTTTCTGCTGGGCTCAGAACTCAAGGGGCTGACCACCATACGGGATGGGGCGAGTACATACCCGGCCGTTGCAGAGCTCAAGCGCCTCGCCGGGGATGTCGCCAATCTCGTGACCGTCTCGACCGGCCTGTTCCCCTTCACCGTCGTCTTCCAGCCGCTCACGCAACTGCTGTCCTTCCCGGGCGACGAGCCGTCCGGGGTCATCGATTATGGCGGCACGGCCTGGGCAACTTTCCCCGATTTCTTCGGCGCCATGCCCAGCGCCACTTCGCAAACCACGCTCGACGGCACCGCCAGCGGTGGCGGCACGGTGCTGGTCAATATTGACCTGCTGGCGCTGGGCATCGCGGCCGCCGATATCGATGCGGGCGGGGTCACGCTGGATTTCTCGGCCGTGCAGAATTTCGTCTGGGGCGGGCCATATCTGCAGCTGCGCGCCTTTGGCCTGCCGGATGCAAACGGCACGCCGGATTTCGCGCCGGCCTATGCGCCGCTCATTTTCGACCAACGCACCTATTCGGATGCGACCAACACCATCGTGCCCACCAGCGGCAGTGGAACCATTCCGCCAGGCAGCCGCTGGGTGCAACTGCAGATCATCATGACCGACGGGATCACCGTTTCCAACCCGTCGGTGCAGTTCTCACTGGCTAACGCTGCTGTCACCTCGGGATTCGTCGGTTACGCCGCCGACTGGTCCGAGTATTTCGGGCATCACCCCGGTGATGGCTCGAACGACGTGTTTTTCCACCTCGACCCACTCTGGGCTTCACCGGACGTGCATTTCATCGGGATCGACAATTACCTACCCTTGTCAGACTGGCGGGATAGGACCGATCACCTTGATGCGCAGGCCGGCTGGGTAGGAATCCGTGACCTCAAATATCTGCGTGCCAATATCGAGGGCGGGGAACAGTATGACTGGTTCTATGCCAGCACGGCTGACCGGCAGGCCCAAACCCGCACCCCGATCACCGATACCGCTTACGGCAAGCCCTGGGTCTTCCGCCCCAAGGACATCCGGGCCTGGTGGAGCAGTCCGCATTATGACCGCCCCGGCGGCGTCGAGAACCCCACACCCACCGCCTGGGTGCCGGAATCAAAACCCATCCGCTTTACCGAGCTCGGCTGCCCGGCCGTGGACCGCGGCACCAACCAGCCCAACGTGTTCTTTGACCCCAAGTCGTCCGAAAGCGCCCTGCCGTATTTCTCCCGCGGCTGGCAGGACGAGGCTCTGCAGCGGCGCTATCTCGAGGCCGTGCTGGGGTACTGGAATGAGCCGGTGAACAATCCCGTTTCCACCGTCACCGGCAAGCCGATGATCGACATGCGCGAGGCGGCGGTCTGGACCTGGGACGCGCGGCCCTTTCCCGATTTCCCGGCCCGCGAGGATATCTGGGCCGACGCCCCGAACTGGCGGCTTGGTCATTGGCTGACCGGCAGGCTTGGCGCGGTGGGCCTTGGGGCACTGGTGCGGGATTTGTGTCGGGCGGCCGGTTTGCCGGATACACAGGTGGATGTTTCCGAGCTTTCCGATATCGTGCCGGGTTTCGTGGTGTCTGCACTGGAAAGCCCGCGCGCATCGATTGCCACGCTGGCGCGCCACTTCGGCTTTGATGCCATCGAGACCGGCGGCAAGATCGTGTTTCGTGCCCGTGGCCGGGCGGCGGCCCTGACCATCGCGCCGGATCAGATGGTCGGTAACGGCCAGGGCGAAGTCATGGAACTGACCCGGGGCCAGGAGACAGAACTGCCCCAGGCGCTCAAGTGGCAGCTGGTGCGGGCCGATGAAGAGTACGACACGGCCACCGTCGAGGCGCGCCGCGTGACCGTGCAGGCGGCACGCGTTTCCTCGGAAAGCTTTCCGCTGGCGGCATCACTGGAAGAGGCCGACCGGCGCTGCCGCCGCGCGTTGATGGAGGCCTGGGTCGGGCGCGAGACACTGACGGCAAAACTGCCGCCTTCACTGTTGCGGCTGGATCCGGGCGATGTCGTGAGCCTCAGCCATGACGGTCGGCTGATCGATTACCGCATCACGCGCATTGCGGACGCCGGGGCGCGGGCGATCGAGGCCATTCGCGCTGATGCAAAGGTCTACGATCTGCCGCCCGGGCAATACCGGCCGGCAAGCCTGCCATCGCCAACGGTGTTCGGCCCGGCCGAAGTGGCGCTGATGGACCTGCCGCAGATCTCGGACAGCGTGCCAGCGCATCGGCCCTATGCGGCGGTGTTTGCAAGACCCTGGTATGGCACGGCCGCCGTCTGGCGCAGCGCCAGCACATCCGGCTTTGCGCTGCTCGATACGGTGGACACTCCGGCGCATATGGGTGTATTGGCCGCCGACCTGCCCGCCGGGCCTCTCTGGCGCTTCGATATGGGCAGCGAAGTCCTGGTCGATCTCGCCTCCGGCACGCTGGTCAGTGTCACCGACACCGAACTCTTTGCGGGCGCCAATGCGCTGGCCGTGGAAAGCGAGCAAGGCGTCTGGGAGATCATCCAGTTTGGCACTGCGGAGCTGGTTTTGAGCGGACGTTATCGCCTGACCCGCCTGCTGCGTGGCCAACGTGGCACGGAAGATGCCATGGGCAATCCGGCACCGGCTGGCGCGCGGGTCGTGGTGCTCGATACCGCCGTCCAGCCCCTCTCGATCGCCGAGGCCGATCTCGGCATCCCGTGGAACTGGCGCATCGGGCCGGGCAATGCGGCACCGACCGATGCCATCATGCGGGCGCTGACCTTCATGCCGAATGGGCGGGGGCTGATGCCCTTCGCACCGGCACATGCACGCATGCGGCGGCTGGCAAACGGCGATCTGGCCATCCGCTGGCTGCGCCGCGACCGGGCGCTCGCCGCCGACAGCTGGGTGCTGACGGACGCGCCGATGTCGGAAGCTGCCGAAAGCTATGATTTGGAGATATTGAACGGTGGGTCGGTGGTGCGAACCGTCGCCGGTCTCACCATACCGAGCTTCCTCTACACAGCCGCCGACCAGACCGCCGATTTCGGCGGGCCTGTCACCAGCCTCGATCTGCGCATTTACCAGATCGGCGCGCTGGGCCGCGGCGCGCCGCTGACAACCACCCTCACGATTTTAGAGGCTCTATGACCACCCCCAATCTCTCCCTGCCGCTGCTCGCCGCTGCCCAGGCTCAGAAGCATGTCACCGTCAACGAGGCGCTCTCCCGGCTGGATGGGCTGGTGCAGTTGTCGGTGATTTCCTCGGCGCTGACCGCACCGCCAGCCACCCCGACCGAGGGGGATCGTTACATCGTCGCCGCGGGGGCTACCGGCGCATGGGCCGGCTGGGACGATTCCATTGCCTTGTTCTCGGGCGGTGCGTGGTTGCGGCTGATCCCCCAGACCGGCTGGCTGGCCTGGGATCAGGCATCAGGCTTGGCACTGGTCTGGACCGGCAGCGCCTGGAGCGGGCTGGACGTGGCCATGGCACTTCTGAGGCGCGCTGCTTCGGTCAGGATCGCAGAGGGGGCCGCCAGTTCCGCCATCGATATCGTGACGGCTGAAGAATTGCTTGCCGGCCTCTCCGGCGCCAGCGTCACGTCCAGCATCACTATCCCCGACCGCGCCATCGTGCTCGCGGTCTCGACCCGCACGGTGACGGCCATCACCGGGGCCACCTCATATGATTGCGGTATCGCGGGAACACCCGCCAAGTTCGGGGGCTCGCTCGGGATCTCTGCCGGCAGCACCAATGTCGGGGTGATCGGCCCGCAGGCCTTCTATGCGCCGACGCCGATCGTGCTCACCGCCAATGGCGGCAACTTCACCGGCGGGGATGTGCGTATTGCGATCCAGTACATGCTGCCGACGGCGCCGGCAGCATGATCTCAAACGACCACAAGGACACAACCATGACACCACCGCACAAGGACGCGGGCTTTGTCCGTATGCCCGAGGAAGACTTCGAGGCCATCCTCGCTCGCGCCGCCGAAAAGGGTGCGCGAAAGGCGTTGGCTGACGTCGGCCTCGAAGGTCCCGAGGCGGCGATAGACATCCGTGATCTGCGCACGCTGCTCGCCAGCCTTCGCATGGCCCGGCGTACCGCCTGGCAGACCATCGTGCGGCTGATCACCACCGGCCTGCTGCTGGCCCTGATCGCTGGCGTCGCGGTGAAATTGAGGGTGTTCGGAATTGGAGAGTGAAAATGGTCGATCTCATCTCCGGCCATTGCGTACATATTTCGTCCGGGGGTGATTAGTCGGCCCTGAACAAAACGTTCAGAGTTGCACGAGGACGTGTGCCGTGCGGCCTGATCCCGAGATTTCCGTCATGGCGGCGAGAATGCGGCTCCATATTTCGGGCCAGACTTTCCTCAGATGGGCGAGGATCAGGCGGATGTTTTGGCCGCAGCCGCACAGTACCGCGAAGAGGGCATCGCCCAGCGTGCCCTTGAGCGGGCAGCGTCTCAGGCGGCCGTCGGTCTTCATGTGGCCGATGGTGGGCTCGATGGCGCTGCGGCGGCGGATCAGCCTGCGCAAGCTGCGCGTCACTCCGCGCCTCTGGCCGCTGATGAACACCCGCGCGGTGGTGACGCCATGGCCGCGATAGCCACGGTCGACGAAGACTTGAGCAGGGCGCGTGTCGGTGAGGATTTCCACCTGTTCCAGCGCCTCGGCCAGGGTGTGGCCGTCGTAAGGGTTGCCCGGCAGCGACCGCATGCCGACTATGAGACCCTCGCGCATCGTGGTGGCGACGCTGACCTTGCAGCCGAACTCGTAGCGCTTATGCGCCTTGCCTTTCGAAATGCAATCGACGTCGGGCTCGTGCAGCGCGTAAAGCTTGCCCTTGTCTTTCGGCCTCTGCCGCAGCAGCCGGGCGGCCAGAGCAAGTTCGTCCTCGACCCGCCCCCTGAGGCCGGGGTCCGTGATCGCTTCGCGCTGCCGCGCGATGTCGCGCATCACGCGACCGGCGTATCCCTTCAATCGTCTCAGTGCCTTGCGCATGCGCTTGAACTGACGGGCATGGGCGTAGCGGCCGGCTTGCCGTGCCAGGCGGGGCGCCAGACGCGCATAGTTCTGGCGAAGCCGCAGTCCCGCCTCGCGGGCCAGTTTGACCAGCCGTTGCCGCGACCGTTCGTAAAGCCGGGCATCGGTCGGATGCGCGATGTTCTTCTCCATCACCGTGGTATCGACAATCACCCGGCCAAGGCTCTTGTCATCGATCGCCCCTGCCGACTTGCCCGCCTCGATGGTCCTGGTCAGCAGCCATTCGACGCCCTCCTCGCCGATCCGCTTGCGCCAGCGCGTCAGCGAGGACGGGTCGATCGGCGGGCGATGCTGGAAGAAAGTCTCGCCGCAGAAATGCTGGTAATACGGGTTCTCCACCCGGCGCCAGACCACCGCCTCATCGGAGAGGTCATAGGCGTGCTGCAGGTACAGAAGCCCGGCCACCAGCCGCGGCGAGGTCGCCAGCCGGCCCCGGTGGGACGGAAAGAACCTGGCCCATTCGGTTTCAAAGTAACCACCCGATTGCTACCGCCTGCCTGACACCGCGGCCAGATCTTATACTCCGTCGTTATTGACGTCGTTAACGACGTCGTATCAGGCAGGAGCGGGATATGCGTCATGAGGTTATTGTCGGTGTTGAACGGCGCCGG
>JASBSZ010000029.1 GCA_030148665.1 Alphaproteobacteria bacterium
GTTTCCCTCCACGGTGAAATCCACAAGCTGGAAACGCGGCGCATCGGACAGGCGCTCGACCCCCAATGCGCCTATGCCGGGATGGCCTTCGGCGCCCAGAACGAGGCCCGCCGTAAAGACATGCAATTCGTCGACGAGGTCAGCCGCCAACAAGGCAGCGGCCAGTTGCCCGCCGCCTTCGCAAAAGACGCGGGTCAGCCCTTCGGCAGCCAGAGATTGCAACAGGGAAACCGGTTCGATGCGGCCCGATGCGACTTGGCAGGGCAGCAGTTTTGCCCCGAGCCCCTCCCACGCCGTCCGCAACTCGCGGCGGGCTTCCGGCCCGTGACACAGCCAGACCGGCACATCGCGCGCAGTCCGGGCCAGTTGGCTCATCAACGGCAAGTCGATGTGCCGCGATGCGACGATGCGCACCGGTTGCCGCCTGTCGCCAAAGCCCCGGACGGTCAGCGCCGGATCGTCGGCCCGCGCCGTGCCCGCACCCACCATGACCGCATCATGAGACGCCCGCAGCGCGTGCACGCGGCGCCGCGCCGCCGGGCCAGTGATCCACTGGCTCTCGCCGGTCGCTGTCGCGATGCGGCCATCGGTGCTCATGGCGAGTTTCAGCGTCACCCAAGGCCGCCCCTGCTCGATCCGTAGGAAGAAGCCCGCATGGTCCCGCAGGGCCTGCTCGGCCAGAACACCGGTCGTGACCGAAATTCCAGCGTGGCGCAGGCGTTCGAAACCCTGCCCCGAGACGCGCGGATCGCTGTCCGGCACCGCCGCCACGACGCGCGCCACACCCGCCGTCACGAGCGCGTCGGCGCAAGGTGGGGTCTGACCGTGATGGGCACAGGGTTCGAGCGTGACATAGGCCGTGGCACCATGCGCCGCCCTGCCAGCCTGGGCCAGAGCCATGACCTCGCCATGGGGGCGGCCGCCGGGCTGTGTCCAGCCGCGACCCACGACCCTGCCGTTCCTGACGATCACACAGCCCACGGCGGGGTTGGGCCAGGTTCGTCCCAATCCGCGGCGCCCCAGCGTCAGGGCCAGTTTCATCCAGCGTTCGTCTGCCGGATCAAACCCCATGATCAATCATCATCTGATTGGGGTGGACGCAGTTCGTGGACGAATTCCTCGAAATCGTCGGCGGCCTGGAAGTTTTTGTAAACGCTGGCAAAACGCACATAGGCGACGGTGTCGATGCGGGCAAGCGTTTCCATCACGATGGTGCCGATCTTTTCCGACTGGATGTCGGTCTCTCCCAGGGATTCGAGTCTGCGCACGATGCCCGAGATCATCTGATCGATCCGCTCGGGGTCCAGCGGGCGTTTCTGCATGGCGATGCGGATGGAGCGTTCCAGCTTGTCCCGGTCGAATTCCTCGCGCTTGCCGTTCTTCTTGATGACCACGAGGTCGCGCAGCTGCACCCGTTCATAGGTCGTAAACCGGCCACCGCAGGCCGGGCAGGCACGGCGGCGGCGGATGGCGATGTGGTCTTCGGCCGGGCGACTGTCTTTCACCTGTGTATCAATATTCCCGCAAAATGGGCAACGCATGGCCGTATTCCCTCGTTTTCTGCCTGCTGGATGAGAGGCACTATAGGGGTGCTTCAAGCCTTTGTGTAGGGGGTAGCCGGCGCCACAAGATGCGGCGGTCGGGAAAGCGGCCTGTTCGCCGCAGGCCGGGCAAAATCCGCAAGGTCAGTCGGCCAGGAAATGCACCGCCACCTGCCTGTGATGCGGCCGGTTCCGATGCTCGAACAGATACACTCCCTGCCATGTCCCCAGCGTCATGCGCCCCCGTGTCACCGGGATTGTCAGGCTGACAGGCATCATGGCGGCCTTGATATGGGCGGGCATGTCGTCAGGGCCCTCGCTGACATGGCGTATGTAGCGCATGCTCGGGTCGTCAGAGGGTGGCACCAGTCGGTGAAAAAAGGCTTGCAGGTCGCGCATGACCTGTGGGTCGGCGTTTTCCTGTATCAGCAGGGAACATGACGTGTGCCGTACGAACAGGGTCAACAGCCCGTCATCGGCCGCCTGTTCTGCCAGCCAGCGCGAGACCTGCGCGGTGAATTCATAAAGCCCCGGCCCCTTGGTCGAAATCGAAAAGATCGTCTGCATGGGGCGCAGGATACAGGACCCGCGCGGCAAAGGTCAAAGACTGGCAAGCGCGCGCTCGACCGCCACCTTTTTCACCCCGGCCTGCCCGTGCCAGAAACCGTTGGCAAAGGGGGCGGGCAGGTTCAGCGCATCCAGCCGTTTCTGCCCTTCTTCCGGGCTGATCACGCCATCCAGTGCGGCGCGCCAGATCTTTGCGACCGCCACCATATCGACATCCTGCGGCACCAGCCGGAAATGAGTGATCCCCATCTCGCGCAGCTGTGGCAGCTCGGCCATCAGGTTGATGTATTTGTGCGAAAGCGTCTGGATGCCGTTGATGGCCAGAAAGTCGTTGCCGTCGAGCGTGCGCAGCGGCATTCCGTCGGGATCCAGCTCGCAGACGAACTGGCAGTTGTCCTTGATCCGGCCATGGGCGCGGGCGTGATAGCAGCGCGCCGAAAGCGCCAGCTGGGCGCGGCCGAATACCTGAACCTCGCTGCCCGCCCCGACATCGCGTGCGGCGCTGGCCATGATCGCGACCGAGCTGCCCGGCAATTCGGTCGGCATGGCGAAATGGGTGGCACCCTTGCCGGCCAGATAGCGCAGGGTTTCCTCGTTATAGGCATTCATCAGCGGCCCGACGCGGAACTTGTGGCCGTCCAGATGCCACAGGGCCGAGGCGTCGTTGATCTCGATCTCGTGGTCTTCGATCTCGCAAAACCCGGCCATCATGTTGCGTTCGCGTTTCAGCATGATTTCGGCAAGCGAGGAAAACACGACCTTTTTGCCCGCCCTTGTCAGGCGCTCGGCGACGTCTTCGTAATATTGTTCAAAGAAGGGACTGCGTTTTGAACAGACCACCTCGCCCAGATAGACCGTGTCAACGGGCGCCTCTTCGGCAATGCGGGCATAGAATTCCAGTTTCTTTTCGGCCGGCCAGTGAAACAGGATCGGCCCGATCGTCAGGTTCGGTTTCATTTCGTCACCGCCATGTCTTGCTTTTGAACGCGCCTTCGGTCTGTTTCTGCCCCTCGGTCAGGGCGATGAGGTCGGCAAGAGGGGGCTCTTCGCCCGCCATGATCGCATCCACCGCCTTGCGAAAGGATGACACGACATTCTTGACATAGGCGCGCGAACGCTGGCGGCCCTCGATCTTCAGCGCATTGACCCCGGCCGCCATCAGATCGGGCAGCAGGGATGACAGGTTCAGGCTGATCGGTTCCTCGAAGGCGTAATAGCCTTCGTTGCGCGCGGGCGTCAGATAGCGGCCCTTGCAGATGGTGGGATAGCCGGCGGTTTCGTTGCAGGAAAAACAGTCGATGGTGAAATCGCCCAGCCGGGTCGAAAGGTTGCCTTCCTCGTCGCGGCGGTATTCCACATCCGCGGCCGGCGAGCAGACGCCGTCATAGTTGGTCGATTGTCCGGTGATATAGTTGGTCAGCGAACAGCGCCCTTCGACCATCAGGCCGTGATTGCCGAATATGAAGGTTTCGATCTCGCACGGGATTTCGCGTGCGATGGCCTTTATTTCGGAAACCGTCAGGATCCGCGGCAGTACGACGCGCTTGACGCCGAATTCGCGGCAGTACCACTTGATCGCCTCGGGGCTGGAGGCTGCGGCCTGCACCGAAAGATGCAGTCTGATATCGGGGTGGTTGCGTGCGATGTAGTCGGCAACGCCGATGTCGGCAACGATATAGGCATCGACCCCGAGGCGGGCGCCCAGATCGACTGCATCGCGCCATAGGTCAACCTTGCCCGCAGGCGGAAAGGTGTTGATAGCCAGCAGCACCTTGGTGCCGTTTTCATGGGCGTGCCTGATCGCGCGCTCGAGCTCGCCGGGGGTAAAGTTGAGGCCGGGAAAGTTGCGCGCGTTGGTGGCGTTCTGAAAGCCGCAGTAAACGGCATCGGCGCCCGCCTCGACGGCGGTACGCATGGCGGCGGGGGTGCCGGCCGGACAGACCAGTTCTGGCGGTCTCATGTTGGTCCTCATGATTTCTTGCGTGCGCTGGCGCGTCTGAGTGCCGACAGCATGGCGCGGCCGGGCGGGCCGAACATGTCGGCGACGGATTGGGCGATCGAGCCATCGACGTCATCCAGCGCATTGCGCAGGCAGACCACGGCCTCGGTATTGCCGGTGATGGTGAGATCGCGCGAAAAGAACAGGGCGTCGCCATCGGCATCGCCATCGACCAGCCCCAGCAGATCGAGAAACCCGCCGCGGATTTCGGCGTCGGCCTCGGGCTTGCGGCTGCGCGCAACCGCCCGGAACAACAGGTCCTCGGGGTCGGGCCGCAGATGCAGCACAAAGGGCAGGCTGGTCACGTCGATGATGAAGTTGGCCGACTTGTGCGGCCCCAGCCGGTTGAACATGTCCGGGTTCTGCGACGCGATGCGGGTGACGATCCGCCTCAGGACCGGCTGCAGCAGAAACAGCGGCAGGGGCGGCGCGGGCAGAAATGTGCGTGCCCTGGCATTGTCGTCGGTGGGTGGATAGGGAGTCACGGGTTCCATGGCCGCCGCTCTAGACCAATGTCGTGCGGTTGGAATTGACCGTGATCAAGAATTGACCATGAATTCCGATTTTCCGCGCACCTGCTGGAGCGTATTGCTTTCGGGCGATGGTCGGTCGGCCCGGCCCGGGTCTCTGCAGGGCTTGAAATATCGGGGCGGATGGCGCAGGAGAGGTGTATTCACGTGATCAGGTGACAAGGAATCGACAGATGAAACTGGCCTTCGTGACATCCGCCAGGAGGGGCGAGATCGACCGCCTCTTGTCCGAGACCGCGAAGCGGCTGGAAAGCGAGGGCGTGCGTCTGTCGGGCGTGGTCAAGATTTTCGACGAAAACCCGGCCCATGATCACGTCTGCGACATGGATGTCAGGGTTCTGCCCGACGGGCCTGCGATCACGATTACCCAGTCTCTTGGGCGCGAGTCGTCCTCATGTCGGCTGAACCCGGCCGCGATCGAAGAGGCTGCAGCCGCCGTCGAGAAACATGCGGGCAAGGATTCCCAGCTGTTCATCCTGAACAAGTTTGGCCCGCAAGAGGCTGACGGCCATGGCTTCAGGGCGATCATCGCATCGTCGCTGGAACAGGGCGTTCCGGTCCTGCTGGGGGTCGGGCCGACCATGCTGGAGCCATTCCAGGCCTTTGCCGCGGGGCTGGCCGAGGAACTGCCTGACGATCTGGATGCAATCCACGCCTGGTGTTTGCAAGCGGTGGGAAAGACGGCCGACTGATTGCAATGCACGGGCCGAGGGTGTATTCGGCGCCGATGTGAAAATCCGTTCAGGGATGCAGGTGCCGCAATGCCGCAAAAGCGCAAACTTTTCGTCAAGACCTATGGCTGTCAGATGAATGTCTATGACAGCGAGCGCATGGAATCCGCGCTGGGTGTTTCAGGCTACGAGGCAACCGACACGCCCGATGATGCCGATCTGATCCTGCTGAACACCTGCCATATCCGCGAAAAGGCCGCCGAAAAGGTGTATTCCGAGCTGGGGCGTTTCAAGCCGCTCAAGGCCGACAATCCCGACCTCAAGATTGCGGTCGCGGGTTGTGTCGCCCAGGCCGAGGGCGAGGAAATCATCCGCCGCCAGCCGATGGTCGATATCGTCGTCGGCCCGCAGGCCTATCACCGCCTGCCGGCGCTGGAAAAATCGGCGCGCGCCGGTGAAAAGGTGATCGATACCGATTTCCCCGAAGAGGACAAGTTCGACCATCTGCCCCGGCGCGCGGCGCGTGGCCCCCGGATGCGCCGGGCGCCGACCGCCTTTCTGACCGTGCAGGAGGGCTGTGACAAGTTCTGCGCCTTTTGCGTCGTGCCTTATACCCGTGGCATGGAGGTCAGCCGCCCGCCCGCCCGCATCCTGGCCGAGGCGCGCGATCTGGTTGAACGCGGCGTGGTCGAGATCACCCTGCTGGGTCAGAACGTAAACGCCTATCACGGTGCTGGCGAGGGGGGCGACTGGTCGCTTGCCCGCCTCATCCGTGAACTGGCGCAGGTTGACGGGCTTGAACGCATCCGTTTCACCACCAGCCACCCCAACGACATGCAGGACGATCTGATCGCCGCCTTTGGCGAGGTGGACAAGCTGATGCCCTATCTGCATCTGCCGGTGCAATCGGGTTCGGACAGGATCCTCAAGGCGATGAACCGCAAGCATACGGCCGAAAGCTATATCCGGCTGATCGAGCGCATCCGTGCCGCGCGGCCCGATCTGTTGTTGTCGGGCGATTTCATCGTTGGCTTTCCCGGTGAAACCGAGGCCGATTTCCAGGATACGATGGCGCTGGTCGAGACGGTGAAATACGGGCAGGCCTACAGCTTCAAATACTCGGCCCGCCCAGGCACTCCGGCGGCCGAGCTGGACGAGGTTTCTCCTGTGGACAAATCCGACCGCCTGGCCCGCCTGCAGGCCCTTTTGACAGCCCAGCAAAGGGACGCCCAGGACGCGATGGTGGGGCGCGATGTCAGCGTTCTTTTCGAAAGGTCCGGCCGCCTTGAGGGCCAGCTTGTCGGCAAGAGCGAATATCTACATGCGGTATATGCCAATGCCGATCCCTCTAGCCTTGGTAAGGTCGTGACGGTTCGCATCATGGAATCAGGGCCGAATTCGCTGGCCGGCAGGGTTGTCTGAAGTCTTGTCCGAACTGTGACAATTATATGTCTGTTTCGCTATTGCGCCTGATTTGACAGGCATTTTGCAAACAATCGCCCGGGCAGCCCGTGATTGTTTATCTCCCTGTGGATAATCTGTGGAAAAATACCTTCACTTGAGCGCGAATTTTGTTAGAATCGATGGCAATTACACGGGTGGAGGCAGCAGCGCCGGAATGTGAATCCGTTCCGGCCAAGAGCGTATAGGCAGAGGGCGATGAAAGCATATTCACGTTTATACAAGCTGGCGCGCATCTGGATTGCGGTCGTGGCCAGCGTACTGGTCCTGACGGATGCGGCAACGGCGGGGCACACCGCCGGTCACAGCGAAAGATATGTCCCGGGCATCTGGGTCGATCCCGACGGTTGCGAACACTGGGTAATGGATGACGGCTGGGAAGGTTACATGACCCCCAACGTCACCCCCGATGGCATTCCTGTCTGTCGCAGGGTACAGGCGTGCCTGGTCGAGAACTCGGATCAGCTGTTTGCCGTGGACAAGAGCTATATCAACCCGGCAAACCGCAAGCGTCTGGCAGATTTCTTTCGCAATGCGGGGGCAACGTCCTATGTGATCTATGGCCATACCGACAGCACCGCGTCGGATGCCTACAACATGCGATTATCGCTCAGGCGGGCCGAGGCCGTGGCGGCGATCGCCCGATCCGTGGGCGCGCGGGTCTCGAAGGTGCGCGGATTCGGCGAGAGACAGCCCATCGCATCGAACAAGACGGCCTATGGGCGATCGCGCAATCGCCGTGTCGAAGTCATCTGTATCAAATAATCGGGGGAAAGCGCGATGAAACCTGTTCAGGGAATGATCCTCGGATTCGCAGCCTTGGTCGCCGCGTGTACGCAGATCCCGATTGGCCCCGACAAGTCGGTGGACCAGGGGCCGTTCAACATCCACCCCCTCAGCAAGATGAAGGCAGGTATCTGGGTCGATCCGAACGGTTGTGACCAGTGGATCATAGATGACGGCGCCGAAGGGTACATGTCGGCGCGGCTGGATCGTTACGGCAAACCGGTCTGCTCGGGCATCGCAAAGCCGACCTATACCGTCGGCAAGTTCAAGAACTGGGTGCCGGATCCCCTTTGATGACGGCAGACACATCTTTCGGGCGGGCCGTGGGGTGTGACCTCACGGCCCGTTGTCTGTTGCATCAGGTGAATTTTTCGTGCAGGGCCTTGCCGCGCGCCGGTCGAATGGGCAGCATGAAGATGAATGACTGAACCACGGAGAACCCTTTGGCGACGACCGCCCTGAACCCGCCACAATCATCACCGGAAAACACGCCGCTGCGCGTGACCTTCCCCGATAACCGGCTGCTGGTCGATCTGTGCGGCGAATATGATCGCAACCTCGCCCAGATTGAACAGGCCTTTGATGTTCACCTCCTGCGGCGTGGCAACGAATTGTCGATCATCGGCGACGAGGCCGCCTGTCGCAGGGCCGAGGAAACCCTCAGGGCCCTTTATGACCGGCTTGAGGCCGGCCGGCCTGTCGAGGCCGCCGATGTCAGCGCGGCGATACGGTTCGGCAAGCCGACCAGACATGATGCCGAAAAGGGCGGCGATCAGCTGGAAATGTTCCGGGGCGGCCAGATCACCATCCGCACACGAAAGAAACAGATCGAGCCACGCAGCCGTCATCAGGCGGAATATGTGCGCCAGCTGTTCGAAAACGAACTGGTCTTCGGTCTGGGCCCGGCCGGAACGGGCAAGACCTATCTGGCCGTCGCTGTCGCCGTTTCGATGTTCATCGAGGGACATGTCGATCGCATCCTTCTGTCACGCCCGGCGGTCGAGGCCGGGGAAAGGCTGGGGTTTCTTCCCGGCGACATGAAGGAAAAGATCGATCCCTACATGCAGCCGCTCTATGATGCGCTGAACGACTTTCTGCCCGCGCGCCAGCTGGGCAAGCTGATCGAGGAAAAGCGGATCGAGATCGCTCCGCTAGCTTTCATGCGCGGGCGCACCCTTTCCAACGCGTTCGTCGTGCTGGATGAAGCCCAGAACACCACCCCGATGCAGATGAAGATGTTTCTTACCCGTCTGGGCGAAGGCTCGCGCATGGCCGTTACCGGTGACATGACCCAGATCGACCTGCCGCGCGGGGCCATGTCCGGCCTGATCGAGGCCGAGCGCATTCTGCGCCGCGTGCCTGGGATCGGATTCACCCGCTTTGATGCCCGCGACGTGGTGCGTCACCCGCTGGTCGCCCGCATCATCGAGGCCTATGAAAAGGCCGGCGATCCCGATGCCTGACCTGGTGGAAACCATTGTCGAGGACGATCGATGGGCCGCGATTCCCATCGCAACCCTTGCCGAAAGGGCGTGCCGTGCGGTCCTGTTGCAGCTGGCGCTCGATCCCGCGGGGTTCGAGCTGGCGGTGATGGCATGCGATGATTCCCGCATTGCCCGGTTGAACGCGGAATTCCGCAAGCTGGACCAACCGACCAATGTCCTGTCATGGCCGGCGCTCGATCTCGCCCCCGACCGGCCCGGTGAAACGCCGGCCAGGGCGCCTGCGGGGCCTCACGGCATGGCGCAGGAGCTGGGCGATATCGCGATCGCCTATGACACATGCGCGCGCGAGGCCCGCGAGCAGGGCATCAGCCTGGCCGATCACACGACGCATCTGCTGGTTCACGGCTGTCTGCACCTGCTGGGCTATGACCATGTGCATGATGCGGACGCTACCCTGATGGAAGGCCTGGAAATCGCGATACTTGCCAAGCTGGGCGTGGCGAACCCATATTGAGAACATACCCGCCCTTGCGGGCATCAACCGGACAGGAGCCATGGACGAAACAGGCGAAGGATCATCTGCCGCGGCGCAAGGCGCGCGCAAGGAAAAGAAGGGCAATGGTCACGGATGGCTTTCGCGCATCTTCGGGTCGGCCAGCCACGAACCCGCCCCGGCCCCGGCAGAAGGGCAGGCATCCGGTCAGACGGCGCGAAACGGGCACACCCTGTCGCCCTCGGGCGGGATCGGAAATCTCAATCGCGTTCGGATCGAGGACGTCGCCGTTCCCCGGGCCGAGATCATCGCCGTGCCGGTCGAGATATCGCTTGATGAACTGGTGCGCACCTTTCGCGAAAGCGGCCTTACCCGGTTGCCGGTGTTTGAAGAGACCCTCGATACCCCTCTGGGATTTGTTCACCTCAAGGATCTTGCCCTGAAACACGGCTTTGCCTGCGACGACCAGACACTGGACCTGCGCGCAATGCTGCGGCCGCTGCTGTTTGCCCCTCCGTCAATGCCCATCGGCGTGCTGCTGCAAAAGATGCAGACCGACCGCATCCACATGGCGCTGGTGATCGACGAATATGGCGGGGTGGACGGTCTGGTCACCATCGAGGATCTGATCGAGCAGGTTCTGGGCGAGATCGAGGACGAGCACGACGTGGACGAAGATGAATACTGGGTACAGGAAAAGCCGGGTGTGTTCGTCTGTCAGGCCCGTACCCCGATCGACGCCTTTGAAGAGGAAACCGGCATGACACTGGCCGACCCCCATGGCGAGGACGAGATCGATACGCTCGGCGGGCTGGTCTTTGTCCTGTCCGGTCGGGTTCCTGTCCGCGGCGAGGTCATCTGCCACCCGTCGGGGGTGGAATTCGAGGTCCTGGATGCCGACCCACGGCGGATCAAGAGGTTGCGGGTAGTACTGCCACGGCGATCGGGCGGAAAGGGCGACTGAATGGAAATCTTCCACGGGCGGCGGCGCCTGTCCATCGCGCTTGCCGGTCTGGTCGGTGGCGGGGTCATGGCGCTGGGGCAGGAGCCCCTTTCCTGGCCTCTTGCCTTGCTTGTCGGCTTTCTGTTTCTGGGCGACCGGTTCCTGAGGGTGCGATCCGCCCGCCGCGCGGCATTGCTGGGCTGGAGCGCGGGCCTCGGCTATTTCGGGGCATCCCTGTACTGGATCGTGGATCCCTTTCTTGTCGAGCCCGATGTCTATGGCTGGATGGCACCGTTTGCCCTGGTCCTCATGGCAGGTGGGCTTGCCCTGTTCTGGGGGGGCGCCTTTGCGGCGACATTTCTGCTCGCGCGCCCCGACCTCGCGCGTCCCGATCTCGCGCGCCCGGACAGGAGGGCAGGCGGGGCTGCCGGTCCGGCACGCTGGCCCGTGCTGCTGTTGCCCCTTGTCCTGACCCTGGCCGAGATGCTGCGGGGGACGGTTCTGACGGGGTTTCCCTGGGGCTTGCCTGCCTATGGATGGATTGGCACGCCGGTTGCCCAGCTTCTGGCCTGGGTCGGCCCTTACGGCCTGACGCTGATCACGCTGTTGCTTGCGGTCCTGCCGCTTGTCTGGCACCGGGCCGCGGTCGGGCTGTTCGTGTCTGCCTCCGCCATCGCCGGGCTGTGGCTGTGGGGCGATGCGCGCCTGTCCGCCGACCAGCCGGTGCGCACGCCGGAACTGCGCCTGCGCCTGATTCAGCCCAATGCTCCGCAAGCCGAGAAATGGGATCCGCAAAAGATGCCGATCTTCTTTCGCCGTCAGCTGGATCTGACCGCGGCAGACCCTTCCTTTGCCCCCGATCTGGTGATCTGGCCGGAAACGGCAGTACCGTTCTGGCTGGGCGAAAGGCCGGGATTGCAACGGCTGGTCGCGGATTCGGCACCGCCGGGCGCGCGCGTGATCATCGGAGCCCGCCGCGCCGAAGGCCGGCGTTTCTTCAATTCACTGGCCCTGCTGGGGCGTGGTGGTCAGGTCGAGCAAGGATATGACAAGGCCCATCTCGTGCCGTTCGGGGAATACATGCCCTTCGGCTCGTTCTTTTCCCGTCTGGGAATCACGGGGCTTGCCGCCGAAGAAGGTGGCGGTTTCAGTGCGGGCCCGGGGGCTGCGCTGCTGGATCTGGGCAAGGCGGGAAAGGTGCGGCCTCTGATCTGTTACGAGGCGATCTTTCCTGGCGAGATCACCCGCGGGATCGACCGCCCCGACTGGATGTTGCAGATTACCAACGATGCGTGGTTCGGAAAATATGCGGGCCCGCGCCAGCACCTTGCACAGGCGCGCGCACGCGCCATCGAACAGGGGCTGCCAATGGTCAGGGTGGCCAATACCGGCATTACCGCGGTGATCGGCCCCAGGGGGCAGCTTCGTGCCCAGTTGCCGCCCCGCATGGCCGGCAAGCTGGATACCACGTTGCCGTCAGCGTTGGCGCCGACACTGTATTCGCGCATGGGTGACATGCCTGTTCTGCTGTTCTCGTTGCTTGGCGGTTTTCTGCTGGGCTGGCGGCGTCGTCAAATTAACCATTGACCCGCAATACGCGCGGCCTTAACCACATTTCATTCTTGCCGCCACAACGGCTTCCTGACGTGGCGGTGTAAACCCAATGGAGCACTACATGTCCCGACAGAATTATCTTTTCACTTCGGAATCCGTTTCCGAGGGTCACCCCGACAAGGTCTGCGACCGTATCTCGGATGCTGTTCTTGACGCCTTCCTGACCGAACAGCCCGAGGCGCGCGTTGCCTGTGAAACCTTTGCCACCACCAACCGCGTGGTGATCGGCGGTGAGGTCGGGCTGACCGACAAGGCGCGCCTGTCCGAGATGAAAAAGCAGGTCGAACAGATCGCTCGCGACTGCATCCGCGATATCGGTTACGAGCAGGAGAAATTCCACTGGAAAACCTGTGAGATCACCAACCTTCTGCATGAACAGTCGGCCCATATCGCGCAGGGCGTCGATGCCGCCGACAACAAGGACGAAGGCGCCGGTGACCAGGGCATCATGTTCGGCTATGCCGTGCGCGAGACGCCCGAACTGATGCCGGCGCCGATCCAGTATGCTCATGCGATCCTGCGCCGTCTGGCCGAGGCCCGCAAGGCGGGCGAGGCCCCCACCCTCGGCCCCGACGCCAAGTCGCAGCTTTCGATCCGCTATGAGGATGGCAAGCCGGTCGAGGTCACGTCGATCGTGCTGTCCACCCAGCACGCCCATGAAAGCCAGACATCCGACGACATCCGCGAGATCGTCGAACCTTACATTCGCGAAATCCTGCCCGAGGGCTGGATCAACGGCAATACCGAATGGCACGTCAACCCGACCGGCACTTTCGTGATTGGCGGTCCCGATGGCGACGCCGGTCTGACGGGCCGCAAGATCATCGTCGATACCTATGGCGGCGCTGCCCCCCATGGCGGTGGGGCATTTTCCGGCAAGGATCCGACCAAGGTTGACCGTTCCGCGGCCTATGCCGCGCGCTATCTGGCCAAGAACGTGGTTGCCGCAGGCGTTGCCGACCGCTGCACCTTGCAACTGTCCTACGCCATCGGCGTTGCCAAACCGCTGTCGATCTATGTCGACACCCACGGCACCGGCCAGGTCGCCGACAGCGAAATCGAGCGCGCGGTTGCCGAGATCATGGACCTGACCCCGCGCGGCATCCGCACCCATCTGGGGCTGAACAGGCCGATCTATCAGCGCACCGCGGCCTATGGCCATTTCGGCCGCACCCCCGAGGATGACGGCGGTTTCAGCTGGGAACGCACCGACCTTGTGGACGCGCTCAAGGCAGCGTTGTAAGGCGGGCCTGATCCAGGGGAAATCAAGGCCCCGGATCATTTCCGGGGCCTTTCCATTTGCGGGATGCGAAAGATGAGCAAGGACAAGGCCCCGACAGGTGCGCCCTGGCGCAACTTTTACGGCCGCCGTCACGGCAAGAGTTTGCGCAACAGCCAGCGGGAATATCTGGAATCCGACCTGCGCCGGCTGGCGGTGCCGAATGTTGGCTGGGACGAAAACCCCGAACGCCGCAAGATCGACCTGACGCAACTGTTCGGCGACGAACGACCTGTCTGGCTGGAAATCGGCTTTGGCGGGGGCGAGCATATGGTGCATCAGGCGGCCCTGCATCCCGAGGTCGGGTTGATCGGCTGCGAGCCCTTCATCAATGGCGTTGCCATGCTGCTGGGCAAGATCCGCGAGGCAGGTGTCGAAAACCTTGCCATCCATCCGGGCGATGTGCGCGACCTGTTCGATGTGCTGCCGGACGCGTCGATTGCGCGGGCCTTTCTGCTGTATCCCGACCCCTGGCCGAAAAAGCGCCATCACCGGCGCCGGTTCGTGAACCCGGAATTTCTGGATCCGCTGGCCCGCGTCATGCAGCCCGGCGCGATTTTGCGCGTGGCCACCGACATCGAGGATTACGTTCGCCAGACGCTGGAACAATTGACGCGCCACCCCGATTTCGAATGGCTTGCCGAAGGCCCGGATGACTGGCGCAAGCCCTGGGATGACTGGCAATCCACGCGCTATGAAAACAAGGCCCTGCGCGAGGGCCGCAAGCCGCATTACCTGACCTTCACGCGCCTTTGAGCGATCCCGCAGGGTCGGGTTCGGGTGCCAGAAGTCGGCGGAACAGATCGATGGCCTTGTCGTTCAATGTGCGGCGTAGGCGGTCATCCAGCTCGTCCCAGTGTTCCAGGAACCAGCGGTCCATCGACATGGCCAGAGACATTACCATGTCAATGATCAGGCTTTCGGGCAGGTCCTGTCGCAACAGGCCCAGCTGTTGTCCCCGTTTGATCAGATCCCGCAGCCAATCGAGCGATATCTGCATGATCTCACGCGTGAGGATGCGCTCGTCCGGGTTCTCGTGGCAGCGGTAGAACATCCGCCCTACTGTCACCAGCTGGGGCGAGCGATCGGCCATTCTTGACAATTCATCCGCCATGAGCGCGATCACGGGCCAGAAATTTTCCCGATCCAGCCGGGAAACATCAAAGGACGAGCGCGCCGAAAGAATGGGCAGCAGGGCATCATTGAGGATCTGCGTGAAAAGATCCTGCTTGTTCCTGAAGTAGTGGTAAAAGGACGATTTGCTCATCCCCACCGCATCGATGATGCGATTCAGAGAGGCGCCGCGAAAGCCGTGGGTTGCAAATTCCGCCGCGCCCACCTGAAATATCCGGTTGCGCCTCTCATCCGAAAGCCTGTGCGAAGGGTGATCGTTCATGTTCTTGACAGGGATGCCCGGGATAGCTACCTATGGTGTTGGACCGACCGGTCCAATAAATTCCTTAACCTACCCGTTCGGGTTTGGCAAGTTGGCGGAGTTCGGCAGAACGCCCCGCGCGGGCCAGACGGAGAAAGGGATCGGGATGTCTCGGATTTTCAAGGACAGGAAAAGACCAGGGATTTCGCGCAACCTGTTGACCGCGTTCCTGACCGCACTGGCAATGGTCGCCGTCGCAGTGCCGCAGGCATCCGCCCAGAATGCGCGGTCGATCCTGAAAAAGGCCTATGACAACTGGCGCGCGGACAGTTCCTTTTCGGTTGTCGAGATGACGATCAAGCGCAAGGGAAAACTGCGCAAGCTGACGATGAAAAGCTGGACCAGGGGCAAGGACAAGGCCCTGGTCCGTTTCGTGGCACCTGCGCGCGACGCCGGCAATGCGACCTTGCAGATCGGCAATTCCACCTATGTCTACAACCCCAGGATCAATCAGGTCATCAAGCTGCCCGCCAGCGCCATGTCGCAGTCATGGATGGGTTCGGATTTTTCCTATAACGATCTGGCGCGTTCGCAACGGGTGCTTGACGACTATACGCACAAGCTGATCGGAACAAGAGTCATCGGGGGGCAGAAGGTCTATGTGATCGAATCCATTCCCAAACGGGGCAGGCCCATTGTCTGGGGCAAGCAGATCATCATGGTGCGCGGCGATGGCGTTCTGTACCGGGTCGAGTATTACGACCAGCTGGGCAAACGGGTGCGCGAGATGACCGCCGACAAGATCGGTCGCATCGGCGGGCGGCTCTATCCCGTCGTGATGACCATGCGGCGCGACGACAAGCCTGGGCAGTATACGCGCATCAAGACGATCTCGGCCCAATTCAACATCCCGATTCCGGCCTATGTCTTTACGCGCTCGAACCTGCAGAACCCGAGGGATTGAGGCATGATCGCCTCGCTTGCATGGCGAAACATCTGGCGTCAGCCAACCCGTACCGCGCTCAGCCTGACGGGCATGGCCTTTGCCTCGATGTTGCTGGTTTTCATGTTGTCGTTCCAGTTCGGATCATATGACTCGATGAAGGCGAACATCCTGCGGATCATCGACGGCTTTGGGCAGGTCCAGCCACCGGGCTACAAGGACGACCCCGAGATCACCAAGGTCATTCGCGATCCCTCGGGCCTGATTGCCGAGCTCGAGTCGCTCCCGCAGGTGACTACGGCCAGCGCACGGGCAAACGGCTATGTCCTGCTGGCCAATGGCGAGCGCAGCTTTGCCGCCGCCGTCGCCGGGGTCGATCCGGTAAAGGAGGTTCGGATCACCCGGATCGCCAGCCTCATCAAGCAGGGCCGCCCCCTGCGGGCCGACGACGATGCGGCCATCGTGCTGGGCGAGGCGCTGGCACGCAATCTGCGCCTGAAGGTGGGCGATCGGGTCACCCTGCTGGGCACGGCGATGGACGGATCGGTCGCTGCCGACGTGTTGAAGGTGGTCGGGATCTTTCGCACCGGCATCACCGAAATCGACCGCCAGATCGCGCATATGCCGCTTGACCGGTTTCGCGAGACATTCGTCATGGACGGGGCGGTCAACGAGGTCGCCATCATCGGTCGCGATCTGCGCGACATCATCAATGCCGAACCCCGCCTGCGGGCGATTGCCGCCCGTCACGATGCGGTCTATCTGAACTGGGGGCAGCTGCAGCCCGCGGTCAAACAGGCGATCACGCTGGACATGACCACGGCCTCGCTGATGTACGGCACGCTGGTCATCGTGGTCGTGTTCATCATCCTGAACACGCTGTACATGTCGGTACTGGAACGCACCCGTGAATTCGGGGTGCTTCTGGCCGTGGGCATGAAGCCGGGGCAGATCGGGCGGATGGTCTGGATGGAGATCATCTTTCTTTCCCTGGTCGGCACCGGAATCGGCATTGTCCTGGGCATGGGGCTTGCCTGGTATTTCGGGCGTGTCGGCGTCACGTTCGAGGGGATGCAGCAGATCTTTTCGCAATGGGGCCTGCCGCCGCGCATCTATCCGCGCATGACACCGTTTCGGGTGCTGGCCGGCCCCAGCGCGATCATCCTGCTGATAGCGATTGCCGGGATCATCCCCTATCGGCGGGTTCTGGGACTGGAACCGGTCAAGGCGATGAACGCATGATTGATACGCTGCGCATATTCGCCCCCCTGGCCTGGCGTAACCTGTGGCGCAACCCGCGCCGCACGTTGATCACGCTGATCGTGGTGTCGGTCGGGCTGTGGTCGGTACTGGCCTTCAATTCCTTTCTCGAGGCCTGGACCCAGGCCAGCAAGGACACGACGCTGAAACTGTTGCTGGGGCAGGGGCAGATCCATGCGCCGGGCTACATGGACGACCCCGGCGTGGAAAAGCTGATGCCGCCGCCGGATGCGACGCTACGCGCAGCGCTGGATGATCCGCGCATCGCGTCATGGGCGATGCGACTGGTCGTGCCCGCTGTCGTGCAAAGCGAATACAAGACCCTGCCCGTCATGGTGGTCGGGGTCGATCCGAAATCCGAGCGCAAGGTTTCCTCGATTCCGGGCAAGGTTGTTGCAGGGCGGTATCTGTCCGGTCCGCGCGACGATGGCGTGGTCATCGGGCAGCACCTGGCGGACCGCCTGAAAACCGGGCTGGGCCGAAGGGTGATCCTGATGTCACAGGGTGCTGACGGCAAGCTGGCGCAGCAGTCCTTTGACATTGTCGGTCTTTATGATGCCGACCAGCAGACCGAGGACTATTATGTCTTTACCGGGCGCAAGGCAGAACAGGAATTTCTCGGCCTGTCCGGTCAGATTGCCGAGATCGTCTTTACCATACCGCGCGAGGCCGATCTTGCCCCGGTCATCGCTGATCTGCAAAAGGCGGCACCTGCCCTGGATGTGCGGTCGTGGAAGAAACTGTCGCCATTTCTCGCGGCGACAAATGCGTTCATGGGCGGGTTCATCTATATCTGGCTGGCGGTGGTGTTTACCCTGATGGCCATTGGTATCGTCAACACGCAGCTGATGGCCGTTTTCGAGCGCACCCATGAATTCGGACTGTTGCAGGCCCTGGGCATGAAACCGCGGCTGATCCTGATCATGGTGACGATGGAATCGACCCTGCTGATCGGTCTTGGCGTGGTCGTGGGCGCCATCATCGCGGCGGCAACGATCTGGGCTGCGCGCGACGGGATCGACCTGTCGGCCTTTGCCAAGGGGCTGGAGCTGGTGCAGGGCGGGCAGATCCTGTTTCCGAAATTCGACGGGCGGGCCTTTTTCGAATTCTCGCTGGCGATCTGGCTGCTCGGAATCGCGGTGGCGTTGTGGCCGGCATGGCGGGCCTCGCGCGCAAGCCCGGTCGAGGTCATGCGGCAGACGACCTAGAAAGGATGCAGATGATGACAGAACCGATCGTGAGTTGCAGGGGCGTCAACAAGATCTTTGGAAGTGGCGAGTTGCAGGTCCATGCCCTTCGCGATGTCGATCTGGACATCATGCCCGGAGATTTCGCAACCCTTGCCGGGCCCAGCGGGTCGGGCAAGACGACGCTTCTGAACATGGTCGGGGCGCTGGATACGCCAACCTCGGGCGAGGTAGTGATCGACGGGCAGTCGCTGCGCGGAATGGGGAAATCGGAATTGTCGGATCTGCGCCTGAACAAGGTCGGTTTCGTCTTTCAGGCCTACAATCTGGTTCCGGTGTTGTCGGCACGTGAAAATATCGAATTCGTCCTTGAACTCCATGGCATGCCTTCTGCCGAACGGCGTGATAGGGCGCGTGAAATCCTGCGCGAGGTCGGGCTCGAGGGGCTCGAGAACCGTCGCCCTGCCCAGCTTTCGGGTGGGCAGCAGCAGCGCGTCGCCGTGGCCCGCGCCCTGGTTGCGCGTCCCAGCATCGTGCTGGCGGATGAGCCAACCGCGAATCTGGACTCGAAAACCACGGAAGAGCTGGTTCAGCTGATGTATCGTCTGAACCGCGAGTTCGGGACGACATTCGTGATCGGCACCCACGACCCCCGGGTGATGGAACACAGCAAGCGACATATCGAGTTGCTGGATGGGAGGATCGCAAGCGATGAACGGAGTTAACCGAGGCAAGGCGGTGGTCGCCGGGCGCATGCGCAAGGCATGGCTGGTGGCGCTTTTGGTCGCGGCGATCATGCCCGGCCCTGTTGCGGCCGATGGGCTGCGGTTGCGGACCGAGCTTTCTTCAGGTCGGGCATGGGCAACCGCAACCAGCCTGGACGCGGCGCTGGGCTATGCCTCGCACCAGGCGACTGGTGCCGGGGTGCGACTGATCCATGAAAAGACCCTGGGTGATTTCAGGATCGAACTGCAAGGCGTGATCACGGCCCGGCGCGGAAGCGATGTGGGCTATCGCACGGCCCTGGCGGCCAGTTTTCCGCCCGTGCCGCCCGCGACGCTGTTCGACCTCGGCCAGACCTGGCGGCAGGACGCGACAACCCTGATCGCGGGCAGGATCGACCGCCTGTCTCTGGGTTATGCAGGGCCGAACCTGGTGCTGCGCATCGGCAGGCAGGCCATTACCTGGGGCAGCGGCATCGTGTTCCACCCGGCCGACATCGTGGCGCCATTTCCGCCGGATGCGGTGGATACCACTTACAAGCCAGGGGCAGACATGATCTATGCCCAGTACCTGTTTGACAGCGGGGCCGATATTCAGGCCATTGCCCTGCCGCGACCGCTGGTGCCCGGTGGTCCGGTGGCGTTTGCCAATTCGACCTATGCCGTGCGCGGCAAGACGTTGGTGGGCGCGCTGGATCTGTCGGCCATGTTTGCCCGCGACCGGGGCGACAGTGCCGGCAGCGTGGGGTTGGCGGGTGCGCTGGGTGGTGCCAGCTGGAACGCCCAGTACATCGGCTGGAAACTGGCCGGCGGGGCCGGGCGACCAAGCTGGCTGGTCAACATTTCCAGTTTCGGCACGCTGGCGGGGCGAAACATGTCATGGTTTGCCGAAATCTATCACAACGGTTTCGGGGTCGCCCCGGGGGTGCCGTTATCCCTGTTGCCGGCGGACCTGCTCAAGCGCAGCGCGACCGGCCAGGTCTTTGTCATGGGGCGGGATTTCGCGGCGCTGGGCGGGCGGGTCGAGCTGAACCCCGATCTGTCGGCATCCCCAACCGCGCTGTTCAGCCTGAATGACGGCAGCGTGCTGCTCAATCTGCGGTTCGATTATTCGCTGGGCGACAATACCGATATCCTGTTCGCTGCGAGCCGACCATTTGGCCGCAACGGCAGCGAATTCGGAGGGCGCGAGACCGCGCCCGGCTCGGGGATTTACGCCCGCCCGGCAACCCGGTTGACGGTGAAACTGGTGCGCTATTTCTGATGCCCTTTCTCGGGGCCTGCACGCATGCTATTCTGTATACTGAGCAGCAGGAACGATGTCGGCACATGAAAACAGCGGTTCTTTCCAGCCTTGTTCTGGTCACGATGGCAGGTTCGGCGCCCGCCAGCGACCTGATACGCAAGGCCTGCCTGAAATCCGCCCGCCCTGCGGTCACCGTTCGGCTGTGCGCCTGCATCCAGCAGGTCGCCAATCAGCGTCTCGAACCCCGTGACCAGCGTCTGGCGGCCAGTTTTTTCCGAAACCCGCAAAAGGCCCAGCGGATTCGCCAGTCGGACAACGCGCGCCATGCGGTATTCTGGCAGCGTTATCGGCAATGGGGAGAAGCCGCCGAAAAGGCCTGCAGCGGGCGCGAGTGATCAATCACGCGTACTGGCCACGGCCGGTCACCTGACAGGAACACGCAAAAACGGCCCTGCACCTGTCGGGCGGGCCGTTGCAATCTGCCTTGGCAAGCCGGGGGTTCAGGCCGCGGCCGCTTGCGCCTTGATGATCTCTTTCTTCACCTTCAGCGCTTTTTCGGACAGCTCGCTGTCCTTGGCCTTGATCAGAAAGGCGTCCAGCCCGCCGCGGTGATCGACGGTGCGCAGCGCTGCGGCCGAGATGCGGAACTTGAACGAGCGGCCCAGAACCTCGGACTGAAGGGTCACTTCGTTCAGGTTGGGCAGAAAGCGGCGCTTGTTCTTGTTGTTGGCGTGGCTGACATTGTTGCCAACCATCACGCCCTTACCAGTCAGTTCACAACGGCGAGACATGTTCAGGGTCCTTGGGTTACGGCTTGCGGTTGCGCCGCGCGCGCGGCACAGCGGAAATTCGAGACGCCTCTTTAGGGGCATGCGCAGTTGGCGTCAAGGGATTCGCGCGCATCCCCTGGCAAAACCGCCGCAAAGCGCGGACATGTCGGGAAAATGTCGAGTGGATTCCCCTTTCCCCACCCTTTATAGCATTGCCAGAACAAAGCACAGGAAAAGATCATGTCAGCCCACGGCACCCCGATTCCCATGACATCGCGTCGCGCAGCACCGCTGAAAGGCGTGGCGCAGATCCCGGGGGACAAGTCGATCAGCCACCGGTCGCTGATTCTCGGTGCGCTCAGCGTCGGGGAAACGCGGATCACTGGCCTGCTGGAAGGCCAGGACGTGCTGGATACCGCCAGGGCCATGGCCGCCTTCGGTGCCGAGGTCGAGCGTCTGGGCGAGGGCGAATGGCGCGTGCATGGTGTTGGTGTCGGTGGTTTTGCCGAACCCGAGGATGTGATTGATTGCGGCAATGCGGGCACCGGCGTGCGGTTGATCATGGGGGCGATGGCCACGACACCGATCAACGCGACGTTTACGGGCGATGCAAGCCTGCGCTCGCGCCCCATGGGCCGGATCACCGACCCGCTGGCGCTGTTCGGCGCGCGCGCTTATGGGCGCAGCGGCGGTCGGCTGCCGCTGACGCTGGTCGGCGCGCAGGATGCGGTGCCGGTGCGCTATGAAACCCCGGTGGCCTCGGCCCAGGTGAAATCGGCGGTGCTGCTGGCGGGGCTGAACGCGCCGGGGCAGACGGTGGTGATCGAAAAGACCCCGACGCGCGATCATACCGAACGCATGCTGGCGGGCTTTGGCGCCGAAATCACCACCGAGGTCACCGATCAGGGGCAGGTCATCACCCTGACGGGCCAGCCGGAACTGACCGGCCAGACCATCGCCGTGCCGCGCGACCCCAGCTCGGCCGCCTTTCCGGTTTGTGCGGCGCTGATCGTGCCTGACTCAGATGTGGTGGTGCCGGGAATAGGGCTGAACCCCACGCGCGCGGGGCTGTTCACGACCCTGCGCGAAATGGGTGCCGACCTGACCTATGAAAACGAACGTATCGAGGGGGGCGAGCCGGTCGCCGATCTGCATGCGCGTTTTTCGCCCGAGCTCAGGGGCATCACCGTGCCGCCCGAACGCGCGGCCAGCATGATCGACGAATACCCGATCCTGTCGGTCGTGGCCGCCTTTGCGCAGGGCGAAACGATCATGCGCGGCATTCACGAGCTGCGCGTCAAGGAATCCGACCGCATCACGGCGATGGTCGAGGGGCTGCGCGCCAATGGTGTAAAGGTGGACGAGGAAGAGGACGGCATGGTCGTGCATGGTGGCGGCCCCGATGCCGTGCCGGGTGGTGCCACGGTCGCGACCCATCTGGACCACCGCATCGCCATGTCGTTCCTGTGCCTTGGCATGGCTGCGCAAAGGGCGGTGTCGATCGACGACGGCGGGCCGGTCGCAACCAGCTTTCCGGTGTTCGAGGGGTTGATGAGGGATCTCGGCGCGCAGATCGTGCGCCGGAACCGATAGGGGGATATGATGAAGCTGCTTTACTGGGCCGTGCTGGCCATCATGGCCGGGCTGTATGCCGTTCTGCTGTTGTCAACCGAGCCCAGATTGGCCGCCTATACCGGCGGGTTGCCGCTGTTCGACCTGCGGCCGCTTGGCTATTCGCTGGCAGATGCGCGTGAATATCTGTCGGCGCTGCCGCGCGCCGGGCAAAGCTATTACCTGACGCGGTGGTTTGCGCTGGACATGACCTTTCTGATATTCCTGACCGTTTCCTTCATGTCAACGCTGTGGCAGCTCTACCGCCGCCCGGCACTGGCCTGGCGGGTGGCGATCATCGTCCTGCCCCTGCTTTATGGCGGGTTTGATGCGGCAGAAAACTTTCGTGTTGCCATTCTGGTGTCGGGCGGCGTTGACGGGCTGACGCAGGCCAATGTCGCGGCCGCCAGCCTGATGACGCAGGGCAAGTTCGTGGTGTTCTTTATCCTGGTGGTGATGGTTGCCGTCGGCCTGCTGCGGCGCCTGCGCGGCAAGGCGGCGCGATGAAATTCACTGTTGCCATCGACGGCCCGGCGGCGGCCGGCAAGGGCACCATTGCGCGCGCCGTGGCCGATCATTTCGGCTTTGCCCATCTCGACACCGGTCTTTTGTATCGCGCCACGGGCCGCAAGGTGCTGGCGGGGATGGATCCGGTCGAAGCGGCCGAAAGCCTGACGCCCGACGACCTGCGCGCCCCCGACCTGCGCAGCGCCGAAGTTGCCGCTGCCGCATCAAGAGTTGCCGCCATCCCCGAGCTGCGGGCGGCACTGGTCGATTTCCAGCGCCGTTTCGCCCGGCGCGAAGGCGGCGCGGTGCTGGACGGGCGCGACACCGGCACCGTGATCTGCCCCGAGGCCGAGGCCAAGCTGTATGTCACCGCATCCGACGAGGTGCGCGCCCGCCGCCGCTATGACGAGCTGCGCGCGAGCGGTGCCGAAACCACCCTTGACGAGGTGCTTGCCGATCTTCGCGCGCGCGATGCCCGCGATGCGGGGCGCGACGTGGCCCCCATGCGCCCGGCCGCTGATGCGCTCTTGCTAGATACGACGGATTTGTCTATAGACGCGGCTGTCGCCGAGGCGGTAGCGCATATAACAAAAAGAATCGGGCAGGGTCGGGACTAGCACCGGCCCTCTTTGGTTCTTGCCTGTTCGGGCTCCCATCTCTGACCCAACCAACCGAAAGACCGGTGGAGACAACCACCTGGCCCGCAAAACGAACTGAAAAGGATATCTGTTTACATGTCTGCAACTGCGACCATGGAAGAATTCGAAAGCCTCCTGAACGAGAGCTTCGAACTGGACACCCCCCAGGAGGGGAGCGTCGTCAAAGGCACTGTCATCGCCATCGAAAACGGACAGGCCATCATCGATATCGGCTACAAGATGGAAGGCCGTGTCGATCTGAAAGAATTTGCAAATCCCGGCGAGCCGCCCGAAATCGAGGTTGGCGATACCGTCGAGGTCTATCTTGAGCGCGTCGAGAACGCCCGTGGCGAGGCTGTCATCAGCCGCGACAAGGCCCGCCGCGAAGAGGCCTGGGACCGCCTTGAAAAAGCTGCCGCCAATGACGAGCGCGTCGAAGGCGCGATCTTTGGCCGGGTCAAGGGCGGGTTTACCGTCGATCTCGGCGGTGCCGTGGCCTTCCTGCCCGGCAGCCAGGTCGATGTGCGCCCCGTACGCGATGCGTCTGCCCTGATGGGCATCAAGCAGCCCTTCCAGATTCTGAAAATGGACCGCCGCCGTGGCAACATCGTTGTTTCCCGCCGCGCCATCCTGGAAGAAAGCCGTGCCGAACAGCGCGCCGAGATCGTCGGCAAGCTGAACGAAGGCGACGTCGTCGAAGGCGTGGTCAAGAACATCACCGAATACGGCGCATTCGTCGATCTGGGTGGCGTGGACGGCCTGCTGCACGTCACCGACATGGCCTGGCGCCGCGTCAACCACCCTTCGGAAATCGTGTCGATCGGCGAAACCATCAAGGTGCAGATCGTCAAGATCAACAAGGAAACCCTGCGCATCAGCCTGGGCCTCAAGCAGCTGCAGGAAGATCCCTGGACCCATGTCGAGGAAAAATACGCGCTGGGCACTGTCCACAAGGGCCGCGTGACCAACATCACCGACTATGGCGCATTCGTCGAGCTGGAACCCGGCGTCGAGGGCCTTGTCCACGTCTCGGAAATGTCCTGGACCAAGAAAAACGTGCATCCGGGCAAGATCGTTTCCACCTCGCAAGAGGTTGACGTGATGATCCTGGAAATCGACACGGCCAAGCGCCGCGTCAGCCTTGGCCTGAAGCAGACCCAGGGCAACCAGTGGGAAAACTTCAAGAAGGCATTCCCCGTGGGCACCGAGGTCGAAGGCGAGGTCAAGAACATCACCGAATTCGGCCTGTTCATCGGCCTCGAAGGCGGTATCGACGGCATGGTTCACCTGTCCGATCTGGACTGGAATCGTTCCGGCGAGGAAGCCATGGAAGACTATCGCAAGGGCGATATCGTCAAGGCCGTGGTCACCGATGTCGACGTCGAAAAGGAACGCATCAGCCTGTCGATCAAGGCGCTGGAAGGCGACCCGTTTGCCGAGGCGACCTCGGGCGTCAAGCGTGGCGATGTGGTGACAGTCACCGTCACCAAGATCGAGGATGGTGGTATCGAGGTCGAATATGACGGCATGAAGAGCTTTATCCGTCGTTCGGACCTTTCGCGCGACCGTTCCGAGCAGCGTCCCGAGCGGTTCTCGGTTGGCGACAAGGTGGACGCCCGCATCACCAATATCGACCGCAACTCGCGCCGTTTGGGTCTGTCGATCAAGGCCCGCGAGATCGCCGAGGAAAAAGAGGCCGTCAAGCAATACGGCTCGTCCGACTCGGGCGCCAGCCTGGGCGATATCCTGGGTGCCGCGCTCAAGAGCAAGGACAAGGCGTGACCCGGTAGCCGGGATCAGGACATGAATGATATCGCAGACGGCCCCCGCAGGGGCCGTTTCGCATTCACACGGGGCGCGTGAGGGTGGCGAATCACCTGCAAGGTAGATGTTCTGGCCTGCGATTCATCCGCAGACAGCGCCATCCGAAACGGCGGCCGGACGCATGCAGAATGAAAACAGACGTGCAAGCAGGGCGTTACAACCGAATTTCAACCAGCTTGGGGGTCATGCTCTATTCCCTGAGACGCGATTTTCTGCCAAACTCGAAACAATGTGTAATGTTGGGTTTCCGCCCCGCCCAATCCGGCGGGAAGCGCGCAATTCGGAGGGCAAATGCATGATAAGATCAGAACTGGTCCAGAAAATTGCCGAGGAAAACCCGCATCTCTATCAACGAGATGTCGAACGTATCGTCTCGACGATCTTTGACGAGATCATCGAGGCCATGGCCAATGGCAACCGGGTGGAACTGCGCGGCTTTGGCGCCTTTTCAGTAAAGAAGCGCGATGCGAGAGTGGGCCGAAACCCCCGAACCGGCGAATCGGTCGAGGTCGAAGAGAAATACGTGCCGTTCTTCAAGACCGGCAAACTGCTGCGGGATCGCCTGAACGGCGGTTGACCCATCTACATCGACAGAGGCCGCCATGTTGCGCACCCTTCGCTATCTTTTCCTGGCCGTGGTCGGGATCGTTCTTGTCGTCGTGTCGCTGGCCAATCGCGATACGGTGACCCTGCATGTCGTCCCTGACGAGCTGGCCCCCTTTCTGCCGCTTCCCAATGCCTATGAACTCCCGCTGTTTCTGGTGATCCTGGGGTCGATCATCGTCGGTCTGCTGATCGGCTTTGTTCTGGAATATATCCGCGAATACCGCCACCGGGCCGAGGCCGCCCGGCGCAAACGTGAAATCGGCAAGATGGAGCGTGAATTGCAGGGTCTGCGCGACAAGGCGGGCGAGGGCAAGGATGACGTTCTTGCCCTGCTCGAATGATGTGCCTCTGACGGGATCGGTATGATGAAGGTAAAGATCTGCGGCCTGACTGACAGCGCCGGGATTCGCGCGGCGGCACAGGGGGGGGCGGCCTATATGGGGTTCGTTTTCTTTGGGAAATCCCCCCGCAATCTGCCTTTCGACAAGGCGCGCGAGCTGATGATCGAGGTCCCGCCGGGCGTTTGCAAGGTGGCCCTGACCGTCGATGCGGACGATGCTTTCCTGGATCGGCTGACAACCAACCTTCCGGTGGACATGCTCCAGCTGCATGGTCACGAGGCACCGGAAAGAGTGGCGGAAATCCGCAAGCGTACCGGTCTGCCGGTGATGAAGGCGGTGGGCATCGCGGACGCGGCCGATCTGCCCCAGCTTGACGAATATGCCCGGGTGGCCGATCAGTTGCTGGTCGATGCCCGGCCGCCACGCAATGCAACCGTGCCTGGTGGCAATGGCCTGACTTTTGACTGGCGGCTGATCGCAAATCGCCGCTGGACGCTACCCTGGATGCTGGCGGGCGGGCTGACCCCCGACAATGTGGGCCAGGCCATCGGCCTGACCGGGGCCGATCAGGTCGATGTCAGCTCGGGCGTCGAGAGCGCGCCGGGCGTCAAGGACGAACAGAAAATCGCGGCTTTCCTGCATGCCGCCAAGGGGGTTTGAAGAGTGTCACAGGATCTGTTCAACAGCTTCATGGGTGGTCCCGACGAAAAGGGCCGTTTCGGTATCTTCGGCGGACGCTTCGTCAGCGAGACATTGATGCCGCTGATCCTTTCGCTGGAAGAGGAATACGAAAAGGCCAAGACCGACGACAGCTTCTGGGCCGAGATGGACGACCTGTGGAAGCATTATGTCGGCCGTCCCAGCCCGCTCTATTTTGCCGAGCGTCTGACGCAGCGTCTTGGCGGTGCCAGGATCTATCTCAAGCGGGACGAGCTGAACCATACCGGCGCGCACAAGATCAACAACGTGCTGGGCCAGATCCTGCTGGCGCGGCGCATGGGCAAGACACGCATCATCGCCGAAACCGGCGCGGGCCAGCATGGCGTTGCCACGGCAACCGTCTGCGCCAAGTTCGGGTTGAAATGTGTGGTCTACATGGGTGCCCATGATGTCGAACGTCAGGCGCCCAACGTCTTTCGCATGCGTCTGCTGGGGGCCGAGGTGGTGCCGGTCACATCGGGGCGCGGGACGCTCAAGGATGCGATGAACGACGCGCTGCGCGACTGGGTGACCAATGTCGCCGATACCTTTTACTGCATCGGCACGGTGGCCGGCCCGCACCCCTATCCCGCGATGGTGCGTGATTTCCAGTCGATCATCGGCAAGGAAGTGCGCGAACAGATCATGCAGGCCGAGGGCCGTCTGCCCGACACGCTGGTTGCTGCGATCGGCGGGGGCTCGAACGCGATGGGCCTGTTCTATCCGTTCCTCGATGACAAGGACGTGCGCATCATCGGGGTCGAGGCCGGCGGCAAGGGCGTTGACGAAAAGATGCAGCACTGCGCCAGCCTGACCGGCGGGCGCCCCGGCGTGCTGCATGGCAACCGCACCTATCTGCTGCAGGATGATGACGGGCAGATCCTTGAAGGGTTCTCGATCTCGGCTGGCCTCGACTATCCCGGCATCGGCCCCGAACACAGCTGGCTGCACGAAACGGGCCGCGCCGAGTATGTGGCGATCACCGATGCCGAGGCGTTGCAGGCCTTTCAGCTGAGCTGCGAAACCGAGGGAATCATTCCCGCACTCGAACCCAGCCACGCGTTGGCCCATGTGGCAAAAATTGCGCCAGAGCTGCCTGCCGACCATCTGATCGTGATGAACATGTGTGGCCGCGGCGACAAGGACATCTTTACCGTGGCCAAGGCGCTGGGCGTCGAGATCAACACGGGTGGTTGAGCCTGCCGCGCGATACGGGGCCTAAACTGGGGTTTATGCGCCTAGCTCACCAGTTTAGCGGCCCACGCATAACCCCCAGTACAATTGCCAGATGACGCGCCGTCCCCAATTCTGCCCGCATGGAAAATCCGGCACATGCAGAGCAAGGGAATCGGTTCATGTATATTGGGAAAAAGACAGCAATTTCGCTGGCCGTTGCGGTTTTCATGGTGGGTGCGACCGCGGCGTCGGCCGGGATTGTTCGCAACAGCGTCACACAGCAGCTGACTGGCCAAGGCTACAGTTCGATCACCTATTCGCGCAGCGGTAACGTCCTGACCGTCACGGCCGTGCGCGGTGCCGAGACACGCACCATCGCTATCGACATGGTGGCGCGCTCGGTCATATCCGACCAGACGGTCATGGGGGCGGTTCCGACAACGCCGACAACCACTGGCAAGGGGATGCGTCAGGGAATCAAGGCGCAACTGGCAAACCAGGGCTATACCAAGGTTTCATTTTCGACATCTGGCAACCTTCTGAACGTGGTGGCCAAACGCGGAATCGAAACCCGGACACTGACGATCGACCGGAAAACAGGGCAGATCGTTTCCGATTCGACGGTACGTGGAAAGGGAAAGCCCACGACAACGACGACCCCGCCCAAGAAAAACAACAACCCCAAGAAGGCGGACGACGATACCCACAAGGACGATGGCAAGGACCATGACATGGGCGCGTCCTCGGATGATGGCAAGGGCGGCGACAAGGGCAGCAGCGACCATGGCGGCAAAGGTGGCAAAGGCGGCAACGCCGGCGGCGGCAAGGGCAGTGACGATGGCGGCAAGGGTGGTAATGCTGGCGGCGGCAACGGCGGTGGCAACGGTGGCAAGGGCGGCGGCGATGACGGCGGCCATTCAGGCGACGGGCAGTCCGACGATTGAGGCAGGATAACGGTCGGCGCCTGCAATATGCGCCGACCGGCAGGAACTGCGTTGCGTGTCGGGCGGAGCATTTCCGACCGCCCGCATGCGATGCAGGGTGATGTAACAGGTCAGGCCGAAAGGCCCCTTCCTTTCACAGGGGTGTGAAACCCTGCGCACCCCCGTGAAGGAAGGTTGAGTAAACAGGCCCGGCCGCGATATTGTTCATGTCGCGGTCGGGCAAAACCCGAATGGCCCCACAAGGAGGGCGCAGGAAATGAGACGCACTACAATCCTGGCAATCGCCGTGGTCACCGCAATCGGTGCGGCCCCGGTTTTCGGACAGACGACAGTCCAGCAAAGGTTTGTTTCCGAGCTCAGGCAGCAGGGATTTGGCAATCTCAAGATCAGCCGTACCTGGCTGGGGCGTGTGCGTATCACCGCCCAGAGCAAGGATTACAAGCGCGAGCTGGTCTTTAACCCGAACTCGGGGGAAATCCTGCGCGACTATTGGGAGCCGACCAGATCCGGCGCCGCAAAGACGGATGAGGATTCCAGAAAGGACAAGAAGCAAGAGGCCACGGGCCTGCTCAACCCCGAGGACAGCGCCAAAAGCGATCTCAAGGACAACGGCGGGCAGGACGTCGGCAAGGGCGATGGCGGCGGTGACGGAGGCGATGCCGGCGGCGGCGGTGGCGACGGGGGCCATGGCGGCGGTGACGGCGGCGATGGTGACGGGGGCGACAGCAGTGACTAGGCCCCGGTCAGCCATCATTTTGCCGATCTATTGCCAGCGGCCTGCAGGCGGTTTTTCAGATCGGTTGCCGGCCGGTGCTGCATTGATCGATGGCGTGGACGCCTCATGATCAGTCCTGTTGCGCAGGGTGCATCGTGCGCCCATAATCGTTTTTGTCGGCAGCAAGGGTAAAAAGGGATCGCCTCTTGACCAAGCCCTGGTTCATTCGCACGGTTTTCGTGGTGCAGTTTCTCTGCGCCTCGTTTTTTGTCTGGGACATCACGGTCAGCTATATCGGCCTGCGCTCGCGCCCGATTGCGTGGGAATTCCGTGAACTCATCGAAATCGGCGCGGCCATCGGCCTGATCCTGGGGGTCGTTCTGGGGGCTGTCGCGCTGGTCAAGACACAGGCACAGTCGCGTCGGTTGAATGACCAGCTGCGGGCCGCCTCGGGGGCGTTCGCCGAGCTGCTGGAAGAACGGTTCGAGGAATGGGGCCTCACCCCTGCCGAGCGCGACGTCGCCTGGTTCGCGGTCAAGGGCCTGTCCACACAGGAAATTGCCGCGCTGCGCAACACCTCGGAGGGCACGGTCAAGGCACAGAGTAACGCGATCTATCGCAAGGCAGGGGTGTCGGGGCGCTATCAGCTGCTCAGCCAGTTTGTGGACGAGCTGATGGCCGGCGCGTCGGAAATCCGCGACGATCGCGACAATGGCCGGGGCCGACGAAACGGCCGCCAGAAGGTACGGGCCTGATCCTGCATTCCCTGCCCTGACATGGGTGGGCCGACGCAACGCAATGCGTATTCGGGGTTACAATGGGTTGCGCCACCCTGTATAGGGGCCCAACCGCAAAGGCGGCGTTGTACCCTTGGCCGAGATGATTCCCGTGACTGCGGTTTTCGCCATGGCCGAGGTTTTTCCCAGTAATGCCAAGGAAGGTCGTGTAGATGTCTGGTTTTGAAATAGGTGATCTCGTGGTGTTGACGGCCGGATCGATGAGGATGGCTGTCGAGGAAACCGATGGCAACATGGTCTCCTGTGTCTGGTGCCACGAAGGCAAGATCGGGCGCGACAGGTTTGCGGCGGCATTGCTCAAGAAATGGGAACACCGCGAAACCGACCGCGCCGACAAGGGCCGCCCCCACAACAAGGGCGAGCGCGACGGCAATGCCAGACGTTTCGACGACAAGCCCAGGGGAAAACCGGGCTGGGACGGCAAGCCGCGCGAGAAAAAGTATTTCCGCAAGGATTGATTGCCGCCCTGATTTCGGGGTTTATTCTGCCTTCGGCGCGCCCTAGTCTGACCGTCGTGCATGGAGGGGCCGTTGGGCAGTCTGTCATTTCACACGCCAGTTGGCTGGCTGACCGTAACCGGGGATGACGAGGTGGTCACCCGGCTTTCATGGGGCAGGCAGCCGACCCGTGATGCCACCGCCCTGCTGAACGAGGCGCGCGCCCAGCTCGAGGCATATTTCGACCGTGCGCTGGCGCGGTTTGATCTGCCGCTCGCCTTTCCGGCGACACCGTTTCAGCATGCGGTTCTGGAATCGATGTTCTCGATAGATTATGGCCACACCCGCAGCTATCGCGAAATCGCCGACTATGTCGGTGCTTCGCCCCAGGCCGTCGGGCGGGCCTGCGGCGCCAATCCGGTGCCCATCATCATCCCTTGCCACAGGGTCGTGGGTGTTGGCGGTCTCGGCGGCTATTCCGGCGGTCAGGGGGTGGAAACCAAGATTTTCCTGCTGCGCCACGAAGGTGCCGCCGGCCTGACAGCATGAGCGGCGGGGTCTTTCTCGCCGTTCTGTTTGCGGCCTTTCTGCATGCTTCGTGGAACGCGGTCATCAAGGTCGGCTCGGACAAGCTGAGGGCGATGTTCGTGATGTCCAGCGCGCAGGGAATGATGGGTCTGCTGATCGCGCTGACCCTGCCTTTCCCTGCGCGCCGGCTGTGGCCGTGGCTGGTGTTTTCGATGGTGTTTCATTCGGCCTACAAGGCCTTTCTGACCCTTGCCTACGAGCGGGGCGACCTGTCACGCGTCTATCCGATTGCACGCGGGGCGGCGCCGATGCTTGTGGCCATCATCGGGTTCCTGGCCCTTGGCGAGAGGCTGCAGTCGCTCGATCTGATTGCGATCCTGCTGGTCGGAGGAGGGATCCTGCTGATGGCGCGCGGGGTGTTTTCGCATGGCGAATCCCGCGCATTGCTGCCGTTCGCACTGGCCTCGGCCGCCATGACGGCCGGATATTCCCTGGTTGACGGCAGCGGCGCCCGGCTTTCCGGTCAGCCGGGGCAGTTCGTTGCCTGGATGTTTCTGATGGACGGGATGCTGTTTGCCGCCTGGGCCGTCTGGCACCGCGGGCGAGTCGTGGTCAGCCGTGACTGGCCATCATGGCGCGCCGGGATCATCGCGGGTGCCGCTTCCTATGGTGCATATGCAATCGCCGTATGGGCCATGGCCCGGGCCCCGATCGCCCTGGTCGCCGCCCTGAGGGAGAGTTCCGTCCTGTTCGCCGTCCTGCTGGGCCTCGTGTTGTTGCGCGAACGTCCCGACCGGGGCAAGCTGGCGGCAGCGGTGCTGATCGTTGCCGGGGTCGTTCTGATCCGCCTGTAGAACCCGTGAAAAAGGCCGCGGGCCGCCAGGTGCCGTGGCGCTGTTGGCAGAGAGCCCCCTATTGGCAGCCCATGTGCCGCGCACCCTGGCAGGCCAGCGAGCGCAGGCTCCACAATGTCTTGATATAGGCTATGATGTCCCTGATCTCGTCGTCTGAAAGGCGCATGCTGAAGGCGACCATCCGCTTGTTCCGGGGCGAGCCCTTGCTGATGGTGGCGAATATGCCCCTGTCGCTGTGGTGCCAGGCGTGAGCATCATTGTTCAGTGCCGGAGCCTTGAAACCATATTTGTCCTTGGCACCGGGGTTTCCCGGGGCTTCGCCAATACCGTTCACGCCATGACAGGCCTGGCAATTCTGTTGAAACAGCTTCTTGCCATTGGCGATATGTTCGGGGGTGGCCCAGTCGCTGCCCTCAAAGCTGATCCATTTGCGCCCGCCATTCCGGCTCATCAGGATGGCACCGGTGTCAAAGGTTGCAAACAGTTCGTCCGGGCGTTGGGGATTCTGCGCCAGATCGACCATGAAGCGGTCCTCGAACCCCCCGGCCAGCAACGACCATTTCAGATCGCTTTCCTGCGCGCGCAACAGCCCCCTGGAATAGGCAAATGCCAGCAGGCTGCCGTCGGCAAGGCTGGTGATCATGGTGATTGGCTGGTTTCCGGCCCCCGCATCGCGCCAGGTTTCGCCATTGTCGTCGCTGACCATCAGCCCGGTCATGGTCCCGGCATAGATCCTGTCGGCAATGGTGGGCGAGGGGGCCACGGCAAAGGTCTTGTCCGGGGTTGCGGCCACCTCGCGCCAGCTCTTGCCGGCGTCGTCACTGATCATGATCTTGCTGGCCAGCCCGATCATGCGGCCTTCCCTGGCGCGGCTCAGCGACAGCGCGCCGACGATCACGGGTTTCGCCCCCTTGAGCGGCGCCCAGTTGACGCCCCCATCGGTCGATTCCATCAGATTGCCCGGCGCCCCCTTGCTGTCGATGGTCGAGGCAAAGAGGTGTTTCGGGTTCCTGGGGTCGGACGCCAGCGAGACGACCGCCGCCTTGAGCGCGGGAACCAGTTCCGACAGCCCGTCCGGGCGCGCCCTGAGCAGACCATATTGGGTGGCGATCAGCACAGTGCCACCATCCGTCGCGGGATCGACGGCGATTCCGTATATCTTCTTGATGCTGTCGGTCGAGCCGGTCTGGCGTTGCTGCGCAGAGGCCGGGAGCAGCGATGTCATGACGATCAGGGCGGCGGCAAGGGTGCGCAGAGGCTTCATGGTCTTGCTCCATTTCGCAAAGATGCACCGAGCCTAGGCGTGAGGCGGGATGCTTGCAACATCAAGCGCACGACCCTGCCCGAGACGCTGTGTCGCGTCCCGCACTGGAAGGTTCGGCCGGGGTGTGTTCAGTCGTCCTCGAACTCCACGGGCGGCATGGGGCGCCGATCCACATGCAGGGAAAATATGTCGGGGCGCGAATAATGCCCGGTCACGTCCAGGGTGCGCCGTGCCAGCGCCACCCTGTCGGTATCGATTTCGCCATACAGGATGTCGGCCGAACGATGCAGCGGCCCTGCCGTGACGGCCGCGAATGGCGCCACCAGCATCGCGTCGCCATCGCAGATCCATTCGTCGGGGTCACCGAACAGTTGTTCGCGGCCGGGAAAATCGTCGGGGATATCGTCCCCTTTCAGGGCAGTCGCAAGAGAAACCACCCAGCAGCCCCCCTCGGTCGCGATATGGCGCATCGTGGCCTGCCAGCGATCGCTGCAATCCCATGTCGGTGAAACCAGGATTTCCATCTTTTGCGCATACAATGCATAGCGCGACAGCGGCATGTAGTTTTCCCAGCAGATCAGCATGCCGATCCGCCCCACCGGCGTATCGACAACCCGCAGGCCCCGCGCGTCACCCCGCCCCCAGACCATGCGCTCGGGGTTGGTCGGGATCAGCTTGCGATGGCGGTTCAGGATGGTGCCGTCGGGGCCGATCAGGACCACCGTGTTGAACAGGGTGCCTCCGCTGAATTCCGAATCGATCTCGCTCATGCCCATGACCACCGTCATGCCGGTGTCGCGCGCGGCATTGCACAGTGGCGCGAGGTCTCCGCCATCGATATCGACGGCGTTTCTGCTCAGGCGTTCGTGAATCGTTACCGACAGGCGCATGTCGCTGCCCGGTCGCAGGCGCCAGGCCCATGCCGGGTAGCCCGGCAGATAGGCCTCGGGGAAAACGGCCAGTTTCGCGCCGGCCTCGGCCGCCTTGTGCAGGGCGGCGATTGCGTTTTCCATGGATGCCTCGATATCCAGCAGGACCGGGGGGGTCTGAATGATGGCGACCTTGCTTTTCATGGTCGGACTCCTTTGCCTGTGATGGGCGAGATGTGGCCAGATAGCGTCTATGGTATTAGAAGGGCACAAAATCGAATGACAGGGAAGGGATACAATGAACGACAACGACAATCGCCGTCCAGACGACGCAATGGAAGAACACAAGGCCCGCGCGGCTGCCTGGTTTCGCAACCTGCGGGATGAAATCGTTGCCGCCTTCGAGGGGATCGAAAACGAGATGAATGCGGGCCCCATGGGGCAGGCCCGGCCCGGGCGGTTCGAAGTCACCACGACAAGGCGCGCATCCCAAGACGGTTCCGATGCCGGCGGCGGATTGATGTCGGTGATGCGTGGCGGGCGTGTTTTCGAAAAGGTCGGGGTGAATGTCTCGACCGTTCATGGACACCTGGGTGATGCCGCGCGCCAGGCAATGGCCGCGCGCGGGGTGCCGGGGATCGAGGATGATCCCCGTTTCTGGGCCTCGGGCATCTCGCTGGTGGCCCATATGCAGAACCCTCACTGTCCGGCCGTGCACATGAACACCCGCATGTTCTGGACCCCCCGCGCCTGGTGGTTCGGAGGTGGCAGCGATCTGAACCCCTGCATCGAATATGACGAGGACACGGCCGATTTTCACGCTGTTCTGAAAAGCCACTGCGATCGTCACGACCCCAAGTATTATCCGCGTTTCAGGAAATGGGCCGACGAATATTTCTTTGTGCCTCACCGAGGTCGCGCGCGTGGTGTGGGGGGCATTTTCCTTGACGATCACAATACCGGCGACTGGGAGGCCGACTTTGCCTTCATCCAGGATGTGGGGCGTGCCTTTCTGCCGGCCTTTCTGCCCATCGTCCGGCGGCGCCATCCCATGCCGTGGGATGAGAACGACAAGGACACGCAGCTGATACATCGTGGACTTTATGCCGAATACAACCTTGTTTACGACCGCGGGACACGATTCGGTCTGGCGACCGGCCACGACCCCGACGCGGTGTTGATGAGCCTGCCGCCCTTGGCAAAATGGGTGTGACACGGGAAGGGGGGGCAGGTCACGCCAATATGATGATCTCTCAAGGCGATGATTGCCGGCCGAGGGATTTGCGCCTACCACTCGGGGGCGAGAAATGTCATATTGGTGCGACTCGATCCACTGCATCCATCCGGCCGCATGAATCTCCTTTCACGTCTCTTTCGTCGAAAACCTGCCGAAACGCCGCTTGCCCCATTCACGGCGCGGCCCATGCCTGTGCGCCCGCTTTACGCGATTGGCGATATCCACGGGCGTGACGATCTGCTTTCGCAGCTGCTGGAAAGAATCGCCGAAGATGCCCGTGGTCAGCCGCATGACCTGGTGCTGGTCGGCGACTATGTTGACAGGGGGGAATCGAGCGCGGCTGTCCTGCACCGCCTTCGCGCGTTGGATGCCTCGGACCATGTCACTTGCCTGATGGGCAACCATGAGGCCATGTTGCTGGAATTTCTGGACGCGCCCGAAAGATCGGGACGGCGCTGGATCAGGAACGGGGGGTTGCAGACATTGGCCAGCTTTGGTGTGGGTGGCGTGACCGAAACGGCCAATGGCGACAGGATGGCCGGCATCCGCGATCAGCTGCGCGCCGCAATGGGCGATACGGAATCGTGGCTGAGGGGGCTGAAAACCCGGTTTCAGAGTGGAAATGTCCTGGTTGTCCACGCGGGGGCAGACCCGCGCCACCCGGTGGACGAACAGGAGGAAAAGACGCTGCTGTGGGGTCATCCGGCCTTTCATGCGCAGCCCCGGCAGGATGGCATCTGGGTGGTTCACGGTCATACGGTGGTAGATACGGCCAGTGCGCGGGATGGCCGCATATCCATTGACACGGGGGCCTATGCGACCGGGTGCCTGACGGCACTGGCACTGCGCGAGGATGAGGTCAGGTTCCTGCATACCTGACCCTCGAATGCATGCGCTCAGGCATTGTGACAGCCGGGAACCCGAGGTCGGATAACGGCCGCCCTGCGCCAGACTGTTTCGAATTCCGGCAACAAAATTAGCAAATTAAATCCATTGTTTCATCAAATTTTCGGCACATTTGCCCGGCAGGTTGATGGTCATGAAGAGGCGACGTGGTGGGAACGAATTTCAACGCACTTCGCTCATTCAGAAAACCAACTGAGCAAAAGCCTGGAAGGAGGGCAACAAAATGAAACTGTTCAAGAACTTCAAGAATGATGAATCCGGTGCCGTGACCGTTGACTGGGTCGTGCTGACGGCCGCCATCGTCGGCCTGGGCATCGCCGTTCTGGCCACCGTGTCGGGTGGTGTCAAGAACCTGTCGGGCGACATCAGCAAGCAGCTGTCGAACCAGAAGATCTCGACCACTTTCTGATCGGGACATCACGACGAAAAAATGGGCCGCCTCTGCTGCGGCCCATTTTCTTTTTGGGCCTTGAACCTCGGCCCCCTGGCAAGGGGTGTCAGCGCAATGTGACCAGCGCGGCCTTGCCATCGGAAAACCACCCCAGCTCGGGCAGTGAATCGATCGGCCTTGGCCGGGTGACCCGGATCGTGCGTTTGCGGGCAACAACATTTGCCGCTGTCAGGTCGCTGACCAGAAGGTCGCGCTCGGCATCGACATCAGGTGCGATCAGGCGGGACAGGCTCCAGCCGAGACCCTTGTCGAAACTTGCCGCAACCACAAAGACCCGCGCGCCCGATGCGGTGTGAAAGGGGGTCGTCCAGACGCGCGCATGGTGACGCCTCTTGGTCGTGCGCATGGCTGTGTCGTTTTCCGAAATCCTGCGAAAGGCGGTATCGTCGGGTCGCCCCTGCCAGAAGAACGGGGCAACCGGCGCATTCTTTTGCGCATTTCCCTGCCAACCGGCCAGTACCGACCGGCCCAGAGAAACGATACCGGGTCTGGCCGCTGCGACCCATCCCGCGCGGGCAAGCGCCTGTTCAAGCATCTGCTGATTGCGGGCCAGGATGATCACGTTGACGGGGCCGATCTTTCGGCCGGTCAGGGTTTCGGTGGTGCCGGGAACCCGCCCGCTGGAAAAAAGACCGGCGATGTCGGAAACGGTTTCCGTCCGGTCGGCGGGGCGGGGCAGGTTCAGGGCCTTGTCGTAGGTCATAACCACCCAGCCGGACACCAGCAGCAGTATGATACCCCCCAGCAGGACCGAGCGTCGCAGGGCAGTGGCGTCCGCCCTTGGCCCGACCGGATGCGAATCGCGCCACCATTCGGCGATGCTGATGCCGACCACCAACCACAGCGCCCCCACCAGCCAGCCGTTCAGAACGTCGCTCAGATAGTGTTCGATCAGATATATTCGGCTGAGCCCCACCAGGAATGCCAGGGTCGCCGCAAGCAGCGCCGCCGAAATCGGCCCCAGCCTCCTGAGGCGCAGCGCGATGTAGAACAGCATGCCGTAGAATGCGACCGATATGGCCGCATGGCCCGAGGGAAAGCTGCCCGAGGTTTCGACGAAATAGGCCAGCTCAGGGCGCGGGCGATCGAAGATGCGCTTGAGCAGCCAGACCGAGGCAAGATTGCCCGACAATGCGCTGACCAGCCCAAGGGTCAGGTCGAGGCGGCGATGCAGGTACAACAGGCCCAGCACCGCCAGCAGCACCGGCGTGACCACGCGCCAGTCGCCCAGTGCCGTGACATGGGCAAAGAACCTCAGAAGGCCGGGCGACCAGAAGGCATGAATCAGCTCGGCCAGCCGCGTGTCGATCTGCACCACGCCCCGCGACATCAGGAAATCCAGTACCGTCCCCAGCCAGATCGCAAAGATATAGATCAGCACCAGCCCCAGCAGGGTTGCCGTCAGGCCGCCAAAACGGTGCATGTCGAAACGCGATCCGATCAGGCCGGCCAGGCGGGGATGGCGTGCTGACCAGGCGCGGATGTCCGGGTTCTCGGCAGTTGCGCTGACGATCGAGCGCGCCACCGACAGGACGAAAGGCAACAGCCGTTCGATGCGGATGACCAGCCACCACAACAGGGCAACGACCACGGCCACCGCGGCGGCAAACAGGGCCACCCGCGTGGCAAAGGGGCCGAGGCGCGTGATGACATCGCCCAGGAAATAGCCAAAGGCGACATGTCCGATGGCATAGGGAAAGCCGCTGAAGATGTTCCACAGCACAAAGCGCCGCCTGTCCATTCCCGAAAGGGCAGCCGCCAGCGGGACAAGACCTGACAAGGGCCCCAGGAAACGCCCGATAACCAGGGCCAGCCCGCCGCGGCGCGCAAAAAGCTGTTCGGCCCGGCGATAGCTGGGCGATTTTTCGGGTTGCCAGCGTTCCTTGAGATAATACCGGGCAAGGCGTCCGACCCAGTAACCTGCCTCGGCCCCCAGGATCGAGCCAATGGCCACAAACCACAGCAGGTCGATGAAATCCAGGGCGCCCTGTTGTACCAGCATGCCTCCGGCATCGACAACCAGAGTACCGGGGACAAAGGCGCCGGTGGCGAAAAACGCCTCGAGCATGGATGCTGCACCGATGATCCAGTAGGACCACAGGCCGAGCGCCTCGAGTGAGGGCAGGATCTGGTCAAGGCTGTGGGGCATCGCCCGGGCGGCTCCTGTCGGTGGGGCACCAAATCGGTACACCGGCGGCCACAGCGGCAGGCCGGCCATATGCCCTTACACCGTGCCGGCGTGTTTCTTCAACCGCGCCGGGGCCGGGGCCGCCCTTTCACGGATACCCGTTGATGGGCACCTGCAGACAGGGGATTGACGTAAGATTGATGTACAACGCGGAAAGGCGCGCCGATATGCCGCGCTCAACCGGCCCTTTTCAGCAGGCTGCGCTTCTTGAACTCGTCGGCGAACAGATCGACCAGCTCCTGACGCGACAGCGACGATGCGTCGCTCTTGCTGCGGCGCGAGGCATAGTGGCGGGGTCTTGGGGGCTCGGGGGTATCTGGCACTTCCTGGCTGGCTTCACACAGCTTTGCGGCCACCCGCAGGCGGGCCGTTATTTCAAAGACGTCGAAAGGTTTGGTCAGATAGTCCGTGGCACCGGCCTTGAATGCGCGCTCGACATATTCGCGCTCGGCCATTGCCGTCAGCATGACGATCGGCACGCTGGCATAACCGTCGATCCGGCGCAGCCGGTCGCACAGGGTGATACCGTCCATTTCGGGCATCTGGATATCCAGCAGCAGGCAATCAAAGCGCTTGTCGCCCTTTTCCACCATTTCCAGGGCGTCCAGCGGCGAAGGCGTGGTCGTTACCTCGTCATAACCGGCATCCGTCAACACGGCCTTCAGGATTTCCAGGATATGGGTGTCGTCATCGACTGCGAGAATTCTCATCCCATCCTCCAGACAAAGCGGGTGTTGTTGCCACTGTTAGGTGATGTGCAAGGATTCGGGCCATTTTGCGGCACCAATGGGGAATGGCGGTGATATCTGCCCATTCCCGCAGGTATTCACGAAATATTGTGGGAAGGGCTGGCGATCGGGCAGGCGGGTGCCGCCATGTGGGCGGGGCAACCGACAACGACCGTTGCGACCGACACGCAAACGCGCATATCCTGTACGAGGCAGAATCGGAGGGCCGATGGGACGGTCCCCACAACAGGGAGTTTGGACTTATGACCAGAGAACTGAAATATCTGGGCGACAGGGTTGCGCGTGGCATGATGGACAGGCGGGCCTTCATGGGGCGCGCGGCGGCGCTGGGCGTGTCCGCAGGCATGGCCAACACCATTCTTGCCGGTGCGGTACAGGCCGCGGGTGCGATGAAGGGGGGAATCCTGCGTGCCGGCCTGCAGGGCGGCGAGAGCACCAACAGCCTGGACCCGGCAACCTGGGCTTCGAGTGTGCCGATCGAATTCGGTCGCACATGGGCCGAGCCGCTGGTTGATGTCAGCCCCAAGGGCGAAATCGAATTCCGCATCGCAGAGAGCGTCGAGGCATCGCCCGATGCCAAGGTCTGGACATTCAAGATTCGCAAGGGGGTCGAGTTTCACAACGGCAAGGCCGTCACCCCCGAGGATGTGGTGGCCACGCTGCGCCGCCATTCCGACAAGAATTCCAAATCCGGCGCGCTGGGTATCGTCAAGGGCATTACCGACATGAAGGCGGACGGCGATTACGTCGTTCTGACGCTGGATCAGGCCAATGCCGACCTTCCCTATCTGATGGCCGATTATCACCTGATGATCCAGCCGGGCGGTGGCATCGACAAACCCGACGCGGGCATCGGCACCGGCCCCTACAAGGTGGCCGAAAACCAGCCCGGCGTGCGCCATGTCGGCACCCGGTTCGAAAATTACTGGGATGCCGGCAACCGCGGCCATGCCGACCGGGTTGAGGTGGTGGTGATCAACGACGCCACGGCGCGCCTTTCGGCGTTGCAGTCGGGACAGGTCGACATGATCAACCGTGTCGAGCCCAAGGTGGTCAAGCTGGTCAAGCGGATCCCCGGGGTTTCGGTGCGCAACGTGTCCGGGCGGGGGCATTACGTGTTCGTCATGCATGTGAACACGGCGCCGTTCGACAACAACCACCTGCGTCTGGCGCTGAAGCTGGCGATCAACCGCAAGGAAATGGTGGACAAGATCCTTCAGGGATATGGCTCGGTCGGCAACGATTTCCCGATCAATGCCGCTTATCCGCTGTTCCCGGATGACATTCCCCAGCGGGAATACGACCCCGAGAAGGCCGCGTTCCATTACAAGAAATCGGGTCATTCCGGTTCGATCCTGCTGCGGACATCCGATGTTGCCTTTCCCGGCGCGGTTGATGCGGCACAGCTGTTCCAGCAGAGCGCCAAAGCCGCCGGCATCACCCTGGACATCAAGCGCGAGCCGGGTGATGGCTACTGGTCCGAGGTCTGGAACAAGAAACCCTTTGCCGCATCCTACTGGAGCGGCCGGCCCGTGCAGGACCAGATGTATTCGACGGCGTATCTCTCGACCGCCGACTGGAACGACACGCGCTTTTTCCGCCCCGATTTCGACAAGATCATCATCGAGGCCAGGGGCGAACTGGACCCGGTCAAGCGCAAGGCGCTCTATCGCGAGGCGGCGATCATGGTGCGCAACGAGGGCGGCTTGATCGCGCCGATGTTCAACGATTTCATCGACGCAACCAACGACAAGGTTGGCGGTTGGGTAAACGACCCCAACGGCGAACAGATGAACAGCATGGCCCTGGCAAAGTGCTGGCGTAAAGCCTGATCGGCCATGCCGATGGTTCTGAAACTGGTTGCCCAGCGCATTGCGCTGGGTCTCCTCCTCCTGCTGGCCGTGTCGGTGCTGATCTTTGCCGGCACGCAGATTCTGCCCGGGGATGTCGCCCAGAGCATTCTGGGCCAGTCGGCAACGCCGACCGCGCTGGCCAATCTGCGCCGTGACCTGGGGCTGGATGACCCGGCATATATCCGGTATTTCCGCTGGCTCTGGGGCGTGATGCACGGCGATCTGGGTACGGCCCTGTCAAACGGTCAGGATATCGCGACACAGATCGGCGAGCGTCTGGGCAATACGCTGTTCCTGGCCTTCTGGGCGGCCGTGGTCGCGGTTCCCCTTGCGATCACGCTGGGGCTGGTGTCGGTCCGCTACCGGAACCGCTGGCCGGATCGGTTGATCTCGACGGTCAGCCTGGCGTCGATCTCGTTGCCCGAATTCTTTATCGGCTATGTTCTGATCTATTACTTTTCCGCGCGCCATCAGTGGTTTCCGTCTCTGGCGACCGTCTATGACGGGATGCCTCTGCTTGAACGGCTGAGGGCGATCGCGCTGCCCGTCGCGGTACTGACACTGGTCGTTCTGGCACACATGATGCGCATGACGCGGGCGGCAATCATGAACGTGATGCAGTCGGCCTATATCGAGACGGCCGAGCTCAAGGGACTGTCCGCCTTCAAGGTTATCATCCGCCATGCCTTTCCCAATGCCATTTCGCCGATCGTCAATGTGGTGATGATCAACCTGGCCTATCTGGTTGTCGGCGTTGTGGTGGTCGAGGTGATATTCGTCTATCCCGGCATGGGGCAGTATCTGGTCGATCATGTCGCCAAACGCGACGTGCCGGTGGTGCAGGCTACCGGGCTGATCTTTGCCGCGGTCTATATCGCGCTGAACCTGATCGCCGATGTCGTGGCGATCCTGTCGAACCCGCGCCTGAGGCATCCGAAATGAAAATGCCGCTTTCCGCCATGATCGGTCTGGCCGTGAGCGGCGCCATTTTCCTGGCGGCGATTCTTGCGCCACTGATCGCACCCTATGGCATGGCCGAGATTGTCGGCGATGTATGGGAGCCCGCCTCGAGCGCGCACTGGCTGGGAACCGACAATATAGGGCGCGATCTGCTGACCCGCTTGATCTATGGCGGCCGCACCACGATATTCATCGCCATGCTGGCAACGGCGTTGTCCTTTTCGCTGGGGTCGTTCCTGGGGGTCACGGCAGCCGTGATCGGCGGATGGGTGGATCAGGTGATGTCGCGGCTGGTCGATCTGATGATGGCCATTCCGTCGCTGATCTTTGCCCTCGTCGTCCTGTCGGTGATGCCCGTTACCCTGCCGGTGCTGATCATCGTGATGGGTCTGCTCGACTCGACGCGGGTTTTCCGGCTGGCGCGGGCCGTGGCCGTTGACATCAACGTCATGGATTTCGTCGAGGCGGCGCGGCTGCGGGGCGAGGGGCGCATATGGATCATCTTTCGCGAGATCCTGCCCAATGCCCTGTCGCCCCTGGTGGCCGAGCTGGGCCTGAGGTTCATCTTTGCGGTGCTGTTTCTGTCAACGCTGTCATTCCTGGGGCTGGGCGTGCAGCCGCCCGCATCCGACTGGGGCGGAATGGTCAAGGAAAACAAGGACGGGATCGTCTTTGGCATCAACGCGGCACTGTATCCCGCCGCGGCGATTTCCATTCTGGCCATTTCGGTCAACCTGGTCGCCGATTGGGTGCTGAACCGCACCTCCGACCTGAAAGGAGGGCGCGGTGGCTGATCTGCTGCTGGATATCCGAAACCTGCATATCGAGGCCACCGTACAGGCGCCGGGGGAAAGGCCCCATGATATCGTGATCGTCGATGACGTGTCGCTGAGCCTGGAAAAGGGGCGTGTCCTGGGCCTGATCGGCGAAAGCGGCGCAGGCAAGTCCACGATCGGGCTGGCGACCATGGGATACGGGCGCGGAGCCATCCGCCTGTCGGGCGAGGTATGGTTGAACGGGCGCAATATCCTGGATGGTGGCCTGCGAGAGCTGCGCCGTCTGCGCGGGCGCGAGGTCACCTATGTATCGCAATCCGCGGCGGCATCGTTCAATCCGGCCAAGAGGCTGATGGAGCAGATCATCGAGGCTGGGCTTGAACATGGCGTGGGGTCGCGGCGCGAGCTTGCCCGGCGCGCGGTGCAGCTGTTCGATGCGCTGGGGTTGCCTGATCCCGAAAACTTCGGCCTGCGCTATCCCCACCAGGTTTCGGGCGGGCAGTTGCAGCGCGCCATGACGGTGATGGCCCTGGTGCCCGAGCCCGACATGATCGTTTTCGACGAACCGACGACCGCGCTGGATGTTACCACGCAGATCGATGTTCTTGCCGCCATCAAGAAGGCCATTCGCGAAACCGGTGTTGCCGCGATGTACATCACCCATGATCTGGCCGTGGTGGCGCAGGTGTCCGACGACATCATGGTGCTGCGCAACGGGCGGATGGTCGAACGTGGCACCACCGACGAGATCATCAACTCTCCGCGCGAGGAATATACCCGCGCTCTGGTTTCGGTCCGCTCAATCGAGCATGACGAGAAAGGCCTGACCGACACACCGGTCCTGAGCACGCACAACATCTCGGCCCGCTACGGCAAGGGGGCGCAGGTTCTGGATGACGTATCGGTCGATCTGCACCCAGGCCAGACGCTGGCCATCGTCGGCGAAAGCGGATCGGGAAAATCCACGCTGGCGCGGGTGATTACCGGGTTGCTGCCTCCAATTTCCGGCGAGGTCTCGTTTCAGGGGCGCAGGTTGTCGCCGGCGTTGAGCGGGCGCAGCAAGGACGATCTGCGTCAGTTGCAGATGATCTATCAGATGGCGGATGTGGCCATGAACCCTCGACAGACCGTCGGCACGATCATCGGACGGCCGCTGGAGTTCTATTTCGGCCTCAGAGGGCGCGCGCGGCGGGCACGGGTGCTGGAGCTGCTGGACGATATCGAGATGGGTCCCGAATTCATCGACCGCTACCCGGCCGAGCTGTCGGGCGGCCAGAAACAGCGTGTCTGCATCGCGCGTGCGCTGGCCGCAAAGCCCAGCGTCATCATCTGTGACGAAGTGACCAGCGCGCTGGACCCGCTGGTTGCCGACGGCATCCTCAAGCTGTTGCTGAGATTGCAGGAGCGCGAGGACGTGGCCTATCTTTTCATCACCCACGACCTGGCAACCGTAAGGGCCATCGCCGACAGCATCGCGGTAATGTACCGGGGCGCGCTGGTCCGCTATGGCCCCAAGAGCGAGGTTCTGTCACCGCCTTTTGACGATTATACCGACCTTCTGCTGGCCTCGGTCCCCGAAATGAAGATCGGATGGCTGGAAGAGGTCCTGTCGCGACGCCGGATGGAAAGCGCCGGAAACTGAGCCCGGCACGGCCCGACGGCGGGCATCAGGCCTGCATCATGTTGCATGCTCAGTCAAAGAAGTACGGCCCGGCATCCTTCAGCAGGGTCTGTGCCAGGGCAGTGCCCAGTTCGGTGGCGTCGTCAACCGGTCCGCTCAGTTCATGCGCAACGCATTCCGACCCGTCAGGGCGCAGGATTTCCCCGCGGATATGGATGGTCTCATCGCGCAGGACAGCCAGCCCCCCGATCGGCATCTGGCAGGATCCGTCAAGGCCGCGCAGAAGGGCGCGTTCGGCGTCCAGCCGATAGCCTGTGGGAAAATCGTGGATCGGCATCAGCAATTCGCGCACCTTTTCGTCCGTGCTGCGTCGTTCGATACCGATTGCGCCCTGGGCAATGGCCGGCAACATCTCGTTCACGCCGACAGGGGCGCGCGCGACCTCTTCCATTCCCAGGCGGTTCAGCCCCGCCATGGCCAGAAAGGTGCAATCGGCAACGCCGTCCTGCAGTTTCCTCAGCCGGGTCTGGACATTTCCGCGAAATTCCACGACCTCGAGGTCGGGACGACGATACAGGATCTGAGCCTTGCGTCGCAGGCTGCTGGTGCCCACCCGCGCGCCGGGCGGCAGGTCAACCAGCCGCTCGTACCGGGGTGACAGGAAAGCATCGCGCACATCCTCGCGCGGCAGGAAACAGTCCAGCACCAGGCCCTGGGGCTGATCGACGGGCATGTCCTTCATCGAATGAACCGCAATGTCGATGCGCCCGGCCAGAAGGGCCTCTTCTATTTCCTTGGTGAACAGGCCCTTGCCGCCGACCTCGCTCAGCGGCTTGTTCTGGATGCGGTCGCCGGTTGTCTTGATGACGACGATCTCGAACATGTCTTCGGAAAAGCCGTGCATTTCCATCAGGCGGCGACGGGTTTCATAGGCCTGCGCCAGCGCCAGCGGCGAGCCGCGCGTGCCGATGCGCAAGGGAGAAGCGGTATTTGGCCAAAGCGGTTGCATGACCCCCGATGTAGCGGCACAATTGCGCGCTGACAATGGCAAAGCCGGGCCGATGCGCGGTGACACATTGACATCCCGGGCCAGAGGCCCGAGGAGAGGGTCCGACAAGGCAGGGCCGGGAAAAGGGGCAGGAGATGGGCGAAAAACAGTTGCTGCGTGCGTTGAAGGGCGAAACCCTGCCGACACCGCCTGTCTGGATGATGCGCCAGGCCGGCCGTTATCTGCCGGAATACCGTGCGACGCGGGCCGAGGCGGGCGATTTCCTGTCGCTGTGCTATAATTCGGAACTCGCCGCCGAGGTGACATTGCAGCCCATCCGCCGCTATGGATTTGATGCAGCGATCGTGTTTGCCGATATCCTGCTGCTGCCCCAGGCGCTGGGGGTGGATCTGTGGTTCGAAACCGGTGAAGGGCCGCGTCTTTCGACCAGTACGACACCGGATGATATCGCCCGGCTCAAGCCGGCCAGCGACATTCATGACCATCTCGGCCCGGTCTACGAAACCGTTCGCATCCTGGCGCGGGAACTGCCATCGCAGACGGCGCTGATCGGTTTTGCCGGCGCGCCATGGACCGTGGCGACCTACATGATTGCCGGGCGTGGCACCCCCGACCAGGGCCCGGCACACCGCCTGATTCAGCAGGATCGCAAGACATTCGACGCACTGATCGGGCGACTGACAGACGCGACCATCGAATATCTGTCGGCCCAGATCGATGCCGGAGCCGAGGTTGTCAAGCTGTTCGACAGTTGGGCCGGTTCGCTGAAGGGCGACGCGTTCGACCGCTATTGCATCGCGCCCACGCGTCGGATCGTTCAGAAACTGCGGGCGCGGCACCCGGGCATCCCTGTCATCGCGTTTCCGCGAGAGGCCGGCGAGAAATATATCGGCTTTGCCCGGGCCACGGGCGCCGACTGTGTGGCGCTCGACAATTCGGTTGATGCCGACTGGGCTGCGCGCAACGTGCAGGTCGATGGCTGTGTCCAGGGCAACATGGCCCCCCGTCACATGATCACCGGCGGGCCGGCTCTGGTGGAAGAGACCCGCCGCATTGTACGGGCCTTTTCGGGCGGGCCCCATATCTTCAACCTCGGCCACGGGATCACGCCGGACGCGGACCCGGAAAATGTCGAACTGATGGTGCAGACCATCCGCGGGCACTGAAGGCGACAGTCCCAGCCGGGCAAGGGGCGCGCCTGGGGCAGGCGGGTGGCCAATCGAAGGCGGGCGCAGCACCATCGCGTCGTAACGTCGGGCGAAAAGGCGCTACAACTCGGGGTTTTCCTGTGGCACGCTTGCGATCGAGGAGGACCGACTCATGCCCATCACCACCTGCATATTCGACGCATACGGAACCCTGTTCGACGTGTCCGCCGCCGCGCGCGAATGCGCGGCCGAGCCGGGGCGCGAAGCGCTGGCCGCCAAATGGCGAGATCTGGCAAATATCTGGCGCCTGAAGCAGCTGCAATATACCTGGCTGCGGGCACTGGCCGATGCGCACACCGATTTCTGGACCGTGACCCAGGAGGGGCTGGATTATGCGCTGGAGGCCACCGGGCTGGATGGTGACGCCGAGCTGCGCGAACGCCTGCTGGCGCTGTATTGGGAACTGTCCGCCTATCCCGAGGTGCCCGCCATGCTGGCCGCGCTGCGGGATATGGGGATGAATACCGCGATCCTGTCGAACGGCTCGCCCGACATGCTGGAAGGGGCGGTGAAATCGGCGGGCATTGGCGACGTTCTTGATGATGTGTTGAGTGTCGAGGATGTGGGCATCTTCAAACCCCACAAATCGGTTTACGACATGGTAATGGCGCGCTTTGGCTGCCAGCCGGGTGAGGTCTTGTTCGTGTCGTCCAACTGCTGGGATGCCTGCGCGGCGGCCGGTAACGGGTTTTACACGGCCTGGGCCAATCGCGCGGGAGAACCCGTTGACCGCCTTCCCTGGCAGCCGCAGGTGATCCTGCGTGACCTCACCACCATTCCTGAAATCGCAAAGGGTGTGAAATGAAGAGATTTACCACCTCTGACGGGCTGAGTCTGGCCTATGAGGATGACGGCGAGGGGCAGGCCGTTCTGTGCCTTGCCGGGCTGACCCGAACGCATCGCGATTTCGATGACATGCTGCCCTATATCAAGGGCGCGCGGCTGATCCGCATGGATTACCGGGGCCGCGGCGAATCCGACTGGGACCCGAACCCGCAGAACTATACCGTGCCCATCGAGGCACGCGACGCGATCGAACTGCTCGATCACCTGGGTGTCGAAAAGGCCGCGATTATCGGTTCGTCCCGCGGCGGGATCATCGGCATGTTTCTGGCCGCAACCGCCAGGGAAAGGATCACCGGCGTGCTGCTGAACGATGTCGGTCCCGAGCTGAACCGCGAGGATCTTTCGCGCATAGCAGGCTATGTCGGCCGTAACCCGCCTTGGCGTGATTACCTTGAGGCAGCCGCCAAGCTGCCGGACGAGATGCCCGGTTTCGACGACATCATCCCCGAGCGCTGGGCCATCGAGGCTGTGCGCCAGTGGCGCCAGACCCCTGACGGCCTGGTCAACCGCTACGACCCGGCGCTGCGCATCACGACCGAGGCCACGCTGAACGGCCCCGAAGTGGATATGTGGCCCCTGTTCGATTCCATGAACGGGCTGCCGGTTGCGCTGCTGCGGGGGGAAAACTCGAAGTTGCTTTCGGAAGAGGCGGTTGCGCACATGATGGAGCGCCGACCCGACATCATCTTTGCCGAGGTCATGGATCGCGGGCATATCCCGTTGCTGGATGAATATGAAAGCCTGCTGGTGATCGACGCGTTTCTGGCAAGCACCGCATGACCGATATCGCGATGATCGAGGCAGCAGCGCAGCGTGCGCAGGGTGTCGTGCGCCAAACGCCACTGTTGTCGTCGCCCTTTCTGGACGAGATAGCTGGCCGGCGGGTGTTCGTAAAGGCGGAGTGCCTGCAACATACCGGCAGTTTCAAGTTTCGCGGGGCATGGTCGGCGCTGTCGGGGATGGAGGATGACGCGCGTGCCCGTGGGGTGATTGCCTATTCGTCGGGCAACCACGCACAAGGCGTGGCGCTCGCGGCCCGGATGCACGGGGTGCGGGCGGTGATCCTGATGCCCTCGGATGCGCCACGCGTAAAGATCGAAAACACCCGCGCGCTGGGGGCCGAGGTCGTGCTGCATGACCGTGAAACCGAGGACCGGGACGAGATTGGCGCCCAGCTTGCGGCGGAACGTGGCCTGACGCTGGTCAAGCCGTTCGACAACCCGCTCGTGGTTGCCGGGCAGGGGACGGCGGGTCTGGAAATCGCGGTGCAGGCTGGTGAGGCCGGGGTCGAGTGCGCGCAGGTTCTGGTGCCCTGCGGCGGCGGCGGGCTGACCTCGGGCATCGCACTGGCGCTTGAGGCGCGTGCGCCGGAAATGATCGTGCGCCCCTGCGAGCCCGAGGGGTTTGACGATGCGAACCGTTCCTTGCGTTCAGGTCGGCGCGAGGTGAATACGCGGCGCGGCGGGTCGATATGCGATGCCATCATCACGCCCAGCCTGGGCGAGACGCCCTTTCCCATCATGAAACGCCTGTGCCAGCCGGGTTTCGCAATCAGCGAGGGCGATGTGCTTCGGGCCATGGCGCTGGCATTCGCGCGGCTGCGCGTCGTGGTCGAGCCCGGTGGCGCAGTGGCGCTGGCTGCGGCGTTGTTCCATAGCGACGCGCTGCCCGAGGGCGATGTGATTGCGGTAGTTTCCGGCGGCAATGTAGACCAGGCCGTGTTTGCGCGGGCTCTGGGCGTGGTGAACTGAACGGCGCCGCTTGCGCGGCACCGTGCCTCCGGCGGGAGTATTTGGGCAAAGAAGAAGGCGCGTTCAGCCGTCTTTCCTGATGCGCTCGTTTCCGGGGTCGTGGGGTGAATCCACGGTGATCTCGGCGTCCCAGAGCTGGTCGAACATCCTGACCTTGAGTTTCTGCCCCGGCGTGGCCAGCTCGGGCCTGACATAACCCATGCCGATGGATTTGCCGAAAGCCACCGAATAGCCGCCCGAGGTCAGACGGCCGATCATCTTGTCACCGTCATACAGCGCCTCGCGGCCCCAGGGGTCGGCGTCATCGGGGCCGTCGATCAGCAGGGTCACGCAGCGCGCGCGGATGCCGGTTTCCACCATCGCCTGTTTGCCATGGAAATCCTTGGCGAGATCGACGAAGCGGTCGAGACCGGCCTCGAGCGGGGTGGCGTCGCGGCCGAGTTCGGTGCCGAATGCGCGGTAGCTTTTTTCCTGGCGCAGCCAGTTCTGTGCGCGCGCGCCGACGGGTTTCAGGCCATGGGCGGCGCCTGCCTCGAACAGCTTGTCCCACAGATAGTTCTGCATCTCGATGGGGTGGTGCAGCTCCCAGCCAAGCTCGCCCGTATAAGCGACACGCACGGCGCGCACGGGGCACATGCCCAGTTCGATATCGCGCAGGCTCAGCCAGGGGAAGCGTTTGTTAGAGAGCGCGGTTTCCGGCTCGGCGTCGCGGATCAGGTCGTTCAGCACGTCGCGGGTTTTCGGCCCGGCAATGGCGAACACGCCCCACTGGTTGGTGACATCAAGGATATCGACCCAGGCGCCGCCCTCGGCCATGAAATCGGCCGCCGCCTTGTGCAGGTAGTCGCTGTCGTAATCCTGCCAGGCGCCGGCGCTGATCAGGGTGTATTCATCCTCGGCGGTGCGCAGGATGGTGTATTCGGTGCGCACGGTGCCCGCCGATGTCAGCGCATAGGTCAGGTTGATGCGCCCTACACGCGGCAGCCTGTTGCAGGTGAACCAGTCGAGGAACGCGGTCGCACCGGGGCCGCGCACCAGATGCTTGGCGAATGCGGTGGCGTCGATCAGGCCGACGCCCTCGCGGATGGTGCGGGCCTCGGCCACCGCGTATTGCCACCAGCCGCCGCGGCGAAAACTGCGCGCGGCGGCATCGTCGAACCCCATCGGCGCGTAATAATTCGGGCGTTCCCAGCCATTCACCTGGCCAAACTGCGCGCCGAGCGCCTTTTGCCGGTCATAGGCGGGCGATGTGCGCAGGGGCCGCGCGGCGGGGCGTTCCTCGTCGGGGTGGTGCAGGATATAGACGTGGGAATAGCATTCCTCGTTCTTGGTGACGGCATATTCGGTAGTCATCCATTTGCCGTATCGCTTGGGATCAAGGCTGGCCATGTCGATCTCGGCCTCCCCCTCGACCATCATCTGCGCCAGGTAATGGCCGGTGCCGCCGGCGGCCGTGATGCCAAAACTGAAGCCCTCGGCCAGCCACATGTTTCGCAGCCCCGGCGCCGGGCCGACCAGCGGGTTGCCGTCGGGGGTATAGCAGATCGGGCCGTTGAAATCGTCCTTGAGGCCCACGGTTTCGGCGCTGGGCACCCGGTGGATCATGTCCATGTATTCCTGTTCCAGCCGGTCGAGATCGAGCTGGAACAGATCGGCGCGAAAGCTGTCGGGCACGCCGAAGCGAAAGCGTGCCGGCGCGCCGCGCTCGTAAAAGCCGGCGATCCAGCCGCCGCGTTCCTCGCGGATATAGTTCTTGGCGTCAGCGTCGCGCATCACCGGGTGTTCGGGGTTGGATTTGCGCCACTCCAAAAGCGCGGGGTCGGGTTCGGTCACGATATAGGTATGTTCGACTGGGATCGCGGGGATCTTGATGCCCAGCAGGCGGGCCGTGCGCTGGGCGTGGTTGCCTGTGGCCGTGACGACGTGTTCGGCGTGGATTTCAAAGGTCTCCTCGGTTTCGACCAGCGAGTTGCCGCGTTCGGCCATCACGCAGCCGCGGATGATCCATTCGCTGCCGGTCCATTCATAGGAATTGACCTGCCGCCTGCGGATGATTTCAACACCCCTCTGGCGCGCGCCCTTGGCCATGGCCTGGGTCACATCGGCCGGGTTGATGTAACCGTCGGTCGGGTGATACAGCGCGCCGACCAGATCGTCGGTACGAAACAGAGGCCAGCGTTCGGCGATTTCGCTGGGCGAGATCCACTCGTAAGGGATACCCAGCGTTTCGGCCGTGGTGGCATATAGCTGAAACTCGTCCATGCGCGCGCGGGTTTGGGCCATGCGCAGGTTGCCCACCACCTTGAAGCCCACATCAAGGCCGGTTTCCGCCTGCAGCGTCTTGTAGAATTTCACCGAATAGTCATGGATATGGCCCGCCGCATAACCCATGTTGAACAGCGGCAGCAGACCAGCGGCGTGCCAGGTCGAGCCTGAGGTCAGTTCGTCACGTTCCAGCAGGATGATGTCTTTCCAGCCGGCCTTGGCCAGATGGTAGGCGATCGAGGTTCCAACCACGCCGCCACCGACGACGCAGGCTTTTGCATGGGTCTTCATGTCGTTTCTCCGAATGCGCGCATATCAGGATCAGGATGCAGGATTTTCCGCGCAGGGAACAGGGAGAGGCGACTGTGGGCCGGACGAAAACGACATTCGCGCCGGAGGGTGGCAGTCAATCGCGCAATTCATCCTTGCCCACACCCCAGATTTCGGATTTCAGGACCCAGCCGCTCTCGCCGTCTGCCGTGATGCGACACCATTGCGGAAGGCATTTCCCCAGAAAGGCGACGACGCCGCGCTCGGCATAGGCGTTGGGGTCGGCCCCCGGGGCAGGGGTGATTCGCAATGGCGTGTTGTTCTTGGTGACAAGCACCGTGCGAACGCCGGACAGAAGGGAATAGTGTATCCAGCCACCGGCCCCGTCGATATCGCGTACGCGTCTCCAGTTGCCATATTCCGCTGTTACCTGCAAAGGCATGTGCTTGCGCGTAAAGACCCAGTCGATTCGGTGGCTGAGACCTGGGCCACGGCGTGCGTTGGCCTTGTCGGCCTTCATCGAAACGAAACGCGGCAGCGGCAGGTTGGTGACCGGTCCGCGCGTGGTTCCCGCGGTGATGGCGGTGCCGTCCGCCAGTGCGGGTGTGGTCGCAAGGCCCTGCAGGAGGGCCATGATCGCCCCCGCGACGACGGATCTGGCCAATGCAGGAATCCCGGCGGCGACCGCCTGTGCGTATCTGTTCATTGCCTTGCCTGCCCGATTGATTTTTGTTGTGTTCTCGCCGTGGTGCGGCGACTTTCGCCTTGCCCCGACGGGGGCGATTTTGCCACTATGAAGCGGAAAAATCCAGCAGGAGATCGCCAGCCCATGCCCGTATCGAAATTGAGTGTCGTCGTGACGCGCCGCCTGCCTGAAGTGGTCGAAACCCGCCTGAAAGAGCTGTTCGATGTCGAGTTGAACGAAACCGACACGCCGTTCAGTCGCGCACAGCTGGCGGCGGCGATGCAGCGCGCCGATGTCCTGGTTCCGACGCTGACCGACGTGATTGACGCGCCGCTATTGGCGCAGGCCGGTGACCGGCTGAAGCTGATCGCCAATTACGGTGCGGGATTCGACCATATAGACGTTCAGACGGCCCGCCAGCGGGGCATCCTCGTGTCAAACACGCCTGGCGTCCTGACCGACGATACCGCCGACATGACAATGGCGCTGATCCTCGCGGTCATGCGCGGTTTCAAGCGTGGATTGCAGATCATGGAATCGGGTGAATGGGAGGGGTGGTCGCCCACGGCGTTTCTCGGCAGCCGTGTCGGAGGCAAGCGTCTGGGCATCCTCGGCATGGGTCGCATCGGGCAGGCGGTGGCACGACGCGCCAGGCCCTTTGGCCTGCAGATCCACTATCACAACCGCAAGCGTGTGCACCCCGACATCGAGGCCGAGCTTGAGGCGACCTATTGGGAAAGCCTGGACCAGATGCTCAGCCGTGTCGATATTCTGTCGATCAACTGCCCGCATACGCCGGCGACCTATCACCTGCTGAATGCGCGGCGGCTGAAACTGATGAAAAAGACCGCCGTCATCGTCAACACGTCGCGCGGAGAGGTGATCGATGAAAACGCCTTTACCCGGATGTTGCGTGCCGGAGAACTGGCTGGCGCCGGGCTGGACGTGTTCGAAAAGGGCCACATGATCAACCCGCGGCTGCGCGAACTGGACAACACGGTTCTGCTGCCGCATATGGGCTCGGCCACCGGCGAGGGGCGTGTCGAGATGGGTGAAAAGGTCATCATCAACATCAAGACCTTTGCCGACGGGCACCGACCGCCGGATCTGATCGTGCCCTCGATGTTGTGACGATCAGTCCCCCGCCTTGAGCCAGATCAAGGCCACGGGATTCGAGGTGCCCTATCCTGTTGGCAGGGAGGCCGATCCATCATGCAGCTGACAGACAGGCAAAAGGCACTTGTGCGCGACAGTTTCTTTCGGGCAATGGAATTGCACAACCCGTGGGATACCAGATTCTATGATCATTTCTTTCGGCGTGCCCCGCATCTGCGCAAGCTGTTTCGCGACGACATAGCCGGGCAGGAAATGCGCTTCATGACGACGCTCAAGGTGATCGTGGACAATCTGGAACAGGATGGCACCCTCAAACCACGTTATTCCGAACTGGGCCGCGAGCACGCGGCGATCGGTGTCAGGCCACAGGATTTTTCCGTGATGGAGGACGCGCTCATGGACAGTCTGCGCGACCTTCTGAAGGACGATTTCACCCCCGAGACCGAAGATGCCTGGCGTCTGCTCTATCGTCAGGTTGCCGGCGAACTGCAGGAAAGCATGACGCAATAGCCGGGGCGCGTGTCTGTTCCGCCGCCTATTCCGCCGGGGCGGGGGCGTTTCGAGCCCTCTCGGCGGTATCGTTCATCACGTCGGTCAGCGTCGGGCGCTCTTCGCGATAGAACAGTCCGAGCGCCGGGATCTCGTGCGCCGCGGCCTGTGCCATTGCCGCCATGAGGTCGGTCGGATCGTGGTCGTCCGGCAAATCCTGGACCTGCATGTTGAGATTGGCATAGGTGCGGTCGGTCTTGTCGAAGGTCACGCAGGGCGACAGGATATGCAGATAGGAAAACCCCCTGTGGGCAATCGCCTGCTCCATCATGTCCGCCAGATGATGCGGCCGGCCGGCATAGGCCTGACCGACCCAGCTGGCGCGATAGGCCAGCAGCATCATCAACGGGTGCAGCGGCTGATCCTCGTTGGCATAGGGCGTGGTCTTCGAGCGGAACCCCACGGCGGTGGTGGGTGAGGTCTGCCCCTTGGTCAGCCCGTAGATGCCGTTGTCGAATACCATATACGTCATGTCCACGTTGCGCCGCGCGGCATGCGGGATATGTCCGCCGCCGATCGCAAAGCCGTCGCCATCGCCCCCGATCGCGACGACGGTCAGCGCATCGTTGGCCGTCTTGACCCCGGTCGCAACGGGTAGCGTTCGCCCGTGCAGCGTATGGAATCCGTAGGTGTTGACGAAGAACGGGAAGCGCGAGGAACATCCGATACCCGATACGACGACGGCGTCCTCATTGCGGATGCCGAGACGGTTGAGCGCAATGGTCAACCCCTCCTGCATGGCGAAATAGCCGCAACCGGGGCACCAGGTGGGCAGGGATTTCGACCGATAGGCCAGATGCCCGTCGGCGCGGATTTCATCCAGCTTTTCCTCCAGATAGACCGGTTTCACATGTTCGTTCATGTCGTGGCTCCCTGCTGCTGCACGGGTGAATGCGTCCCTTCGCCGATTCCCGTTTGGGCAAGGCGGCGAACCTCGGCAAGGATCTCGTCCACCATCATCGGTGCCCCCGTGGTGCGGTTCAGCCTGACCACCGGCCGTCCCAGCGCCCCCGAGACAAGATTGGCAAACTGGCCTTCATGGTTCAGCTCGGGCACCAGAATATGGTCGCAGTCGTCAAAGAATTCGTTGATGCGCTCCTCGGGCAGCGGAGACAGCATCACCACCTTCATGGCGGCGCAGCTTATGCCTTCGTCCTGGGCGGCGTACATGGTTTCCAGTATCTCGCCAAAGGTCGAGCCCCAGCCCAGGATACCCACCTTGACGCGGCCTTCGTCTCCGAACCGCTTGCAGGTCGTCAGGCCCGGATAACGGGTGGCCGAGGTCAGCTTGTCGTGGCGCTTGGCGTTCATCTGCTGGTGGAGCGCGTCGCTGGGCCGGCCCAGTTCGTTGTGTTCAAGCCCGGTTACCGTGTGCATGTGGCCCTCGTCGCCCGGTAGAGCACGGGGCGATATCCCGTCGTCGGTGAGGGCAAAGCGGCGATAGGGCTGGTTTTCCGGCAGCTCGGGCTTGATGCGCGGTTTGGGGGCGAACACGTTCTCGCGGGGCGGGATGACCGTTTCGAAGCGGTTTGAAAGATACAGGTCGATCAGCACGATCACCGGGGTCTGGTATTTTTCGGCGATTTCGAACGCCATGCCGGCGCAGCGATAGCACCCCTCGACATTCGTCGGCGCCAGCACGATTCGCCGCGCGTCGCCTGAGCCGCCAAAGACCGCAAGGTTCAGGTCCGATTGTTCGGTCTTGGTCGGCAGTCCGGTCGAGGGGCCGCCGCGCTGGCTGACCACCACGACAAAGGGCACCTCGGCCATGACGCCAAGGCCCATCATCTCGGTCATCAGGGCAAGGCCCGGCCCCGAGGTCGCGGTTGCCGCCCGCGCCCCGGCATAGCCCGCGCCCAGGGTTGCCGAAATGGCGGCAATTTCGTCCTCGGTCTGCAGAAATCGCCCCCCCGCGCGCGGCAGGGCCGCCGCCAGGCGTTCCATGATGCTGGTTGCGGGCGTGATCGGATAGCCGAAATAGGTGTCGATCCCGGCCTCAAGAAAACCGCGCGCAACAGCGCCGTTACCCGTCATCATCACGGCATCCTTGCCGTTGGCGACCTGTTGCGGCATGCCGACCCTTACATCGTCCAGCTTGAATGTTGCCTTGCCTGCCGCAAATCCGGCGTCGAATGCGCGGATGTTGTCATCGGTCACCGCCTGCGGTTTCTTGGCAAATTTCTGGGCGATGATCTCGTGAAATATCTCGGCCGGAATGTCGAACAGCCCCGCCGCATAGCCCAGCGCCACGATGTTGCGCGAGCGCGCCTTGCCGGTCGCCTCTTCGCAGATGCGCCGGTTGGCAAAGCCATAGGGAACCTGCGCCGCCGCGATATGGGCACTGATATGTCCACCTTCGGGAATGGCGGCGATGGGGCTGTCCTCGAACAGGACGGCGCCGAAATCGCGCACCTCGCCGACATGCGCAATGGCGTGGCTGTCATTGAGCGAGATCAGCACGTCCGACTTGTGTTTCAGCGAATAGGTCTGCTGGGAAGAAATGCGGATACGCGAGATACATTTGCCAAAGCCCCTGATTTCGGGCGGGTAGATGTCAAACGCGATCACCTTGTAGCCCATCAGCGCAGCGGCACGTTTCATGATGTCGCCCGCCGCGATGGTGCCGTCCCCGGCCGAGCCGATGATGGCGAATTGTATGTCGGTCCCGTTGCGTGATTTGGCCATGATCAATGTGTCCAGAAGGTCGAGTGGATATTGCCCTGATCGTCAACCTCGATCCGGTCCTCCACCTTGACGTCGAAAATCTCGTGCGCGCCCTTGATGTTGCGCGCGGCCAGTTCGCCCATGACGCGAACGTTTTTCCAGCCGTGATAGAACTTGTAGGCCTTTTCCTCGTCATTCCAGATCTGGCAGACATCGCCCGCAGCCCAGATATGGGGATGTGTCGTGCCCAGCTCGGGCGTGACCAGCAGGCCGCGTTCGATATCGACCCCGGCATTCAGCATGAATTCGACCATCGGCACCAGCCCGCAGGACGGGATGACCACATCGGCGGTCATGGTTGTGCCGTCCTCGAAGGCGACGACACGACCCCGCTCGGCGCCTTCCGGGGTGGTAACGGTGGCGGGTCTGGCGTCCTGGACGACCTCGATTCCGCGCCGGGCCAACGCCTGCAGCAGTTGAGCGCGCAGTTCGTCATCTGGTTCATGGGGCCAGAAGGTCTGGGCATTGGTCACAAGTGTGACGCGACGGCCGGTGTCAAGCAGGGTGAGCGCCAGGTCGATGCCGATCATGTCGCCGCCGATCATCACCGCGTGGCCATTTTCGGGCAGGTCGCGATACAGGCGCATGGCGGCCTCGTAAGATCCGAAGCCGTGCATCAGGGGGGCGGAATCGATCAATGTTTCCGGCAGATAGGCACGCCCGCCCGCGCAGACCAGCAGGCTGTCGAAATGAATGACCTCCTGATGGGCCAGTCTGATCTGCTGGGTCTTGCCATCGACATCCACCACCTTGTTGTGCCTGCGCAGCGTGATGCGGTTTTCACTGTAATATGCGGGCGGAACGGCCAGCAGCTCGTGCCAGTCGGTGCAACCGCGAAAGATGCGCGGCAGATCATAGCGGTTGTAAAATGGCAGGCTGTCCATGGTGATCATCGAGATGCGGCAATCGGGGTCGTTTTCACGCAGGGTGGCTGCCGCCCCGAACCCTGCCGAACCCGAGCCGATAATGACATGGTGCAAGGGATCGGCCATGTGTCAGACCTCCTGTGTCACGAGACGGTTGCGCGTGATCGAGATGCACTGTGTCGGGCAGACATAATAACATGCGCCACAGCGGATACATTCGGTGTTGTCGATCCAGATCGCGCCAACGTGATCCCATTCGCGGGTTTCCTGCAGGCTTCCATATGTGCCGTCGGGGTTGATCTGGATGCCCTCGACCATCTTGATACAATTCTTGGGCGCAACCTCGATGCAGGCACGGCAATAGATGCAGTTGTCCACGTCGATCTTGTAGTGGAGGTTGCACAGATAGCAGCGCTTGGCTTCTTCCAGGGCCAGGTCGCCGTCATAGCCCAGTTCGACCTCGCTGGTCGGGGCCGAGATCCGTTCGGTCACGGGTTCGGTCGGCACATGATGACGGTCGATGAAGTCGAAGGCGCGCTCGCGCAGGGGGGCGGTCACGCGCTCGATCTTGACCACGCGCTTGCGCCTCGGGCGGCCCATCAGCCAGGTGTCGATATGTTCGGCCACCTCGCGGCCCTGGCCGATTGCCTCGATCACGGTGCTTGCGCCCTTGACGTAGTCGCCGGCGGCAAACACGCCTTGCAGCGATGTCATTCCGTTTTCATCGGTCCGGGCGTTGTTCCAGCGGTCAAGCTCGATCTTTTCGTCCAGCCAGTCATGGCTGGTTCGCTGGCCAATGGCGATCAGCAGAGTGTCGCATTCGAAATCGAATTCCGAGCCGTTGATTGCGATGGCCTTGCGGCGACCGTTCTCGCGCCAGCCGCCAAGGCGGTTCTGGACGAATTCAACCGCCGTCAGGATGTCCTGGTCATCGGCCTTCAATGCAACCGGCGTGCGCAGCCCCTTGATGCCGATGCTTTCCCGGCGGGCCTCGAGGATCTCGTCCTTGGTGACGGGGATGTATTCCTCGGTCGTGCGCAGGTGGATGGTGACCTCTTCGGCCCCCAGACGGCGGGCCACGCGGGCGCAGTCGAGTGCGGTAAAGCCGGCGCCAACCACGGCAACCCGGCGGCCCACGGTCTTGCCCTTGCCGCGATGCATGTCCAGCAGGAAGTCGAAGCCGTATTCGGCGTTTTCGACCCGATCGACCTGGCTTCCCTGCGGGTCGTCGCGCAGGGGCAGGGGGATTGCCTGCATGCAGCCGGTTGCCAGCAGTACCGCGTCGAAATCCTTGCGCAGTTGCGAAAGCGGAATCTCGCCCTCGCCGTTGCCGATGGTCACACCGCATTTCAGTTCGACGCCCAGGCGCAGCGCGTTCTTGATTTCCTCGTGCAGCGTGTCACGCGGCAGGCGGAATTCCGGGATGCCGTAGGTCAGCATGCCGCCGGGGCGCTCTTCGCGCTCGAACACGGTGACGTCATGGCCCATGAGCGAAAGGTCATGCGCCGCAGCCACCCCCGCCGGGCCCGAGCCGATGATCGCCACCTTCTTGCCTGAAGGGGCATAAAGGCTCTCTTTCAGGCGGTGTCCCACATCCTTGAGATCGGCGGCTGCCCTTTTCAGGTGACAGATGCTGACAGGGTCGCCATTGCCGGGCCAGCCGTGGCGGCACATGTCCTCGCATGGGCGCGAACATATCCGGCCCAGAACACCGGGCAGAACATTTGCCTCGCGGTTGATTTCATATGATTCGCCATGCCTGCCACGCATGATTTCCCATATGTAGGTGGGAATATCGGTGCCCGCAGGGCAGGCGGTCTGACAGGGGATGTTTTCCCTGACCCAGCCGAAATCGCGCGGGTCGTCGGAATATTCTATATCCTCGGTGTCGCTGTCGGTGCTGCTGAGTCGGGGCGGTGGAAGTTCGTCATTGCCGGCCATTTCATCGGTTCCGAAATCTGCCTCTATTCCGGCAGCCTAGTACAAGTTTTTTCGACCGTCCAGTTTTCTGTCATGGCCGCGTGCAAGGCCGGGATCGGGCGATTGCGCAGGTCCAGCCTGCGGGCCGGGGCGCCTGGAAAAAATGACGCTGTGCGGGATGCTCGATTGCCGTGCCGCTCATGCACCGCGCGGCGTCATTGACCGCGCAGGGGTCAGCGCCTATTCTCGGCCTCCCCCGGTGAATACCAACGGTGAACATCAACACGGCGAACCTCAAGGGGGCCCTGCCGCAACATGAACAAGGGATCCATTGCATGAGCCGATTTTCCGCCCCGATTGCCGAACAGATCTGGGACATGAAATACCGCCTGAAATCGGCGGATGGTCAGCCCGTCGACCAATCTGTCGAGGACAGCTGGCGCCGGGTTGCCCGCGCGCTGGCCGAGGTCGAGGATCACCCGCAGGAATGGGAGGATCGTTTCTATCAGGCGCTCGAGGATTTTCGCTTTCTGCCCGCGGGCCGCATTCTGGCGGGCGCCGGCACCGGGCGGTCGGTGACGTTGTTCAACTGTTTCGTCATGGGCACCATCCCCGACAGCATGGGCGGCATCTTTGACAATCTGAAAGAGGCCGCGCTGACCATGCAGCAGGGCGGCGGAATTGGCTATGATTTCAGCACCATCCGCCCGCGCGGGGCCGATGTGAAGGGGGTCGCCGCCGATGCCAGCGGGCCGCTTTCCTTCATGGATGTGTGGGACGCCATGTGTCGCACCATCATGTCGGCGGGCAGCCGCCGCGGCGCGATGATGGCGACGATGCGTTGCGACCACCCCGATATCGAGGATTTCATCGAGGTCAAGCGCGACCCGGCGCGGCTGCGCATGTTCAACCTGTCGGTGCTAATTACCGATGCCTTCATGGAGGCGCTTGAAAACGACGCCCCCTGGGATCTGGTCTTTGACGGCAAGGTCTATCGCACCATCCGCGCCCGCGACCTGTGGGATCGGATCATGCGTTCGACCTATGATTTCGCCGAACCGGGGGTGATCTTCATCGACCGGATCAACCGGCTGAACAACCTGCGCTATTGCGAAACCATTGCCGCCACCAACCCGTGCGGCGAACAGCCCCTGCCGCCCTATGGCGCCTGCCTGCTGGGCAGCATCAACCTTGCCCGCCTGATCGACGCGCCCTTCGAGGAAGGTGCCGCGCTTGACGAGAGCGCACTTGACGATCTGGTGGCTACCGCCGTGCGCATGATGGACAACGTGGTTGACGCCTCGCGCTTTCCCCTGCCCCAGCAAGAGGAGGAAGCCCGCGCCAAGCGCCGCATCGGGCTGGGCGTGACGGGGCTAGCCGATGCCCTGCTGATGGTGGGGCTGCGCTATGGCAGTGATGACGCGGCGGCGATGGTCGAACACTGGCTGCATCGCATCGCCCGCACGGCCTATCTGACCTCGGCGGAACTTGCCGCCGAAAAGGGGCCGTTTCCGCTGTTTGACGCCGAACGATATCTGGCCAGCGAAAGCCTTGCCCATATGGACGAGGACGTGCGCGAGGCCATCCGCAAACACGGCATCCGCAACGCGCTGCTGACCTCGATCGCGCCCACCGGCACGATCAGCCTTTACGCCGGCAATGTCAGCTCGGGGATCGAGCCGGTCTTCGCCTATTCCTACACGCGCAAGGTATTGCAAAAGGACGGCTCGCGCAGCGAAGAAGAGGTTGTCGATTACGCCGTTGCCCTGTGGCGCGAAAAACATGGCGACGCGCCCCTGCCCGCGCATTTCGTCGATGCCCAGACCCTGCACCCGCTGGACCATGTACGCATGCAGGCGGCAGCGCAGAAATGGATCGATTCCAGCATCTCGAAAACCATCAACTGCCCCGAGGACATCTCGTTCGACGACTTCAAACAGGTCTATGCCGAGGCCTGGCGCACCGGCTGCAAGGGCTGCACCACCTACCGGCCCAATGCCGTGACCGGATCGGTGCTGAGTGTCGCGGAAAACACCGATACTGCCCCGCAAAGCGACCGCGGCGCCGATGTCGTCTATATCGCCGAACCGCTGGGCCGGCCCGAAACCCTTGAAGGGCGCACCTACAAGATCAAGTGGCCCGAAAGCGAACACGCCATCTATATCACCATCAACGACGTGCTGGTGAATGGCTACCGCCGGCCCTTCGAGGTGTTCATCAATTCCAAGAACATGGAACACTATGCCTGGACGGTGGCGCTGACGCGGATGATCAGCGCGGTGTTCCGGCGCGGGGGTGATGTTTCCTTTGTGGTCGAGGAACTCAAGGCCGTGTTCGATCCGCGCGGCGGCGCCTGGATGGAGGGGAAATACGTGCCCTCGATCCTGGCGGCCATCGGCGGCGTGATCGAGCGCCACATGATCGAGATCGGCTTTATCGAGGAAGGCGGCCACCTGAAATCGGACCCGCATCCCAACGCGATCGCCGTCAACAGTGACGACCGCCCCCGAGGTGCCGCCTGCCCGAATTGCTGGCAATATGCGATGCAGATGGTCGAGGGCTGCAAGACCTGCCTGGAATGCGGCTATTCGAAATGCGGATAGCGCGCTGCGCCCCGCGGCCTGCGCGGGCCGGAAAAATATCTTTGCCTGTGGATATCCGGCATCTATAATCGCCCGCGTCCGGGTGGGCCAATGAGAAAACCGAGGCAGGGAATGCGCATACATTTCTTTTTCACCGCACTCCTCGTGGTATTTGCAACCCATGTTGCCGTCGCGCAGGAACGGGGCTGGCTGGGCAAGGCGCGCTTGTTCAACAATGATTTTCTGGGCGACGGACAGGATCGCTGGCGAACGGGGTCGTACTCGGTCAGCGGTATCCGCGGAACCGAATGGAACGGGAAACTGCCCGATCGCCTGGGCGCACTGATGGAATACCGCCTGAGAACCGAAATCATCGCGCCTGCCAATCTGCAAAACCCGGTTCTGGGCGGCGACCGGCCCTATGTCGGGGCCATATCAATGGGCGCGACATCATATGTCGATCTGGGCGGCGCCGACATGGCGCTGGGCCTGGATCTGGTGTTCACGGGCCCGCAGACCGGGTTGGGCGCATTGCAGTCGTCGGTACACCGGGCGTTCGGGTTGAATCCGCCCCAGGTGCTGGGCACTCAGATACCCGATGCCATCTATCCCACCGTGAACGTCGAATTCGGCAAGAGCTTTCGCCTGACGCCTGCGGGGCGGATGCGCGTTTCACTGCGCCCCTTTGTCGAGGCGCAGGCAGGGGTCGAGACCTATGTCCGTCTTGGTGGGGATGTCACCTTCGGCAATGCCGGGATGGGCGACATGCTGGTGCGCGACCCCGTGACCGGCTATCGCAACATTGCGGTCAAGGGCCGCCGCGCACGCGGGCTCAGCCTGCTGTTGGGGGGGGATGTGGCCTATGTCACCTCCAGCCGTTATCTGCCGGCGTCTCGGGGCTATGTCCTGGTCAGGCCGCGCACACGCCTGCGCGCGGGCCTGTATGGCGAGGGAGACAAGGCCAGCTTTTTCTACGGGCTTACATGGCTGGGACGCGAGTTCGCCTGGCAAAAGCAGGGTCAGGTTCTGGGTTCGGTCACGGTCCGGCTGAATTTCTGACCGGGGCGCTGGCTGCCCGTGCAGTCACGCCCCGCAATCACGTCCTCAGCCGGTCATGACACGATAGGCGACAACGCCCACGACTGCTCCGACCAGCACGGTCAGATAGACGGCAAACAGGGTCAGCGCGATTCCGCGATTTGATGATCGGACGTTGCCTCGCAGATCGGCAGCGGTGCGTGGAATTTCCGGCACGGCCGCGCCCGAGGTCGCTTCGCGCTCGCGATTGCGGCGATAGGATCTGTCCTCGTTCCTTTCCCTTCCATGCAGCACGATCATGATGGCGATGATGTACATCATGCTTGATGGCACCCACAGGATGATCCCGCCGGTCGTTTCGTCGGCCATGGGTGAGATGCCGAACAGGCGGTCGCCAACGCCATAGCCGGTGTAGAGGATGGTCATTTTCATTGTGGTCAGCGCCCCGATCACGATACTGGAAAGGATGGCGCCGATCAGCATCAGGATTCGCGCGCCGTGGCTGGCTGTCGCGGGCCGGTCGTTATGCCCCAGGACCACCCAGAAGAACAGCAGGCCGGCGGCCAGCATGGTGACATGCATCAGATAGTGAACCGGCGTGCTGGCCAGCGCCGCATCGTGGATGGTCGGAACCTGCCAGACATAGAGCGATGCGACAAACAGGACAAAGGCCGTCAGCGGGCGGGACAGAAGCCCGAAGAAACCGCGCAACGGCCCGCTGGCCAGCACCGGCGCAACAATGCCGCGCCGCAGCCCGGCTGGCAGCCCGGCAATCAGCACCGATTCCGGCGCGGCAAGGGCAATCAGCATCGGCCCCAGCATGCGCAGCATGAAATGCTGCACCTGATGCAGCCAGAAAAGATGCTCGGCCAGCTGATCGAGCGGGGACTGCAGCGCCAGATAGATTGCGCCGACACCGCCCAGGAACATGGCGTGGCGCAGGGGCGAAACAGGGTTGCGGACGGTTGCGCGCCGGGCCATGCCGCGCAGGTAAATCGCCCCTGCCAGAAGGGTCACAACGATGATCTCGGGTGAGAATGTCCACCGAAACGGGGTGTCCTGAGCATTCTGCGGCCCGACAGCATGCGCCATCGCAGCGACCGGCGTCAGGGCCGGCAGTACGATTGCCGCCTGCAATGCGGCCGCGATCAGGGCGGCCCCGTTCAGGCGGCATGCGAGGCCGCGCAACCTTGTTGTCATCATTTTCTTCCCCAGGGCGTCATGTTCTTTTATCGGGGTCGCGACGTGTTCCCTGACGGTATCGACGGGGTATGCCGGCCCTCGTGCCAGGATCCAGACCTAGCGCGGTTCACCCTTGCGTTCAACATATGGCAACATGCGGGGAAAAAGGGTCGCACTGGCCGCTTTCGGTGCGGGTGCGGTTGCATCCCCCCCATGACGGGAGAGGATGCGTCTCGTGGAGCGCAATCAGCCGGCCCTACAGGGCCTTGTGGCTGCCGTCACAGAACGGGGCATTGCCGGTCTGCTTGCAGGTGCAGAAATATTTCGTTTCCGATTTTTCCGCCGTCCATTTTACCGGCGTGAAATCGGTTCCCTTGTGACTGCCGTCACAAAAGGGCTGGTTCTGCGATTTGCCGCAGCTGCACCAGAAATAGCTTTTGCCTTCTTCGACTTCGATCGCGATCGGTTCGGTGCCGGCGACATCTGCCTTGGTCATGAGTCTTCTTCTCCTTGGTTTGTCGAGGTTGATGAAAAGGGTGGGTTTGGTGAAACGGTTAGACCGGGCCGCGTTCAGCCAAAGCGGAAGGCGCTTTCGACGGCGCCCATGACATGGTCTTCCAGCGTCTTTTGTCCGCGATCGGATCCGGCGGCGCCGGCGGCAACATGCAGCGGGATGAGGTGTTCCTCGCGCGGGTTGGAATCACGCGCGCCGGGGGCCTGGTCCCATTCGGCCAGCATCCGGTCGCGGGCCTTCGTGTCGGCGCTGGTCACGACCTCGGTCAGCCAGCGGTCGAACGCCATTCCGTGTATCTGCTGGCCACCGCCGCCGCGCATGGACTGCATCAGCACCGACATGTTGTGATAGCTGTTGCCGGATCCGATGATCAGCACGCCTTCATCGCGCAGTGGTGCCAGTGCCCGCCCGGCGGCGAGATGTGCCTCGGGGTCAAGATCGCTGCGCAGCGACAGTTGCACGCAGGGAATGTCGGCTTCGGGGAAGGCCACCTTGAGCGGCACGAACACCCCGTGATCATAGCCGCGCCTGTCGTCCAGATTGCAGCCCAGCCCGGCATCCTGCAACAGTTCGCGCACGCGCCCTGCCAGGGCCGGGTCGCCCCTTGCCGGCCATGTCAGCTCGTAGGTATGGGCGGGAAATCCGTAATAGTCGAAAATCAGTGGCGGCGACGGATTGGACTGGACGGTGAACGCGGCCTCTTCCCAGTGCCCCGAGATCACCAGCAGCGCCCGGGGCCTGGCAGGCAGCCCGGCGGAAAGGTTCTCCAGAAAACTGCGCTGCCGATCCCAGGCGTCCGGCGGGTTCCAATCCATGAAAAAGCACGGGCCGCCGCCATGGGGGATGAACAGGGTGGGCATTCTGGACGTCATGATGCGTTGCTCCGGCCGAGGCTGTACGGGATCCCTGAAAGTTTCGTCTGTCATCTGTCCGGGCTGCCTGTCAGGGACATGGCTTGCCCGGTTTCGTTTTCATATGTAGACTGCATAATGCACCAATGACGACTAATTGAAAGTAGGCACTTAAAAGTAACTACCATATTCCAGGGGACGGAGCCCTTTGCAGCATGACCGGAAAGTCACCGCCTTCCTGCCCGATGGATGCGATCCTGCGTCTGCTCATGGGGCCGTGGACGACCTATATCCTGTGGATCCTGAATGACCGCGGGCCGCAACGGTTCGGGGTGCTGAAACGCGCCGTTCCCGGAATTTCAACCCGCGTCCTGACCGAACGCCTGCGGATGTTGCAGGCAGCCGGCGTGATCTGGCGCGAGCAGAGCAGTACCATCCCCCCGGCGGTAACCTACGGCCTGACCGAGAGGGGCAAGGAACTGCGCGAGGTTCTGGATGCCCTGGACGAGATCGCGCAACGCTGGCAGCGCGAGGGGGCATTTTCCGACCCCAGACTGGCCACTGCCTGATCGCGACCGCCCGACGGACCGGGTCTTCCCGGCCGAATGGCCCGCGTCACGGGGGTGATTCGTGCCGGGCCAGGGCAAGGGTGCCCGTAGGGGCAGATACAATGGTCGGTAGAAAGGCATATCGACCATATGTCCACCAAGCTGTCATATTTATGCCTTTTTGCTGTGCATTGTTTCCGCATCAGTTTGCCGATGCAGCCTGCGGTTCACCCATTTCCGATCTCATGTGGGCCCTTGCGGCAACGGTTCTTGTGTAGGGCACGTTATGGGAAGAATTGGACGTTTCTGTCGCGATTTCAGCATTCGTACGATGTTGCAGATGTTTGCCGGATTGACGGTTGTCGGGCTGGTTGTCGTTTTCGGCTTTCATACCGCCAGCGTGATCAAGCAGAGCAACGAGACCCGTTTCAACCAGCAGCAGGTCGATTTCCTCGACGCGCTGCGGAGCCTACAGTTCACCCTGATCGAGGCGCAAAAGGTCAGCACACGCTATCTGGCCGATCAGAAACTGTCGGATTTCGACACGACGCTTCAGGACATTGCCCGCGCCCGTCAGCAGATCCAGGGCCTCGCTGCCCGTTTCCCGGAAAGCCTGCCCTCGCAGAGGGTCGATGGCTGGCAGCAGCTGCTGGAGCGTTGCCGTGAGGCCTTTATGCGCGTTTCCGACGGGTTGATGGCCGTTGGCATCGGGGGCACGATGGGGCTGAACCAGACCCTGAATCTGGCAGCCCGGTCGATCCAGCAGCGTCTGAGCAGCATGGGCGACAGGCTGGATGACCGGTTTTACCGCATGCGCCTTGCCGAACGCGATTTCGTGATCCGCCGCACCTCGGGGGCCGCGGCGCGCTGGCGGCAGGAATACGGCATTTTCAGCAAGGATCTTGCGCGGGCCTCCCTGACGCCCGTGAACCGCATCATCCTGTCGGATGCGCTGACGCGATATGCCGACAGTTTCCGCAAGATAATCGCCCTGAGGCACGGTCTGGTCCTCGACCAGCGCCGAACTCAGCGTCTGTTTCAGGACCTGATCGATTCCCTCAATGTCGAAATCGCGGCAACCATGGCGCGCGTCAGGGAATCGTCGATACGAAAACTGGAAAACGACCGCCAGATCTATTGGTGGATCACGGCAATCAGCCTGGTCGTCGGGCTGCTGGTCTTTGGCCTGGGTCGGTGGATCGGACGCCAGATCGAGATACCCCTGATGAGGCTGGTCGAAACGATGAAGCGTCTCGCCAGGGGCGACCTTGACCTGGACATCCCGGCGACCGCCTATCGCAATCAGATCGGCGACATGGCCCGTGCGCTGGAGGTTCTGCGCCAGCACGCGCGCGAACGACGCCGCGCCGAGTACCGGCTGGTCGAGGCAAACCGCCGGACCCAGGATGTGATACGTTCGATGAACGATGCCCTTGTGGAATGTGATCGCGGCGGTCGCATCATCATGGCCAACCCGGCAGCCGAACATCTGCTGGGCGTTTCGCAGCGCGCGCTCGAGGGGCAGCGTGTCGAGACCTTCCTGCGCGAGGGCGACGGGAGCGCGATTCCCGATCTCGACCATCTGGTCCGGCGCGACCCTGGCACACGCCTGTATTGCCGCAATTCCGATGGTGTGCTGACGCCCGTTTCCGCGAATGTCGCAACGCTGAGGGGCGACGGGGCCGGGCTGCGTGGCACGATCGTCGTCATGCGCGACGTTTCGGCCGAGGTTGCGAACGATCAGTGGATCGGCCAGTTCAAGTCGGTTCTCGATCTTGTCGCGGCCGAGGTCTACATGTTCGAACCCGACAGCCAGGCGATGATCTACATGAACCAGCTGGCGCGAAAGAATACCGGCCGCGGGGACGACGATGTCTCGGGCCTGACGATCCATGATCTCGGCCGCATCGGAAACCGCGAGGTGTTCGAGACATGCCTCGACAGGCTTGCCGATGGCAGCTGTCGCGAGGCCGTCTTTGAAAACACCCGGCCCGGCCAGGACGGCGACCCGATCGAGGAAGAGGTGCGGCTGCAACTGATCCAGCCAAAGGGGCATGCGCCACGCTTTGTGGCCTTTGTCTATGACATCACCGAACGACGCAGCACCGAGATCGCGATTCGCCGTTTCAAGGTCACCCTGGACGCAACCGACGACGCGGTCTTCATGTTCCATGTGGATAGCCTGCGTTTCATATATCTGAACGACAAGGCCCGCTCGATGACCGGCTGGTCGATCGACGAGGTGCCCCGAAAGGTGGCGTCGGACATCAATCCGGTCTTTGACGAATCACGGTTCCGCGCCCTTGTACAGCCATTGATCTTCGGTCTGCAGAAAAGCATTTCCGTGATCACGACCGGGCTCGACCTCAAGCCGGTCGAACTGACGGTCGAGCTGTTTCACCCCGATGATGCCGACCCGTGGTTCGTTGTCACCACCCACGACATTTCCCGCCGCGTCGAGACCGAAAACGAGAACCGGGTATTCCGCCAGACGCTGGATCTCAGCCAGGATGCCGTTTACATGTTCTGGCCCGACACGCTGACCTATCTGTATCAGAACCAGGCCGCGCGCAGGGTCAGTGGCTGGACCCCGGCCGAATACAGGAACAGAACCCTCAAGGACATGAACCCCGATTTCGACGAAGAGGCGTTTCGTCGTCGTGCGCAGCCCCTGATCGAGGGCCGGGAAAAGCAGATCGTCTATGAAACCACGGGCAAGAATGGCCGCCCGATCGAGGTATCGCTTGAACTGATCTGCCCCAAGGGGGCAAAGCCCCGCTTCGTGTCGATCAGCCGGGACATTTCCGAACGCAGGGCCGCCGAACGGGCGAAAAAGGAATTCATCTCGACCGTTAGCCATGAATTGCGCACGCCCCTGACATCGATCCGTGGCGCGCTGGGCATCATCGATGGCGGAGCGCTGGGCCCGTTGACGGGGGAACAGAAATCGCTGGTTTCCATGGCATTGGGAAACAGCATGCGGCTGAACGATCTGATCAACGATATCCTGGACATGGAAAAGATCGAGGCGGGCAAGATGGACTTTGACATGACCAGGCTGGACCTGGCCGCCCTGATCGAGGAATCGGTGGTCGCCATTTCCGGCTATGCGCGCACGCATGAGGTCAGTTTTGCGACCATCGGCACCGATCAGCCGGTTCACGTTCACGGCGATTACGGGCGCCTGATGCAGGTCATGGCGAATCTGATGTCGAACGCGGCCAAGTTTTCGCATCCCGGTGACCGGATCGATGTCGTTCTGGAGGTCCATGACGGGCAGGTCACGGTCTCGGTCGTCGATTGCGGTTGCGGGATCCCCGAGTCGGCAAGAGCGACCATCTTTGACAAGTTCACGCAGGCGGGTTCGTCGGACCGGCGTCGGCAGGGCGGAACCGGGCTGGGGCTGAGCATCGTGCGCAGCATCATCGAGGCCCACGGCGGGACAATCGATTTCACCAGCGCCGAGGGGCAGGGCACGACCTTTTTCTTTTCCCTCGGGATTGTGGCGGCGAACGAAGAACCGGATGCAACCGCCGCATGATGGCGGCCATGTGGCGACACGCGGCATGGCCGGCCGCCAAAGGGCCTGAGAGGCCAGAAATTACCCCCAAACAATCAATAAATCACCACATTCTGTTAGGAATATCGAAGTTGCGTCAACAGTGACGTCGAATTGGCAATATCAATGTAGACAGGGGTAAACAATGCAAGAAGCAATCCAACCTGATAACCGGGACGTTCCGAATGTGCGATTGGCGGGGGCCTTCCTGCTGGATTTCATCACGGCGTTCTTTGCGTTCTCCTATATCGTCACGCTCGCCTCCGGCGATGTCTATGCCATGTCGGGCCGGATGGCCCTGGTTTCGGTGGCCATGACGATCTCGTACTTCATCATCGGCAGATATGCCGGCGGCACCTTGTGGCAACGTGTCTGCCGCATGAAGTGATACCGCGCATCATGCCCCGCGGCCCGAGGGCCGTATTCCTCCCGAAGGGGCGACATGGGCGGTCACTGCGCCTGTGGGGATGAGCGGCAACAACATCCGAAAAATCCCCCGGCCATCTCGCGCGAACCCTGACAAGGTTCGCGCGAAGATCGTTTCCGGGCCCTGTTCCCCGATCATTGCCCAAAGACGGTGCAGCAGATAGCGGATATACCCGGTCGGGCCGTCAGATGTTTTCCTCGCGCAGCATCCCCATGATGTGATAGCCGCCATCCACGTGGATGATCTCGCCGGTGGTGCAGGCCCCCTGATCTGATGCCAGATACACGGCGGTGCCGCCCACGGCCTCAAGCGTGGCATTGCTGCCCAGCGGCGCGTTCGCTCCGATCACCCTGTACACCTTGCGCGCCCCGCCAATGGCCGCGCCTGCGAGTGTTTTCATCGGGCCGGGCGAGATGGCGTTGACCCGGATGCCCTGCCGCCCCAGATCATTGGCCAGATAGCGCACGGCGCTTTCCAGTGCCGCCTTGGCCACGCCCATGACATTGTAATTTGGCTGCACCCGCTGGCTGCCCATATAGGTCAGCGTGATCAGGCTGCCGCCTTCGGTCATCAGGGGCTCGGCCCGGCGTGCGATGTCGATGAAGCTGTAGCAGGAGATATCCATCGAGTTCAGAAAATTGCGGCGGCTGGTCTTGATGAAGCGTCCCTTGAGCTCTTCCTTGTCGGAATAGGCGATGGCGTGGATCACGAAATCCAGCCGGCCCCATTCGCTGGCCAGCCTTTCGAACACCGCATCCAGCGAGGCCTCGTCCTGCACGTCGGCGGGCAGCACCAGATTCGACCCGACGCTTTGGGCCAGTGGCAGCACGCGCTTGCCAAATGCCTCACCCTGATAGGTAAAGGCCAGCTCGGCCCCTTCGTCAGCCAGCGCCCTGGCTATACCCCAGGCGATCGACTTGTCATTGGCAACACCCATGACAAGCCCGCGCTTTCCCTTCATCAGATCGGCCATGTTCTGCCCCTGTCCGGTTAGTCGTGATACTTGCTCAGCGCCAGCGTGGCATTGGTGCCGCCAAAGCCGAAGCTGTTGGAAAGAACCGTGTCCAGTTCGACATTGTCACGCCGTTCGGTCACGATTTCCTCGGGCTTCAGCGCTGGATCCAGCTCCTCGACATTGGCGGACGCGGCGATAAAATTGTTCTGCATCATCAGCAGGCAATAGATGGTTTCCTGCACGCCTGTCGCGCCCAGGCTGTGACCCGTCAGCGATTTGGTCGAGCTGATCGGCGGCACATTGCCCTCGCCAAACACGCGGCGCACGGCCTCTACCTCGGTCACGTCGCCCGCCGGCGTCGAGGTGCCATGCGCATTGATGTAATCGACCTTGCGATCGCCGATGGTGGAAATGGCCAGCTTCATGCTGCGCTCGCCGCCCTCGCCCGAAGGGGCCACCATGTCGTAGCCATCGGAAGTGGCGCCATAACCCGTGACCTCGGCATAGATTTTCGCACCGCGCGCCTTGGCATGTTCCAGTTCTTCCAGCACCACGACACCGCCGCCACCGGCGATCACGAAACCGTCGCGATTGGCGTCAAAGGCGCGGCTGGCCCGTTCGGGCGTGTCGTTGTATTTCGACGACATCGCGCCCATGGCGTCGAACAGGCAGGACAGCGTCCAGTCCAGCTCTTCGCCGCCGCCGGCAAAGATCACGTCCTGCTTGCCCATCTGGATCAGCTCCACCCCGTTGCCGATGCAATGCGCACTGGTCGAACACGCCGAGGTGATCGAATAGTTGACGCCCTTGATCTTGAACGGCGTTGCCAGGCAGGCCGAGTTGGTGGACGACATGCAGCGTGTCACCATGAAGGGGCCCATCCGCTTGGGCGCGCCCTTTTCGATGACGATCTGATGCGCGTTGAAGAAATTGCTGGTCGAGGGTCCGCCCGAGCCGACGATCAGGCCGGTGCGTTCGTTGGAAACCTCGTTTTCCTCAAGCCCGCTGTCGGCAATCGCCTGCTGCATGGCCAGAAAGTTGTAGGCCGCCCCCGGCCCCATGAAGCGCATCTGTCGCTTGTCGATATGTTCGGCCGGGTTGATTTTCGGCATGCCGTGGATCTGGCTGCGAAAGCCGTGCTCGGCATATTCGGGGGCGAACACGATACCCGAACGCCCCTCTTTCAGGGAATTCAGAACCTCATCGACATTGTTGCCTATTGAGGAAATGATGCCGATTCCGGTGATGACGACGCGACGCATTTGCGCTCTCCTGTTCGTTGTATTCCGTATACGCGGCTGCGCTTTCTAGCTTTCGGAAAGCGCGACCTTCATGTCCTTGACCAGATAGATGACCTCGCCATCGGCCTCGACCCGACCATCGGCCACACCCATGGTCAGGCGGCGGGTCTGTATGGCCTTGGTGAAATCGACGTAGTAGGTCAGCATCTTGCGATCGGGGCGCACCATGCCGGTCAGCTTGACCTCGCCGACGCCCAGCGCATAACCGCGCCCCTGCCAGCCCCGCCAGCCAAGGTTGAAGCCGGTCAGCTGCCACAAGGCATCAAGCCCCAGGCAGCCGGGCATGATCGGGTTGCCGGGGAAGTGACATTCAAAGAACCACAGATCGGGCTTGATGTCGAACTCGGCCACGACATGACCCTTGCCATGCTCGCCCCCATCCTCGGAGATATCGGTTATGCGGTCCATCATCAGCATGGGCGGAGCAGGCAGCTGTGCGTTGCCGGGGCCGAAAAGTTCGCCGCGGGCGCATTGCATCAGCCCTTCGAAATCAAAGCTGGTCGGGTATTTGGACATGTCTGGTCAGCTGCTCCGTCACATTGGTCAGAATTCCTGTCACCCTGTAACACCGTGCGGGAAGTTGTGGCAATAGAAACAAGGGCCGCATCCCTTGCCGGGCAGGTTGTCGCCTGCCGACCCGCAGTCCAGATATCAAGCCGGCGAGATTGCGCCATTGCCATCGGGGCAGGGGGCGTGCGCATTGAAATTCCGGTGAAATACCTCAATATAGGCGGAACGGATTTTCAGATGGGCGGTATCGCATGACAGTTGCTCGGGAACGCGCGTTGAATTGGTTGCAGGGTGCCAGGTTGCGCCCGACGCGCCAACGCCTTGCGCTGGCAGAATTTCTGGTCGGCGATGGCAAGGACCGTCACGTTACCGCCGAAAGCCTGCATGCCGCATCGCGCGCAAGCGGCAGCCCGGTATCGCTGGCGACCGTCTACAATACCTTGCGCACCTTTTGCGAGGTGGGGCTTCTGGCTGAAATACCCATGGATGGCAACAAGTCCTATTTCGATACCCGTACCGACGACCACCCGCATTATTTCTGGGAAGAGAGCGGCGAACTGACCGACGCGCCAAAGGAGGATCTGCGCTTTGCCAGCCTGCCTCCGGTGCCCGAAGGGATGGAGATCACCAAGGTCGATGTCGTGATCAGGATGCGCCGTCGCTGAAACGATTCGCCGTCGGGGCGGGCCTCAGAACCACTGGCCCGGCTCCATCAGGCCAAGATCCAGCAACTGCTCGGATGTCCATTCGAACCGGACCGAGTTGAACCACATCAGGCTGTCGATCCGTTCGGCCGAGCCGGGGTTCGTACACAGCGCCTTGGCCGCGCGGAAAGAACATATCGCCGCTGTCAGGTTGTGGTGCCACGGGCAGGAATAGGTATTGTATTCCTCGTCGTTGAAAGTGTGATCAGCCCGCAGTTCCAACCCCTTTCTTGCACGGAACAGGCCGATCCGGTCGATCCGGCGACCGCGCTGGGGAACATGTTCCTCGAACCGCCAGCGCAGCCCGCCGAACATGTCCAGCTGGCGTTCCATCACCTGCCCGTTGCGCTGTCGTGTCTGCGCGTAATAGCCGGCCCGATCGAGATGCGCGTTTTCGCGCGACACCGCATCGGGATGGCTCTGCAGGTCGTCGGCATAGAGATCGACGACATGGGTCAGGATGGAATCCCGTTTTTCCTCGGTCACAAACGACGTCATCTCGCCCAGGCTGCGGGCCTCGCAAAACGGAAAGAACAGATATTCGGCATTGAACCCGTAATAGACCCAGCGCCCCGAAAATGCCGGGATCAGCCGGTTCATGGCATCGAGCCAGGCCTCGGGCCGCGCGATATCGCGAACATCCACGAGATGGATCTTTTCCCGCAGCTCGGCGGCCAAAGGCATGCGTTTGTGCCCCAGCACGACGAGATTGCCGAGCCCGAGGCCAAGGTGATGACGGATGGTCGAGTCGACCTCGACCCAATCCTCTATCAGCAATACACCCACAGGCCCGCTGGCCAGCCGGCGCGCCCCGCGTTCAAGGAAATCGTTCAGGTTGTGATACTGCATCGACAGGCCAGACTCCTCGGGTCAAGACTGTTGCAAATCCTTCCATTTTGCAAGCATGGCCACGGGGTCAGCCAGAGTGATCGCATCCGAATTTTCAGCGCGGCGCCTCTCTCGGGTCGGGTGCTGTCCCCGACGCACGACGGCAAACGGCGATTGCCCTGGGGGTTGTGCGGAAATCTCTGGACCGGCCCGAAACGGTTTGTATACAAATAAACAGAGACATCCAGCATCCAACGTGGAGGTGACATGCCCACAGCCGACCAGCGCACGGTCATCGGAGTCGATGTCGGCGGGACGTTCACCGATCTGGTGCTGCTTGGGGCGGATGGAGGGGTCAGGCTGGCCAAAGTTCCCTCGACGCCCGACAACCAGGCCTTTGGCGTTCTTGACGCGCTGGATGCGGCGGGGGCTGACCTGCCCCGCGTGGACCTGATCGTTCACGGCACCACCACCACCACCAATGCCGTTCTGGAACGCAAGCTGGCCCGCACGGGGCTGATCACCACACAGGGTTTCCGCGATGTGCTGGAACTGGGCCGCCGCACCCGCCCGCAACCCTATGGCATGTACGGTCGCTTCAGCCCGATCATCCCGCGCGACCTGCGCCTTGAGGTGCCCGAGCGGATGATGGCCGATGGCAGCGTTCATACCCCGCTTGACGAAAAGGCGGTCGAGGCCGCTGGTCGTGCCCTGCTGAACAAGGGCTGCGAGGCTGTTGTCGTGCATTTCCTGCACGCCTATGCCAACCCCGCGCATGAATTGCGGGCCGCCGAAATTCTGCGCCGCTTCTGGCCCAACGACCACATCACCCTGGGCCATGCGCTGCTGTCGGAAAGCCGCGAGTTCGAGCGCGGTGTGACAGCGGCCGTCAATGCCGGCGTGCAGCCCCTCCTGGAACGCTATATCGCCCGCCTGACGCAAGAGCTGGCCGCGCGCGGCTATGGCGGCGATGTGCTGGTCATGAACGGCAATGGCGGCATGGTCAGCGCGGCCCGGGTGTCGCGCGAGGCGGCGAAAACCGTGATGTCCGGGCCAGCCTCGGGGGTGATGGCGGCGGCCTATACCGGGCGGCGGGCCGGGGTTCACGATCTGCTGACCTATGACATGGGCGGAACCTCGACCGATGTCGCATTGATCCGTGGCGCACAACCCGCCGTCAGCAACGAGATCGAGATCGAATACGCCATGCCGATCCATGTGCCGATGGTCGATGTGCGCACGATCGGCGCGGGGGGCGGCTCGATCGCGCGGGTCAATGATGCGGGCCTGCTGGAGGTCGGCCCGCAAAGCGCAGGCGCCGACCCAGGGCCGATCTGCTATGGCAAGGGGGGCGAGGCACCGACGATTTCGGACGCCAACCTTCTGCTCGGGCGGCTGAAGCCGCCGGTGGGCGACAGCGACGACAAGGCCATGCGCGCCCATGTCGAGGCTGTTTTCGCCGAAAAGCTGGGCAAACCGCTGGGCCTTGATGCCATCAGCGCGGCCGAGGCGGTGGTCCGCGTTGCCAATACGAAAATGGCGGGTGCAATCCGCATGGTGTCGCTGTCGCTGGGCGCGGATCCGCGCGATTTTGCGCTGTTCGCGTTCGGAGGCGCCGGGCCGCTACATGCCGCGGCGCTGGCGCGCGAGCTGGGGGTGCCGCGGGTTCTGGTGCCCTGTCGCCCCGGCATCACCAATGCACTTGGCTGCGTGGTCGCCGATCTGCGCCACGACTATGTGCGCACCCTCAACCGCCCGCTGGACGTGCTGGATGAGGCCGAAATCCACAGGGCGTTTGCCGAACAGATCGCCGCGGGCGAAACCGAAATCGGGCGCGAGACCATTGCCCTTGACGGCATCCGCCACATCCACAGCGTGGACATGCAGTTCATCGGCCAGACCCATCTGCTGCGGGTCGAGCTGGATACCGCCACCCCCAGCCGCGCGCAGCTGCAACAGCTGTTCGAGCGCGCCTATTGGCGGCGGTTCCATGTCGAGCTGCCCGAGATCCGCGCCAATCTGGTGAATATCAATACATCTGTCATCGGCCTGCGACCGCCGCTGGATCTGTCCACCCTGATCGACCCGGCAGAACGGCGCCGGGCGCTTGGCGATGCGCTGCGGGAAACGCGTCCCGTGCGTTTTGAAGGCGCGTGGTTCGATACCCCGGTCTATTGGCGCGACCACCTGCCGCTAAGCGTGGAAATCCGCGGCCCCGCGATTATCGAGCAGATGGACACGACGATCCTGATTGAACCGGACGACCTGGCCCGCGGTGACGACGAGGGCAACATCTTTGTCGAACTTGGGGGGGCAGGCAATGATTGACCCGATCACCCTTTCGGTCATTCAGGCCGGCCTGCAACAGGTCTGTGACGAGATGGATCTGGCCTTTTCGCGCGCCGCCTTTTCGCCGGTGATTGCCGAGGCTGACGATCGTTCGGACGGCATCTATGCGGCCGACGATGGCAGCCTCATCGCCCAGGGCGCGCGGGGGTTGCCGGTTTTTGTCGGCACCATGCAATATTCGACCCGCACCCTGATCGAAATGATCCGCGCGGGCGAGGTGGCCGAACCACAGCCCGACGACATCTATATCGTCAACGACCCCTATCTTGGCGGCACCCATCTGATGGATGTGCGCTTTGCCCGCCCGTTTTACCGCGATGGCAAGATCTGGTGCTGGCTGTCCAACACCGGCCACTGGCCCGATACGGGGGGTATGGTGCCGGGGGGCTTTTCCGCATCCGCCACCGCCGCCGAACAGGAGGGGCTGCGCCTGCCGCCCGTGCGCCTGTTCAAGCAGGGCAGGCTGGACCGCGAGATCTATGCGATCATCTGTTCCAACATTCGCGTGGCTGACCAACGGATCGGGGATGTGCAGGCTCAGGCCGCCGCGCTCAGGGTGGGTGAGGCGCGGTTGAATGCGCTGCTGGATCGATACGGCGACGATACCGTCACACAGGCCATTGCCGAGCTGCGCCGGCGCGCTGCTGAACAGATGCGCGCCTTTATCCGGCAGATCCCCGAGGGCGAATACCGGGGCGTCGCCCATGTGGACAGCGACGGCGTGGTGAACGAACCCTTGGTGATCGACCTGACCATTACACGTACAGGCGATGACCTGACCTTCGATTTCGGCCGCTCGAGCCCGCCCTGCAGGGGGCCGATGAATTCGGTGCTGGCGACGACCTTGTCCTCGGTCTATCTGGCGATGCGCCATATCTTTCCCGAGGTGCCGATCAGCGCCGGCGCGTTCGAGCCGCTGCATGTGATCCGCCCCGAGGGGACATTTCTGGATGCCCGTTATCCGCGCCCCGTCTCGGGCTGTGCGGCCGAGGTCAGCCAGCGCATCGCCGAGGCGGTGTTTGCAGCACTCGTCGAAGCCCTGCCCGACCGCGTGACCGCCGCACCGGCCGGCACCAGCGGCAACTTTGCCCTGGGCGGGTTCGATCCCGATCGGGGGCGGAACTATGTGATGTATCAGATCTCGGGCGGGGGATATGGCGGCAATGCCGACCATGACGGGCTGACCAACGGCTGTTCCACCATCGGCATTTCCAAGGCACCGCCTGTCGAGATCATGGAACAGCAGTTTCCGGTATTGTACCGGCGCTATGCCTTGCGCGAAGGTTCCGGCGGAGCGGGGATGCATCGCGGCGGTTTCGGGCTGGATTACGAGGTCGAGCTGCTGCGCGGCGAGGCGCGGGCCAGTTTCGTCATGGATCACGGGCGGTTCGGGCCGCAGGGTGTGCTGGGCGGCAAGGACGGCGCGCCAAACGTCGTCGAGGTCTGGCAGGACGGGCAGCTGCATGTGCCGGAACATCTGTCGAAAGAACAGGATATTCCGTTGCGTCCGGGTGATCGCGTGAGGGTGCAAACGCCCGGTGGCGGCGGATATGGTAAACCCGAAAAGCGTGCGCAAAGCCTGATTGACGAGGATCTGCGCCTGGGGCGTTATACCAAGGAACAGATCAGGCGGGATTTCGGGGTTGATCCGTGAAAAGGGGGGCGCTGCCCCCGTCGCTGACGCGACTCCCCCGGACGTATTTGGGCAAAGAAGAAGGAATGGGGGCGGCAATGGGTGATCTGGTAGAAAAATGTGCAGCGATCGTGGGTGCGGAAAACTGTCTGTCCGGCGACGATGATCGTGCGAAATATGACAGCGACATCATCGGGCAATACAAGGGGCGCTCGCTGGCGGTGGTGAAGCCGGGTAGCACCGAGGAGGTATCACGCGTGTTGGCACTGGCCAATGATTCGCGGGTGCCGGTGGTGCCGCTTTCGGGCAATACCGGGCTGTCGGGTGGCGGCTGGCCGGGCGAGGACAAGGCTATCATCCTGTCGATGGAGCGCATGAACCGGATCCGGCAAATCAATACCGACAGCCATGTGGCAATCGTCGAGGCAGGCGTCGTGCTGGCAAATCTGCATGCGGCGGTAGAGGAACACGATCTGGTGTTCCCGCTGATGTTCGGCGCGCGGGGATCCTGCATGATCGGGGGTAATCTGGCGACCAATGCGGGGGGCTCGAACGTCGTGCGATACGGCAACACGCGGGCGCTGTGTCTTGGGCTCGAGGCGGTTCTGGCCGACGGCACCGTCGTTGACCTGATGAGCGAGCTGCACAAGGACAACACCGGCTATGACCTGAAGGATCTGTTCATCGGCTCCGAGGGCACGCTGGGCGTCATCACCGCAGCGGTGCTGAAGCTGTTTCCGAAACCGGCGGCCTATGCCACCGCAATGGTGTCGGTGCCCGATATCGGCGGGGCGCTGAAGCTGCTGCACCGGATCCAGATTGCCAGCGGTGGCGGGGTCGAGGCGTTTGAATACATGCCGCGCAACTATTTCGAACATCTCGCCCGGATCGACCCCAAGGCGCAGCTGCCATTCGACCCGCTACCCGAGGTGGGCATCATGGTCGAGGTCGCGGCGACCGCCCCGACCGATGCCGCCCCGGGCGAGGATGGCCGCCTGCCTGTTGTCGCACGTCTGGAATCGGTGCTGGAAGATCTGTTTGAAACCGGCGAGGTGCTGGATGCCGTGGTGGCACAGACCGAGGCACAGCGCGCCGAAATGTGGCGCCAGCGCGAGATGGCCTTTCAGGTGGCCACCAGCCGGGGGATGCCGGTAGCAACCGATATCGCGGTGCCGCTGGACAAGGTCGGCAGGTTTCTGGAACGCGCCGACGCCGCGCTGGCCGAGGCCTTTCCGGGGGCCGAGGCGGTGGTTGTGGCCCATCTGGGCGACGGCAACCTGCATTACAGCGTCTGGGTCGATCCCACTGATCCGTCTTCCGCTGGCGCCGCGGAACATGAGGCTGTTCACAATCTGGTCGAGGATGTGGTGCGCGACCTGGGCGGCAGCTTTTCGGCAGAACATGGGGTAGGTCTGTCGAAAAGAGGCAGCATGGCGCGTTACAAGGACAAGGGCGCGCTGAAGGCCATGCGAGCCATCAAGGCCGCGCTGGACCCCAACAACATCATGAACCCCGGCAAAGTACTGCCCTAACAGATATGGGCAAGCAGGGCGAGCAACTGTTCCTGCTCGGTCCGATCGAGCGGTGCCAGCGTCTGCCTGGTGATCAGCCGCGCGCGGGGTTCGAGTTGGTGATAGAGGATGCGGCCCCTGTCGGACAGATCGACGATGGTTCGGCGCCTGTCCCGTTCATCGCGCGAGGTTGTCAGCAGCCCTCGTTTCACCAGGCGGTCCACCACACCCTTGATCGTGGCGGCATCCATGGCGGTGATGCGCCCCAGCGCATTTTGCGAGACGGGGCCTGTTTCGACCAGCTTGGCCAATGCCGCAAACTGGGTGGGGGTGAGTTCGGGGATCAGCTCGGAAAAGATGGAGAGATGCCGTTGGGATGCCCGGCGCAAGACAAAGCCCACCTGGCGGTCGAGTTGATAGCTGTCGTCCGGTGCTGGGGTGTCATCCTTGGTCATGTCGGCGGAATCTGATCGAAAAGCGATTGACAGTAAAGGGATGGCTCCGCAAAAATCCATTTGTATACCAACAATTCGGTGTAGGTTTCGCGCATGACTTACCATCACCCCCGGACACTGGCCGAGGCGCTCGATCTGCTTGGCGCCGGGCCATTGCGCGTGCTGGCCGGGGGAACCGATCTTGTTGCCTCGGCCGGCACCCCGGCGCTGGGCGGTGATATACTGGACCTGACCGGGCTCAAAGCACTGCGCGGCATTTCCGAAACCGATACCGGCTGGCGTATCGGCGCGATGGTGACATGGGCCGAGATTGCCCAGGCCGCGCTGCCGCCTGCCTTTGACGGGTTACGGGCGGCGGCGCGCCAGGTTGGCGCGGTGCAGATCCAGAACCGGGCGACAATCGGCGGCAACCTGTGCAACGCCTCGCCCGCCGCCGACGGGGTGCCGCCCCTGCTGACACTGGAGGCCGAGGTCGAGCTGACCTCTTGCAACGGGTCGCGCCGGATGCCGGTCGGCGAGTTTCTGAAAGGTGTGCGCAAGACGGCCTTGCAACCGGGTGAAATCCTGGTGGCGGTCCATGTCCCGAAAGCGGCCACGCAGGGGCGCGCGGGGTTTGCCAAGCTGGGGGCGCGCAAATATCTGGTGATCTCGATTGCCATGGTGGCGATGCGGCTGGAAATCTCTGATGGCATCATCCGGCGTGCGGCCGTGGCTGTCGGGGCGTGCAGTCCCGTTGCCCAGCGCCTGCGGGGGTTCGAGCAGGCGCTTGAGGGCGCGCGCGCAGACGACTCGGACAGGTGGCAACCGGCGCTGGCCGACGACATCTCGCGCCGCCTTTCGCCCATCGATGACATCCGCGCCGATGCCGCCTATCGGCGCAAAGCAGTGCAGACTCTGGTTTCCCGCCTGTTGCAGGAGGTCGCGCGATGACCCGCCTTACCGTCAACGGCCAAAGGGTCGAGGTCAACACGGATGCCGCCCGGCGCCTGTCGGATTTCCTGCGCATCGACCTTGGCCTGACCGGCACCAAGTCGGGCTGTGACGCCGGCGATTGCGGGGCCTGCACGGTTCTGGTTGACGGCCGGCCGGTCTGTTCCTGCCTTACCCCGGTGGGCAGCATCACGGGCGCCGAAATCGTGACCGTCGAAGGGCTGGCAGATGCGGGGTTTGGCAATCTGCAACGGTCTTTCCTGCGGCACGGCGCGGCGCAATGCGGCATCTGCACGCCGGGGATGCTGATGGCCGCCGCGGCGCTGCTGAAACGCGATCCACACCCGACACGCCAGGCCATAGAGGACGCCCTTGGCGGGGTACTGTGCCGCTGCACCGGCTATGGTGCGATCATCGAGGCGGTGCTGCATGCAAATGACCCCGAACCCCTGACCACCACCCCCGCCGCCGGCAATGCGGTCGGCGCCGCGATCGAGCGGCTGGACGGCCTGCCCAAGGTGGATGGCAGCGAAAGCTTCGGCGCCGATGAGATCCCCGCCGATCATCTGCTGGTGCGGGCCGCGCGTTCGCCCCATTTTCACGCGGAATTCACCCTTGGCGATCTCGACGCGTGGCAGGCGGCGCATCCCGGTGTCGAACTGGTGTTGACCGCTGCCGACATTCCCGGCGAAAACCGCTATGGCACCATTCCCGCCTTTGCCGACCAGCCTGCCCTTGCCGACGGGCATGTGCGTTTCAGGGGCGAGGCCGTGGCCCTGATCGTGGGGCGGCCTGACGTTGTCGCCTCGCTGGATCTGGCGGATTTTCCCGTTTCCTGGCGGGAACTGCCGCATGTGCTGGACATGGATGCAGCACTTGCCCCCGACGCGCCGCAGCTGCACCAGGGGCGCGCGGGCAATGTCATGACCACGGGCAGGCTGGGCTGCGGAAATGTCGATGCGGCGCTGGCATCCGCCGCCCATGTGGCCGAGGCGGAAATCGAAACCTCGTTCGTCGAACACGCCTATATCGAACCCGAGGCCGGTATCGCCTGGATCGAGGGCGAGGTGCTGGTAATTCGCGCCTGCACCCAGGCCCCGGTGATGGATCAGGAAGAAACCGCCCGCCTGCTGGCCCTGCCACCGGAACGCGTGCGGATCATCCCGGCCGCCACGGGGGGCGGGTTCGGATCAAAGCTCGACCTGTCATTGCAGCCGTTTGTCGGGCTTGCTGCCTTGCGAACAGGGCGGCCCTGCCGGATGGCCTATTCACGCGCCGAGTCGATGCAGGCCACGACCAAACGCCACCCGTCGCGCGCGCGCGCCACCGCCGCCTGCGACGCCAAGGGCAGGATTACCACCTATCGCTATCGCGGCGATTTCAACACCGGCGCCTATGCCAGTTGGGGGCCGACTGTCGCCGGCAGGGTGCCGGTGCATGCCTCGGGGCCTTACCTCACCCCGAACTACGCGGCCGAGGCGCGGGCCATTCATACCAACGGCCCCGTCTCGGGCGCGTTCCGTGGCTTTGGCGTGCCACAGGCGGCCATCGTGCAGGAAACCCTGTATGAGGATCTGGCGCTGGCAACCGGCATCGACCGGCTGGAATTCCGCATCCTCAACGCGTTGCGCGACGGCGACCGCACGACATTCGGGCAGGTCATGCAGGCGGTGGGCATTGCCGACTGCCTGCAATCCCTGCGCCCCCGCTGGCAGGATGCGCTTGCCGAGGCGGCCGACTGGAACGCCGCGCATGACAGGGTGAAGCGCGGCATCGGCGTGGCATCATGCTGGTATGGATGCGGCAATACCGGCCTGCCCAACCCGGCCACGATCCGCGCCGGCATCACAAGCGAAGGCCGCCTTGTGCTGCATCAGGGGGCGGTCGATATCGGGCAGGGATCGAATACCGTGATCCCCCAGATCTTTGCCGATGCGCTGGGGGTGGCGGTGGATCAGGTCGAACTGGTCGGGGCCGACACGGCACTGACCCCCGATTGTGGCAAGACATCAGCCTCGCGCCAGACCTTCATCACCGGGCGCGCGGCGCTGGCCGCCGGCCAGGCCCTGCGCGCCGCCCTGCAAAGGCTGACCAATGCGGGGAAGATCAGCGGTATCCGGTTCGAAAGTGGCGCGGTTGTTGTTGTGGGCGATACCGGCGAGCACCGGCTGGACCTGTCGGTGATGGAGCCCGACGCGCTGGGCTATGCCCTGTCGGTCGAGGAAAGCTATGACCCGCCGACGACCCCGCTCGACGAAAATGGTCAGGGCAGCCCCTATGCGGTTTACGGCTATGGCGCCCATCTGGCCGAGGTCGAGGTCGATCTGGACCTAGGCACCGTCAGGGTCCATCGCCTGACAGCCGCCCATGATCTGGGGCGCGTCATCAACCCGCTGCTTGCCCGCGGCCAGGTGGAGGGGGGTGTAGCCCAAGGGCTGGGGCTTGCGCTGATGGAGGAATATGTGCCGGGGCGCAGCGAAAACCTGCACGACTATCTGATCCCTACCATCGGGGACGTGCCGGAGATTGACACGATCTTCATCGAAAAACCCGACCCCGAGGGCCCCTATGGCGCGCGCGGCCTTGGCGAACACGCCCTGATCCCGACCGCACCCGCAGTGCTGAACGCGATCCGCCATGCCTCGGGCGCGCGCATGAGGCGTGTTCCGGCAACGCCACCGCGCGTGCTGGCCGCAATCCGCGAGGCGCGTGCCGATGGCTGAGAACGCGGGCAGACCGGAAAAGATCCGCTGCGAAGCCTGTCCGGTCATGTGCTATGTCGCCGAGGGCCGCGCCGGGGCCTGCGATCGCTATGCCAACCAGAACGGCAGGATCATCCGCGTCGATCCCCTGACCCTGCTGGACCGGCGCATCAAGGCGGGGGACGAGATCAAACCCTTTCTTGCCGCCGACTGGGATGGCAGCGACGTCAGCTGTGACACGCCCTTTGTGACCGCCATCGGCGCGGGCACCACCTACCCCGATTACAAGCCCGCCCCCTTTATCGTCAGCCGTCAGGTCGAGGGCGTTGACATGGTGACGGTCGTGACCGAGGCGATCTTTTCCTATTGCGGCACCAAGATAAAGATCGACACCGACCGCCATGTCGGCCCCGAGGCCGCCACCGTCCGCGTGCAGGGCGAGGCCGTGGGCCATGTGATGACCGGCGAATATGGCAGCCAGATGCTGTCGCTCGGCGGGGTCGATCACCTGACCGGCGGCAGCAAGGCCGAGGGCCGCGTGACCTGCGACACCTTGCTGAAGCTGTGCAACCGCCAGCCGGTCGAGATGACCATCGACGGGGGCTCGACCGTCATCGTGCAGGCCGGTGCGCCGCCGGTTGTTGACGGCAAGGCCGAGGAACGGATGCGCGTCGGCTGTGGCTCGGCCACCATCGGCATGTTTGCCGCCCAGTGGAAGGGGCTGGTGGACGAGGTTGTCGTGGTGGATGACCACATCACGGGGGTGGTCAGCGAACATCAGGCCGGCAAGGTGCTGGGCTGGCAGCCGACCGGCATCAGGATCAAGGGGCGTCGTTCGACCCCGGGGCGGTATTTCCGCGTCGCCAATCCGGGGCTGGGCTGGGGCGGCACAGACATTACCGACCCGCTGACCATTTTGGGCGACTGGAACCCGAAAAAGGGGGCGCGGCCGGGGCTGCGCCTGCTGATGGTTTCGACCACCGGCGAGCAATATGCCTATTACGAGCTGGATGACGACCTGCACCCCATCGCCCGCCCCCTGCCCGATGACCTGCGTCCCTCGGTCGATCTGATCGCAGAGAACTGCGAACCGGCCCTGTGCAGCGTGCTGTTCATGGGCGGGGCCGGCGGCAGCCTGCGCGCCGGTGTGACCCGCAACCCGGTGCGCCTGACCCATTCGGTCAGGGCTGGAGAAACCCGCGTTACCTGTGGCGGTGCGCCGGTCTATATCTGGCCCGGCGGAGGGATTACGCTGATGGTTGACGTGCTGGATATGCCATTGAACTCATTTGGGTATGTTCCTACCCCCGCATTGGTGGCTCCGCTGGAATTCACCCTTCCGCGGGCGAAATACGAGGCACTGGGCGGCCATGTGGGCGCCATCCGCGACCTGCCCGACATTCTGGCGCATGGCGGGGAATACGGGCATGATATCAGGGCGATCGGGCCCGCTGACGGTGGGCGCACCATGATATCCGGGTTCCCGGCCGACAGGCCGGGCAGCGCCCGCCCCGCCCCCCAGGCGGGCGCTTTCACGCCCCCCTCGGGACGGGCGCTGCCCTCGGCGATTTCCGAACAAGGCCGGCACCGGAACCCGAAACCGGGAAAAACCAGGCCCGGGTCCAAGCCCAAGGGCCGCTGACATGGAACGCCCCTCGGCCGCCATTCTGCCCGGCAACCGTCTGCACCTGCATCACGGGCCGATCGACCTGGTGATCGGGGCCCACGGGCCGGACCGCGCAAAGGCCTACCGCCAGGCCGAAACCCGGTTCCAGACCGTGTTGACCGGGCTGGTGGCCGAGCTCGACCTGCTGCGCGCGCCTCTCGGCGGCAATCGCCCCACCGGCCCTGTCGCCCGCCGCATGGTTGCCGCGGTCGCGCCCTTTGCCGATGTCTTTATCACCCCAATGGCCGCCGTTGCTGGGGCTGTCGCCGACGAGATCTGCACCGCCCTGTGCGAGGGCTGCGATCTGGAACGCGCCTATGTCAACAATGGCGGCGATATCGCCTTTTTTCTGGCACCGGGCCACAGCCTGCGCGCCGCAATTGCCGATGCCGGGGCCGCGGGCACTGTGACCCTGGACGCCAACCAACCGTCGCGCGGGCTGGCGACTTCGGGCTGGCGGGGGCGCAGCCACTCGCTCGGCATTGCCGATGCGGTGACGGTGGTTGCCGCCAATGCTGCTGCGGCCGATGCGGCGGCGACCCTGATCGCCAACGCCGTCGATCTGCCCGACCACCCTGCTGTCGCGCGCCAACCCGCCTGTGATCTGTCACCGGATTCCGATCTCGGCAACCGCCTTGTGACCACCGCTGTCGGCCCGCTGACCGATACCGAAATCAGCGCCGCCCTTGACCGCGGGCAGGCTCGCGCGCAAGAAATGATGCGGGACGGGCTGATTGCCGGGGCCGCGCTGATATTGCGCGGGCAGGTCAGGCTGACAGGGCAGGGTTTTGCCGCCACAAAAAGTCAGATCGAAAGGAACGGGAATGCCGGAATTCAGGTTGCGCAAGCTGGTCGTGTCGGTTGAGGAAATCTTTCACGACGGCGGCCCCGATGCCGAGGTGCCACGTCAACGGGCCTCGATCGTGGCGGTGGTGTCAAACCCCTTTGCCGGACGTTTTGAGGCCGACCTTCAGGGCGCAATGGATGATCTCAAGCCGCTGGGCCTGATGATGACCGACCGCCTGATCTATGCGCTGGGTGGCATCAAGGGGATCGACGGCTATGGCAAGGCTGCGATCTGCGGCGAAAATGGCGAGCTGGAACATACCGCCCTGTGGCATGTGCCGGGCGGCTATGCCATGCGCGAACGTCTGGGCGAGGCCCGCGCCATCGTGCCGTCATCCATGAAGATGGGCCATGTAGGGGCGCGGATCGATGTGCCCATCGGCCATATCAACGCCGCCTATGTGCGCAGCCACTTCGATTCGATGGAGGTGGGCGTGCCCGACGGCCCGCGCGCCGATGAGATCCTGTTTGCCCTGGTCATGTCCAAGGGTCCGCGCATCCATGCCCGCATGGGGGGGCTGGCCGCCGCCGACGTGGTGGGCGAGGACGGGTTGCGCTGATCCCTGGTGGGCGCCGCCTTCCGCCGGCGGGGCGTCAGCCGATGTCGTAGGGCAGCACGTCCCGCTGGTCGTGATCGACGCGAATGGCGCGTTCGAGCGGGGGCACGCTGCGCTGGTGGCAATTCTCGCGCTCGCAGATTCGGCATGAAATTCCGATGGGCTGATAGGCCTGTGCATTGCCGGTATCCAGATCGTCCGCATAGACCAGTTCGCCCGCATGAATCACCTCGCAGCCCAGCCCGATGGCAAAGCGGCGCATCGGGGCGCGAAAACTGCCACCCGGTTTGCTGACGTCGCGCGCCAGGCAGAAATAGCGCACACCGTCAGGCGTTTCGGCCAGCTGACGCAGGAAACGCCCCGGCGTTTCAAACGCCTGATGCACGTTCCACAACGGGCAGGCGCCGCCAAAGCGGGCAAACTGAAGCCGCGTGGCCGAGTGGCGCTTGGTGATCGTGCCCGCCTGATCGACACGCACGAAAAAGAACGGAATTCCCTTGGCGCCAGGCCTCTGCAGGGTGGAAAGACGATGTGCCACCTGTTCGATCGAGGCGCCGAACATGTCGGACAACCTTTCCAGGTCGTGACGGGTCTCGCGCGCTGCATCCAGGAATTGGCCATAGGGCAACAGGGCCGCACCGGCGAAATAGTTTGCCAGCCCGATCTTGCAGATCGCGCGGGCCTCGTCCGACTGGAACCGCGCCAGATCCAGCGTTGCTTCCAGCAGGTCGGCCTGTTCGAGCAGGGCACATTGGTGAACCATCTGGAAAAGCTGTGTCGCGGGGGCGGCGCCGGCGTCGATCACCAGTATCCGGGTTTCGCGATCAAAGCGGCGCAGAGGTACATGATCGCGCACATAGGTGGTCACACCCAGCTTTTTCAGATGATCGGCGACCGTTGCGATGCCGGCGCGCCCGCCAAGGCGCAGGCGGCGGGAAAACTGCTCGGCCGCGCGATCGACCGCATCGATGTAGTTGTTGCAATAGTGAAAGAAATCGCGCACCTCTTCCCAGGGCGAAAGGCCGGGCGATCGGTCCTCGCGGCCAAGGATCTCGTCCAGCGAGGCAAGGCGTTCGTGGCTCTGACGGTAGGCGCGGTGCAGTTCCAGGAAGGCCCGCGCAAGCGCTGGGGCATTACTGGCCGTCAGGCGCAGATCGGCCAGTGGCGGGGTGATGTCCGCAAAAACGGGGTCCGCCAGCGCCTCGCGCATGTCGCTGACGATGCGCTCGCTGTCTCCGCTGCTCAACTCGGTCACGTCAAGGCCGAATTCCTGTGCCAGCGCCAGAACCACCCCCGTACTTACGGGCCGGCGGTTGTTTTCCATCTGGTTGAGATAGGGCAGCGAAATGCCCAGCTTGGCGGCAAAGGCCTTTTGCGTCAGGCCAAGGCGGGTGCGCATCTCGCGCAGCCTGACCCCGGCATAGAGTTTTCGTATGCTCATGCCCTTTCCTTTCAACCATGCCGGCCTTTGCGGGTTAGCAAAGGTTATTCCATATTTTCGCAAATTTGCAAATTGGCCGGTCCGGTTGCGTACGGCCCGTATCGGTGCGCTCAGTCCAGCTCTTCGACATCCAGAGGGCCGGCCATGCGGGCCACATGGATGATCCAGGCGGTGGCCAGCAGCGAGGCAACCGCGGTTGCGACCATGACATACAGCAACGGAAAGGGGCCGCTCTCGGGTGTCAGCAACGCGCCGGTCACGGCCGCAAGGCTGGCGCCGCCGCCCAGCATGATCGCCCCACCCAACCCGGCCGCACTGCCGGCCAGCTGCGGGCGTACCGACAACATGCCGGCGTTCGAGTTGGGCAACACCATGCCGTTGCCCAGCCCGACGAACAGCATGAACCCGAAAAAGCTGAGCGGATGTGTCGCGCCCGCCAGCAGCAACACGAGCGATGCCGACACCCCGACCAGCGTGACCGTGCTGCCGTAAAGGATCATCCGGTTGATGCCGACATATACCGAGAACCGCCCGGAAAGAAAGTTTCCCCCCATGTAGCCGAGCGACACGATCCCGAAATAGAGTCCCAGGGATGAGGCATTCAGCCCGAAGAAATTCGTGGCGACGAACGGAGCGCCTCCGAGAAAGGCAAAGAATGCTCCGCTGGCAAAGGTCGCAGTCAGGCAATATCCCCAGAAGCGGCGCGAGGTAAACAGCTCGGGGTAATCCCGCATCTGGGCGGTAAAGCTGGTTGCGCGATTCCGGTTCGTTTCACCCAGGTCGAACCAGATGACGACGGCGACGATAACGCCGACGACCAGAAGGATCGAGAAATTCGCCTGCCAGCCGAACAGGTCGTCCAGATAGCCTCCGATGGCGGGGGCGATCATCGGTACCAGCGACATGCCCATGGTGACATAGCCGATCATGCTGGCTGCCCGATTGGCCGGCACGATATCGCGCACGATCGCGCGCGACAGAACCAGGCCGGTGGCGATTGCCGTCTGCAGCATGCGAAAGAAAAGAAAGGTCTCGACCGAAGTCGCCAGCAGGCACCCCAGGGTCGCAAGCAGAAAGATCGCGATGGCGACCAGAATGACCGGCCGGCGGCCGTAGCGGTCGGACACCGGGCCGATCATCAGCTGCAGAAATCCGGTCAACCCCAGATAGGCCGAAACCGACAGCTGCATCAGCGCGTAGTTGGTGTTGAAATAGGCCGTCATGTTCGGCAGGGACGGCAGGAACACGTTCATCGACAACGCCGAAAGCCCCGCCAGCAGTACCAGTGTCAGGATGTGGGGCGGGGTCGAGCGATCAAGAAATCTGACACGCGGCAGAGAGGACATGAGTCAGCCTTATGGCGGCGCTGTGGCCATGTCCATTGCATTTGCAACCTTTTGACGTAGGGTCCCGACCCTGACGGCCGGTCGCGCAGGGTGTCCCCGCGTACCCGTGTGGCGGCCGGGCGGATTTGTGATCTTGCCCTTGTGCGCCAACGGGTCGATAGTCGCTGTATGGACGATCTCGACAAACGCAAGGAACAGGCGCGCAAGCAGGCCCTTGCCGCGCGCAAGGCGGCGCATGCGGCGGCATGTGCATGCCCCGGCGACAGCGGGCCGCAAGCCCGGGCCAACCGCCTGCTGGCCGACCATCTGGCACGATTGCCGGACTATCGGGTCATCGCCGGCTACATGCCGATCCGCTCGGAAATCTCGCCCCTGCCGGTGATGGAGGCCCAGCACGCAGGTGGCAAGATCGTGGTCGTGCCGGTGATTGCGGGCAAGGGAAAGCCCCTTTTGTTCAGCCGCTGGACACCGGGTTGCGCCATGGTTACGGGGCCGTTCGGCGCCCGGATCCCGGCCAGGGCGGATTATCTGCGTCCCGAGGTGCTGATCACCCCGCTTGTGGCCTTTGATCGGCGGGGATACCGGCTGGGATATGGCGGAGGGTTCTACGATCGCAGCATCGAAATGCTGACACTGGCCGAAGAGCCCCATGCGGTGGGCCTGGCCTTTGCGGCGCAGGAACTGCCCGACGTGCCGGTGGGCAGGAACGACAGACGGCTCGACGCGCTGGTCACCGAAAACGAGGTGCTGCGGTTCTGATCGCCAATTCCGCAGCCCCCTTGCCCTTGCCGTCGCCTGGCCCTATGCCGAAAACATGAGACTGTTATTCCTTGGCGATGTGATGGGCCGCGCCGGGCGCCGTGCCATCATCGAAAACCTTCCTCGTATCCGCGCCGAATGGGCGCTCGATTTCGTCGTGGTCAACGCCGAGAACGCAACCGGCGGCATGGGGCTGAACCGGTCGCATGCCCAGCTGTTGCTTGAGGCCGGGGCAGACTGCCTGACGCTGGGCGATCACGCATTCGACCAGAAGGACATGCTGGGCGCGATCGAGCAGGAGGGCCGGATCCTGCGCCCGCTGAACTATGCCCGCAGCGCACCCGGTGTGGGCGCGCGATTGTTGTCGGCGCACAGCGGCCGCAAGGTGCTGGTGGTTCAGGCGTTGGGGCAGGTCTTCATGCGGCGCCCCTTTGCCGATCCGTTTTCGGCTGTCGAGCAGGTGCTGAACGCCCACCCCCTGGGTAGCCGCGCAAATGCGGTCATTGTCGATTTCCACGCCGAGGCGACCAGCGAAAAGATGGCCATGGCCCATTGGTGCGACGGGCGGGCCTCGCTGGTGGTCGGAACGCATACCCATGTGCCTACCGCCGACACCCGGATCCTGCCGGGCGGCACGGCGGCGCAGACGGATGCCGGGATGTGCGGCGACTACAATTCCGTCATCGGCATGGAAAAGGCCGAGCCCATGCGCCGTTTCATCACCGGCATGCAGAAAGAGCGCTTTACCCCCGCAAAGGGCGAGGCGACGTTGAGCGGTGTTTTCGTGGAAACCGACGACGCGACGGGCCGGGCCGTCAGGGCGGCCCCGATCCGTGTTGGCGGGGTGCTTGCGCAGGGAACGCCATGACGGCACGCCCACAAGGCACCCCCTGACAGAACGGGCCGCAGCCTGTTCCCAGGGGCTTTTTCGGGGGCTTTTAGCGCTTGTATGCCTGGGCGCGAGCGGCAACAATACGTCGAACCCACGAGAACGGCCTGCCATGCTCGATCTTCTCGCCATTCCCGCCGATTTCCGCGCTGTCGCGACGCTGGTCATCGTGGCGGGCATGTTTCTGCTGTTTCTGCGCGATACCTTCCCGACCGAGGTCGTGGCCATCGGAGCGGCTGCCCTGATGCTGGTGACCGGGCTGTTGCCCTATGATGCGCTGCTGGCGGTGTTTTCCAATCCGGCCCCGTGGACCATTGCGGCGATGTTCATCATCATGGGGGGACTCGTGCGCACCGGTGCCCTGGCGGCGTTCACGTCGCTGGCCGAAAGACATGCGTCCAGGCGGCCCGTGCTGGTGTTGGCCGCACTCAGCCTGTTCGTGGTGCTGGCGTCGGCATTCGTTTCCAACACCCCGGTCGTGGTGGTGATGATTCCCGTCGCGGTCGGCCTGGCCCGCAGGCTGGGCGTGGCGCCGTCGAAACTGCTGATCCCGCTGTCCTATGCCGCCATACTCGGCGGGACGCTGACGCTGATCGGCACCTCGACCAACCTGCTGGTGGACGGGGTGGCGCGCACGCAGGGAATGCGCCCCTTTTCCATTTTCGAGATCATGCCGCTGGGCCTGGTTCTGGTTGCCTGGGGCCTGCTGTACCTGCGCATCATGGCCCCCCGCCTGTTGCCCGACCGACAGTCGATGATTGCGCTGCTCGAAAACCGAAAGGCGCGCAAGTTCTTTACCGAGGTGGCCATTCCCCACGGGTCTGACCTGATCGGCCAGAAGGTGGTCGAGGTCGATCTGTTCAGGCGCGAGGGGGTGCGCGTGGTCGATGTGCTGCGCGGGGATCTTTCGCTCAGGCGAGACCTGTCGTCGGTTGTCCTGGCCGAGGGGGACCGTGTTGTCCTGCGCACCGGCATGGGCGAGGTTCTCGGCCTGCAGAAGAACCGCGCGCTCAGGGATGTGGACAAGCTGTCGTCGGTCGAGACCACCACCGTCGAGGTTCTGATCTCGCCCGGTTGCCGCATGGTGGGGCGGTCGCTGGGTTCGCTCAGGCTGCGGCGACGCTATGGCGTCTATCCGCTTGCGGTTCACCGGCGCAACCAGAATATCGGACGCCAGCTCGACGATCTGGTGGTGCGGGTGGGCGACACGCTGTTGCTGGAGGGCGCGCCCGAGGATATCGCGCGGCTTGCGCGCGACATGGACATGGTCGATATCAGCCGCCCCACCGACCGCGCCTTTCGACGCAGCCATGCACCGATCGTCCTGCTGGCGCTGGCGGGCGTGGTGATACTGGCTGCGCTGGGCGTCGCGCCGATCTTTGGTCTGGCGGTGGTCGCCGTTGCCGTCATCCTGCTGACCCGCTGCATCGACGCCGACGAGGCGTTTTCCTTTGTCGATGGCCGCCTGCTGTCGCTGATCTTTGCCATGCTGGCCATCGGTGCGGCGTTGGAAGATACCGGGGCGGTGCGCCTGATTGCGGGCACGATCAGCCCCTGGTTGACCTCGCTGCCGCCATTTGCAGTCGTATGGGCGGTCTACCTGATGACCTCGGTGTTGACCGAGCTGGTTTCCAACAATGCGGTTGCGGTGGTGATGACGCCGATCGCCATCGGTCTGGCCCAGGCGCTGGGGGTCGATCCGCGGCCGCTGGTCGTGGCGGTGATGATGGCGGCAAGCGCGTCGTTCGCGACCCCCATCGGGTATCAGACGAACATGCTGGTCTATGGGCCCGGCGGTTATCGTTTCAGCGATTTCCTGCGTATCGGTATCCCTCTGAACCTGTCGGTAGGGATTATTGCAAGCCTGGTGATACCGCTGCTCTGGCCGTTGTAAGGCGGCCGTTCGGTGGGGCACCAGGTCGGCTGAATCCGAACTCCGCCAGATTGACATTTGAACTCGCGGATCGCCTGTCAGCCGGTTCACGCCCGATCTCGCCTTGCCCGGGGCTTCCGATGACACGGATCGCGGTTCCATGTCCCCCACCCCAGCGGCGGATGTGGCCACAAGCCGCTTTGAACTTGCGTCCTTTCCGGGTTATCCTCGGGGCTTTCGCAGCTGGAGGGGCAGGATGTCGATGATCACCGAGATGTCGCGCGATGAATTCGTCACCCGGTTCGGGGGGGTTTACGAACATTCACCCTGGATTGCCGAGAAATGCTTTGACGAGGGTGGCCACCTGAAGGCCGAAAAACCCTCGGACCTGGCCGGACCATTCGCCCTGGTGGTCGAATCCGCCGGCCACGAACCCCAGCTGGTCCTGTTGCGCGCCCACCCCGACCTGGCCGGCAAGCTGGCGCGCAAGGGGGGGCTGACCGCAGAAAGCTCGTCCGAGCAGGCCAGTGCCGGGCTGGATCAATGCAGCGACGAGGAATTCGATGCGTTCACGCGTCTGAACGCCAGGTATCGGGAAAAGTTCGGCTTTCCCTTTATCCTGGCGGTCAAGGGCAGAAACCGGGCCGAGATCCTGGGAAATTTTCGCGCGCGCGTTGAAAACGACGTCGCGGTCGAGTTTCGCGAGGCGCTGAATCAGGTGCATCAGATCGCCCGGCTGAGGCTGGAAGAGCTGGACCGGACCTTCAGTTCCTGACGGTGAAAGCGTCGGCAAAACCGGCGCGTCGCGCCCGCTGCAGGGCGGTGCTCAGGCTTGCGGTATCGCTGAAGGGCCCCAGCATCACGACGTCATAGCTCTTGCCCCGCCGTTTCAGCGGGCGCTTGAGCGTGGGCAGACCGGCGGCCTGGAAGCGTGCCAGCGTCCGGGTTGCATTTTCCGGCACGCCAAAGGTCGCCACCTGCACATACACCCCCCTTGCCGCGGTCGCGCGGGAATTGCGGGCTGCGGGCGCCGATGTTTCCGCCGATACATCGTTGATCTTGCGATAGCGTTTCATGTTGGCGGGCGCGGCCTCGTCGCGCACGGGGCGTTTTTTCCTGATGCGGGTGGCTGTCTGCCGCGTGGTGCCGGTGGCCGGGCCGTAGGCCGGAACGAAAGGTCTGAGCGAGGCCGTCTGATAGGGATAGCGGATCTGCGGATAGCGTTCGGTGACATCGCGCCCGGTCGTGGTATCGATCAGGCGGCGTGGTACCGTTTCGGTCCAGATCAGATCCATTGCGGCCTTGCCTTCGGCCGTGCCGACCGCGCGCAGGGCCAGGATCGAAGGGTCGCTCAGCAGGCTGTGATAGCCCTTGGGCATCGAGGTCACGATGCGGGGTGCCTGTGGCACGCGCAGTTGCGGCTGTACCAGCGGTTGCGCGGCTGCATATCGTTGCCCGACGGCTGCGCGATAGGCAACGGCAGGGTGTACCGCCTGCGGGCCAAGGCGTCCGGTTCGCACGGCGCAGGGGCAGGGGGCGGACGGAACCGCGGCCACGGTGGGTATCGCGGGCACCCTTGTCGGCGCGACCGGAACCTCCGCCACGCGTCTGGGCGCGCGGGGTTTCGAGACGATGGTTGGTGCTGGTGCGGGGCGTTTGTGGGGGGTACCGAACCAGAACGCGTTCCAGTTGAACGGCTTTTGTGCCCTGGCGGGTTGTCTGGCCGGTTTTCCCGTTGTGGCAGATGACGCGACCCGACGTGGTGCTGCCGGTCTCGGCGCCGCCGCTATACGGGGGGCGACGTCGGGTTTGCGTATCACAGCTGTTGCGGGTTTTTGTGTCCTTGTCGCCCTTGCCGGTCGTGCGCCGGCAACCCGGGTCGGTTTGAGCCCACAGACCAGTTGTTTCGATCGGGTGACCCGCGGAACCCAGGTGACCCTGCCCCCATAGCCGGTGCGAATATATGCACATCCCCGGCTATCGACATATTGCATGGCCTTGTAGCTGGCCGGCGGAATTTCAGCCGGGCCATTGGCGTTGCGCAAACTCCTGGCCTGTACACCAACGCTCAGGGAAATCAGCGCGATTCCCGTGAAAAATGCGTTTGCTGCCCGCATGTATCAGCCCCCTGTCACTGGGGGCAGTTTGCCGAATTGTTTCCCGATAGTAAAGTGAAACCCGGCGAAAATTAGCCTATTTTGTGCCGAACATGCGGTCACCCGCATCACCTAGCCCCGGCAGGATGTAGCCCTTTTCGTTCAGGCGCTCATCCAGAGCGGCGGTAACGATGGGCACATCGGGGTGCGCCTCTTTCATGCGCGCAACTCCCTCGGGGGCGGCCAGAAGGCACATGAAACGAATGTCGGTGGCGCCCGCCTGTTTCAGCAGCTCGATCGCCTTGGCCGAGGAATTGCCGGTTGCCAGCATCGGATCGACGGCGATCACGCGCCGATCCTTCAGCCCCTCGGGCACCTTGAAATAATACTGCACGGGTTCCAGCGTCTTTTCATCGCGATACAGCCCGACAAAGCCGACGCGGGCCGAGGGGATCAGCTCAAGCACACCGTTCAGCAGCCCGTTGCCTGCGCGCAGGATCGACACCAGCGCCAGTTTCTTGCCCTTCAGAACGGGGGCGTCCATTTCCATCAGGGGGGTTTCGATGCGCCGTGTGGTTGTCGGCAGATCGCGGGTGACCTCATAGCCCAGCAGCAACGAGATTTCGTGCAAGAGTTGACGGAACACCGCGGTTGGCGTGGTCTTTTCCCGCATCAAGGTCAGCTTGTGCTGGATCAGCGGGTGATCGACGATGGTCAGGTGCTGTTGCATGATTTCCCCCGGCAGGTTTTGTGGCGCGTCGGGGAATGGTTACTCCAGCACCGCCGCCAAGCCAACGGGAAAAACCGCTGGGTCTTGCAGAAAGGAGTGCCCTACAGAAAGCTGCGCCCGGCCGGCCCGAACGGCACCCCCAGATGCGCCGCGGCGCTGGCGCCCACATCGGCAAAGGCGCATAGCCCGATTTCGGCGGCCCCCGCACCCGCCACGATCACCGGCACGCGTTCGCGCGTGTGATCGGTGCCGCGCCATGTCGGGTCATTGCCGTGATCGGCGGTAAAGATGGCAATATCGCCCTCGCCCAGACGCGACAGCAGTTCCGGCAGGCGGGCATCGAACCATTCCAGCGCGCGGGCATAGCCGGCCACATCGCGCTGGTGGCCGTAAAGCGTGTCGAATTCGACGAAATTGGCGAATACCAGATCGCCATCTTCGGCCTTGTCGCCGAACTCGACCAGGGCATCAAACAGCTTGTCATCGGGGCCCTTGACGTAATCGGTAATGCCGCGCCCCGAAAAGATGTCGCGGATCTTGCCGATGCCGTGCACGTTGCGCCCGGCGCGCGCGACATGGTCGCACAGCGTGTCAAAGGGGGGCTCGATTGCATAGTCGCGCCGGTTTGCGGTGCGGGTGAACCCGGTTTCCGGGCTGCCGACAAAGGGGCGTGCAATGACGCGGCCGACGCGCATGGCGTGCAGCGTGGGGGCGAGATCCTCGCACAGCTTCAGCAGGCGTCGCAGGCCGAAATGTTCTTCATGCGCCGCGATCTGGAACACGCTGTCGGCCGAGGTATAGCAGATCGGCCGCCCGGTCTTGATATGCTCGGCCCCATGCTTTTCGATGATGGGGATGCCGGATGCGTGGCAGTTGCCCAGAATACCGTCAACGCCCGCCAGTTTGCATACCCGCGCCACCAGGTCTTCGGGGAAGGCGGGCACGGTATCGGGAAAGTAATGCCATTCCCACGGCACCGGCACGCCGGTCAGTTCCCAATGGCCCGAGGGGGTGTCCTTGCCTTTCGAGACCTCGGTTGCCGCCCCCCAGCGCCCCTTTGGCGCGGCGTCCAGCCCCGGTGTCTGGCAGCCGGTGGAAAGGCGCACGGCCGCACCAAGGCCAAGCGCATCCATGTTGGGCACATGCAACGGGCCGCTGCGGCCGTGGTCGGCCCGACCCTCGGCGCAGGCCTGGATGATATGGCCCAGCGTGTTGGCCCCCGCATCGCCAAAGGCGGCGGCATCCGGCGCTCCGCCACAGCCGACGGAATCCAGCACCACAAGAAAAACACGCCCCATTTCAGCCGATCCTTTTTCTGATGAGGGGTGGTTCTTCCACCACCTCGCTGCCAAATGTATAGGCGTCCAGCACCGCCTGTCTGGCGGCCTCCAGCGCGTCACTGTCCGCCGCATGCACCAGCGCAACCGGATCGCCCGCCGAAAGATGCGTGCCGATCCCGGCCATGTGTTGCAGGCCAACACGGTAATCCAGCGCATCATTCTGTTTCTGTCGCCCGCCGCCAAGGCCGACCACCGCCATGCCCAGCGCGCGTGTGTCGATGGCCTGCACGAAACCGTCGGATGGGGCGCGAACCTCGCCCACCACGGGGGCGCGGGGCAGGATGTTTTCAGCCCTCTCGACAAGGTCGGCAGGCCCGCCAAGGGCCGCCACCATGCGGCCGAAACACTCGGCCGCAGCGCCGCTTTCAAAGGCCGCGGCGATCATTGCCTGGCCCTCGGCCGCGCGCTCGCACAGCCCGCCCAGTTCCAGCAGCAACCCGCCAAGGGCGATGGTCACGTCCCACAGGCGGCTGTCAACCGCGTCGCCGCGCAGGAACTGCACCGCGTTCAGCACCTCGAGCGCATTGCCGGCCGCACTTGCCAGCGGTTCCGACATGTCGGTGATCAGCGCCGCCGTCCGGCACCCGGCGCCGGTCGCAACCGATACCAGCGATTGCGCCAGCGCCTCGGCATCTTCGTCTGCCGCCATGAAGGCGCCCGAGCCGCATTTGACATCCAGCACCAGCCCCTCAAGCCCCGCCGCCAGCTTTTTCGACAGGATCGAGGCGGTAATCAGGTCGATGCTTTCGACCGTGGCGGTGACGTCGCGCACCGCATAGAGGCGCTTGTCGGCGGGCGCGATATCGCCCGAGGCCCCGACAATGGCGCAGCCGATGGTTTCGGTGATGCGGCGCATCTCGTCCACCTCGACCTCGGTTCGGTAGCCGGGGATCGCGTCCAGCTTGTCCAGCGTGCCGCCCGTATGGCCCAACCCGCGGCCCGAGATCATCGGCACATAGGCCCCACAAACCGCCAGCGCCGGCGCCAGCATCAGAGAGACATTGTCACCCACCCCGCCGGTCGAATGTTTGTCCAGCACCGGGCCGGGCAGATCCCATTTCTGTACCTGTCCGCTGTCGCGCATGGCGCAGGTCAGGGCGACACGTTCATCCCTGCTCATGCCGTTCAGCAGCACCGCCATGGCGAATGCGCCGGCCTGCGCGTCGGTCACGGTGCCGTCGGCCAGGCCACGGGCGAACCAGGCGATCTGGTCATCCGTCAGGGTACGGCGGTCGCGCTTGGCGGCGATGATGCTGCGGGCGTCCATCTCAGCCCCCGTCACCCGTGCCCCAGATGGGCGGTGGAAAAGGCACCGGGCAGCAGCTCGGCCACCGTCATGCGGGCAAGCTCGCCTTGCAGGCCGGCCATGATGACGGGGGTGTCGGGGCGCGCGAATTCGGCCAGCTTTTGCCGGCAGCCGCCGCAGGGTGTGATCGGCACCGGGCTGTCGGCAACCACAATGACCTCGGCAATCTCGCGCGCACCGGCGGCGATCATGGCGGCAATGGCGCCGGCCTCGGCACAGGTGCCCTCGGGGTAGGCGACGTTCTCGACATTGCAGCCGGTAAAGATCTGCCCGTCAGCCGCGCGAATGGCCGCCCCCACCTTGAAGTCGGAATAGGGCGCATGGGCGTTTTCGCGCACGTCTCGCGCCGCCTTGAAAAGATCCATCGAAACCCTCCTTCTGCCCATGGGGAAAACCGCAGTTTGTGGGCAAAGCTAGGCTGATGCAAGGGGCGATCAGCCGTCCAGAAACGCCTGCACCGCCGAGACAAAGGCGCGCGGCTGTTCGGCATGCAGCCAGTGGCCGGCATCGGGAATTTCCACAAATTGCGCGTTGGGAAAAAGTTCAAGGATGCGTGGGTGATATTCCGGCCGGACGTAATCGGAATTTTGCCCCGTCACGAACAGGGTCGGCCCGTCAAAGCGTCCGCCAATTTCGGGAAAGCCGGTGATGCGGCCCATCTCGGCATCCAGCACATCAAGATTCAGCCGCCAGCGCGGGGGCGAGGATTTCAGATCGAGGCTTTGCAACAGAAAGGCGCGCGTGGCGTCATCGGCAACCCACGCGCGCAGCTGTTCATCGGCATCGCGCCGCGTCGAGACCGCCGACAGATCGACCGCGCGCATGGCCTGAATGAGATGTGACAGCGTATGCCCATAGGCAACCGGGGCGATATCGGCCACGATCAGGTGATCGACCGCCTCGGGCCGCGTCAGGGCCAGCACCATCGCCGCCTTGCCGCCCATGGAATGGCCAAGCAGATCGGCCCGCCCCCCCGCGGCCCGGATGACACCCGACAGATCGGCGGCCATGTCCGCATAGGACTGGCTGTCAAACCAGGGGCTGGTGCCGTGGTTGCGCATGTCAACGGCGATGAGGGGGCGGCTTTCGGACAGGCGGCGCGAGATGGCGCCCCAGTTGCGGGCCGATCCGAACAACCCGTGGGCAATCACCAGCGGCTGCCCGCTGTCGGGGCCGTATCTGACGCTGTGCAGCATTTCCTTGTCCTTTCCCGAGGGGTGGTTTCACAGGATAGTGACGATCCCGTGAATTTACTGCAAGCCCATTGCAATCCGATCAGCTGCTCTCCAGATAGGCGTATTAGAAATCTCTGATAAAGGAGCCAGTCAGATGGAATTGAGCATTGATATCACCCTCAAGGGCGAAATGGACGAAGTCATCGAAAAGGTCACTGCCGCGTTGAAGGAACAGGGTTTCGGCATCCTGACCCGCATCGACGTGGACAAGACCCTGAAAACCAAGATCGGTGCGGATTTCCGCCCCTATGTGATCCTTGGTGCGTGCAACCCGAATCTTGCCCATCAGGCATTGCAGGCACGCCCCGATATCGGCCTGCTGCTGCCGTGCAACGTGGTGGTCGAGCAGGTGAACGAAGGCGAATGTCAGGTACACTTCATCGACCCGGCTCAGATGATGGGCTTTGGCGATCTGGGTCAGGACGAGACCCTGAAACGTGTCGGCGGCGAGGCGGCCGGCAAGATCCGCGTGGCGGCCGAATCGCTGTCCTGAGGGCGGAAATACTGCTGAAAACATCCCCCTGCTATGGGGGGTTGGCGACCGGTCACCTTGCTTGATCGGTCGCCTTGCGCGTTTTATACTCCCTCGTCAGGGAGTGTTACATGGACAGGATTTCACCAGGCGTTGCCACAAGGCAGGTCGAGGATCTGCTGGTCGAGAAATTTTCGGCCAAGGGGCGGAATCTGAACGAGAAACTCCGCAGCGCCGGACGCCGCCTGCCGCGCAGGATCAAGAACCACGCCCGATATCTGGCCGAGGTCGAGGCCCGGCGCCAGAACCCCAGACATGCGCATGAATATGATGCAAGAAAGGTGGGCGAGGCGTGGAAACAATGTGTCTCGCATCTGGAAAAGATCGACCGGCGCAGCCTGGCGTCGTATCGGCGTCTCGGCTGGCTGACCGGTACGCTGGTCAACATGTTCCTGCTGGCGCTGCTGTTTGCCCTGGTCATGCACAAGGTCGGCCTGGCCGGGGTGGCGGGGCGTCATATCGGGCTGTAACGGATCACCAGCCAGATCAGCAGACCGCAGAACAGCGACAGCCAGACAACGTAATTCGTGATGTTGTGCAGCAGGCGCCGTTCCTCGGTGCCCAGGCGGGGAAAGAACGATACCATCCTGCGGCCTGGCCACAGGAGAATGTCAAGAAATCTCTGCCACATCATTCATGCTTCCTCATGCTGTCCGAGATCGGGCGGTTGCCACAGGCATAGCCCCATGTCGGGCAATCTGCCAGAGGGGCACGGCTGCTCTGGACCTTGTGACGGCGCTTGGATATAAGCGCGGCCATGGGACAGTCATTTGCGATCACCATTCGAATTACCGACCCGGCGCTCAGCCTCTGAGTTGCCGGGTAAAGGCGTTCGAGTGAAGCACGCCGACCTTGCCAGATTTCCCCACATTCCTACGGAGCCGCCGATCATGTGCGCCGACACCCCCGACTACAAAGACACCCTCAACCTGCCCGAAACCGATTTCCCCATGCGCGCCGGCCTGCCCAGGCGCGAGCCCGAATGGCTGGCCCGGTGGGAGCGCATCGGCATCTATGACCGGCTGCGCGAAAAAGAGGGGCGCGAAAGTTTCGTACTGCATGACGGCCCGCCCTATGCCAACGGGCATCTGCATATCGGCCATGCCCTGAACAAGGTGCTGAAAGACATGGTCGTGCGCAGCCAGCAGATGATGGGCCGCGACAGCCGCTATGTGCCCGGCTGGGATTGCCACGGCCTGCCGATCGAATGGAAGATCGAGGAACAATACCGCGCCAGAGGCAAGAACAAGGACGAGGTGCCCATCAACGAGCTGCGCGCCGAATGCCGCAAATTCGCGTCCCATTGGGTCGATATCCAGCGCGAGGAATTCAAGCGCCTGGGCGTCACCGGCAAGTGGGACGACCCCTATCTGACCATGGACTATCACGCCGAGGCGGTGATCGCGGGCGAGTTCATGAAATTCGTGATGAACGGCTCGCTTTACCGCGGATCGAAACCCGTGATGTGGTCGCCGGTCGAAAAGACCGCGCTGGCCGAGGCCGAGGTCGAGTATCACGACCACAAGAGCCACACGATCTGGGTGAAGTTTCCCTTTGCCAATGCCAGCGGCGATCTGGCGGGGGCCAGCGTCGTGATCTGGACGACAACCCCCTGGACGATCCCGTCGAACAAGGCGGTGGCCTATAATCCGACCATTGCCTACGGCCTGTACAAGGTCGAGGAAACGCAGGAAGAAAGCTGGACAAAGCCTGACGATCTGTTCGTACTGGCCGATGCGCTGGCCGAGGATGCGCTGGAAAAATCCCGCGTCACCCGTTTCACCCGCCTGCGCGATGTCAGCACGGACGAGCTGGACGGGCTGACCTGCAAACACCCCTTTGCCGGCATGGAGGGCGCAGACGGTTTCTGGGACTACGACGTTCCCATGATCGACGGCGATCACGTTACCGACGATGCTGGCACGGGCTTTGTCCATACCGCGCCCAGCCACGGGGCCGACGACTACGAGGCCTTCATCAAGCGCGGCTGGGCCGACCGGTTGACCCATCACGTCGGCGAGGAAAGTGAATTTCTGGACCATGTGCCATTTTTTGCCGGGCTGCGCGTGTTCGACCGCAAGGGGAAAGAGGGCAAGGCAAACACGGCCGTGATCGACAAGCTGGTCGAATCGGGCGCGCTGATTGCGCGCGGGCGCATCACCCACAGCTATCCGCATAGCTGGCGGTCCAAGGCGCCGGTGATCTATCGCAACACGCCGCAATGGTTTGCCGCCATCGACAAGCCGCTCGACGACGGCATGAACGACTATGGCGACACCATCCGCGAACGCGCCCTGCGCTCGATCGACGAGCTGGTGACATGGACGCCGCCCAGCGGGCGTAACCGCATCCATTCGATGGTCGAGAACCGCCCCGACTGGGTGCTGTCACGCCAGCGCGCCTGGGGCGTGCCGCTGACATGCTTTATCAAGGAAAAGGGCCAGGGCGAGATCGAGATCCTGCGCGACGAGCGCGTAAATGCCCGCATCATCGAGGCCTTTGACGCCGAGGGCGCCGACGCCTGGTATGCCGAGGGGGCCAAGGAACGTTTCCTTGGCGGCCTGCAGGACCCGGACGACTGGGAAAAGGTCGATGACATTCTGGACGTGTGGTTCGATTCCGGCTCGACCCACGCATTCGTGCTGCGCGACCGTCCCGACGGCACGCCGGACGGCACTGCCGATCTGTATCTGGAAGGCACCGACCAGCATCGCGGATGGTTCCATTCCAGCCTGTTGCAGGCCTGCGGCACCAAGGGCCGCGCCCCCTATCGCGGGGTGCTGACCCACGGCTTCACGCTGGACTAAAAGGGCATGAAGATGTCCAAGTCGCTGGGCAACACGGTCGCGCCCGAGCAGATCATCAAGCAATACGGCGCCGACATCCTGCGCCTGTGGGTGGCGCAATCGGATTACACCGCCGATCTGCGCATCGGCCCCGAGATCCTGAAAAACGTCGCCGACAGCTATCGCCGGCTGCGCAACACCATGCGTTTCATGCTGGGCAACCTCGCCGGCTGGGACGATGGCGAACGTGTGAACCCCGCCGACATGCCCGAGCTGGAACGCTGGGTGCTGCATCGGCTGGCCGAACTGGATCATGTGGTGCGCAAGGGCTATGGGGCCTATGATTTCCAGGGCGTGTTTCAGGCGCTGTTCCAGTTCTGCACCGTCGATCTGTCAAGTTTCTACTTCGATATCCGCAAGGATTCGCTGTATTGCGACAGCCGCGACGACCTGACCCGCCGTGCCGCGCGCACGGTGCTGGACATCCTGTTCCACCGCCTGACGACTTGGCTGGCCCCGATCCTGGTGTTCACCATGGAAGACGTCTGGCTGACCCGTTTCCCGGGCGAGGACAGCTCGGTCCATCTGGTCGATTTCCCCGAAACCCCTGCCGACTGGCTGGATGAACCGCTGGCCGCGAAATGGGCCGAGGTGCGGCACGTGCGGCGCGTGGTGACGGCCGCGCTCGAGGTGCAGCGCCGTGACAAGGTGATCGGTGCCTCGCTGGAGGCCGCCCCCATCGTGCATGTGCGTGACGCAAACGCGCTGGAAACCCTGAAATCGGTGCCCTTTGCCGATATCTGCATCACCTCCGACGTGGTGCTGTCGGGCGACCCGATCCCGGCCGAGGCCTTTCGCCTGCCCGAAACCGAAGGCGTGGGCGTGGTCTTTGAAAAGGCCCAGGGCGAGAAATGTCAGCGCTGCTGGAAGATCCTGCCCGACGTGGGCACGCATCAGCATTCGGGCGTCTGCGGGCGCTGTGACAGGGTGCTTCAGGACACCTGATCAAAGGGGTCGGTGGCATAGCCGACCCCGATCAGATACAGCCCCTGCGGGGGTGCGACTGGCCCGCAGGCGGTGCGGTCAGCCGCCTCGAGCGCGCGCTTCACGTCATCGGGCGACCACGCCCCGGCGCCGACACGTTCCAGCGTGCCGACGATGCTGCGCACCTGATTGTGCAGGAATGACCGGGCGCGCAGGTGAAAGCGGATCTCGTATCCATGCGGTACCTGCCGCGAAGCAATCTCAAGCTGATCCAGCGTCTTGACCGGGGATTTCGCCTGACATTGCGCGGCGCGGAAGGTTGTGAAATCGTGGCGGCCCAGCAGATGGCCTGCGGCCTGTTTCATGGCCGCGACATCGAGGTTGCGCTGAACCTGCCACACGCGGTTCCGATCGAGGCAGGCGGGCGCGCGACGGCACAGGATGCGAAACAGATAGCGTCGCTCGATCGCCGAAAAGCGCGCGCTGAAATCATCATCGACGCGGACGGCCTGCAGGATGGCTATCGGATGAGGCCGGAGATGGTAATTCAGCGCCTCGGACAGGCGGAACGGATCCCATTCGCGCGCAAGGTCGCAATGCGCCACCTGTGCGGATGCGTGAACGCCCGTGTCGGTGCGCCCGGCCGCGATGATCGAGGGCATGTCGGGTTCGAGCCGACGCAGGGCCTCTTCGATGGTTTGCTGGACGCTGGGCAGATCCTTTTGCCGCTGCCAGCCGCAAAACGGGGTGCCAACATATTCGATTTTCAGCGCATATCTGGGCATGGCGGGGGATTAGCGGGTAATCACTGGGCTGCCAATACCCGTTGCGACAGCTGAACCCGTGGGAAATGAGTATTTTTGCAAAGAAGAAGGCCCGGCATGGTTTCTTTTCGGGCTGGCGGCCTTATCTTTCATGGCAGAGAAACATGAAAGGCCGCATTCTTGGGCATTGCCGACATTGCCGATGATCTGTTCCGTGGCATCGAGGATGCCGCCGCGCGCACCAGCGAGGCGTTGTTCGAGCCGGTGGTACGCCTGGGTGTCACCGGGTTGAGCCGCGCGGGCAAGACGGTGTTCATCACATCGCTGGTCGCCAACATGCTGAACCGGGGGCGGATGCCGCAGCTGCTGGCGGCCAGTTCGGGTGCGATACGGGCCGCCTGGTTGCAGCCACAGCCTGATGATGCGGTACCCAGATTTGACTATGAAACCCACCTCGCCGCCCTGACCGGCCCCGAGCCGCACTGGCCGACCTCGACCCGCTCGATCAGTCAGTTGCGCCTGTCGATGAAGGTTCAGCCGGCCGGCTTTTTCGGGTCTCTCGCGGGGCTGCGCAGCGTGCATCTGGATATCGTCGATTATCCGGGCGAGTGGCTGCTCGATCTCGGGCTGCTGGACCGCAGCTATGCCGACTGGTCGGCGCAGGTGCTGGATCGGATCGAGAAACGGCAGAAGCTGCGCGATCTTGGGGCAAACGAATTTCTGGGTGCCGCGCGCGATCTGCATGCGAAGGACAGCCTTGACGAGGCAGACGCAAGGGTGCTGGCGCAGATGTACACCGCCGTTTTGCAACGGGCGCGAGCCGAGGGGTTTTCGGACGGCGCGCCGGGCAGGTTCCTGTTGCCGGGCGAGCTTGAGGGATCGCCCGTGCTGACCTTTGCCCCGCTGCCCAGGCCGGCGCATCCTGCAAGGCATGGTCTGTGGCGCGAGATGGAGCGGCGGTTCCGGGCCTACAGGTCGCTGGTGGTCAAGCCGTTCTTTCGTGACCATTTTGCCCGGATCGACCGCCAGATCGTGCTGATCGATGTCCTGGGGGCGATCCATGCAGGCCCGCCCGCCGTCGAGGATCTGCGTCTGGTCATGGCCGACGTGCTGCGGGCCTTCCGGCCGGGGCGCAACAGCTGGCTGTCGCGCCTGACCGGCAAACGGGTCGAGCGCGTTCTTTTTGCCGCCACCAAGGCCGATCACCTGCATCACCGGCAGCATCCGCAATTGACGGCGATCACCGAGGCCTTGGTGGCGGATGCGCGCAACCGGGCCGATTTCGCCGGTGCCACGACCGGGGCGATGTCGATTGCGGCGCTGAGGGCCACGGTCGAGGAAACCCTCACACACAAGGGGCGCAGGCTGGATTGCGTGCGGGGGCGCCTGCTGGACAGTGGAAAGGTGGCTGCGCTCTATCCGGGGGAACTGCCGGGCGATCCGGCCCTGATCCTGAACCCCGCCAGGCAGGGCAGCACGGCGTGGCTGAGCGGTGATTACGGCATCATGCAGTTTGCTCCGGCGCGGGTCGAGCTGCGGCCGGGCGAAGGCCCCCCCCACATCCGGCTGGACAAGGCGGCCGAATTCCTGATTGGAGACAGATTGCGATGAGCGCTGAAAAGGGTCCGGTTCTGATCGAAATGGAAGACGAGGCGGCGACGTCGCCATCCGGGGTCGACCCGGCGTCGGCGCCCCCGGTGCCCGACGGGCAGGACATCGCGCCGAGCGGACAGGCGGTTCAGAACATGGCGTTGCTGGCGGCGGTGCGGCCGTCGCTGTTGTGGCGGCTGTTCGTGGGCGCCGCTGCGGCTCTGCTGTTTGCCGCCCTGTCCTTTGCCGCCTGGGATTTCGTCATGGCGCTGCTGGCGCGGAATGTCTGGCTGGGGCGGATCGTTCTGGCGGCTGTCGTGGTATTTCTGGTGGCCGGTGTCGGTCTGGCCCTGCGCGAGTGGGCGGCCCTGGCCCGGATCAGGCGTATCGACAGGTTGCACCACGCGGTCGAGGCGGCGCTTGCCGCGGACGATGCGGCAGCCGCGCGCGCGCTTGTGCGCCAGATTTCCCGGCTGTACGCGCACCGTGCCGACATGCGCTGGCCGCTGGCAGCCCTTGCCCGGCACGAGGGCGAGGTGATGGATGCGGACGGGCTGCTGCACCATGCCGAGCGCAGCCTGATGACGCCCCTTGACGCCGCCGCCCGCCGCGAGGTCGAGGCTGCTGCGCGTCAGGTGGCCGCGGTGACGGCCCTTGTTCCGCTGGCGCTGGCCGATGTCATCACGGCGCTGGCGGCCAATCTGCGCATGGTGCGCCGGATCGCGACGATCTATGGCGGGCGCTCGGGCGGGATCGGCTCGTGGCGATTGCTGAAAACGGTCTTGCTGCACCTGGTCGCGACAGGTGCGGTTTCCGTGGGCGATGATCTGATCGGTACGGTGATGGGCGGCGGCATGGTGGGCAAGCTGTCGCGCCGCTTTGGCGAAGGCGTCGTCAATGGCGCGCTGACGGCACGGGTCGGTGTGGCCGCGATGGAGCTGTGCCGCCCCATGCCCTTTGATGCGCTTGACCGGCCCCGGGTAACAGCCCTGGTCAGCAGCGCGCTTGCCGGTCTGTTCGGCAAGGGGTGAAGTGGCGCGCAAATCCGGCTTGCCTGTCGGGGGCGGTTGCGCCAACATGCCCTCTGATTGTATCGAAAGCAGGGAAATGATGATTTATCCGGTTCTTCTGTGCGGCGGCGCTGGAACGCGTCTGTGGCCACTGTCTCGCAAGAGTTACCCCAAGCAGTTTTCGCGTCTCACCGGCGATGAAAGCCTTTTTCAGGCTTCTGCCCGGCGTTTGTCGGGCGAGGGTTTCCACCCGCCGGTGGTGGTGACCGGATCCGATTTCCGGTTTATCGTGACGGAACAGCTGATGGAGGTCGGGATCGATCCTGGCACCATCCTGATCGAGCCCGAAGGGCGCAATACCGCGCCCGCGATTCTGGCCGCAGCATTGCATCTGCACGCACGCGATCCCGGCGCGCTGATGCTGGTTGCCCCCTCGGACCATGTCGTGTCCGACATCGAGGCCTTCCGTCAGGCCGTGCAGGCGGGGGTGCGTGCCGCGGAGGACGGCGATCTCGTGACCTTCGGGATCACCCCGGACAGGCCGGAAACCGGGTATGGCTATCTCGAGGTCGATGGAGAGATGCGCGAAGGCCCGATGAAGTTGCGCCGTTTTGTCGAGAAACCGGATATCGATACCGCCGGCAAGATGCTCGAGCAGGGTAATTTCCTGTGGAATGCGGGGATTTTCCTTTTCTCGACCGAGGCCGTTCTGGCGGCCTACAAGGCCTGCCTGCCGGGAATGGTCGAACAGGTGGGCCGCGCCGTCGAGGCCGCGCGACCGGATCTGGGGTTTCTTCGCCTCGACCCCGAGGCATGGATGGGGGCAGAGGATGTCTCGATCGACTATGGCGTGATGGAGCAGGCCGACAACATCACCGTGGTTCCCTATGCGGATGGCTGGTCCGATCTGGGTGGCTGGGATGCCGTCTGGCGCGAACTGGGCAGGGAAGGTGGCCAGGATGTGGTGCTGTCCGAGCACGCCACCGCGATCGACTGCGACACGACCCTGTTGAGATCGGAAAGCGACGGGCTGGAAATCGTCGGTATCGGGCTGAAAAACATCATCGCCGTCGCCATGCCCGACGCGGTGCTGGTGGCCGACATGAGCCGCGCGCAGGATGTCAAGATGGCGGTTGCCGCACTCAAGGAAAAACAGGCCGCGCAGGCGACCGTTTTCCCGCGCGATCACAGACCCTGGGGATGGTTCGAAAGCCTGGCAATTGGCGGTCGCTTTCAGGTCAAGCGCATTGTCGTGCATCCGGGCGCCGCGCTGTCGTTGCAGTCGCATTTCCACCGCGCGGAACACTGGATCGTGGTCGAGGGCACCGCGCTTGTGACCATCGGCGAGGAAAAGAAGCTCGTGACCGAAAATCAGTCGGTCTATATCCCCGTGGGAACGGTCCACAGGATGGAGAACCCGGGCAAGGTGCCCATGGTCCTGATCGAGGTCCAGACCGGGAGCTACCTCGGCGAGGATGACATCCTGCGCTACGAGGATGTCTATTCGCGCGGATGAAGTATTCGTGCGGATGGCGCGGGTAAGACCCCTCCGGCATCCGTGACGGCGGCAGGGGGCGGCGCGCCCGCTGTCGCCCCGGCTGCGTGTCATACCCTACTGTCCCTGATGCCGAGGGAGGGATGCGAAAAATCGGGTGGATGAGCATGATTTCTCGCGAAATGCGGGAACCTTACACCAACTGGATGACTTGTAGGGTGGCCGAGACCTGCTAAGTATACCTTTCAGAAGTCGAAAAGACGGGGAAGGACAGGTCGGATGAGTGCGCTGCAGCAATATGGAATCCTTTTCGCCCTGACTTTGGGAAGCATCGGTTTCGTCCTCAGCCTCTATGCGTTGGCCCGTGCCATCGGGCGCAACCGGGCCGAGCCGGGCAAGGACGTGCCGGCAACGGCAGGCAGCCTTTCGCGCGATCCCGTCTGGGTGCGCTATCACGCACGCTTCGGCGGCTATGCGTTGCTGTTTCTGGCTTTCGACATGGAAATGGCCTTCATGTACCCCTGGTCGGTCGTCTATCGGCAGGAGGGTCTGGTTGCCCTGCTCGACATGGGTGTTTTCCTTGCAATCCTGTTTCTTGGCCTGCTCTACGGCTGGAGCCAGGGCGCGCTGAGGAGGCAATGACGATGTTCGGCGCCCGCCAATCCACCCCTGTCGCGCTGTTTGCCCCATTGCGCCGGCTTGTCGCCGGGGCGATGGCGCGCGACCTGCGGGCGCTGGTGGTGCCGGGGGCCGATGTGGCGCTGGCCGCGGGGCTGGACCTTGCCGCGGCGGGCCTGGCGCTGGCCGAGGGGCCGCGGCAGGCCAATGTGTTGCTCGTGATCCTGCCCCTGCCGGCGGCCATGCTCAAGGCGGCGTCGGTCGCCTATGCGCAGATGCCGCGCCCGCGGGCGGTGCTGGTGCTGGGCGAGGGCGAGATTACCCCGCTGCCCGAGGCCGACGCCACCGGCGCGGCCTCGCAGGAAGGGCTGGAAAAGGCGGTTGCCACGCTGCGCCGCGCATTCGCAGAGGGCGCCTTTGCCACCGAGGTCAGCGATTTCGACGCGCCGGCGCTCCAGACCCGTATCGAATATACCTGCCCGATGCACCCCGAGGTGGTGAGCGACGAGCCCGGCAACTGCCCGAAATGCGGCATGAACCTGGTGGAGGCTGGGGGTGACGGCGGCCACGAGCACCACCACGCGGCCGCCCAATACACCTGCCCGATGCACCCCGAGGTGGTGAGTGACGAGCCTGGCAACTGCCCGAAATGCGGGATGAACCTGGTGGAGGCCGAGGGCGACGGCGGCCACGAGCACCACCACGCGGCGGCCCAATACACCTGCCCGATGCACCCCGAGGTGGTGAGCGACGAGCCCGGCAACTGCCCGAAATGCGGGATGAACCTGGTGGAGGCCGGGGGCGACGGCGGAGACGGGCACCACGATCATGCCCATCACCAGCATCACGGCCAGGACGGTGAGGATGCTCAGGTCGGCTGGCTGGAGCGGATCGAGCCAGGCTTCATGTCGATGATCGAGCTGACCGAGGGCACGCCGCGCAGCAGTGACGGGTTGCAGATGGAGTGGATCGACGTGCCTTTCGGCCCGCTCTTTCCCGGCCTGCCCGGCGGTCTGACGCTGGATCTGACCCTTGACGGCGACACCGTGGCCGGCGTGCAAGTCGGCAGCGCCGTGGCCGAGGACTGGGCGCTGCCTGACGGCGGGCTCGACCCCGATACATTCGTTGCCGCGCTGGGCGTGCAGATGCGCCTTTCGCCGGTGTCCTATCGCCTGCTGGCCTGTCGCGCGTTGCAGGCGGCAGCCGGGATCACGCCCTTGCCGGACGAGGACATGTTGCATGACGGCGCTCTGGCGCGCGAGCGCCTTGCCGAGCGTCTGTTGTGGCTGGCGCAGATGGGGCGCCAGCTGGGTCTGCCACGGATCGAATCGCGGGCGGCCGGCCTGTCGCGGGCGATCCGCGAAGCGGCGCCATCAGAGATCGACGCCCTGCGTGGGCCGCTTTCGGGACTGGTGGAAAGCCTGCGCAAGACCCCGTTTCTGGCCAGACGTCTGCGGGGAATCGGCCGGCTTGACGACCAGGGCGTCTGGTCGGGGCCGGGCGGTGCCGGCAGTGACGCGGCCACCCGCCTGACCGCCCGTCTGGACGGTGTCATGGCGGACCTTGCAGAACTGAAACGGGCCGGGGGTATATCGACCCCGCAAACCCCGGATGTCACCGGGGTAGGCGGGCACGGCCACGCAACGGTGGAAACCGCGCGCGGCCCCGCCCATCTGCATCTGGAGCTGAGCGCCGGGCGCATCGTTTCGGCCAGCCTCGATACGCCGTCCAATCGTCATCTTCCTCTGGTCGAAACCGTCACCTGTCAGGCCGAACTGGCCGATGCGCTGGTGGCGGTGGCCTCGCTTGACCTGTCACCCTGGGAGGTTCGGGCATGAGTACGCTGATTCTTGTCCTTTTCCTGCTGCTGGGTACCTATTTCGTCGCCGTGATCGAGGAGTGGAGCGTGACCGGCCGCCTGCGCCCGGCCGGCCCGGTGCGCGCGGCGCTCAGGCTGCTGGGAACGGAATCGGTGCTGGCCCGCAAACCCGACCGGCTGTTTTTCGAGGTTGCGCCGGTCCTGTTGCTGGTGGCGGCAATCCTGTCGCTGGCGATCATACCGCTGGCGCCGGGGCTGATCGTGACCGATCTGGCAACCGGCGCGCTGTTTTTCAACGCCGCGCTTGCCTATGTTCTGGTGGCGCTGATCATGGGCGGATGGGGGCCGGACGGGGCCTATGCGATGATCGGTGGCTGGCGTTTTCTGGGCCAGCTGATCGGTTATGCGATGCTGGTGGTGATGCCGATCACCGCCGTTGCCATGCGCTCGGAATCCCTGTCCACCGTGGTGATCGTGCAGTCGCAGGAGCAGCTCTGGAACATCCTTTACCAGCCGCTGGGTTTCGTTCTGTTCGCGCTGGCCGGCATGGCCATGGCCTTTGTTCCGCCGTTCGATCTGCCGACGGGTGCGGGCGATCTGGCCGGCGGGGTCGAGGCCGAATATACCGGCGTGCGGCGGCTGGTGTTCCGGCTGGGGCGGATGGTGCTGATCCTGTCGGTCGCGTCCGCCATGACGGTATTCTACCTTGGCGGATGGCTGGGGCCGGTTCTGCCCGGCTGGGCCTGGAGCGCAATCAAGATACTGGTTGTCACTGCCCTGATGCTGGCAGCGGGGCGGGCGTTGCCGCGGGTGCGCGAGGCATCCTTCCTGGCCTGGTGCTGGAAGCTGGGCATCCCGCTGGCGCTGGTCAACATCTTTCTTGTCGGGGTTCTGGTTCTGGTGGTGCCGCTATGACTGCACAGGTATTCTTTCTGGCCGCTTTTGGCCTTGCCGCCGTCTGGTTCGGCATCGTCGTCTTTCGCACCCATTCGATGGTGCGCTCGGCACTGGCGCTGTTGTTTTCGCAAACCGCGATCGGGGCGATGTTTCTGGTCATGCAGGCCGAATTTCTGGGTGTGTTGCAGATCATGATGATGGCCACCGAGATGAGCATCATGGCGATTTTCATGGTCATGTTCATGATGGATCCCGGCGGCCTGGGCGAAATGGACATGAAGCACCAGCGCAAGCTGTCGCTGGCAGCGGGCGTGATCGCGTTTCTCGCGGCAATCGGGGTCTCGGTGTTCGCTGACTGGGGGCCGGCTGCGACCGTGGTTCCGTCGGCCGACGAACAGCTGCGCATGCTGGGTATCGAACTGCTGGGCCGCTCGATGCTGATATTCGAAAGTGCCGGATTGACCATTCTGACCGCGATGATCGCCGCCACTGCGGTTGCCGTGCAGATGCCCGCGAAAAAGGAGGATGCGTCATGAGCCCCGAACTTCTTGTCGCGCTGGTCATCGGTGCCGGACTTTTCGGCACGGGCGTTTATGGTGCGCTCAGCCAGACCAACCTTGTCATGATCATGATGGGGATCGAGCTGATCCTGGCCGCAGCGCTGGTCAATCTGGTCGCCTTCTGGCGCTATCTGCACCCTGATGTCGCCGCCGGGCAGATGTTCGTTCTGATCGTGATGACGGTGATGGCGGTTGAAATGGCCGTGGGCTTTGGCGTTGCCATCGCGCGCTTCCGTTCGCGCGGGTCGGTCGAGATGGAAGAAGCGCGGGAGTTGAAGGGATGAGTCTGCTTTCCCTTGCTGTTCTGGCGCCGGTCGTAGCGGCGCTGATCCTGCTGTTGGTCAAGCGCGGCGCGGCAATCCTGGCATTGCTGGGGGCGGGTACCGGCCTTCTGGCCAGCCTTGGCCTGTTGCGCGGGGCCTTTCTGGGCAATGCGCCTCAACGCCTGATGCTGCCGGGCCTGCCGGACATGCCGTTGCGCCTCGAGGCCAGCGCGCTGACCTCGGTGTTGTCGGTGCTGGTGGCGACGGTCGCCACATTCGTTCTGATTTACGCTGTCGGCTACATGCGCAAGGATCCCGAAAAGACCCGGTTCTTTGCCACCATGCTGCTGTTTGTCGCCGCCATGCAGGCGCTGGTGCTTTCGGCCGACTGGATCACCCTGCTGGCGGCGTGGGAGCTGATCGGGGTGTCGAGCTATCTGCTGATCGGTTTCTGGTACGCAAAACCTGGAGTGGCCAGCGCAGCAACACGTGCCTTCCTCTATACCCGCAGCGCCGATCTGGGGCTGTATCTGGGGGTTTTCCTGCTGATCGGGGCCAGCGGTACCAGCGAGATTTCTGCAACCCTTGCGACCACCGGCACCGCGGCGATGATTGGCGGATTGCTGCTGCTGGTCGCCGCCATCGGCAAGTCGGCGCAGGTTCCGATGCAGGACTGGCTGCAACGCGCCATGGCCGGCCCGACGCCGGTATCCGCGCTGCTGCATTCGGCAACGCTGGTGGCGGCGGGGGCCATCCTCTTGATCCGGGTGGCGCCCATGCTGCCGCCCGAGACCCTGTTCATCATCGGCCTTGTCGGCGGGCTGACCACGGTCGTGACCGGGCTGATCGCGCTGGGCGAGCGCGACCTCAAACGTCTGCTCGCATCCTCGACCTCCAGCCAGTACGGGCTGATGTTTCTGGCAATCGGGGCCGGCGCGCCGGTGGTGGCGCTGTTGCACCTGATCGCCCACGCCGCGATCAAGAGCGGGCTGTTCCTGGGCGCGGGCGTATTCCAGCACGAGCGCGGTTCGACCGCGTTCGAGCGGCTTGCCGGCTCGGGGCGCGAGCACAAGCGGATCTTTGCGGGCTTTGTTCTGGCAGCGCTGGCGCTGGCGGGGATTCCGCCGCTCAGCGGGTTCTTTTCCAAGGACGCGATCATCGCCGCGACCATGAATGCGACCGGGGCCGGCTGGCTGGCAACGCTGGCAATTGCGGGCACGGTTCTGACTGGCGGCTACATGGGACGTGCCATGGCGCAGCTATGGCAAGGCAAGGTCGAGGAGGCAAAGCCATCGGGCAGCCTCGTCTGGATGGGCTGGGGCATGGCGGTTCTGGTCACCCTTGCGGCGGTTCTGGGGGCAGGATTTCCCGCACTCGAGCGTCTGCTCGGTGCCGAGATCGACACCACCCTTGCTGCCGAGGCTCTGGGCCTTGGCGCGGCGCTGACGGGGCTGGCCCTGGGCTGGTTCCTGCCTGCGGATCGGCTGCTGGGCCCGCTTTTGCCCTGGGCGCGCGAAGGCTTTGCCGTCGGCGGCGGCATGGACAATCTGGTTATGCGCCCGGCGCTGGCCGTGGCTCGTGCCATGAATGCTGTTGAAACCGTGCTGTATGAGGCCGTCTTTGTCTTTGGCCGGCTGAACCTGCGTGTCGGGCGCGGCACCCGCATCAGCGACGAGGCGGGGATCGACGGGTTCATCTTTGGCCTTGCCGACACAATGGTGCGAACCGGGCAAAAGGCGCGACGCCTGCAAAGCGGGCTGATTCATCGCGAGCTGGCCCTGACCATCGTCACAACCGGCGTGATCGCCGCCGCCCTGTTTGCGGCACCGCTGTTCTATTGAGGAAAACCGAGCCATGATACCCATCGTTTCCCTAGCCGTTTTCCTGCCGCTGATCGGTGCGGTGATCCTGCTGTTTCTGCCGGGCACGTCAAAGGCGGTTTCGCACGGCATCGGCATCGGGTTCAGCGCGCTGACATTCGTGCTGACCCTTGTCATGTGGTCGCGCGGGGTTGTTCCTGGCGGCTTTTCCCAGGTCGAGGAGGTCAGCTGGATCGAGGCAATCGGCGCCGCCTATCGCGTGGGCGTTGACGGGCTGAGCCTGCCACTGGTGCTGCTGACGTCGTTGCTGTTCCTGTTGTCGTTCGTCTATCAGGCGAAATCGTCGGACCGGGCGCGCAGTTTCGTCATTCTCATGCTGATGCTGGAGACTGCCTCGATCGGCACCTTTGTCGCGTTGGACGCGCTGCTGTTCTATGTGTTCTTCGAGGTGTCGCTGGTATCGATGTATTTCATGATTGCCGGCTGGGGTGAAAAGGACCGGCAGCGCGCCGCACTGATGTTTTTCCTTTACACGTTGCTTGGCAGCCTGCCGCTGCTGCTGGCCATTCTGGGGATGTTCCTGGCGTCCGATCCCTATACGTTCGACATGCGCATCTGGATCGAGACCCAGCCCCTGACCGGCATTGGCGGGATGCTGGCGCTGATCGCGATGCTGTTTACATTCGCTGTCAAGATCCCGGCCTTTCCGGTGCATACATGGCTGCCGGCGGCCCATGTGCAGGCGCCCACCGTCGGCAGTGTGATCCTGGCCGGCGTGATGCTGAAATTCGGCACCTATGGTCTGGTGCGGTTCTCGTTGCAGATGTTGCCCGACGCATTCGCAAGTGCCGGTATGGTGGTGCTGGTGTTCGGGGTGATCAGCGCGATCTATGGCGCTTTCGTTGCGCTCGCGCAAAGCGATCTCAAGCGGCTGATCGCCTATACCTCGGTCAACCACATGGGATATGTGGTAATCGGGGTGGCCGTTGCGGCGATGGCCGTTGATCCCGCAATGCGGGCGGTTGCCCTGGACGGCGCGACGTTGCAGATGGTCAGCCACGGTCTGGTGACGGGGGCGCTGTTCTTTCTGGTGGGGATGCTCAAGGATCGCGCCCATACCCGCGAGATGAGCCATTTCGGAGGCCTCCTGAAAATCACGCCGGTGCTCGGCTGGAGTTTCATCTTCTTTGCCTTTGCATCGCTCGGCCTGCCGGGGCTTGCGCATTTTCCGGCCGAGTTCCAGATCTTTCTGGCGACCCTGAACATTTCGCCCTGGGCGGTGGTCTCGATTCTTGCGATCGTGGTCACGGCGGGGCTGTATCTCAGGGCGATCGGGCTGGTCTTTCTGGGTGAGCCGGGCAAGGAATGGCTGAAAATGCCTGACCTTGACGGACGCGAGGTCCTGGTGCTGATCCCGCTTGTGGCCCTGACCATCGCGGTCGGGATCGTGCCCGGGATCGTGCTGGATACCATTCATACCACAACCACGAGCCTGGGGTTCTGATGTCGCGCGATCTTGCATTCCTGCTGCCCGAGCTGACGCTCATGATCACCGTTGCGCTGATGCTGGTGGCCGAGATGGTGCGCCGTGCCGGGCTGACCCTGCTGATCGGGCTTGCGGGGCTGGCGCTGGCCGTGTGGTTCACGCTGCCGGTGCTTGATGCCGGCACGACCGTTTTCGGCGGTACCTATCGCATCGACCTGTTGTCGGGCTGGGCCAAGCTGATCCTGCTGCCGGCAACCGCATTGTCGATGCTGCTGGCACGCGCCGAGCTGTCGGGGCGGGTACGCGAGGGCAGCGTTTACAGCCTGATCATGCTGGTCACCATCGGTGCGCTGATGCTGGCGGGCAGCGGCGATACCATGCTGCTGGTGCTGGGGATCGTGGTCACCGGGCTGGGATCGTTCGCTCTGGTGGCCTATCCGGGCGACGATGCGGCGACCGAGGCATCGATGAAATACCTCGTTTTCGGCTCGGTCACCGGGGCGGTGATGATCTATGGGCTGAGCTTCTGGTTTGCGGGCAGTGGATCCACACTGTTTTCGGCGCTTTCCGGGATGCAGACCAAGCCACTGCTGGCCGCGGCCGGTCTGATCGCCGTGCTGGTCGGGCTGGGCTACAAGGCGGCGTTGGTGCCATTCCATTTCTGGGCCCCCGAAGCCTATGAGGGGGCGCCGGTCTCGGTTGCGGCCTACATGTCGGTCGTCACCAAGATTGCCGCGATCTTTGCCCTCGCGCAATTGCTGCGCGACCTGCCGATTCAGACGGGATGGGCCTGGGCGATCGCCGCCATTGCCGTGCTGACCATGACCTATGGCTATCTGGCGGCGCTGGTGCAAACCAACCTCGTGCGGCTGCTGGCCTATTCCTCGGTTGCGCAGGCCGGCTATTTCCTGCTGGGCTTTGTGGCGCTGGGTCGCGGCGATATCGCGCTGCTGTCGATCATCGTTTTTGCAGCTGCCTATGTGGCCATGAACATCGGCGCATTTTCCGTGGTCCTGCTGGCCGGGCGCGACATCGATGCCATTCGCGGCCTGGGGCGCAGGGCGCCGATGCTGGGTGTTGCGATGGTGATATTCCTGTTGTCGCTGGCCGGCATTCCGCCGCTGTTCGGGTTTTTCGGCAAGTTCCTGCTGTTCGGCGCGGCGCTGAAGGCCGGATTCCTGTGGCTGGCGGTGATCGCGATCCTGAACTCGGTGCTGTCGCTGGCGGTGTATCTGCGCATTATCGTCGCCATGTACCGCGCACCCGAGGGCGACGAGGCCGCCCCCCGTGCCAGCCCGGTCGCGGCGCTGGTCTGGGGGACAAGCCTGGCCGCAACCCTGGGGCTGGGTATTTTCACGCGGCTGTTCTTCTCCTGATTCGCATTGACGACAGGGCTCGGGGCGGGGTGGTTGGCCGACCGTTTCCCGGATATTCCACGGACCTGGGGCGATGGGATCTGCTGTCGGCCCGATGGCCGGCCCGAAGCGTGCGTCAAATGCGCACGTATATGCGTATTTCTGCATATTGCCGCGCTGGAAGGTTGACAAGATTGGCCCGCAAGTAACAGTTTCGCGATGAATTTTCCCGCGAGGAAACCCCGGTTGGAAAACGCCTCCGAGGCCTCCCCGCAGGTCATGGCGGACATAATGAATGTTTCGGCGTCGCGGGCATAAACCTTTCTTCAACGGGCCATCCGGTCCCGCGCCGCTGGCATGCTGCCCCGGGTCGAGTGGACCCGTCCCGGGCCGGGGTACATCAACCAACCAGACAGCATCGAGCGTCGGGCGTGGCCCGGCTGCGCTGCTGCGCGGTTTTCTGAAAGGAGCACATCATGAAACAGTTAAAACCGACCATCCTGGCAGCTTCGGTCCTGTTCGGCCTGGCACTGCCGGCGCTTGCGGCGACCCTCCCGGCGGTTCCGGGTGGCGGCAAGGAGGGTTTCGAACTCACGCCCAACGTGGTTTTTCCGGCCTTCGACGCGGCGCTTGGACGCAAGGTTTTCGCTGAAAAGGGCTGTGTGGTCTGTCACAGCATCAATGGCATTGGTGGGACCGACGGGCCGAACCTGTCATGGGGCAAGTATGACACGCCGATCAACGCGATGGAGGTTGCTACCGACCTGTGGGCCAAGGCATCGACCATGATCGCGATGCAGAAGAACGAGCTTGGCAAGCAGATCATACTGTCCCCCGATGAACTGGCCGGGCTGATCGCTTTCCTCGGCGACCCCAAGGAACAGGCCAAGCTGAAGATGAGCGACATCCCCGCCAACATCCGCAAGGACATGGAAGAGTAACCCGCCTGATCGACCGCCCCCGACGGGGCGTCGAGGCGTTGCCCGGGGCCATTGTCCCGGGCAATTCGTTTGGGATCATGTGCGCCTGTTGCGGGTGGCTCAGCCCTTGGCGGCGATGCGCATCTCGTCAACCAGCGCCCTGAAGGCGCCCAGAAAGGCCCCCGCGGTCTGTGTCGGGTCTCCACCCTTGGTCATGGCGATGATGCTGTCTTCGGATTCGGCGGCGATGCTTCCCAGTTTCTGCAGCCCCAGCGTGGGCGCTACGCCGCGCAGCTTGTGGACGCCCAGACGCAGCTCTTCCAGCGCCTGTGCCGCGTCCTCGTCCGAAACGATCCTGTCCATGAGCGTTTCGAATTCATCCACCTTGCCCGCAAGCGAGGCGACGAACCTGACCCGGATACCGTCGAGCTTGTTGTTGAATTCGTCGTTCGTCATCGCGAACAGTCCCCTCCAGCTGTTGTTGATTCAGGCTTGTACTCTGGCCGATCTCCGAATTACAGGGCAAAACGTTTGCGCCCCAGGCGCGCGTTCCACAGGTTCGATGTCTGTGGCTTGTGGTCGGTGTCGTCGCGGGTTGCGTGACGCATTTCCACATCACGGATCGCGTCGTCCAGCACCGACAGGCTGCCCGGTTTGGCGAATACGCCGGGGCTTTTGGCCTCGCCCTGGATCAGCTTGATTTCCAGTGGCGATCCGTCGGGAAAGACCAGCCCCATCTGCAGGGCGGTATCCTGCACGAGATATGGCAGATCTTCCTGGATCAGATCCTTGAAACGGCTGAACACGCACAGAAAGACACCGTTCCCTGCATAGGTGAAAAAACATGTTTCACCCTTAAGGTTTTCCGAGATTGCATCCGCGATATCGGTGATGATGAATTCGAATTCGGACCCTTTGCAGCGGTCGTAGATCGCCTTGATGTTGGTGATCTTGAGGGCAAAGACACTGGACGAGAAATAGTTTCCCCGCCCCAGCTGCAGGATGTAGTTTTCGAATGTCGGATAGTTCAGGAAACCGTGGACATCGTCAACATCCAGGGGATCCGTGATGCTGACGATATTGCCCGAGACCAGCTTTTCGGTCAGAACGTCGAGGGTCTGTTCGCGCTTGCGGGCCTTGTTGATCTCGTTCACCAGGCGCTCGGCCATGGCAACCCTGGTGCCCAGTTCGAGAACATCGAACGGCTTGGTCACATAGTCGGTGGCCCCGGCGGCAAAGGCGCGGTCTACGTATTCCCGTTCCGACATGGCGGTGATCATCAGGATCGGGGTCTTGCGATAGGTCTCGATCTGTCGAATATGAGAGCAAAGCTCGATGCCGTCCATTTCAGGCATCTGAATATCGAAAAGAAAACAGTCAAAAGGCTCGGCGGAATTGGCGACGATGTCCAGCGCCTGGGCCCCGCTCGAGGCCGTGGTCATGTCCGGATACCCGGCCGAGGCCATTGCGGCCTCGAGCAGTTCCAGAATGAATTCGTCGTCGTCAACGGCGAGAATTTTCATTAATACCTCCTGAACCTTGCGCCGGAAACAGCTCCGGCATTGATGATTGCCCAAGTTTCAGTCGTCTGAGAGGATCTGCGGTGCCGAGGACCCTGTAGTACCGCGAGACGCAATACCCCCTACATGATCGCCAAGGTAGTAAAGGATTGTGTCAACAATAGGGCGCAAGCGGTCAGGATTGATGACTTGTTAACCATTTCCGGCAGACGCTGTTCGGCGCGGGAATGGTCTGGTTCAGGCGCTGCAGCCAGGGATGATTCGCGCGCCGGCGGTCGGCAAAGGTACGCGTCGGCCTGATTTCCGATGCGGAAACAATGGCCTTTACCCGGCTCGATGGTTTCACTGCAACGCACCCAATTTGGCAAACTTGCGGAGATATGACCCGAAACTCGGGCAAATTTGAGGCTTTTGTTTGACTTGACGCGGTGCCCCTCGGTAATGGTGGGTCTGTTCACAGAAATGTGCCGCTGACCGATCCCAAGGATCTTGGGGGCTTATCCGAGGTCGTCAGCGAGATCGGAGTAACCATGCTGCCCAATCGTCGTCACCTGCCCAAAGGTCTGGCCATTGCAACCCAGAGCAAAGCATTCTGGCGCCGTCTGGCACCCGAACTGACCATTTCCGACACGCCCTGGGATGCCCCCCGACAGGCCGCCGGAACGTGCGCGCCTGATCAGGATCTGCGGATGAGGCTGGTCAATGATGGCTATCTGCATCTGCGCGGGGTCGTGCCTGCCGCAACCTTGCCGGCCCTTGGGCGTGCTGTCAGAAGAATTGGCGAGGCCGGTCTGCCAGCCGGTTTCATCGGTGTCTATGACGAGGTCTGGTCGCTGCTGTCGCCCCTCAAGGGGCAGATCGACAGCCTGTTTGCCGATGGTGCGGCACTGGTGCCGAATTTCCGCGCCGTTCACCCCGGTCAGGGCCGGGGCAATTCCGCCGGTCGGCGCAGGGCCGGGCTGGGGGTCTATGGCGATGGTACCCCGCGCAATGTCACGGTGTGGCTGCCCTTGACCCCGGCCACTCCGGCCAATGGGTGTCTCTATGTGGTGCCGGCCCGCTTTGACCGGAATTATGGACGGCCGGACGCGGGGCGGCCCGATGCCAGCCTGCCGGGCATCATGGCCCTGCCGGCCGAGCCGGGCGATCTGTTGATCTGGACGGGCGAAACCTATACCTGGCAGGGGCTGCCTGCCCGCGACAACCCGGACGGCCCCGCGCTGAGCCTGAGCTGGGAGTTCCAGAGCCGCTCTGACGCGCCGCTCGAAGGGGTGGTTATCGACAGCTTTCCGCGCGTTCCCTTTGAGACGCGGCTTGCCATTCTGGCCCGCCAGATACCGCAGGCGGCCCAGAGCCGCAGGGCGAGCCCGGTGTGGCGCGCGGTTCGACAGACCCTCGAGAACCGCTACCCCCTGGCCCATCGCGCCTGATTGACCGTTTCCATGCCCGAGGAATTGCGCTAAGAGGCCCCGTCCTGAGTTTGAGGAGAAATCAGATGGGGTATCGAATCGTTGTCGTCGGCGCCACGGGGAATGTGGGCCGCGAGATGCTGAACATCCTGGCCGAACGCCAGTTTCCCGTTGACGAAATTGCCGCGCTGGCCAGCCGAAAATCGCTGGGCACCGAGGTCAGCTTTGGCGAGCGCACCCTCAAGACCCAGGATCTGGATACATTCGACTTTACCGGCTGGGATATCGCCCTGTTCGCCGTTGGCTCGGAAGCCACGAAAACCTATGCCCCCAGGGCGGCGGCAACGGGCTGTGTGGTGATCGACAACAGCAGCCTCTATCGCTACGACCCGGATGTGCCGCTGATCGTGCCCGAGGTAAACCCCGACGCGGTGACGGGCTATGACAAGAAAAACATCATCGCCAACCCGAACTGTTCGACCGCGCAGATGGTGGTGGCGCTCAAGCCGCTGCACGACCGCGCCCGCATCAAGCGGGTGGTTGTCAGCACCTATCAGTCGGTTTCCGGCGCGGGCAAGGAAGGCATGGACGAGCTGTGGAACCAGACCAGGGGCATGTATGTCCCCGGACAAGAGGTCGAGCCCAGCAAGTTCACCAAGCAGATCGCCTTTAACGTCATCCCGCATATCGATGTTTTCATGGATTCCGGCGAGACCAGGGAAGAATGGAAAATGGTCGCCGAAACCAAGAAGATCGTTGACCCAAAGATCAAGCTGACGGCCACCTGCGTGCGCGTTCCCGTCTTTGTCGGCCATTCCGAGGCCATCAACATCGAATTCGAGGACCATCTGGACGAGGACGAGGCCCGCGACATCCTGCGCGAATCCCCCGGCATTCTGGTCGTCGATAAACGCGAGGACGGCGGGTACACCACGCCGGTCGAATGTGTGGGCGATTATGCCACCTATATTAGCCGCATCCGGCAGGATCCGACCATCGACAACGGGCTGAACCTGTGGTGCGTGTCCGACAACCTGCGCAAGGGCGCGGCTCTGAACGCCGTGCAGATCGCCGAGTTGCTGGGCCGCCGGGTTCTGAAAAAGGGCTGAGGCCCGCCGCGTGAAACAGGCGCTGGTCATCGGTGCGGGACCTGCCGGGCTGATGGCGGCCGAAATGCTGGCGGATGCTGGCGTCGCCGTCACGCTGGCCGAGGCCAGGCCCTCGGCCGGGCGCAAACTGCTGATGGCCGGCAAGTCCGGCCTGAACCTGACCAGGGACGAACCTTTTGACGATTTCCTTGCGCGATACGGCGATGCCGCCGACTGGCTGCGCCCGATCCTTGCGGATTTCGACAATCGCGCCGTGCAGGAATGGGCGCGCGCGTTGGGCCAGGATCTGTTCACGGGCTCGACCGGACGGGTCTTTCCCAAGGCGATGAAGGCCTCGCCCCTGTTGCGGGCATGGCTCGCGCGGCTGGGCGCCAAGGGCGTCGTGCTGCACCGGCGCTGGTATTGGCGGGGCTGGCAGGATGATGCGCTGCTTTTCGACACGGCCGAGGGACGTCAAACCATCCACGCCGATGCAACCGTTCTGGCCCTGGGCGGGGCCAGCTGGTCGCGGCTGGGCTCTGACGGGCGCTGGGCCGATATTCTGGCCGCGCGGGGGGTCGAGGTCACGCCGTTTCAGCCTGCTAATGCAGGGCTGGGGGTGGATTGGTCGGATCACATGCACCGGTATTTCGGCCAGCCCGTCAAGGCTGTTGCACTGCACGCGGGCGGCCAGATCAGCCGCGGCGAGTGGGTAATTTCTGCCCGTGGGATCGAGGGCGGCGGCATATACACCCTGACGCCCCAGATCAGGCAGGGCGAAGCGCTGACGCTTGACCTGCTGCCCGATATTCCGGCGGCCGAGGTCACACGCCGCCTGTCGCGCCCGCGCGGCAAGGCAAGCCTTGCCAATCACCTGCGCAAGACATTGCGGCTGGATCCGGTCAGGCTGGCGCTGCTCAACGAATTCGCCCGCCCTCTGCCCGCCGACAACACCGCACTGGCAGGGTTGCTCAAGGCGCTACCCATCCGCCACGCAGGGCTGCGCCCCCTGGACGAGGCAATTTCGACAGCCGGCGGCGTGGCGCGCCACGCGCTGACGCCCGAGTTGATGTTGCGGGCCGTCCCCGACATATGGTGCGCGGGCGAGATGCTGGACTGGGAGGCCCCGACCGGCGGCTATCTGCTGACCGCCTGTCTGGCCACCGGGCGCTGGGCCGGTCTGGCCGCGGCGCGGCGGCTGACGGGGTAACGCGCGGCAGCGGCCCACCTGCCCCCTTTGCGCCGCCCGTGCTTTTGTTGTATCCCCTGCTTTCCATCCGCACAGCCGAAAGCCACCGCCATGACCGCGATCACGCCCGACAACATCACCGTCCCGCGCAAGCTGCCCGAAGGCGGCAAGACCAACCTTGTCGGCCTGACCCGCGAGCAGATGCGCGAGACCCTGATCGCCGCCGGCACGCCGGAACGACAGGCCAGGATGCGCGTTGGCCAGCTGTGGCAGTGGATCTATCAGAAGGGTGTCACCGATTTTTCGGTGATGACCAATCTGGCCAAGGATTACCGCGCCCTTCTGGCCGAAAAATTCACCATCTCTCGCCCCGAGATCGTGACCCGGCAGGTATCATCCGACGGCACGCGCAAATATCTGCTGCGCATTCAGGGCGGGCACGAGGTGGAAACCGTCTATATCCCCGAGGACGACCGCGGCACGCTGTGCATCTCGTCCCAGGTGGGCTGCACGCTGACCTGTTCATTCTGCCATACCGGCACGCAGAAACTGGTGCGCAACCTCACCCCGGCCGAGATCGTCGGCCAGATTCTGGTTGCCCGCGACGATCTGGGCGAATGGCCGAAACCCGGACGCCACCCCAAGGACGAAACGCGCCTTCTGTCGAACATCGTCCTGATGGGCATGGGCGAGCCGCTGTACAATTTCGACAATGTCCGCGATGCCATGAAGATCGCCATGGACGCCGAGGGCATCAGCCTGTCACGCCGCCGGATCACGCTTTCGACATCGGGCGTGGTGCCCGAAATTCCGCGCGCGGGGGCCGAAATCGGCTGCATGCTGGCGATTTCCTTTCATGCCACCACCGATGAGGTGCGCGACAGGCTGGTGCCGATCAACAAGCGCTGGAATATCGAGGCGCTGCTGAATGCGCTCAGGGCCTATCCGAAACTGTCGAATTCCGAACGCATCACCTTTGAATATGTGATGCTGAAAGGCATCAACGACAGCGACGAGGATGCCCGGCGGCTGGTAAGGCTGATCGAGGGGATCCCGGCCAAGATCAACCTGATCCCCTTTAACGAATGGCCCGGCGCGCCCTATGAAAGATCGTCCAACAACCGCATCCGGGCGTTTGCCGACATCATCTACAAGGCAGGCTATGCCAGCCCCATCCGCACCCCGCGCGGCGAGGACATCATGGCCGCCTGCGGACAGCTGAAAAGCGCAACCGAGCGCGCCCGCAAGAGCCGCGCGCAGATCGAGGCGGAAATTCGCAGGTAATTCTCAGCGCGGCGAGCGTTTTGCCAGAATGCGCTGCAATGTGCGGCGGTGCATGTTCAGACGGCGCGCGGTTTCGCTGACATTGCGGTCGCACAGCTCGAACACCCGCTGGATATGTTCCCAGCGCACACGATCGGCCGACATGGGGTTTTCCGGCGGCGGCGGGCGGTCATCATCGCTGGCCAGCAGCGCCGCGGTGATGTCGTTTGCATCGGCCGGTTTCGACAGATAATCGGTTGCACCGATCTTGACGGCGGCAACGGCGGTGGCAATCGCGCCATAGCCGGTCAGCACGACAACGCGGGCATCGGGGCGATTTTCACGCAGTACCTCGACAACATCCAGCCCGTTGCCATCCTCCAGCCGCAGATCGATCACCGCATAGGCCGGGGGGCGGGCGGTTGCGATGGCCTTGCCGGCGGCGACGGTTTCTACCGCCTCGGGGGCAAAGCCGCGCTTTTCCATCGCACGCGCGAGGCGGCGCAGAAACGGTTCGTCGTCATCGACGAGCAGGAGGGAATTGTCCTCGCCTATCTCGCGCAGCTCACGTTCTGACATGTCGGGCAATCCTGTTCTTCCCTGAAGATAGGAACTTTTTAGAGTGTCTGCGGCAATTGGTCAAATTGTTCGGGCCGACAACAGGCCCGTCAGAGGGGTGTATGCCGGAAATCCTTGTGCGGCGGCCGCAATCGCGTGCGATCAGGTCACAAGGTTGGGGGAAAGGTTGTTGATCCACCGGGACGCGGCACGTATCAATGGCGGACAGACCTTTCCCGAGCAGCTGCCCCTGTCATGCCCGACGCACATCTGGACCTGTTGACGACAAACGCCCGAACGGGATGGGTGCGCCTGCGCACCCTGATCAACCTGCGCTGGCTGGCGATCATCGGGCAGACCGGCTCGGTCCTGGTGGCCACGACCTGGCTGGATCTGACGATGGATATCGGGTTGTGCTTTGTCGCGATCGGGGCCTCGATCGTGTTCAACATCATCTCGACCCTTATCTATCCGCGAAACAAGCGCCTGTCGGAACACGAAACCCTGCTGGCCCTGCTGTTCGACCTGTCGCAACTGGTGTTTTTGCTGTATCTGACCGGCGGGCTGAACAACCCCTTTGCCCTGCTGGCCCTGGCGCCGGTCACCATTGCGGCAACGTCGTTGAGCCTGCGCTCGACCGTGATTCTGGGGGCGGTTGCGGTTCTGCTGATCACCATGCTGGCCTGGTTCTATGAACCGTTGCGCACCAATCACGGCGACATCCTGAAGATGCCCGACATCTTTATCACCGGGTTCTGGATCGCGCTGATCATCGGGCTGGTGTTTCTGGCCTTTTACGCGCGGCGGGTGACGACCGAAACCGAATCCATGTCGCAGGCACTGATCGCCACGCAAATGGCGCTGAGCCGCGAACAGAAGCTGACCGACCTGGGCGGCGTGGTGGCAGCCGCAGCGCATGAGCTGGGCACGCCGCTGGCCACGATCAAGCTGGTCAGTTCGGAACTGCTTGACGAGCTGGATGAATGTCCCTCGCTGAGGGATGATATCGAGCTTATCCGCCAGCAGGCCGACCGCTGCCGCGACATATTGCGAGACATGGGGCGCACCGGCAAGGATGACATGCTGACCCACCACGCCCCGATTTCATCGGTTGTGCGCGAGGCGGTCGAGCCCCACGAAGGGCGCGGGAAAAAGATTCACTTCAGCTTTACCCCAAAGACACTTGCAGCCGGGGAACAGCCCAGCGTCCAGCGCAAGCCCGAGATCATTCACGGGTTGCGTAACCTTGTGCAGAACGCGGTCGATTTCGCGACCGAAAATGTCTGGGTCGATGTCATATGGTCGGAAAATACCGTTCGCATCGTGATCGCCGATGACGGGCGGGGTTATCCGCCCGAGCTGATCGGACGGATCGGCGACCCCTTCGTTCACAAGAGACGCCCCCGCCACCCGGACCCGCACCGCCCGGAATACGAGGGGATGGGCCTTGGCCTGTTCATTGCCAAGACCCTGCTGGAACGCTCGGGCGCCGAGATCACCTTTGCGAACGGATCCGATCCGTTCCTTTCGGCCGAGGAAACCCCTCGGCGCCGCGGGGCCATTGTCGAGGTGATCTGGCCGCGCAAGGCGATCGAGCAGGACGCAGCACTGGTGCATGGCCCGCTGGGGAAAAACGCGCCTCTGGAGGTTTAACCATTCGTTAACCCGTGAGCGGGTATCACCGGAACGTCCTGCCATGGGCGGGATGATGCGTTTCCGCCGGGGCTGACAGGATGTTGTTGTCCGATCCTATGTCGATACTTGTGCTTGTTGCCGTCAGCATGTTGTCGGCCCTGTCGGCGGTGTTCCTGCTGGCATGGTGGGGCCGTGGGAACGATCCCCGGAGCGCAGGCGAACTCGTGGCGCCGGTTGAAGTGCCGGATCGCATCGTATTCCTTTTTCATGACCGCCAGCTGGTCGAGGCGACGGCAGCCGGCTATGCCTTTCTGGGATTGACGGATAGTGGCGCCGGTATCGAGGGAGACGTCTGGCAAGGCTTGCTCGATCGTCTCGATCGCGAATTCCCACAGGCCGCCAGACGGTTGGAGCGGCTGCGTCCATGCGCGCCACTCAAGAGATTGGCCAGTGCCCCGCAGCATGATCTCGTTGCCGGTTTCCAGGGCGATCTGCTGCGCATCGAACTGGTGGCGCGGGACGGGCCGGCAACCGGGCCATCGGGCCGGGGCGACATGCCGGACCTCGGGGAAGTGTGCGAACGATCCCCGATGCTGATCTGGCGCGAGGACGAGGCGGGAAATATCCGCTGGGCAAACCGTGCATATCACGCGCTTTGCGACAAGATATCGGCCCGTTCGCCATCAGTGCCGCCGGGGATTCCGACCCTGTTTCCATCTCTGGACAGGTCGTCGTCGGCACGCCGGGCAAGCGTTTCCATAGAGGGAAGGCCAAGACCGATGTGGTTCGAGGTGACCAGCCAGAAATCGGCCACAGGCGGCTATCTGAACTATGCGCTGGCGGCCGATCCGGTCATCCAGGCCGAAGAGGCCCTGCGCAATTTCGTCCAGACCCTGACCAAGACATTTGCCCACCTGCCGATCGGGCTGGCCATATTCGACCGCAACCGGCAGCTGGCCCTGTTCAACCCCGCGCTGGCCGATCTGACGACACTGGAACCCGAGTGGCTGACGCGACGACCCACCCTGTACGAGTTCATTGATCGGTTGCGCGATTATCGGCGCATACCCGAGCCAAAGGACTACAAGTCCTGGCGCGACCGGATTGCCGAGCTGGAAAAGGCAGCCGAGGACGGCACCTATGAGGAACATTGGCCGTTGCCCACGGGGCAGACCTTCAGGGTGACCGGCCGCCCGCACCCCGAGGGCGCGGTCGCATTCCTGTTCGAGGACATCACCGCTGCCATAACCCTTCAGCGGCAGTTCCGTTCCGAGCTGGCCTTGCATCAGGCGGTTCTCGACGGGCTTGATGCCGCCGTGGCCGTCTTTTCCCCGACGGGTGATCTGGTGATGAACAATGATGCTTTCGTTGCTCTCTGGGGGGTCGATCCCGGAGAAATGCTGTCGCGCATGTCGCTGGATGATGCACTGTCTCTGTGGAAACGCGCGTCCTTGCCCACGCCATTGTGGCATCGGATAGCGCGCTTTTCCGCAGGCGGCGCCCTGCGCCAGGAATTTGCCGGCCCGGTTCACCTGCATGAGGGCGGCATTCTGGAACTCAGGGTCAAGCCCCTGTCCCGCGGTGCATTCATGTGCCTGTTCCATCCGCGGATCACGCCCCAGGTCACGGATGCCCGCGAGGAACGTTTCGACGGCGGTTCGGCGCAGCCTGAAAAAACCGCCCGTCAGGGTGGCGCCGACCCTTGCGCAAGTGGCGTCAAGCCGCCAGACTCGGCCCATGGCAGAGTTCGGGCAGGCAGAATGGTCAGCACGGCTGATCCTTGATGGCGAACAGGCGACAACCGCGCTGGCAGAGGGCATGAAGCCCCTGTTGCGTGCGGGTGACGTGCTGTTGCTGTCTGGCCCGGTTGGCGCCGGCAAGAGCCATTTTGCCCGGGCCCTGATCCGTTCATTCCTGTCCGAGCGCGGGATCGACGAGGATATCCCTTCGCCAACCTTTACATTGGTGCAGACCTATCAGGCAGGGGACCTCGAGATCTGGCATTGCGACCTGTATCGCCTGACCTCTGCCGACGAGGTGGCCGAGCTGGGCCTTTTCGATGCCTTTGAAAACGCCCTCTGTCTGATCGAATGGCCTGATCGTCTGGCTGACGAACTGCCTTCACGGGCATTGTCGCTGGCGTTTTCCACGGATGACAGGCCCACCCGGCGCCTGTTGCGCGTGAGCGCGGCTGATAGCAGCTGGCGCAAGTTGATCGAATCCCTTTCCGGGCAAGCGTCATGAATGTATTGCACCAACACATTGCGGCCTTTGTGGCGCATGCCGGGTGGGCTGGCGCCGCGATTCGCCCTCTGGCCGGGGACGCTTCGGCCCGTCGCTACATGCGCCTGACCCACCCCGCCAAGGGGAATGCGGTGCTGATGGTTGCCCCGCCCGAGCAGGCCGGCGATACCGGCCCATTCGTGGATATGGCCGAACATCTGTTGCGGCACGGCTTCAGCGCGCCGCGAATCCTGGCCCATGATCGCGCGAGCGGCCTGGTACTGGTCGAGGATCTTGGCGATGACCTGTATGCCCGGGTCTGCCAGCGAGATCATGAGGCCGAGCCTGCATTGTACGGCGCGGCGGTGGATGTGCTGGTCAGGTTGCGTGAAACGCCGCTGCCGGAATCGCTGCCCCCTTATGACGAGGCCGCCCTGCTGAGCGAATCACGCCTTTTTCGCGAGTGGTACCTGCCGGCAGCTACCGGGCGCGAGGTGCCCGAGGATGTTGCGGCAATGTTCGATGCCCTGGTGGCGCAGGGATGCCGCGTGGCGACCCGCGCGGCGCCCTGCCTGGTGTTGCGGGACTATCACGCCGAAAACCTGCTGTGGCTGCCTGAACGTGTCGGGATCGGCCGGGTGGGTCTGCTCGATTTTCAGGACGCGCTGGCCGGGCACCCGGCCTATGACCTGGTTTCGCTGCTTGAGGATGCGCGCAGGGATACCTCGCCCGAGCTGCGCGAATCGATGATGGCGCGTTATCTGGACGCCACCGGATCGCCGCGCGACAGCTTTCTCGCGGCCTATGTGGCCCTTGGTGTGCAGCGAAATCTGAAAATCGTGGGAATTTTCACCCGTCTTTTCCGGCGTGACGGCAAAAAGGGATATCTGTCGCTGATTCCCCGTGTCTGGGCGCATCTGATGCGTGATCTGGCCCATCCTGAAATGGCCGATCTGCGCGAATGGGTATTGCGCCACGCACCTTCGCCAGACGATGATGTTCTGGCGCGGATAAGGGGGGCTGCGTGAAACCGGACAAGGTGATGATCTTTGCCGCCGGTCGCGGCACCCGCATGGGGGCGTTGACGCGTTCGCGACCGAAACCGCTGATCGAGGTCGGAGGTGTTGCCCTGATCGACCATGCCCTGGCGCTGGCCGATGCTGCCGGAATTCGCCGCAAGGTTGTCAATGTGCATTATATGGCCGAAATGCTGACCGAACATCTGCGCGCCCGCCGGGATGTGACCGTGATTCATGAAACCCCCGAGGCGCTGGAAACCGGCGGCGGTCTGAAAAACGCGCTGGGTGCGCTGGGGCAGGGGCCGGTTTTCACGTTGAACGCCGATGCGGTGTGGGTTGGTCCCAATCCGTTTGTCGCGCTGGCACGGGCGTGGGACGGGGGCAGGATGGAGGCATTGTTGATGCTGCTTGCGCTCGGCCCCGCGCGTGGTCATCGCGGAAAGGGCGATTTTCGGCTTGGCAAGGATGGGCGACTGTCGCGCTGGCATGCCGCGGGGCAGGAGCCTGATGATGTGGCATACGTCAATACGGGCATCCAGATCATCGACCCGGCTGCGGTGGCGGCGGTCGATGCGCGCCGCTTTTCGCTGAACACCGTCTGGGACGGGATGATCGCAAGGCGTGGCCTGTTCGGGGCGATCCATGCCGGCGGCTGGGTGGATGTGGGATCACCCCGCGGGATTGACGAGGCCGAAAAGATGCTGCGCGAGGAAAGAGATGCCTGAACCGTTTTTCCCGCCCGGCAGCGGCCGTGTGTTTGCCATCGCGCCCGGGGTCGATTACATCGCCGCCTTCGTCAAGGGGTTGCGCGCGCGCATGTATGGCCGTCCCCCCGAGGCGATGGCCCGTGTCCGAATCTTCGTCAATGCCGATCAGACGCGCCGGCGGCTGCTGGATACCCTGGTTCGGGGACAGCCCGGTTTTCTGCCGCGCATCACGGTTTTCGACGATCTGGCACAGGCGCCCCTTGCCGGACACGCGATCCCCGCGCCGACCTCGGCCCTCAGACATCGGCTCGAGCTGGGGCGCGCGGTGTCCCTGCTGCTTGATCGGCAAGGCAGCCTGGCGCGCAAGGCTGCCACGTTCGAGTTGTCCGATTCCCTGGCCAGCCTCATGGACGAGATGCATGATCAAGGGCTGAGCCCGGACGTTCTGACCAACATCGACGTTTCCGACCATGCCGAGCATTGGGAGCGCAGCCTCCGGTTTCTGAACATCCTGCGGCCGTATTTTGCGGATTTGTCCGAACCTTCCTTGCGCGCCCGCCTGTCCCTGGTGGTCGATGCGCTGTTGCAGGACTGGCAGACCCGCCCGCCCGAGGATCCGGTTCTGATCGTGGGCTCGACGGGTTCGCGCGGCGCGATGGCGCGCCTGATGCGGGGGGTCGTTGCCCTGCCATCGGGTGGCGTGATCCTGCCAGGGTTCGATTTCGATCTGCCGGAAAGCGCTATCGCGCGTCTCGACGGCGAAGGTGGTGCGGACCACCCTCAGACAACGCTGTTTCAGACGCTTGCCGGGTTGGGCGCCTGTTGGGGTGACGTTCTGCCCTGGTCAGATGCCCCGCCTGCCGTTACCCCGCGAAACCGGCTGGTATCGCTGGCCTTGCGCCCGGCCCCGATCACCGACCAGTGGCTGACCGAGGGGCCATCTCTGGGCGATCTCGACAAGGCGACCGCGGGCCTGACCCTGATCGAGGCAGATCAACCTCGCACCGAGGCCCTGGCCGTGGCGTTGCGTTTGCGCAAGGCCGCCCAGGACGGGCAACGTGCAGTTCTGATTTCGCCCGACCGGCGGCTGACGCGGCAGGTGAGCGCGGCGCTGGCACGCTGGGACATCCTGCCCGATGACAGCGCCGGACATCCCCTGCCGCTGACACCGCCGGGGACATTCCTGCTCATGATCGCGATGCTCATGGGCGAGAGGGTAGAGAGCGAGGCTTTGCTGGCGTTGCTCAAACATCCGCTTGCCCATTCAGGCGGGGATGGGCGCAACCAGCATCTGCTGCGCAGTCGCGCGCTGGAATTGCAGCTGTTGCGTGGCGGTCCGCCATTTGTCGATTTCGATGCCATCGCTGACTGGGCCGCAGCGCGCAAGGATGATCCGGCCGCGGGCGAATGGGCCGCGTGGATCCGCAACACCCTGTCTCCCCTGGGAAAAATCGGCGCGCAACCTCTGGCGCAACAGCTGGCAACCTTGCGCAAGGCGGCCGAATCGATGGCTGCCGGGCCATCGGGGGGGGCAGGCGCCCTGTGGGACAAGGCTGCCGGCGAGCAGGCGGCACAGGTCATCGGCGAACTCGAATCCTGCGCCGATGCCGGGGGCGAGATGGCGCCGGACGCGTTCGTTTCCCTGCTGCGCCTCGAACTGGACGGCAAGGTGGTGCGTGAAACCGTCACCGCGCATCCTTTGGTCGCGATCTGGGGGCCGCGCGAGGCCCGTCTGATCGACGCCGATCTGGTTATCCTGGCCGGCCTGAACGAAGGGGTCTGGCCCAGCATGCCGCCCCCCGATCCGTGGATGAGCCGCGCCATGCGCGCACAGGCCGGGCTGGTGCTGCCGGAACGTCGGATCGGCCTGTCAGCGCTGGATTTCCAGATGGCAGTCTGTGCCGGTGAGGTGGTGCTCAGCCGCGCCAGCCGGGATGCCGAGGCACCGACGGTTGCGTCGCGCTGGCTGATCCGCCTTGCCAACCTTCTGTCCGGGCTCGAGGCAGGCAGGCCCTGTCTCGAACGCATGCGTGCGCGGGGCCAGTTGTGGATCGATCGGGCGCGCGTACTCGAATCGCCCCGGATCAGCCTTGCGCCGGCAAGGCGACCTGCCCCGAGGCCCCCGGTTGCGGCCCGACCACGGCGTCTGTCGGTCACCCGGATCAAGACGCTGATCCGCGACCCGTATGCGATCTATGCCCGCGATATCCTGCGGCTGCGCCCTCTCGATGCGCTGCGCGCGCGGCCTGACGCGCTGATGCGGGGTACGGCGCTGCACCTGGTCCTGCAGCGTTTTGTCGAGCGCACCCGCGAGGGCCTGCCCGATAATGCCGAGGACCTGCTGCTGAACCTGGCCGAAGAGGTGTTCGCAGCCGAGGTTCCCTGGCCCTCGACACGGCGGCTGTGGCTGGCCCGGCTCGAGGCGATCGCGAAATGGCTGGTCGAAACCGAACATGCCCGCCGACGGGATGCCATGCCCCTTGCGCTGGAATGTCGCGGCAGGCTTGAGCTGACCGATCCGCCTTTCCTGCTGACGGGCACGGCGGACCGCATTGATCGCCGGACGGAAGGCGGGCTTGTCATCTATGATTACAAGAGCGGCAAGGTGCCGACCCTGGCGCAGGTCGAAACCTTTGACAAGCAGCTTCCTCTCGAGGCGGCCATGGCCGAGGCCGGCGGCTTTGAACATGTTCCGGCCGAGCGCACGGTCGGGCTGCAATATGTCGGTCTGGGCAGCACCCCCCGGATCGTGGATATTCCCCTGGATGGCGATCTGGTCGGCGAAACCCTGACCGGGCTGCGCCGGCTGCTGGGGGCGTATGGGCGCAGGGAAACCGGCTATGCCGCGCGCGCAAGGATGGAATTGCGTACCGACCAGTCGGATTACGATCATCTGTCGCGCAGGGGCGAATGGGACGATGGCGACCCCACCAATCCCGAGGACGTGGAATGAAGGGAAGTGACGAAAAGACGACCCGGCCGGACAACCCGTCCGCCGACCGGATATTGCCGGATGACGCGACGCTGGCCCAGATCCGCGCCGCCGATCCCGGTGAATCGACCTGGGTTTCCGCGAATGCCGGGTCCGGCAAGACGCGGGTTCTGACCGACCGGGTGGCGCGGCTGTTGCTGCGCGAGGTGCCACCGCAGAAAATCCTGTGCCTCACCTATACCAAGGCCGCGGCCGCCCACATGCAGAACAAGCTGTTCGAGCGTCTGGGCGAATGGGCGATGCTGGACGATGGTGCGCTTGCCGACAATCTGGTTGCGCTGGGTGAGGCAGGCGAACGCATGACCCCGGAATTCTTGCGCAACGCGCGCACATTGTTTGCCCGGGCGCTGGAAACGCCTGGCGGCCTGAAGATCCAGACGATCCATTCCTTTTGTGCCTCTCTGTTGCGCCGCTTTCCGCTGGAGGCGGGGGTCACGCCGGGGTTTCGCGAAATGGACGAGCGTTCGGCCCGGCGTCTGCGCGAGCGCGTGCTTGAGGAAATCGCGGATGGCCCCTTGCGCCCCAGATGGGATGCGCTCGCCAGGCACCTGCTGGGCCGCGATGTCGATGCGCTGCTGGCCGAGCTGGTCGCCAAGCGGGATCATTTCTCGAACCCTGCGAGCCGGGCCGGGATATGGGCGCGCTTCGGTCTGCCCGATGGCTATGACGAAAACAGCTGGCTGGGCGAGGTCTGGGATGATGACGTTGCCGAGATTGTCGGCCAGTTGCGACAGGTGCTGAAAGGCGGCAAGCCGAGCGACCTTTCCGTTGCCCGCCAACTCGATGCAATCGACCTGTCCCGACCTGCCCATGACAGTGCGGTGACGCTGGAGGGCCTTTTCGTATACGGGCCAAAGACCAGCAAACCCGGCACGCCAAAGGTCGACCGTCTGCCCACCCGCGCCCTGCGCGATGCTCACCCCGTGCTGATGGCCCGGCTCCACCCCCTCATGCAGCGTTTCGCCGATGCGCGCCCGCGGCGGCTCGGCCTGCTGGCGGCACGCAAGGCACTGGCCCTGCATGAATTTGCAGAGGTCTTTCTGGCCCGGTTCGAGCATCTCAAACAGGCCCAGGGCTGGCTGGATTTCGACGATCTCATCCTGAAGGCGCGCGATCTGTTGTCGCGCTCCAGCATGGCGCAGTGGGTTCTATATCGCCTCGATGGCGGGATCGACCATATCCTTGTGGACGAGGCACAGGATACCAGCCCCGAACAGTGGCAGGTGATTTCGCTTCTCGAACGAGAATTCACGACGGGCCGCAGCGCGCGCGAGGTTGTGCGCACGATCTTTGTCGTCGGCGATGAAAAGCAATCGATATATTCCTTTCAGGGGGCCGATCCCGCCGCCTTTGAACGCATGCGGAAATTGTTCGAGGAACGGCTGAACAATGTCCAGCGCGCGCTGAACCGGCGCGAGTTGCTGTTTTCGTTTCGCTCGTCGTCGGCAATTCTCAGGGTCGTCGATGCCGCCCTCAAGGGCGGGCAGGCAACCGGGGTGACGACGCGACAGGTGACGCACCGCGCCTTTCACCACGGGTTGCCCGGGCGGGTCGATCTGTGGCCCTTTGTCGAAAAGCCGGAAGAATCCGCCCCCCAGCCGTGGGATGAACCACTGGACATGCCGGCCTCGGATGATCCGTCCCTGATGCTTGCCGCGCGGATTGCCGATGCCATCAAGGGAATGCTGGATTCCGGAACCGTGCTGCCCACGACCGATGGCCCGCGGCGACTGGGGCCCGGTGATTTCCTGATCCTCGTACAGCGGCGCTCGGACCTTTTTCACGAGATCATCAAGGCGCTCAAGGATCGTGGCCTGCCGGTTGCCGGGGCAGATCGGCTCAAGATCGGGGCGGTGCTGGCGGTCAAGGACCTGATCGCCCTGTTGTCGTTTCTGGTGACACCCGAAGATGATCTTTCACTTGCCTGCGCGCTGCGCTCGCCCCTGTTCCGGTTGGGCGAGGCCGATCTCTTTCGCCTTGCCCATGGTCGCAGGGGCACCCTCTGGCAACGCTTGCGCGAGCACAAGGACGCGTTCCCCGAGGCATATGCCATGCTGGACGACCTGCTCGGGCGGGTCGATTTCCTGCGCCCGTTCGAGATGATCGAGCGGATTCTCACCCATCACGGCGGGCGCGAATATCTGGTCGCACGTCTGGGCGCCGAGGCAAGTGACGGGATCGACGCGTTGCTCGATCAGGCAATGCAGTACGAACGGACCGAGCCTCCCGGCATGACCGGGTTCCTGGGATGGGTCTCGACCGATGACAGCGATCTCAAGCGGCAGCTCGATACCCGCTCGGACGAGATAAGGGTGATGACGGTACATGGCGCCAAGGGGCTGGAATCGCCAGTGGTAATCCTGCCCGATACGGCCCAGCGCAAGGACGGCGATCGTTCCGGCATTGCCATTCTCGACGACGGATTTGCAGCATGGAAACTGCCCGAGGCCGAGGCCCCACCCGAAATGGTGACCGCGCTGAGGCAGGCCCGCGCGTTTCGGCAACAGGAAAGGATGCGCCTGTTCTATGTCGCGCTGACCCGTGCCGAGAACTGGCTGATCATTTGCGGAGCAGGCAATCGTGGCAAGAACGCGGATAGCTGGTACGATCTGGCGGACGAGGCGGTTCGCGCCGCAGGTGCCCACAAGACGGTGTTTCAGGGCATGGAAATCCTGCGCCACGAGCATGCGCCCGCCGCGCCTGGGTCCGCCGGGGCCGACCCGTGGACACAGGATGCGACCGCCGGGGCGGGCGAAGGCATGGCGGCCGCGGGGCAGGGTGAACCGGATGATGCCCCCTGGATGCGCACGCCCGCCCCGGTCGCACAAAGGGGGCCGAAGATCCTGGTTCCCTCGGATCTGGGTGGCGACAAGGTGGTGGCCGGGGCGACCGAGGGGCTGGATGAAGGCGCTGCACTCAGGCGGGGGCGACAGATTCACCTGTTGCTGGAACATCTGCCGGATTGCCCCCCCGGTGAAAGACGCGCGCGTGCGACGGTCTTGCTGGCTCATGGCCCCGATGCAGCCACACCGGACGAGATCGACACCCTTCTGGCCGAGGTCACGGCCGTTCTCGACCGGCCCGAACACCAATTCCTTTTCGCGCCGGGCACGATGGCCGAGGTGCCTCTTGCGGCGCGGCTGGGCGATGCGCCCCTTCTGGGGGTGATCGACAGGCTGGTCGTGCAGCCGCAGCGCGTTCTGGCCGTTGATTACAAGACCAACGCGGTGCTGCCCGAAACCGCCGAATCCGTCCCCGAGGGCATCTTGCGCCAGATGGGGGCCTATGCGGCGGCGCTCGGGCAGATCTATCCCGACCGCGAAATCGAAACCGCCATACTGTGGACGGGTTCGGCCCGGTTGATGATGCTTCCGCGGCAAGTTGTGGCAGGGGCTCTTGGCCGCGCCGGGGCACCTTGACGCCCGGCGGGGCCATACATAGGTTGGCCGGCAGTGAAACACTTACGGGCAGGAGACCGGCCAATGGCAACCGTGAAAGTTACCGATGCGACATTTGAAGAAGAGGTCAGAAAATCGGATATTCCCGTGATCGTGGATTTCTGGGCGGAATGGTGCGGCCCCTGCCGCATGATCGGTCCGGCTCTGGAAGAGCTGTCGGACGAATATGCCGGCAAGATCAAGTTCGCCAAGCTGAACGTCGATGAAAACCCCAACGCACCGATGACGCTGGGCGTGCGTGGCATCCCGGCGCTGTTCATCTTCAAGGACGGGCAGGTGGTATCCAACAAGACGGGTGCGGCACCGAAATCGGTGTTGCAGCAGTGGATCGACAGCGCACTGTAGGGCGAGGCGCGATCTTTTCGCATCAAGGGGGTGACCGACAGGGCATCCCCTTTTTGCATAGGGCTGCAGGCGGTCGGCTCAGCCGTTCTCGCGCAGCACGTTTCCGGCCAGATACAGTGACCCGCAGATCAGGATGCGTGCGGCGGGGTCGCGGGCGGAAATTTCCCTTACCGCGGAAATCACGGTCTCGGCCGGGTTGGCCTGCATGCCTGCCGCCTGCGCGGCAGCAACCGTTTCCTGCGCGGGCAGGGTGGCATCTTCGCCGGGGATGCTGACCCCGTGAAAGGTGGCAACCAGCGGAGCAAGGGGCGCAAGGTAGCCGGCGATATCCTTGGTCCTGAGCATCCCGCAGATCATGTAGAGGGGGCGTTCGGGCAGCCTGCCTATGGCCTCGGCCAGGGCTGCACCGGCAGCGGCGTTGTGTCCCCCATCCAGCCATAATTCGCCTTGCGGCGCGGCCTCGACCAGGGGGCCGCGCTTCAGGCGCTGCAGGCGGGCCGGCCAGCGGGCATGGGTGATGCCTGCCTCGATTGCCTCGGCTGCAATGCCCATATGCCTGAGTGCGGCAATAGCCGCCCCGGCATTATTGACCTGATGCGCGCCGATCAGGTTTGGCAGCGGCAGATCCAGCAGGCCGGTTTCGTCCTGATAGACCATGCGCGCGCGTTCCTCCCAAACATGCCAGTGTTGGGCATGGGCCAGCAGAGGGGCGCCCAGGCGTCGGGCGCGGGTCTCGATCACCTCCATCGCGTCATCCTGCTGCGGACCCACGACGCAGGTGACGCCACGCTTGAGGATGCCTGCCTTTTCGGTGGCAATCTCGTGCAGGGTCTCGCCCAGATATTGCTGGTGGTCGATCGATACCGGAGAGATGACGCAAAGAGCGGGCCGGTCGATCACGTTGGTTGCATCCAGCCGCCCGCCGAGGCCGACCTCGAGCAGGCAGATATCCGCCGGAACCCGCGAAAAGGCCAGCAGCGCCGCGGCGGTGGTGATCTCGAAATAGGTGATCGGATGCGCAGCGTTGGCGGCTTCGCATTCCGCAAGCGTGGCGGCCAGTTCCGTCTCGGATATCGGGTTGCCGGCAAGATAGATGCGCTCGTGAAACCGGGCGAGATGCGGAGAGGTATATGCATGTACCGTCTTGCCCGCTGCCTCGAACGCAGCCCGTATCATCGCCAGGGTCGAGCCCTTGCCGTTCGTGCCGGCAAGATGGATCACCGGCGGCAGGGCGCGTTCCGGATGTCCTAGCCGCGCCAGGAGGCGTTCGATTCTGCCCAGTGTCAGGTCGATGACCTTGGGATGAAGGGACATCAGCCGTTCGAGGATGACGTCGCTGTGGGGCGCGCTCACCCCTTGCTTTCCCTTGCCTCGGACGCCTGGTTTGCCGCTGACGCGTCGTCGGGCGCCGCCTGGGCGGGCGTTTCGGGCGGTTTGGGCAGGTCTCCCCTGATCGGCGGGTCCTGGCGCATCAGGATGCGGCAGATGGTGATCAGTTCATCGCGGATGTCCTTGCGGTGGACGACGCGGTCGATCATGCCGTGGTCCAGCAGGTATTCGGCCCTCTGAAAGCCCTCGGGCAGTTTCTCGCGGATCGTCTGCTCGATCACGCGCGCGCCGGCAAAGCCGATCAGGGCGTTGGGTTCGGCAATGTGAACATCGCCCAGCATGGCGTACGAGGCTGTCACCCCGCCGGTTGTGGGATGTGTCAGCACGACGATATAGGGCAGGCCCGCCTCTTTCACCATGTCGACGGCAACCGTCGTGCGCGGCATCTGCATCAGGGAAAGGATGCCCTCCTGCATGCGGGCTCCGCCCGCGGCCGTGAAGATGACAAAGGGGCATTTGCGTTCGACCGCGCGTTTCGCGCCCGCAATGATGGCGTTGCCCACATACATGCCCATCGAGCCACCCATGAACTTGAAGTTCTGCCCGGCTGCAACGATCGGCGTGCGACCGATCTCGCCCTCGACGACCAGCATGGCCTCGTGCTCGCCAGTCTTCTTTTGTGCGGCCTTCATCCGGTCGGGATATTTTTTCTGATCGCGGAAACTCAGAGGGTCGGCAATGGGCTTTTCGACCTCGATTTCGCTGAAGAGTCCGCCATCGAACAGCTTGGCAAAACGTGCGCGCGGGGTGATGTGCATGTGGTGGTCGCAGCTGGGGCAGACGTTCTGTGCGTTGTCCAGTTCGCGATGGAACAGCATCGTGCCGCAGGCATCGCATTTGAACCACAGGTTATCCGGCGTCTCGCGGCGCGAGAAGATCGAGTTGATCTTGGGCCGGACATAGTTGGCGATCCAGTTCATGCGGGGGTCTGCTCCTGCTGCGGTGTATGGTCGCTAAATAGGCCGGAGGGCGAAGAATTGCAATCATCGAGGCGCGTTTTGACGCCTTGTGCGCAGCAGCCTGTGCAGCACCAGACCGATCAGCGCAAAGATGGCGATGTCGGCCAGCAGCAGCCATCGCATCAGCCCCGGATCCGACGCCGGCAGCGGTGTGATGTAGAGGCTGAATCCCGACATGTTGCGCTCGGGTGCGATCACCAGAATGGCCCAGAAATTGCTGACGAAATGCAGGCCCATCGCGGCCCCCAGATTGCCGGTCGTGCGCGTGATCCCCGTCAGGACAAGCGCCACGATGGTTGCTCCGGCAACCAGCAGCCAGGTGTTTGCACCCATTTCCTGAGGCCGGTAATGGGCCAGCCCGAACAGCAGGGCAGGCCCCAGCATCCAGATCAGCGGAGATGAAAACCGGGCCGCAAGCTGCTGCACCAGATAGGCGCGGAACAGGATTTCTTCGGCAGATGTCTGGATCAGGACCAGCACGACACCCAGCGGAAGCCACCGCAGCCAGATGTCGGGCGCAAGGTTTGCAACCGGCGTGAACAGGGCCAGATATGTCAGGTCGTAAAGAAAAAACAGGATCATGCCCAGCGCCAGGGTGATCGCCAGATCGCGCAGGAATGCCCCGAGGTCCGGGCCGAAAAGGGTCGATATCCGGCGACGGTGGACAAGACGCGTGACCAGAAACACGCCCAGCGTCATGCCCGCAAAGCTGAGGAATGTGGGGATCATGTCCGTCGGTGTGCGACCCGATTGCATCGCTCTGCCCAGCCAGACCAGCCCGGCACGGCCGTCTGCAACATAGGCGGTCGTGAACATCACGAAGAAAAAGCCGACATAGACGGTGCCCGCCAGCATGATCCCGCAGACAAGACGCCAGATTTCGGCGCTGGCGCGTGCAGGCGCGACATAGCGGGCAAATGTATTGTTGTCGGCCATGGTCCGGTTTTCCGTCGTTTTCCCACAGGCTAGGCCGCAGGCGCGACGCTGTGAAGGGGGAAGGCGCCTCTTGCCGTCGGTGGCCCGAGGGTCGGTCGCTGGCTGCACCCGCGCGCACGAGGCAGATTCCCGCCTGTTTTGATCCGATGCCTTGTGCAAGACGAAGCGCTCTTCTATTTGAAGGAAGAGCAGGTTGTTGAGGGGGAAATCCATGAGCGGGCAAAACCGCGCCTTCGGGCGGCGCTGCTGCCCCGGGCGGTCGAGGGCCGGGAAGGAAGTGCATGCGTGACCCGGTGAACGCGTCCGCGATGGCCGGCCCTGTCACGGCCGGTCGTGCCGCACGGGGCCGACTTGTCGTATTGCTGGGCGTGTCGATCGTGCTGTCGGCATGCGCATCGTCACGGGTCGGGGTTTCGGCATCCGGCAGCGGGCCGATGATTCGCTCGAAAACGATCTCGATTGGTGAAAGCAAGATCATCGTCCAGGGTCCCAAGGGGTTCTGTATCGACCCCAAGACATCCCAGGACGGGGGCGACATAGCGTTTGTCCTGCTGGCCAGCTGTCAGGCAACGTCATCGGCATGGAATGCGCCCCGGCCAGCGGTCAAGGCATTGCTGACGGCCTCGGTCATGGCTGGAGGCGAGGGGATGAGCCCGATTCCCGCCTCGGCCAGCCAGCTGGACCGTTTCTTCCGGTCGGAAACCGGGCGTACCGCGCTCAGCCGGGCGTCCGACCCGGCAACGGTCAAGGTGCTGGACACGTTCCAGCAGGATGCCACCTATTTCATTCGCGCCAGCGACAATTCGCTGGGTGTGGTTCCGGGCGCGGACCAGCAATATTGGCGCGCCTATTTCGACATCAAGGGGCAGATTGCATCCGTATCGGTCATCGGGTTGCGTGCCGAGAGGCTGGCCCCTGACCGGGGGCTGGGGGTGTTGCGCGATTTCGTGGCCGAGATGCGCCGGGTGAACGGCGTTTCGCAGCCGGCCGCAGGGGTGCGCGTTGCCGCCGATACGGTCCAGACCGGCGCCGTGGCCGGAACCGGCGCAGTGATCCGGCCCGAAACCGTGGCCCCGGCCGCGCCGCCTCGGCCGGACGTTACCCCGGCTGCGCGGGCCCCTGCTGCGGCAGCAACCGCACGTACGCCGCGCAGGGCCGGGCCCGCAAATTTCTGGCGTCTGGGGCTGCTGCGAAAGATTTTCAACTGATCTGGGCAAAGATTGCTGTATCCAGAGGTATTTTCCGCTAAGATTCGCCCACAGGCAGAACGGTCGAGAAACAGCATCATGGCAACGGGTTTTCTGGACGAATTCCTCATCAAGCGCAGCCTGCGCCTGTGGAGCGGGCTGGCCGAATCCGTGCACGAGGTCGATGGCGCGCGTCTCGAATGGCTGGGCCGTCAGGCGCGTCGCATGAAAACGCATGCTTCGCGTGTGACCCGGATCGTCGATGGGCGGATGGCTCTTGCCCCCCATCTGGAACGCCCCCTCGACCTGCCCCCTTCGACCGAGTGGTCACACCGTCCGACGCCCTGGGCCGTTGCGCTCGATCCGAAAGGCCATGCTCCGGCGCGGCGGGAAACGGCGATATCCGACGATGTCGCCCTGTACCATGACTGCGAGCGCGGTGAAATCTGCGTGCGTCAGCTGCAGGGTCAGACGGCCGAGGGTGCCGGCCCGTTCGGATTGCAGCTGGACGTGTTCCGTTTCTCGGGCAGTTTCCTGTCTCTGGTCGTGCGCGCACCGGCCGAGGCAGCCAGGGGGTTGAGCCGGAATCACATCCTGCGTCTGGCCATGCTGGTCGAGAGCGAGCGTCCGCTGGACATGCACGCCCGGCTGAACCTCAAGAACGGTCCCAACACCGAGCAGGTCAGCCGTGCCGTGGATCGAGGCCATGTCGCGACCGTGACCGAATTCGACATGGCATATGTGCCTTTCAACGAGAAATGGGCAGAACATATCTGGTTCGACCTGTTTCTTGACAGCCCCGCAATGAACCAGGTCGTGATACGCGACCTTACCCTGTCGCGCCGCCTGCGCGCCGATATGTGAGGCCCGGACATGAGCGACTTCACCCTGACCAGAACGACGATCCGGGCAGGCCAGTATCGTGGCGTGCTGACCACGCGCGCAAGGCTGTCCGAAACCCCGGCGCTGGAGCTGGTGTTTCTGGGCTCGTCGGTTGCCCAGGTGCAGGTGACGGCCGATCCCGAAAACGACAGGCGATGGAGCGTACAGGTGCGCATTCCGCCCAGTTCGATCAACGAAGGGGTCCAGACCTATTTGTTGCGCGAGGTATCGCAAGGCGAGGTTCTGGACAGTTTCGCCATCGCCACGGGGACGGTGCTCGAGGGGGATTTCAGCGCCGAAATAGCCCTCCTCCGGGCCGAGCTGGAAATTCTCAAGCGCGCGTTTCGCCAGCAGTCCGACCCGGCGTAAAGGCCCGCCGCCCGCTGACGCCGCGTCGCGCGTGACAAGGCCCCGGAAAGATACCAGTGTTGTCCGGGTTTCGTCGGGGACCGACCTGCAGGGACCGACATCAATGCAAAAGGGTGTGCAGCAATGGACCAGTCGCAATATCCGCATATGTTTGCCCCGCTGGATCTGGGGTTCACCACGCTCAGGAACCGGGTGCTGATGGGCTCGATGCACACGGGTCTGGAAGAGCTGGGCGAATGGGAACGCATCGCCACCTATTACGGCGCGCGTGCCCGTGGAGGCGCCGCCCTGATCGTCACCGGCGGCATGGCCCCCAACCGCGAGGGCGGGGTCTTTGCCGGCGCGGCCGGGCTGTTCGGCGACGACGACATTGCCAATCATCGCATCGTCACCGACCGCGTGCATGACGAAGGCGGCAAGATCGCCATGCAGATCCTGCATGCGGGCCGCTATGCCTATAACCCCGACTGCGTTGCCCCCAGTGCGATCAAGTCGCCCATCTCGCCCTTTGTGCCCAAAGAGCTGGACGAGGAGGGCATTGAAAAGCAGATCAACGATTTCGTCACCGCCGCCACCCGCGCCCGCGAGGCCGGCTATGACGGGGTCGAGATCATGGGCTCGGAAGGTTATTTCCTGAACCAGTTCATCGTGCGTCACACCAACAAGCGCACCGACCGCTGGGGCGGCTCTTACGAAAACCGCATCCGCCTGCCGCTAGAGGTCGTGCGCCGCTGCCGGGCGGCCGTGGGCGATGATTTCATCATCATCTATCGCCTGTCAATGATCGACCTTGTGCCCGATGGTTCCACCTTTGACGAGGTGGTCGAGCTGGCGCAGAAGGTCGAGTCCGCCGGCGCCACCATCATCAATACCGGCATCGGCTGGCACGAGGCCCGCGTGCCCACCATCGCCACCAGCGTGCCGCGCGCGGCGTTTGCATGGGTGACGAAAAAGCTGATGGGCAAGGTGGGCATTCCGGTCATCACCTCGAACCGCATCAACACGCCCGAGGTGGCCGATAAGGTGCTGGCCGATGGTTGCGCCGACATGGTGTCGATGGCGCGGCCCTTTCTGGCAGATGCCGAAATCGTGGCCAAGGCGGCCGACGGGCGGCGCGACCAGATCGCGCCCTGCATTGCCTGCAACCAGGCCTGCCTGGACCACACGTTCAGCGGCAAGATATCGACCTGTCTGGTCAACCCCCGCGCCTGCTATGAAACCGAGCTGCGGTATGAACCCACGACCCAGCCCAAGACCATCGCCGTTGTAGGCGCGGGTCCTGCGGGTCTGGAAACCGCCATCGTCGCGGCCGAGCGTGGCCACAAGGTGACCCTGTTCGACAAGGCCGACCGCATTGGCGGGCAGTTGGACATGGCGCGGCGTATTCCGGGCAAGGAGGAATTCAACGGCCTGATCGACTATTTCGAGGCCCGCCTTGCGGCAACCGGCGTCTCTGTCAGGCTGGGGCAGGCGGCCAGCGCCGACATGTTGCAGGGTTTCGACGAGGTGGTGATCGCCACTGGCGTCAACCCGCGCGACCCCGGTATTCCGGGGCAGGACGGGCCGAATGTGCTGGGCTATATCGACGTTCTGCGGGGCGGTGCCGAAGTTGGCGAAAAGGTCGCCATCATCGGTGCGGGTGGCATCGGCTTTGATGTCGCCGAATTCCTGGTCGAGCGCGGCCACAGCCCGGCCACCGATCTTGAGATGTGGAAACGCGAATGGGGTGTTGGCGACCCCGAAGAAAACCCCGGCGGCCTGGCCCCCGATGGCCCGCAGCCGGAAAAACCCGCGCATCGGGTCACGCTGCTGCAGCGCAAGGCCGAAAAGCTGGGCCGCAATCTGGGCAAGACAACTGGCTGGATTCACCGTGCCACGCTCAAGATGAAGGGCGTCAGGATGATCGGCGGGGTCAATTACGAAAGGATCGATGCCGATGGTCTGCATGTCACCTTTGGCGAAGCGCGGGAAAACCCGACCTTGATCGAGGCCGACACGATCATCCTGTGCGCCGGTCAGGTTTCGGAACGCAGCCTTGCCGACGCCTTGCAGGAAAAGGGAATCACCCCGCATGTCATTGGCGGTGCCGACAAGGCGGGCGAGCTGGACGCCAAGCGCGCCATCAACCAGGCGGCAAGACTGGCGGCCACCTTGTAAGAGGTTGGCGGCTCAGACCCGGTGATAGGGCGTGCCGGCCAGAATGGTGGCCGCGCGATACAGTTGCTCGGTCAACATGACGCGCGCCAGCATATGCGGCCAGACCATCTTGCCCAATGACAGCGCAATGTCGGCATCCTTGCGCAACGCCGCGTCAATGCCGTCGGCCCCGCCAATCACCAGCGCCAGATCCTGCCGGCCCTGATCGCGCCAGTCGGCCAGCTTGGCGGCGAAATCGGGGGATGTCATCTGCCGGCCACGTTCGTCCAGAACGCAGACCACCGCTCCGGCCGGAATTGCCTTGCGCAGCAGCGCCGCCTCGGCCTTCATGCCGCCGCCCTTGCGGTTTTCGACCTCGTGGATGGTCAGTGGCCCCAGGCCCAGTGCGCGGCCGGTGCGGTCAAATCGCGTCACATAATCGGTGCAAAGGTCGCGCTCGGGGCCCGCGCGCAGGCGCCCGACAGCGCAGAGATGCAGCTTCATTCAGCCCCCGGCTGCCGCTGTGCCCGATGGCAGCCACATCTTTTCAAGCTGGTAGAACTCGCGCACTTCGGGGCGGAAGATATGGACAACCACATCGCCGCAATCGATCAGCACCCAGTCGCCGTTTTCCTTGCCCTCCATGCGGCAGATCTGCCCGATCTCGGCCTTGAGCCGGTCAACCAGCTTTTCCGACAGCGAAATGACCTGCCGCGAGGAACGCCCCGAAGCGATCACCATGAAATCCGCCATTTCGGATTTTCCGGTCAGCGGAATGGGAACCACGTCTTCGGCTTTGTCGTGTTCGAGGGAGTCCAGGACGAGGCGCAACAACCGACTTGAAGGCACGTCATCTTCCGGGGCGGGGGCCCCGGGTTTTGGGGCGGCCTGACCTGCGACCGCATCAACACGTTCCGACAGAACGATGTCCTCCTTTGACAATCGCGTCACCATTGCAAGGCCCTGACGCCGAGCCTGTAAGGCAAGATTAGCATAATCCGGCCCCGGTGCTCAAGTAACGGACAGGTTCACGAGATGAGAGTGTAGAATTCCCGCAGCAGTTCCTTTTGACTGTTGACGTTGCATTTTTCCAGAATGTTCTGAACATGCCAGCGGATGGTACCATATCCCCGCTGGCCGTCGGCGGCGATCTGACGGAGCGATCTGCCACGGATGAGATCGCCGAGAATGTCGGATTCGGTGTCGGTCAGGTTCCAGTGACGGCAGAAATCATCCAGCCCCCTGACGGGCTTGTTCACGTTGAGTTCGGTCTCGTCGATGAAAGCCATGAGATGCCGCATGAACAGGGCAAGCCGCTGCTTTTCAAGAGACGAGAAATCCGTCGCGGTCTCGGGTCTCCAGACAAAGAGCCCGGCAAAGGTTCCGTCGGACAGGGCCGCGGGCACGAACAGGCTGTGAAAGATACCGCGCGGGTTGAAGAAATCGAACAGGGGCCCGATCTGGCGATACTGGTCGTCGGGCAGGACATCGCGGCGCCTGATCGGTTCAAGCGACGCGAGTCGGGATTCGGGTATCACGTTGTATTCATAGATCCGGTTGTCGATATAGTCGTCGACCACCTGCTTGTTCGAAGTGGCGATTGCGACGAAATCAACCGGCTTGAGGGTGTCAGGCGCCAGCGAGACCCGATAAAGCAGGAAATCCGAATCGAAGGCTGACGCAAAGTCGTCTGCAAAACCATCCCAGTCGCGGTATTCGGGGCGGAGGCGGGCTTCGACAGCGTCATACAGTGCCTCAAGTACGATCATGTGAAACTATCCCTGAAATTAACGGGCCCAAATCCCGGCATCCCTAGCAAATGCTAGGCGACTGAGAAAGGGCCTGAAAATAGAAAAAGGGGAATCGCAGCGGGTTCGGCTGCGCAGATGGCTATTTATCAGAGGGCGAAATTCATGGCGACCAACTTCATTCAATCCGATCTCATTGGCAGTATTACGCAGGTGCCGGTCTCGTCTGACGATTCGGTCTTTCTGCTGCGGGGTCGCACGGTGATGGTCAGCAGTCCGTCGGCGCTTGGCGTCGATGCGATTGCAGGCACGACGACAGACCGCGCCGCCGTGACGATCGCGGGCGATGTTTACGCAACCGGTACGGGCATTTCGCTGACCGACACGGCTGATGGCTCGGCCGACAGCAACCAGATAGCGATTCTGGCGGGTGCTACCGTGAATGGCGAAGTCCGTGGCATATATATGGATGGTGCGAACAACCGGGTGAACAATGGCGGCGAGGTCATCGGCACGTTGGGGGCAGGGGTGGTTCTGTCCGGGCCCAAGTCGCAGGTGACCAATTCCGGCCGCATCGCAGCCATCAGCACAGGCGGGTTGACGGATTCGGCCGTTCGGATGGCCGGAACCGAGATGTACCTGGACAATTCCGGTATCCTGGAAAGCGCAAATCCCATGACCGCGACGGTTGACATGATCCTGGTGGGAACGCCTCCGGCCGTGGGCATCGGCCTGAAGGCCTATGTTTCGCTGTTCAACAACTCGGGTACGGTGGTGTCCGCCGGCTATGCCTATTCCGACAGCGCCGAAAACGATCAGGTCTACAATTCGGGAACGATTGTCGGGGACATGCGGTTCGGCAGCGGTGCGGATGAGCTTTACAACTCGGGCCGGATCGACGGCGAGGTGCGAATGACCGGAACGGATACGATTTCCTCGAACATCGGTTCGTTTCTGCAAAACACGGGCGCGATCACCGGCAGGATATATGGTGGCGCGGGGAGCGATTCGATCGCCAATACCGGGTCGATAGGCGACGCTATCTTTCTGTTCGGGGGCAATGATTACTATGATGGCGCCGGCGGTGTGGCCCTGGATCTGGTCAAGGGCATGGACGGCAATGACAGCCTTTACGGCGGCCGGTTATCCGACGACATGACCGGCGATGCCGGTAGCGATACCCTGCGCGGCAGGGGCGGTGACGACACGCTGGATGGCGGCGCCGGCAACGACAGGATATATGGCGGGCAGGGCGACGACAGGCTGAACGGAGGGACCGGAAGGGATCAGATCCGCGGCGGCGCCGGAGATGACACCGTTTCAGGCGGCGGCGGCAATGACAAGCTGTATGGTGGCGACGGCCATGACGTGATCTACGGCGGCAGCGGCAACGACAAGATCAACGGAGGCACCGGCAACGACACGCTGGATGGCGGTTCCGGCGACGACACGATCAAAGGCGGCGGCGGTGACGATACCATTACCGGCGGGGCGGGCGCGAACGTGTTGTTGGGTGGCTCCGGTGACGACAATCTCAGCACCGCGGGGGGCTCGGGCCGGATGTGGGGCGGCAGCGGCAACGATGTGCTGTCCGGCGGCAGTCAGAGCGACTGGCTCGACGGAGGCGCCGGCAATGATGTTCTCACAGGCGGTGGTGGTGCGGACACGTTCGTATTCGGACCGACCAGCGGGAGCGACCTTATCCGCGATTTCGCCCAGGGGACCGACAAGATCGAACTGTTCAACCTGGATGTCGCAAATTTTGCGACCTTGTCGCCACACATCACATATTCGACCAACGGTTTCGGACAGACGACCGCACATATCGATCTGGCCGCAGTCGGGGGCGATGGCATGCTGACGGTCGATATCAATACGGCAACAGCCCTGCAGGCAACCGATTTCGGTTTCTTCTGAGCCGGCCTGATCTTTTTGTAATCACATAAGCCTTTGTAACCAGTCGGGGCGGTAGCACGAGTTCCCTCGCTACCGCCCCGTTTTCGCACAAGGGGACGGGGTCATTCCCTGACCAGCTTTTCGTATCCTTCGGCAATCTCGCGTGCCAGGGCGCCAACCTCGAAATTGTAGTCACCGATCTGCCCGACGGGTGTGACCTCGGCCGCGGTGCCGGTCAGCCAGCATTGCTGAAAGCCCTCCAGCTCTTCAGGCATGATGTGGCGTTCATGGACCGGAATGTTGCGTTCCTTCAGCATCCCAATCACGGTCTGCCGGGTGATGCCGTTCAGAAAACAGTCGGGCAGGGGGGTATGCACCTCGCCGTCGCGCACGAAAAAGATGTTGGCGCCGGTCGCCTCGGCCACATAGCCGCGATAATCCATCATCAGCGCATCCGAACAGCCCCTGGCCTCGGCCGCGTGCTTGGACATGGTGCAGATCATGTAGAGACCCGCAGCCTTGGCATGGCTGGGGATGGTCTCGGGGCTGGGGCGTTTCCATTTGGAAATGTCCAGCTTTGCCCCCTGCATCTTGGCGTCGCCGTAATAGGCACCCCATTCCCACGTCGCGATTGCCAGACGCACGGGGTTGCGCGCGGAAGCAACACCCATGTCCTCGCCCGCGCCACGCCATGCGACAGCGCGGACATAGGCGTCCTTCAGACCGTTGCGCGCCAGGGTCGCGGCCTTGGCCTCTTCGATCTGATCGACGGTCCAGGGGATGTGGAAATCGATCATTTCGGCCGATCTGTGCAGTCGCTCCGAGTGTTCGCGCGACCTGAAGATCCTGCCATCATAGGCGCGCTCGCCCTCAAACACGCTGGATGCGTAATGCATGGCATGGGTCAGGATGTGAATATTTGCCTCACGCCAGGGCACAAATGCCCCATCCATCCAGATATAGCCGTCCCGATCGTCATATGCAGCAGCCATTACCGACACCTCTGAATTGTTCCGGCCTTGCCGGTTTTCCGAATGTTACGCAATTCGATCCGGCGCGGACATAAAATTACGTCAATTCATGTTTTTGCTATCATTTGATTCTTGGAAAGTCAACAAGACTGACATAAAATGATGCAACATGCTGAAATCGTGAAAAGAGCCGCCAATCATGCAGGACAGACATTTCCCCGGACAGGCGGGCAAAGGTGAAAACCTGCTCTTTCTGACCGACGACCAACTGCGTCGCGGAATCGAGGCGATGTTCTTTGCCTATCGTGGTTTCACCGCCGATCCCGACCGCATTCTGGAAAACTATGCCTACGGGCGGGCACATCACCGCGCGATACACTTCATCAACCGTTCGCCCGGAACGACGGTGAACAACCTTCTCGACATACTTGGCGTCACCAAGCAGTCGCTCAACCGCGTCTTGCGCACCCTCATCGAGGACGGCCTTGTCGAAAGCCGCATCGGCACCCGTGACAAGCGCGAGCGCAACCTCTACCTCACCGAAAAGGGACGCGCGCTGGAACACGAGCTTTCCGAGGCCCAGCGCGCCCGCATGCGCGCAGCCTATCGTGCAGCCGGCCCCGAGGCTGTAGAAGGCTTTCGCAAGGTGCTCGAACAGATCATGGATCCGAGGATGCGCAGGTTTCTCGACTCATTGTCGGATGGTGGGTGAATGGAGGCCGGCGATGGGTGATCTTCCGGAACATCATGTCCTGATCGTTGATGACGACGAACGCATACGCGGCCTTCTGCGCACCTTTCTGCAGCGCAACGGGTTTCTGGCAACCGCGGCGCGCGACGCCGCCCATGCGCGCCGCCTCCTCTCGGGGCTCGAGTTCGACCTCATCGTGCTCGACGTGATGATGCCGGGCGAGGACGGACTCAGCCTCACCCGCGACCTGCGCCACAGCCTTTCGACCCCGATCCTGTTGCTCACCGCGCGCGGTGAGGCGGGCGACCGCATATCGGGGCTCGAGGCCGGCGCCGACGATTATCTTTCCAAACCCTTCGAGCCACGCGAACTGTTGCTCAGGATCAACGCCATACTGCGCCGTGTTGGACGATCAGGTAAAGATTCCGATGTCCCCAAGACCCTGAGCATGGGCGAGGTCCGTTACGATCTGGGCAGAGGAGAGCTGTGGAAAGGCTCGGAACTCGTCCACCTGACGGCAACCGAAAACGCCCTGATGAAGATCTTTTCCGCACGCCCCCACGAGCCCATCAGCCGCTCCCATCTGGTCGAGGAACTCGGCCGCGACAAGGGCCAGGCGCAGGAACGCGCCATCGACGTCCAGATCACCCGCCTGCGCCGCAAGATCGAATCAGACCCGAAATCGCCCCGCTACCTGCAAACCGTGCGCGGAGAGGGCTACATGCTGGCCCCCGACTGAGCGCGAAACCTTCTTCTTTGCCAAAATACGTCCGGGGGAGTCGCGCAGCGACGGGGGCAGCGCCCCCATGCTGCCCTGCCCTGCGCGCCGAATCTTGTTGACTTCCCACCCAAAACAGTATCTACGCCAAGCAAGCAATCAGGTAGGCACAACGCGCCAATGCCTGAAAATCACTGTATCCTCCCGACATCGCGAAGATCCAGAGAGATGCTGCGGCTGACCTTGCGGGCACATGTATCCGTTCTGTCTTGTCGCTCGATTGACAAGAACACGGTGCTTGTGGACCCGACGAAATCAGGTCTCCGGCAACCCTACCTGAGAAAGAAACATTGTGAATTTTGACGAACTCGGCCTTGCTGCGCCGATCCTTTCGACCCTTGTGAAACAGGGCTACGAAACCCCCACCCCCATTCAACAACAGGCTATCCCGCTGATCATGCAGGGCCGCGACGTTGTCGGCCTGGCCCAGACGGGTACCGGCAAGACCGCCGCCTTTACCCTGCCGCTGTTGCACCGGCTTGCCGAGGAACCGCGCGCCAAGGGCCATCGCCCCGTGCGCGTGCTGATCCTGTCGCCGACCCGCGAACTGGCCGCCCAGATCGAGAAATCGGTTCAGGATTACGGCGCGGGCCTGCCCTTGCGCTCGGCCGTAATTGTCGGTGGTGTCCCCATCAAGCGCCAGATCAACGCATTGCGTAACGGTGTCGATGTGCTGGTGGCAACGCCCGGACGTCTCGAAGACCTGATCTCGCAAAAGGCGCTGCGCCTTGACCATGTGCAGACGGTCGTGCTGGACGAGGCCGACCAGATGCTTGACATCGGCTTCATGCCGGCGATCCGCCGGATCCTGCGCCTGCTGCCGGCCAAGCGGCAGACCCTGCTGTTCTCGGCCACCATGCCCAAGGAAATCAGGGCCCTGTCTGCCGACCACCTGACCAACCCGGCCGAAGTATCGGTTGCCGCCGTTGCCGCAACCGCCGACCGGATCGACCAGACCGTGCTGCACATGCAGAGCGGCGACAAGGTTTCGGCCATTGCCCGCCTTGTGCGTGCCCATCCCGGCAAGCGCATGATCGTATTCACCCGCACCAAGCGCGGCGCCGACAAGGTGGCTCGCAAGCTGAACGCCGATGGGCTGGGTGCCGGTGCGATCCACGGAAACAAGTCACAGGGCCAGCGCCAGCGCGCGCTTGCATCTTTCCGCAGCGGCTCGAACCCGGTTCTGATCGCCACCGATATCGCCGCGCGCGGCATTGATGTGCCCGGTGTCGAGGTTGTCGTGAACTACGATCTGCCCAATGTTGCCGAAAGCTATGTCCACCGTATCGGCCGCACCGCGCGTGCCGGTGCCTCGGGGCTGGCGGTTTCCTTTTGTGCGGGTGACGAGCTCAAGCAACTGCGCGATATCGAACGCCTGATTCGTCAGGAAATTCCGGCGCAATCGGTTGACGGAACCGAAATTCCCGCACGCCAGGCGGCCAACTCGGTGCGCCGTCCTGCCAGGGGCGGGGGCCGCAACCGGCGCCGCAACAACTGGTCGAACAAGTCGGGCAACCGGCAGCGCGCCTCGGCCTGAATTAACAACCAATGAAAAATGGCTCGCCCGCGAAACCGGGCGGGCCATCGTGATTCTTGCGGCCCGGCAGCGGCTGACCTAATCTCGGCCCATGACAACTGCATTGTTCAGCCATCCTGACTGTCTTGAACACACCAACCCGCCGGGGCATCCCGAACAGGTTGCCCGATTGCGGGTGATCGACAGGACGCTTGCCGCCCCCGCATTTGACGCGCTCGATCGCCGTTCTGCCCCGTTGTGCGAAGATGCCGATATCCTGCTGGTCCATCCGGCGCAGCATCTGAAAACGATTCGCGCGGCCAGCCCTGCGCAGGGCTATCGCGCGCTTGATCCCGATACCCATATGTCGCCCGGCACCCTGAACGCCGCTTTTCGCGCGGTTGGCGCCAATGTCGCGGCCGTCGATGCGGTGCTGTCGGGCAAGGCCACAAACGCCTTTTGCGCCGTCCGCCCGCCCGGCCATCACGCCGAAAAGACCCGCGCCATGGGATTCTGCATTTTCGGCAATATCGCCATTGCGGCCAAGCACGCGCTTGAACGGTACGGGTTGAAACGTGTCGCCATCGTCGATTTCGATGTGCATCACGGCAACGGCACGCAGGATCTGGTCTGGGATGACGGGCGCATCCTGTTCGTTTCGACCCACCAGATGCCGCTCTATCCCGGTTCGGGCAGCGCCGACGAACGCGGCGCCCATGACAACGTGGTGAATATTCCCCTGAAACCCGGCACGGGCGGCAGCGGTTTTCGCACGGCTTTCACCGAACGCGCCCTGCCGGCGCTGACGGCCCATGAGCCCGAATTGCTGTTGATCTCGGCGGGCTTTGACGCGCATCAAACCGACCCGCTGGCCAATCTGAACCTGACCGAAGACGATTTTGCCTGGGTCACCGGGCAGGTCTGCGACATTGCCGATGCGTTTGCCAGCTCACGCGTGGTCTCGACTTTGGAGGGTGGATATGATTTGGATGCGCTCGCCGCATCCGTCGCGGCGCATGTCAGGGTTTTGATGGAGCGGGGAAATGGCTGACAAACCGGTATCAGAGATGACCTTTGAAGAGGCGATGGGCGAACTCGAACGTGTTGTCAGCCAGCTGGAAAGCGCGCAGGTGCCGCTTGAGGATTCGATCCGCCTGTATGAGCGTGGCGAAGAACTGCGCAAGCATTGCGAGGCCCGCTTGCAGGCGGCCGAGGAAAAGGTCGCACAGATCACCCTGGGCGAAAACGGCGCGCCGACCGGAACCAAGCCGCTGGAGGATGTCTGAGCCATGTTCGCCCAGGTGATGGCAGCGCACGCGGCGCGGGTCGAGACATGCCTGTCCGAGATGTTTGCCGAGGCCGACGATACCCGCCTCAACCGTGCGATGCGTTATGCGGTCCTGGCCGGGGGAAAGCGCTTGCGGGCCTTTCTGGTGCTTGAGGGCGCCAGTCTTTACGGTGTCCGTCCCCAGCAGGCCGACCGGGTTGCCGCGGCAATCGAATGTATCCATGCCTATTCGCTGGTGCATGACGATCTGCCTGCCATGGACAATGACGACCTGCGCAGGGGCAAACCCACCGTTCACGTCAAATGGGACGAGGCCACCGCGATCCTTGTCGGAGACGCGTTGCAGACCATGGCGTTCGAAATCCTCGCCTCGCCGCGCAGTGCTGCCGACGCCAATATCAGGATGCGGCTGATATCCTCGCTGGCCGAGGCTGCGGGTGCGCGCGGCATGGTCGAGGGACAGATGCAGGACATTGCGGCCGAAACCGCCAGCCCGCCATTGACGTTGGAGCAGATCACGACGCTGCAGGAAAACAAGACGGGCAAGCTGTTCACATGGGCGGCCACCGCGGGGCCGGTGATGGGTAACGCGAATACCGAACTGATGCGCAGCTATGCGGCGGCGATCGGCCTTGCCTTTCAGATTGCCGATGACATTCTCGATGTCGAGGGAGATGTCGCCAAGGCAGGCAAGCGTCTGCAAAAGGATTCACACGCCGGCAAGGCAACATTTGTTTCACTGCTCGGGGTAGAGGGTGCGCGCCAAAAGGCCGCGGCGCTGGTCGAACAGGCCTGCGATGTTCTTGAACCATTTGGCGGAACAGGCGATAACCTGCGCCAGCTCGCCCGCTTTATCATCGACCGCGACATGTGATAGGGTCTTGCGATTGGCGGCGGCGCCACGGGAAAACAGACAGTGCCAGATCAACCAAGACCACAGACTCCGCTTCTCGACCGGGTACAGACACCGGCCGATCTCAGACAGCTTTCGGACAGCGAGCTGCGCGTTCTGGCCGATGAATTGCGGGCCGAGACGATTTCGGCCGTCTCGATGACGGGCGGCCACCTGGGGGCAGGGCTGGGTGTCGTCGAACTTACGGTGGCTTTGCACGCGGTTTTTGACACGCCGCGCGACCGGCTGATCTGGGATGTCGGGCACCAGTGTTATCCGCACAAGATCCTGACCGGACGGCGCGACCGGATTCGCACGTTGCGCCAACCCGGGGGCCTGTCGGGGTTCACCAAGCGCAGCGAAAGCCCCTATGACCCGTTCGGAGCGGGCCATAGTTCGACCTCGATATCCGCAGCGCTCGGCCTGGCGGTTGCGCGCGATCTGGGCGGCGCGGTCGATCCCGTTCTGGGCGACGCCATTGCCGTGATCGGTGACGGCGCGATGAGCGCAGGCATGGCGTTCGAGGCAATGAACAATGTCGGCGCGATGGGCAAGCGGCTGTTCGTGATCCTGAACGACAATGAAATGTCCATCGCCCCGCCGGTGGGGGCGTTGTCGTCCTATCTTTCGCGCCTCTACGCGGGTGCGCCGTTTCAGGAACTCAAGGCCGCTGCAAAGGGCGCGGTCAGCCTGTTGCCCGAGCCCTTTCAGCAGGGCGCGCGGCGGGCCAAGGAACTGGTCAAGGGCATGACCATTGGCGGCACCCTGTTCGAAGAGCTGGGCTTTTCCTATGTCGGTCCGATCGACGGGCATGACATGGGGCAGCTGCTGGCGCTGCTGCGCACGGTTCGCGAACGTGCGACAGGCCCGATGCTGATTCACGTCCTGACGAAAAAGGGCAAGGGCTATGCACCCGCCGAGGCCTCCAGCGACAAGTATCACGGCGTGTCGCGCTTCAACGTGGTGTCCGGGGAACAGGTCAAGGCCCAGTCGAACGCGCCCAGCTATACCCGCGTCTTTGCCGAGGCCCTCACCGACGAGGCGGGCCGCGACGACCGCATCGTTGCCGTCACCGCGGCAATGCCTGACGGAACCGGGCTGAGCCATTTCGCCAGCCGCTATCCCAACCGTGTTTTCGACGTTGGCATTGCCGAGCAACATGCTGTGACCTTCAGCGCGGGCCTTGCCGCCGGCGGTATGAAACCCTTTTGCGCGATCTATTCCACCTTTCTGCAACGCGCCTATGATCAGGTCGTGCATGACGTGGCCATCCAGCGTCTGCCAGTGCGTTTCGCGATCGATCGTGCCGGCCTTGTGGGGGCTGACGGGCCAACGCATGCGGGCAGCTTCGACATTGCCTTTCTGGCCAATCTGCCCGGCTTTGTGGTCATGGCGCCAGCCGACGAGGCCGAGCTTGTTCACATGGTTGCAACCGCCGCCGCCATCGACGACCGCCCCAGCGCATTCCGCTATCCCAGGGGCGAAGGCGTCGGGGCAGACATGCCCGAACGCGGTCATGTTCTGGAAATCGGCAAGGGCAGGGTCATTTCCGAGGGGGGGCGTGTCGCCATCCTGTCACTCGGCACTCGCCTGGCCGAGGTACTCGGCGCGGCCGAGGCGCTGGCGGCGCGCGGCATCAGGGCGACCGTTGCGGATGCACGTTTCGCCAAGCCCCTGGACCATGAACTGATCCTGCAGCTTGCCCGTCACCACGAGGCGCTGATCACCATCGAGGAGGGCGCTGTCGGCGGTTTTGGCAGCCATGTTGCCCATTTTCTGGCCGAACAAGGCGTATTCGATACCGGGTTGAAGTTCCGCTCGATGGTTCTGCCGGATTCCTTCATCGCCCAGAATGCACCGGCCGCAATGTACGATGTCGCCGGTCTGAATGCGGCGCAGATCGAAGCGCGCGTTCTTGATGTTCTGGGCATTTCGACGGTATCCAGCAGGCGGGCCTGATCACGCCTTGGCAGGCCACGGGGGAGGGTTTCGATGTCTCGCAACACGTCAACGGCCATCACGGCCTATCGGTGGGTCGTCTTTCTGCTGGCCCTGGGTTTCTGGCTGTACCAGTTCACCCGGTTTCCGATCGAGGTATTCGGCTGGCAGTTCCGCTATCTGACGATCTGGGGGCTGACGGCAAATCTGATCGTTGCATGGATGATGCTGCGCCATTCGATGGGCTGGAGCGATCGCACATACAACGCCTTTGTCTCGGCGAGTGTGGTTCTGGGTGCGATGGTACTGTTCCTGTACTGGAAGATATACTTTACCGACCCGACGCTGCTGTATGGGGGCGAAAAGCCCTTGCCCTGGTATCAGGAATATTACCTGCACGGTCTGACGCAGCTGTTGATGTGGTTTGACGCCTTCTTCATTCTGGGGATCTTTCGCAATCCGTGGCGCAGCCTTGCGATCATGATGGCGATCTTTCTGTCCTATATCGTCTGGATCGAGATGCTGGTTCAACCGCTCAACAGCTTTCCCGAGGGACGGGTGACCAGCGGCCTGCCCTATCCCTTTCTCGACGACATGGATCTCAGGGCGCGTCTGATCTTTTATGCCACGACCATTGGCACATCCATCATTGTGATGTTCACATGCTGGGCTGTGGCCGCAGCCATCGCGCGGTTCGGGAAACGCGGGTAAAGAAATGGCTTACCGCCGGCTGAATACGGCGACCAGTTCGATATGGGGCGACCATGGAAACTGATCGACAACCTTCAGATCGTCCAGCCTGAACCCCCCTCGCAACAGGATGTCTGCATCGCGGGCAAAGGTGACGGGGTTGCACGAGACATGAACCACGCGCGATACGGCACTGGTGGCCAGCTGGCCCGCCTGGGCAAAGGCCCCCGCGCGCGGCGGGTCCAGAACCACCGCATCGAACTGGTCAAGCTCGGCCGTCAGCAATGGTCGGCGAAAGAGGTCGCGCCTCTGGGTCGTGATGGCCTTCATGCCCGCAGTCGCGCGCCATGCGGCCTGAAGGGCAGAGAGGGCGTCGGCATCGCTTTCGATGGCGGCGACCTCGGCCTGCCGGGCCAGCGGCAACGAAAAAGTCCCGCAGCCGGCAAACAGGTCGGCAATGCGATGGGCCCCGGCGACGGCCCGCTGCACGGCCGAGATCAGGGCATTCTGGCCCTCGGGCGTTGCCTGCAAAAAGGCCCCGGGTGGCGGTGTGATGCGCACCTCGCCAAACAGCTGTTCGGCCGGGGCGATGGTTGCAATGATCTCGTCATTCCAGGTGAGGCGGGCGAAACCGGCCTGTCGGGCCAGCGCACCAAGTTCGGACAGAAGCTGCATGTCGGGTTTCTTCGCCCCCGATATGCCGATATCCAGCCCGTTCAGACTGGTCGTGACGCTGATTGCGACCTCACCCCTGCGCGTTCCGCCCAGGCGAACGAGCTTTTCGAACCACGGCAGCGCATCGATGATCGCCCGATCCAGAAGGGTGCATGACGGGATCGGAACGATCATGTCGGATGCACGCCCGTGAAAGCCGACCAATGCCCCCTTTTTCGTGCGTTTGCCGGCAAGGGTGGCTCGTCTGCGCGTGTTCGCACCCGAAGTCGCCGCAGGTTCCGGGGTGAAATCGATTCCCCTTGCCGCAAGGGCCTGCCTGACGACATCTGATTTCCAGCGGGCGAGAAACATGTCTGATGCGTGTTGCAGCGCACATCCGCCGCATGTCCCGAAATGAGGGCAGGGCGGTTTGACGCGCGCGGGCGAGGGGGTGACTATTGCCGGCTTGTCGATGCGGCCGTCCCTGGGGGTGCCCTCTATGATCTCGCCGGGCAGGGCAAAGGGGATGAAAACCTCGCCCTCGGTCGTCCTGGCGATGCCGTCGCCCCGGTGACCCAGCCGCATCACGCGAAATTGCATTGTTCCCCCATCCTGTCGTCCTGGCTGACAGCATGACAGAAATGGCCGCCCGATGCCGGACCTGCAAGCGGGAAATTCGCCGCAACGCAGAGAAGGTGCGCAGAAGCCGAGGGTGGTCGAGGCGGCGCGCGGTAAAACATTCGTTTACAAATCGGATCCTTAACCTCGGTTTAGGTGGCTGGTCTTGAACCACGCCGCAGCGCGGCATAGGTGCGTCTGGCAAATTCAACACATTCCCCGACCCCGCTATGACCCGGCCGGGAATCCAGACCAGGATACAGGAGTTTCCCATGCCCGCAATCGAGCAGTTGCACCCGATGATTCTACATTTCCCGATCGTTCTGATCACGGTTCTTGCCGCGATCGACCTGTTTGCCCTGTGGCGTCGCCTCCCCATCGGTGGGCGCGATACCTATGCCTCGATGGCCGCTGCGATCGCGGTTGCCACCGGCGCCTTTGCCGCGCTTGCCGCGGCGCTGGGCGACACCGCGCTGGAGATCGCCATCTCGCGCGGGGTCTCTCCGGCCCTGGCCGATATACACGAGACTCTGGGGACCACCGCCGCGTGGTTGTTCGGCGCATGGGCAATCGCCAGGGCCTATGTGTGGTGGAAACGGATTCCCCTTGAGGGCGGGCGCAAGATCGGCGTGGTTGTTGTCGATGTCGCCCTTGTCGCCTTTATCGTCGTGGTCGCATATTTCGGCGGGCAGCTGGTTTACGAACACGGTGTCAACGTGATGCCGAAAGTCGGCTGAAGGCGGCGCAGGACGCCATGAGCCCAAGTTGCCGGAGGCGTTCCACCAGGGGCGCCTCCGTTCATTTTCTCAACAGCTCGTCCCGCCCCAGGGTAAAGCCGGAATCGATCCACATCCTTTCCAGCCGCTTCAGCTTTCTTCCCAGTGCCGGGCCCGATTCGCCGCTGGTTATGTCCGAACCACGCAGCGGAAAACGCTGACCGGCAGCATGTTCTGCAATCTCGCGCAGCCCCTCGGGCAGGGGTATCCCCCTTGTCGCGGCCCTGAGCAGGGCAACATCGATGGCTGCCTCGGCCCCCAGCCGATAGGCAAACTCGGAAACGGTCGTATCGCTGTCTGCGCCCTGTTGCAGATTCCGAAGGTAGCGCGCCTCGGCGCGTGTCAGGCGCAACCTGTCCCGGGCGTCGTTGCCGTCAATGCAGGCAAGTCGCCTCAGCCAGCGGGGCGGTTCCTCCATCTGCTGTTCGAGATGGACGAGGACTGCCAGCAGGGCGGTGGATGCCCCGGGCAGGACATGGTGCAATACGCCACTGCCTTGCATGCTGGCAAGGCTGGGGGCCGGATCAGGCGCCGCAAGGAGCTTGCGCATTTCATTGCCGATCCGCTCGTGCGAGAGGTTGTCGATACCATCCGCGTGTGTCGCACATGCGGCCAGTGCCTCGGCGTCGATTCCGTTTTCGGGGTTGCCATACCATGCGTGAAAACGAAAGAAACGCAGGATACGCAGATAGTCCTCGCGGATGCGGGCGTGCGGGTCGTCGATGAAGCGGACCCTCCCGGCCCTTATGTCGGCCAGCCCGCCAAGAGGGTCGCGTACATTGCCGTCACGGTCGGCGTAGAGAGCGTTGATCGTGAAGTCACGGCGATGGGCATCTTCCTGCATCGTGCGGGCAAAGGCCACCTGCGCGTGGCGTCCATCGGTGCGAACGTCGCGACGGAAGGTCGTGATCTCGAACCCGTCGCCCTGGCTGACGACGGTGACGGTTCCGTGGGAAATACCTGTCGGGATGGCACGCAGGCCGGCCGTCTGCGCCAGTTCCATCACCTGTTCGGGCAGGGTGTCGGTGGTGAAATCGACATCCGTCACCGGCTGGCCCAGAAGGGCGTTGCGCACGCAGCCGCCGACCACCCAGGCCTGATATCCGCCGTTTTCAAGCATGGCAAAGATCGCCTGCGTGCCGGAGTCCCGCAGCCAGGCACCATCGACACGGGTCATTTCGACAGCCCCTCCGCGAGATTGCGCAATATACGCGCAGTTGCGCCCCAGATGTAGTAGGGCCCCCAGGGAACCACGAAATAAAGACGGCGCTTGCCCTGCCAGAAACGCCCCTCGATGGCAAAGTTCGCCGGGTTGCCCACATATGACAGGGGAACCTCGAACACCTCGTCCACCTCGCCTGCATGGGGCCTTGGGGTGAAATCCCGCGTGATATGGCCGATCACCGGGCTGATGCGGAAATGGGTGACCGTTTCATGTGTCTGCATCTCGCCCAGGACGCGCACGTTTTCAGGCGGCAGGCCGATCTCTTCCCGGGCCTCGCGCAGCGCGGCCGCGGCATGGCCCGCGTCGTGTTTTTCCAGCTTGCCGCCGGGAAAGGCGATCTGGCCCGGATGATGTTTCAGATGCGAGGCACGTTTCGTGAGGATGACCCGCAGGCCATCGCTGCGCTCGATCAGCGGGATCAGGACGGCCGCCGGGCGCAATTCGACCGGCGCGGGCCATGATGCCCGGATCTCGGGATTCAGATCGAAATCCGAGGATCCCTCGCGAAGGTCGCGTTCCAGGAATCTGGCCACATGGGCAATGCTGTAGGGCTGGGCATCCATATCCCATAGATGGAGCACAGACCGCCACGGGGCAAGGAAACTCAACCCTTTTTGGCCTCGAATCCCAGCTCGCGCGGGTCAAATTCGTAATGTGCGCCGCAGAACTGGCAATCTGCGGTAACCCTGCCGTCGTCGGTTGTCATGTAGGCAATATCCTTGGCCGAATAGATCGACATGGCCTGTTTCACCTTGTCAGGGCTGCAGGTGCAGCCAAAACGCACCGGCTGGGCCGTCCAGATGCGCAGGGATTCCTCGTGGAAAAGGCGGTGGATCAGCTCGGTTGGCGATACATGGGGGCCGATCATTTCCATTTCCTCGACCGTATCGAGCAGGATATTTGCCCGCCGCCAGTTCTCGGCGTCCCTTTCGGAAAATGCGGCAATGTCGTCATCGGCAGCCAGCAGGGACTCGTCCGGGGCCGAGGGCGCTGGCATGTGCTGTATCATGATGCCGCTTGCGCGCCATCTGCCCCCCTGTTCACCCGGAACCCGCGTCTTGCCCATCGCCGTGGCAAAGCGGGTCGGCAATTGTTCGGAATGTTCGAAATAGGTGCTTGCGCTGGACGACAGCGACCCTCCGGTGAGGCGGGTAATTCCCTGATAGGGGGTCGTGCCCTTTCCCTGGTCGATCAGTATCGCGAACATCCCCCTGCCGATCAGCGAAAAGGGTGTTGCGTCGCCTGCATCCACGCGCCCGGCGTCAAAGCTGGCATAGGCGCGCATCCTGGCCGGCTCGCCCTGTTTGCCGGGGGCAAAATAGTCGGTGGCGATCAGGCGCAGCGGACCGTCCCCGCGGATTTGCAGGCTCAGCTTCCAGCGCAATTCGATGGTCTGTCCGATCAACGCGGTCAGCACGCAGGCCTCGGCCACCATTGCCTCGACCGGGGCAGGGTAGGCGTGCTGTTCAAGTATCCTTTCCAGAACGCCATCGAGACGCGTCATGCGCCCGCGAATATCGGCGCGGTCCAGTTGAAAGGGCAGAACGGTATCATCCCAGGCAATCCTGTCAGACGGGTTCATGGCGGTTCCGACTTTCCTTGACCTACAGCGCGTTGCAATAGAGAAGGTAAACCCGCAAGGCAACTCAACACTTGCGTGAGAAAAACTTGAGGCAAACATGATCAGGCGATTCGACGAGCCGATAAAGGCCGGGATTCACTACCGTACGCGTCCCGGTGCCTATGGTATCCTGCGACTCGGCGACAGGCTGCTGATCACGTTTCAGGCCCGTCCGCGCCCCGAATTCCAGTTGCCCGGCGGCGGTATCGACCCCGGCGAGACGGCTGTCGTGGCGCTTCATCGCGAGGTGCGCGAGGAAACCGGATGGGGAATTCGCATCCATCGCCGTCTGGGCGCCTTTCAGCGTTATACATGGATGCCGGAATACGAGATCTGGGCCCGCAAGGTATGCCATGTCTATCTCTGCCAGCCCACACGGAAACTGGCCGAGATAGCCGAGCCACACCACACGGCCCACTGGGTGCCGATTGATGATGCCGCCAGATTGCTGGCCAACGGGGGTGACCGTCATTTCGTGTCGCGCCTCTCTGGCGGCCGCTGCCGAGGCGTACTCCCCGCGGAAACGGCATTTCGCGACCAGCGGCGCGCAGACATCAGGTGTGGGTTCAGATGAGGAACTGCGCGAGCGCCTCGTTTTCGGTGATGTCCTGATAGACCATGCCGGCCTCGTCCATCCGCGCGCAGATGAGGGGGAAATCGGCGGGATCCCTGGCCTCGATCCCGATCAGGACGGATCCGAAATTACGCGCCGATTTCTTGAGATATTCAAAGCGCGTGATGTCGTCATCCGGCCCAAGAATGTTCAGGAATTCCTTGAGCGCGCCGGGGCGTTGCGGAAAGCGCAGGATGAAATATTTCTTCAGCCCCTGGAATTTCAGCGCGCGCTCCTTGACCTCGGGCAGGCGCTCGAAATCGAAATTGCCGCCCGACGTGATGCAGACCACGCGCTTGCCGGCAATATCGTCGCGCAGATCGCCCAGCGCATCGACAGACATGGCGCCCGCGGGCTCCAGCACGATGCCCTCGACATTCAGCATTTCGATCATGGTAACGCAGATCCGGTCTTCGGGGGCGGCCAAGACATGCGTGGGGTCAACATCACGCAGCGCGGCATAGGTGCGCTCGCCAATGCGTGCGACCGCCGCGCCATCGACAAAGGAATCGACCTTGTCCAGCGTCACCGGCCCGCCCGCCTCAAGCGCCGCGGCCAGGCTGCGCCCGCCGGCGGGTTCGACAAAACGAAAGGTCGTCTGCGGCGACAGCGCATGCAGGTATCTCACCACGCCCGAGGCCAGCCCGCCCCCGCCAACGGGCAGGATCACCATGTCGATGGTCTCGGGGGCCTGTTCCAGCAGCTCGACGGCAACACTGGCCTGCCCCTCGATCACGTCGTCATCGTCAAAGGGGGCCAGAAAATGCGCGCCTTCGTTTTCGCAATATTCCTGTGCCGCCTTCAGCGTATCCTCGAAATAGTCACCTACAAGACGGATCTCGATATTGTCGCCACCGAAGGCGCGGGTCTTGTCGATCTTCTGGTTGGGGGTCGTCACCGGCATGAAGATCACCCCGTGCACGCCGAAGTGACGACAGACAAAGGCAACCCCCTGCGCATGATTGCCTGCGCTTGCGCAGACGAAACGGGCCTGACCGGGATGTGCCGCAAGATGCTTGCGCATGGCGTTGAAGGCGCCCCTGATCTTGTAGCTGCGCACCGGCGACAGATCCTCGCGCTTGAGAAAGATCTCGGCGTCGAATTTCTGCGAAAGGAAGTCATTGCACTGCAATGGCGTTTCCGCAAACAGCTTGCGCATCTCGCGTCGGGCGGCAATCGCATTGGCGACGAAATCGGACATGTTTCCTCCGGCACTGGTGAAACCACATCTTTGCGGGGCAGCGCCCGAAAATGCAACGCGACGGATTGAACGCCCGTGACGAATTTCATGCCCACTGTTGGTGTCGGGCGTTACATTTCAAGGTCACATAATGGATACCAGCGACAGGACTTCGGCTTCGGTCAATGTGATTCCCGACAGAATCAGGACATCGCCATTGCTCTGTTCAATGTTGGTATTGCCCGAGGAATGGGTGACGGTCAGGTTCGTGGTGTCCCCACCCCGGTAGTTCAGCATGTCGCCATCTGTCGGAGTGAAATCGGTAATCACGGTGCTGGTCGGGGTTGCCGAGGCGGGTGTTCCGAATTGGAACGTGTCTGCGCCGGCGCCTCCGGTCATGGTGTCACTGCCCGGCCCACCGGAAAGAGTGTCGTTCCCTGCGCCGCCGTTCAGGATGTCGTCGCCCACCCCCCCGTACAGTGTATCGCGCCCGTTACCGCCCTGGAGAATGTCATCGCCCCTGTTTCCCCACAATTCATCCTTTCCCGCGCCGCCACGGATCACGTCATTGCCGCCGCCGCCGAGCAGGAAATCGTCACCTGCGTTTCCATCCAGCCTGTCGCGCCCGCTGTCCCCGCGAATCCGGTCATTGCCATCACCCCCGGCAAGACGATCATTTCCACCGCCACCGAGGATGCGATCATTTCCACCGCCGCCCTGGATGCGGTCGCGCCCTCCCAGCCCGTAAAATGTGTTGTTGGCAGAATCTCCGGTCAACACGTCTCGGCTGTATGTGGCGAAAACGGATTCCACGTTGCGCAATGTCGAAACCGTTCCCTTGAACGTCACTTGACCCATCATCATGTCAACGACGATCCCCGTCGTGGATTCTGCTGCATAGATCCCGTCGCGTCCGCGGCCGCCATCGATCACGTCCGCGCCTCCACTCAGGGTGAACCAGTCATTTCCACCGCGGCCCCGCAGGATATCGTCGGTCGCGAAACCTTCCAGCGAATCGCCCCCGCTGCTGCCCAGGAACTTCCAGCTTGGTGCGCCGCCACCCAGCGTGTTGTAAAAGTCGGGATACCCGTTCGGCCCAGGCGTTCCGCTGCCTGCCTTGGCCTGGGCCTCAAGTGGCGCGAAATCGGCGATATTGATGCCGATGATCTGTGTCACCAGGTCTCCAGTTGTCGGGTTCATGAGGTCGATCGACGTGATGTTTCCCGTATAGCTGCCATCGCTTTTCTGGGTGAAACCATCGCCGAAAATTTTGAGGCGGGGGGATGCAAGATCGCTGCCACCGACCAGTGTCTTGCCGCCATCGGCGGTGCCCCATTTCGTGGTGGCGTCCTTTATCTTTTGTATGAAAATGCGTTGAAAGGATTGGTCGAGAGACGGAATGATACGGGTTACAATCGCTGGCATGGAAACTTCCCTTTTGCTGGTAATGGATGAGAAAGTGCTGGAGAAATCGGGAAAATTAACCCACACCATAGCATGATACCGCCAAGGCGGGGATAACGCTCGTGTGATGCCGGCCGGCATTGCGGAGAAACCGTGTGCCCGGACGACGATGACCACGATCGCCAGGGTTTGCCTTGTGGTCGGTCGCTGCCGCCCGCAATCGGCGGATGCCCCGTTGCACAGCCCCTGAAAAGGCAATAAACCCCGCGTGGAAAACCAGATACACCGGAGATCAGCGTCGTGACCCATTCTGCCCCCAGGAAAGTCGTGCTTGCCTATTCGGGCGGGCTGGATACCTCGATCATTCTCAAATGGTTGCAGACGGAATATGGCTGCGAGGTTGTCACCTTTACGGCCGACCTCGGCCAGGGCGAAGAGCTGGAGCCCGCCCGCAAGAAGGCCGAGATGCTGGGGATCGCGCCGGAAAACATCTATATCGAAGACGTGCGCGAGGAATTCGTCCGCGATTTCGTCTTTCCCATGTTCCGCGCCAATGCCCAGTATGAGGGGCTGTATCTGCTGGGCACCTCGATTGCGCGGCCGCTGATTTCCAAGCGGCTGGTGGAAATCGCCGCCGAAACCGGGGCGGATGCCATTGCCCACGGGGCGACCGGCAAGGGCAACGATCAGGTGCGGTTCGAATTGGCGGCTTACGCGCTGAACCCCGACATCAAGGTGATTGCGCCGTGGCGCGAATGGGATCTGACCAGCCGCACCAAGCTGCTGCAATTTGCCGAATCCCACCAGATCCCCATTGCCAAGGACAAGCGCGGCGAGGCGCCGTTCAGCGTTGACGCCAACCTGCTGCATACCTCGAGCGAGGGCAAGGTGCTGGAAGACCCGGCGCAAGAGGCCCCCGATTACGTCTATCAGCGCACGGTTCACCCCGAGGATGCGCCCGATACACCCGAATATATCGAAATCACCTTCGAGCGCGGTGACGCGGTCGCGATCAATGGCGAGGCCCTTTCGCCCGCCGCCCTGCTGACCCGGCTGAACGAATATGGCCGCAAGCACGGCATTGGCCGGCTCGATCTGGTCGAAGGGCGATTTGTCGGCATGAAAAGCCGCGGCATCTATGAGACCCCCGGCGGCACCATCCTGCTCGAAGCCCATCGTGGCATCGAACAGATCACACTCGACCGGGGCGCGGCGCATCTGAAGGACGAACTGATGCCGAAATATGCCGAGTTGATCTATAACGGCTTCTGGTTCAGCCCCGAGCGCGAGATGCTGCAGGCGCTGATCGACCGCAGCCAGGAATTCGTGACCGGCACCGTGCGGCTGAAGCTGTACAAGGGTCTGGCCCGCACGGTCGGCCGCTGGTCGGATTACAGCCTCTATTCGGAAGAGCATGTGACCTTCGAGGAAGATCACGGCGCCTACGACCAGAAAGACGCCGCCGGCTTTATCAAGATCAATGCGTTGCGCCTGCGCCTGCTGGCCATGCGCAACCAAAGGACGTGATGGCCACTTTCAGCGCACGCTGATTGTATCCGAATCCGGCATAAACCGACAATTTGTCGGGGAATTGTCGAAAATTCGCCACGATCGAATTTTACCCAGACCCTACAGCCTGTCCGCGGGGCGCCAGCCGATGGTGTCTTTGGCCTTGCGGGCAAGAGGGAAGTTGCAGGTTCAGGGGGCAAGGAATGGTAACGCGGACCGTCACGATTTACGAAGTGCCGAATTCATATGTCGATTTCGGGATCAGCCCGACGATTTCGGCTACCTACACGATGCAGATCACCGATGACGACAATGCGCTGCAAGGCACGGCGGCTGCCGACACCGGCGCTCCGCAGCAGATACTGGTCAACGGCAATCCGGTCGACAGCTATCAGTTCTTTTACAACGACACGATCCTGATCAACGGGGCGACACAGACGGTCAAGACCTTTCAGTTGACGATCAATGGAAACGTGCACTCGTTCGTGATGAATGATGCCGGCAGCACGATTCCCGGCGCCTCGGTCGGGACCGGATTCGATCTGACGAATTACACCGGCTATACGCCGCTGAACTATTCATCCCTTCCATGTTTCACACAGGGAACCCTTATTCTGACCGAAAGCGGCCCACGGTCCATAGAAACCCTGCAACCGGGCGATCTGGTCGAAACGCGCGACAACGGCCTGCAACCCCTGCGCTGGATAGGACAAAAGCATCTGGGCCCGCGCGCACTGATTGCCCGGCCCGAGCTGTGCCCGATCCTGTTGCCGGCGGGCTGTCTGGGCGACGGTCTGCCATCGCGCGACCTGATGCTGTCGCCTCAGCATCGGGTACTGTTGGGTGGATGGCAGCTGCAGATGCATTTCGGGCTGGACGAGGCGCTGGCCCCCGCGCATGCCCTTGTCGGCAGAAACGGGATTGCGCGGCTGGACGCCAATCGCGAGGTCACCTATTTCCACATCATGTTCGACCGCCATGAAATCGTGTTCAGCAACGACCTGCCCAGCGAAAGTTTCCTGGTCGGCGACACGATCCGTGACGGCATGGATCGTGCCCAGCTGGCCGAGATCCTGGCAATCTTTCCCGAGCTGGCCACTGCACGCGGCAAGGATCAGCCGGTCGCAGCGGCGCCCATTCTCAGAAATCACGAGGCGCGGATCGTTTCGCCCGTGGCCGCCTGAGTTGTACGATCCGATCCACGGCCCGCCCCGGATACGTGGTCGGGTTGCTCAGAGAAAGGCATAGGCGTTGTTGATCAGCACGATCTTCAGCGCGATGATGCCGAAAAAGACGATCAGCGGCGCCAGGTCGAGCCCGCCAAGATCTGGCAGAAAACTGCGGATGCGCGAATAGATCGGCTCGAGAAGGCGGTTCAGCCCGTACCATATCTGGCTGACGATGGGCTGATGCAGGTTCAGGATCTGGAAATTTATCAGCCAGCTCATGATCACATGTGCGATCACGATGAACTGGAGAACATTCAGGATCATCAGCAGGATTTGAATGAGTGAATACATCTGGCTGCCCGGTCATGTGGAAAACTTGCCCCATGACCTAGTCAGCCCCGGCCCCGGGTGCAAGGGGAGATCGGTTTTCGCAACGTTCTGCTTGAAATCCCGGCCGTGGCAGGACATGCACGATCCGTTCCAGGGGGTCCGTTCGCCAATGTATCCGATATTCCGCTTTGCCAAGGAAGTGATCGTCCACGCCCGCGACGGGCGGCTGGCCCTGGACGAGGTCCACGTCTCGCGCCACATGTGCTGGCCCTGGGATGTCGATCTGTGGATGGAACTGAACAATGGTCGGACGCTGACCCTGTATGATCTGGGCCGCCTGCCCATGGCCTGGCGCTCGGGCCTGTTGTCGGTACTCAGACGCAATCGCTGGAGCATGGCGGTCGCAGGTGCATCGGTGCGATATCGACGCCGGGTGCACATGTTTCAGCGGTTCACCATGCACAGCACGATCCTGGGTTGGGATGAAAGATTCTTCTACTTTCAGCAATCCATGTGGCGTCGGGGCGAGGCAACATCATCGATCCTTGCCCGCATGGCCGTTACCGATGACAAGGGAATCCTGGCACCTGTTCATGTCGCACGCGAACTGGGCTGGCCCGAGCAGTCGCCACCATTGCCCGAATATGTCAGGGCCTGGATCGATGCCGAGGGCCTGAGGCCCTGGCCCCCGTCGGTGTGAAGGGATTTCCCTTGCTCTTTTCGCGAGAAACGAGTCTTAATTCTCGAAACACAAGAGACAGGGACGGGATGACGAGATGGCCGAAGTTTCTCTGAGAAAGAGGGTCTGGGGATGGATGCTGTTCGATTGGGCCAGCCAGCCCTACAACACGCTGTTGATCACCTTCATCTTTGCGCCGTATTTCACCTCGGCGGTGGTCGGTGACAGCACGCTGGGGCAGGCGGTCTGGGGGTATACAGTCGGAATAGCGGGGGTGTTCATCGCGATTCTGGCGCCGATACTGGGCGCGTGGTCCGACACCACCGGCCCGCGCAAGCCCTGGATATTCCTTTTCAGTGCGATGTATGTCGTGGGCTCGTTCCTGCTGTGGTGGGCGGTGCCGGGAATGCAGGATTATTTCTGGATCCTGGTTGCCTTTGGCATTGGTCTGATCGGCATGGAATTTGCCACCATTTTTACCAACGCCTATCTTCCCGAACTCGGCCCGCATGACGAGGTCGGCCGTCTTTCGGGCAATGGCTGGGCGCTGGGCTATGTCGGTGGGCTGATTGCCCTGGTCCTGATGCTGACCTTGCTGGCCGAAAACGACAAGGGCGTGACCCTGATCGGGATTCATCCCGTTCTCGGTCTTGATCCGGCCACGCGCGAGGGCACCCGCTCGGTCGGGCCCCTGACAGCGGTCTGGTATGCGGTTTTCATGATCCCGTTCTTTCTGTGGGTGCATGACGCGCCACGCAGAACCGACGTGAAGAATGCCCTGAGAACCGGGTTGCGCGACCTTGGCCGCACCCTCAAGAGCCTCCCGGGGCGACCCAGCCTGTTTGCCTTTCTGGCGGCCTCGATGTTCTACCGTGATGCGCTGAACGGTATCTATACGTTTGGCGGGATCTACGCCAAGGGCGTGCTGGGATGGTCGGTTGTCAATATCGGGGTTTTCGGCATCATCGGCATCACGTCGGGGGCCCTGTTTGCCTGGCTTGGCGGCATGGCCGACCAGAAATACGGGCCAAAGACGGTAATTGTCAGCAGCATCTTCGTGCTGGTCGGCACGGTCATCATCATCGTCCTGGTCGATCGCCAGAGCGTGCTGTTCATGCCCGTCGAGGCCGATTCCAGCCTCCCGGACATCGTGTTCTATTTCTGCGGCTTTCTGATCGGCGCCGCCGGCGGCACGATTCAGGCCGCATCGCGAACGATGCTGGTGCATCAGGCAGACCGGTCGCGCATGACCGAGGCGTTTGGCCTGTATGCCCTGTCGGGCAAGGCCACGGCCTTTATCGCGCCGCTGTCGATCGGTGTGGTGACCGGCCTGACCCAGAGCCAGCGTCTGGGCGTGACACCTGTCATTTTCCTGTTTGCGGTTGGCCTGTTGCTGATGATCTGGGTGCGGCGCAACGGTGATCGGGGCGACGCGACCAGCGGCACGGAATGATCCTGCGCCGGCGGGGCATAGGACGCCTTGTGCTGGCTGGCCTGGCGGTGGTGTTTCTTGCCGGCACCTCGCATGTCAAACCCCGACCTGGCGAGCCGCTTGCCAATCGTCTGTTCGGGGCGAAAAGGACTCCCTCGCCGCAGAAACCCCGGGCTGTGGGCTATTATGCCAAGGGGTGCCTGGCCGGTGCGCGGCAACTGCCCGAGACAGGCCCCACCTGGCAGGCGATGCGATTGTCGCGCAACCGCAACTGGGGTCATCCGGCGCTGATTGCCTTTATCGAACGGCTCAGCAGGAAGGCGCGCGAACTCGGCTGGAAGGGGCTGTATATCGGGGACATGAGCCAGCCGCGCGGTGGGCCGATGACCTCGGGGCATGCCTCGCACCAGGTGGGGCTGGATGTCGATATCTGGATGCTGCCGCCCCGCAGTCTGCACCTGAGCGCGGCGCGGCGCGAGGTGATTTCGTCGATCTCGGTGCGGACCCGCGATCAGCGGCGGGTCAACGGAAACTGGACCAGAACCCATATGGAGATTCTCAAGGCGGCAGCGCGCGATCCCGCGGTGGATCGCATTTTCGTGGCCGCGGCCATCAAGATCGACATGTGCAGGAAGGCCGGGCGCGACCGGCGCTGGCTGGCAAAGATACGCCCGCTTTACGGCCATGCCGACCATTTCCATGTGCGCCTGAAATGCCCGGCGGATTCGCCCGGTTGTCGCCCCCAGACACCCATCAGCCGGATTTCCAGGGGTGACGGATGCGACAAGAGCCTTTACTGGTGGGTGACGGATTATCTGAAACCCCACAAGAAGCCCGAAACAGCGGCCAGGCCCAGGCCCCATCCCCGTCGCGCGCGCGAGATGATCATGGCCGACCTGCCCCGCCAGTGCCGGAAGGTGTTGAACGCCCAATGAGATTAGTCATCATGCTTGCGCTTGCGATGATCTGGGCGATTCCTGCGCCAGCGGGCAATCTGCGCTATCTCGGCCGCTATGTCTGGAGCGAATCCCGTCCGGGGTTCGGCGGGTTTTCCGGGCTGGAGCTGAGCGCCGACGGAAACCGGTTCACCACGATATCCGACAAGGGAAAGATCGCGACCGGCGAGATCCTGCGCCAGGGTGACAGGATCACGGGCGTCAGGCTGGAATCCTTCGGGCCGCTTCTCGATAGCAAGGGCGTACCGGTCCATCGTTACGACAGCGATTCCGAGGGGCTTGCGATAGATCGCAAGGGGCGGGTCTATGTCTCGTTCGAGGGCAACCACCGGGTATGGCGATATGACAGTCTGAAAGCCAGGCCCAGACCCACCGGGCGGCATCCCGATTTCAAGGGCTTTCAGGTAAATGCCGGGATGGAGCCCCTGGCCGTGGATGCCATGGGAACGCTGTATACCCTGCCCGAGCGTTCCGGCGACATCAACCGCCCCTTTCCCGTCTATCGCAAGAAACCGGGTGGCAAATGGCAGCGTGTCTTTACCTTGCCGCGGCGGGGCAGATTCCTGCCGACCGGCGCCGATTTCGGCCCGGACGGCAAGCTGTATCTGCTGGAACGCGATTTCATCTGGATCCGGGGCTTTGCAACCCGCATCCGGCGTTTCGATGTCACCCCGGGCGGGCTGACCAACGAGGAAACCCTGCTGGTGACACCTTTCGGCACCCATGACAACCTTGAAGGCATCGCCGTCTGGCGGGATTTGCGGGGGCGCATTCGTCTGACCATGATATCGGATGACAATTTCAGCCTGTTTCAGGTGACCGAGTTCGTGGAATATGCGCTGGCCTCGACAGGGCAGGCCGACGGGACAACCCTCAAGTCAACGCAGGGCGGCAACTGATCAACCCGTGCCCCTGGTGGCCTGGTTGGCGCCGTTGAAGGTTTCGAGCGCATTGATCGCCTCGGCTGCGGTTTCGACGAATGTGAACAGGTTCAGATCCTCGTGCGCGATGGTTCCCGCGTCGGCAAGTGCCGAGAAATTCACGATACGTTCCCAGAAGGCACGTCCGAACAAAAGGACGGGGATCCGGTCCATGCGCCCCGTCTGGATGAGGGTCAGGCTTTCAAACAGCTCATCCAGCGTGCCGAAACCGCCCGGGAAAACGGTGATTGCCTTGGCGCGCATCAGGAAATGCATCTTGCGGATCGCGAAGTAATGAAAGTTGAAACACAGCTCCGGGGTGGCATAGCGGTTGGGGGCCTGTTCGTGGGGCAGCACGATGTTCAGCGAGATCGATCGCCCCCCCGCATCGGCCGCGCCACGGTTTCCGGCCTCCATCACGCCGGGCCCGCCTCCGGTGATGATGACATCGTGACGCCCCCCGGAAGCCATGCTTTTCACGGTGCAGAGGCGGGCGAATTCGCGGGCCTCGTCATAGTATTTCGACAATGCTGCAAGCGTCCGGGTGCGCGCGCTGTCCCGTTTCGCCGCCTCGGGGATGCGCGCGCCGCCGAACATGACGATGGTCGATTCGATCCCGGCCTCTTCGAATGCCATTTCGGGTTTGAGCAGTTCCAGCTGCAGGCGCACCGGGCGCAGCTCGTCCCGGCACAGAAAATCCGGGTCGTTGAAGGCCAGACGATAGGTCGGCGAACGGGTCTGCGCGGTATCGGGCGTCTTTTTCCATTTCTGCACATCCGTGCGGGCATCGGGAAAGCGCCTTGGCCGTGTCTGGTCGTTCATCTTCGGCTCCTGCTCTGTTCTGTCCGGTCTTGCCGCATTGCGTGCGGGTTCCATAAGCCCTATAGCCTCTGCACCGAACAGACCAGTCACATGTGGGAGACAAGACATGTCAAACGCCGCGCTAGAAGCCGTGATCGAAGCCGCCTGGGAGGACCGCGACAGCATCACCCCCGCCACCAGGGGCGAATTGCGCGACGCCATCGAGGAAACGCTGAACGCACTGGACTGCGGCAAGCTGCGGGTTGCCGAACGTCAGGAGGACGGCAGCTGGCATGTCAACCAGTGGGCCAAGAAGGCCGTGTTGCTGGGTTTCCGCATCAAGGACATGGAGGTGCAGCAAGGCGGCCCGCAGGGCGGCGGCTGGTGGGACAAGGTGGACAGCAAGTTCAAGGGCTGGACGGAAGATGACTGGAAATCCGCCGGCTTTCGCGCCGTTCCCAACTGTGTTGTGCGCAAATCGGCCTATATCGCGCCCGGTGCCGTGTTGATGCCGTCTTTCGTCAACCTTGGCGCCTATGTGGACAGCGGCACGATGGTCGATACCTGGGTCACCGTGGGTTCCTGCGCGCAGATCGGCAAGAATGTGCACCTGTCCGGCGGCGTCGGCATCGGCGGGGTGCTGGAACCCATGCAGGCGGGTCCGACCATCATCGAGGACAACTGCTTTATCGGCGCGCGCTCCGAGGTGGTCGAGGGCGTGATCGTGCGCGAGGGCAGCGTGCTGGGCATGGGGGTGTTCATCGGGCAATCAACCAAGATCGTCGATCGCGAAACCGGCGAGGTGATGTATGGCGAGGTGCCCGCCGGTTCGGTCGTGGTGGCGGGAACCATGCCGTCGAAAAACGGTGTGAACCTGTATTGCGCCGTGATCGTGAAAAAGGTCGATGCAAGGACACGGTCCAAGACCTCGATCAACGAATTGCTGCGCGACTGAGGTTGTGCTGCGCGTATTTTCGCAAAGAAGAAGGGCGGACCCATGGCCGCAGATGAAAAGCCCCGTCGGCAGAAGGTCTATACCCTGCTGGTCGAGCTGGGGCGCAATCCTGGCGACGGGCTGCCCGACGGCGCGACCGGGGCTGCGCTGATGTGCTATGCCAGCGGTGTGGACGAGGCCGAGGCCGTGCGCGAAACCGTGGCGGTGCTGAAGCAGGCCGATCTGGCACCGCTGGATGTGACCGGATACGGCACATTGCAGGAACGCGAGGCCGAGGGCCACGACATATCGGATGAAGAACGCGCCCTGATGGCGCGCGCGCTGAAAGAAAACGCCGTCATCGTGGCGCAGATGACCCCATTTTTCGAGGATGACAAAAAATGACCACCCGTGATTCCAACGGCAATGAACTGAACGATGGCGACACGGTGATGGTCATCAAGGATCTCAAGGTCAAGGGCATGTCCAAGACGCTGAAACGCGGCAGCCAGATCAGGAATATCCGCCTGACCGGCAACCCGGAACAGATCGAATGTCGCATCGGCAAGGCCACGATCGTGTTGAAAACGGCCTTTATGAAAAGGGTCTGACGGCTGTCTCACATTCGCCTGATGCGGCAAGGGGTGCGACATTTTCGGCCTTTGAGTTGTTTTTCTCACCGTTTTGACACATGTCAAAGCAGGGAAGCGCACAATGAGCGATCCCACCTGTGGAAACGTGATTTCCGAGAGCAACAATGAACACGAAGGAGTCAAAGAAATGAAACGCCTGTATGCAGTCTTTGCGGCCATCGGCCTGGCGGCCATGACCTTCGTTGCCCCGGCTTTTGCCGGAACCGTGATCTCGGTCGATCTGTGGGATGCCGGACCTGACCTGACCATGGTAACCAACATGCGCATCAAGGATCACCCCGATCTGTCAAAGGCCCCCATGGGCATCAAGATTTCGCAAGCCACCGTTCCTGCCGGTGAAGTTACCTTCAAGGTCGTGAACTCGTCCAAGGATCTCGAGCACGAGATGGTTGTCGGGATTCTGAAAGATGCCAATGTCGGCCTGCCCTACAAGGAGAATTCGGGCCGGGTTGATGAAAACAAGCCGGGTATCAACCTTGGCGAGGTTGCCGAACTTGAGCCCGGTGAATCCGGCAGTCTGACCGTGAACCTGAAACCGGGAACCTATGCGCTGTATTGCAACGTTGCCGGCCACTATGCCTCGGGGATGTGGACGATCCTGACTGTCAAGTAACCGGCGAAACATGATGATGCATGAAAGCGGCCTTTCGGGGCCGCTTCCTGTTTATTGACCACCAGTCACGGGAAATTTCCGGTCCCTGTCTGGCATCATCTGCGCCTGCACGATAGAGCAGTGTGCGCACATCTGACAGGAACACCCGCCATGCCCGCCATTTTCATCGACCTTGACGGCACCTTGATCGACCCGAAAGAGGGGATCACGCGTTCGATTCAGCATGCGTTGCGTGAATTGGGGGCAGATGTACCCTCGATGGATGATCTGACCTGGTGCATCGGCCCGCCTCTGTGGGAAAGCCTGCCGACGCTGTTGGGCCCGCATGGGGACGTTCAGGCCGCCATCGACCTGTATCGCGAACGCTTTACCGATGTCGGGCTGTATGAGGCCGATGTTTACGATGGTATTGGCGAGATGCTGATGGATCTGCGCGAAACCGGCCTGCCCCTGTATGTGGCAACATCCAAGCCGCACAGCTATGCGCAGACCATCATCGAACATTTCGGCATCAGCCACTATGTCGATGGCCTGTTCGGGTCTGAATTTGATGGCACCCGTGCCGACAAGACCAGTCTGCTGGCCCATGCGCTGGCGGAAACCGGGGCCGACCCGCATGGCTCGGTCATGATCGGGGACCGGCGGCATGACGTGCTGGGCGCGCAGAACAATGACATCCCCAGCCTGGGTGTTCTTTGGGGCTATGGCGCGGCGGACGAGCTGCGCCTGGCCGAGGCCGACGCGCTGGCCGGCGCCCCCGAAGAGGTGGGCGAAATCGTTGCTGACCTGCTGGGCCTCGAGGCGGGCTGAATTGCCGCTTGCGCCTGGGTGTGGCTGAACAATAACCTTGCCGAATGATGCGACCTGAACACAGGAACCAGGAATGACCGACCCCGTTGACCTGACCGCCCGCCTGATCCGCTGCCCCTCGGTCACGCCCGAAGAGGGCGGGGCGCTGGAATTTCTGGCCGAACTGCTGGAAAGCGGGGGGTTCACCTGCACGCGGGTCGATCGCAACGGCATCGCCAATCTTTACGCCCGCTGGGGCAGGCAGGGGCCGGTGCTGGGGTTCAACGGGCATACCGATGTCGTGCCCGTCGGCGATGCGCAGGCCTGGACGCACGATCCCTTTGGCGCCGAGGTCGTGGATGGCGTGATGTATGGCCGCGGCGCGACCGACATGAAATCGGCGGTGGCCGCCTTTGCCGCCGCTGCGCTGGATTTCGTTGCCCAGACGCCGCCTGACGGGTCGATCGTGCTGGCCATCACCGGCGATGAAGAAGGCGACGGTGTGGATGGCACCGCCGCGATCATGGACTGGATGGAGGCGCAGGGCGAGCGCATGGATCACTGCCTTGTGGGCGAACCGACCTGCCCCAGCCGGATGGGTGAGATGATCAAGATCGGGCGACGTGGCTCGATGACGGCGTTCTTCACGATGACCGGCAGACAAGGCCATTCCGCCTATCCCCACCGGGCGCTGAACCCCCTGCCGGCAATGGCGCGGTTGATGGACAGGCTGGCCAGCCGCCAACTCGACGAGGGGACGGAACATTTCGATGCCTCGACACTGGCGATCACCACGATTGATACGGGCAACCCTGCAACCAATGTCATTCCGGCGCGATGTCAGGCGACGGTGAATATCCGTTTCAACGACGCACACAGCTCGGCCACCCTGAGGGAATGGCTGGGAGACGAGGTCGCGCGGGTCAAGGCCGAATTCGGCGTCGAGGCCGAGATGTCGGTCAAGGTTTCCGGTGAAAGTTTTCTGACCGAACCGGGCCCGTTTTCGCAACTGGTCGCGGGCGCCGTCGAGGCCGAGACGGGTGTGGTTCCGCAGTTTTCGACATCAGGCGGCACCTCGGATGCGCGGTTCATCAAGGATCACTGCCCGGTGGTCGAATTCGGTCTTGTCGGCAAGACCATGCACCAGATCGACGAATGCGTGCCGGTGGACCAGATCACGCAGCTCGAGCGGATCTATTCGCGCATTCTCGGGGGGTATTTTGCCTGATCCCCTGTTGGTCGTCATGGTCAGGGAACCCCTGCCAGGGCGGACAAAGACGCGCCTGGGGCGCGAAATGGGCATGGTCGCGGCGGCGTGGTGGTATCGCCATCAGTGCCGCCGACTGATCCGCGAGGTCGCCTGCGACAGGCGTTGGCGGACAATTCTGGCGGTCAGCCCCGATGTTGCCGGGATGACCAGCCGCTTCTGGCCCGCGGGGATTACGCGTATTCCACAGGGACGGGGGGATCTGGGGCAGCGCATGACCCGGCTGCTGTCGCATCGGGGCAGTGGTCCCCGGATCGTGATCGGCAGCGATATTCCGGGTGTCAGGCGGCATCACATCGCGCGGGCCTTTGCCGCGCTGGGGCGTCATGATGCGGTGTTCGGCCCGGCCGAGGATGGCGGTTTCTGGCTGGTGGGCCTCAGGCGTCGCCCACCTGTCGGCATGTTCAGGGGGGTCCGTTGGTCAACCTCGCATGTGTTGGCCGACGGTCTGGAAACCATGCCTGATCTTTCCGTCGCGCTGATCGATCGTCTGCACGATGTGGATACCGTGCAAGACCTGTAACGTGCCAGCCTTTGGGCCATTTTGGCCTCAGCGGCGGCGCAGGCGCGTCAGAAGGCGATCGCTGGCATAGCCATCGGGTGTCGCGCCGATAGATGCCTGAAAGGCGCGGATGGCGGCAATGGTATTGGGGCCGATGATGCCGTCGATCTTTTTCGTGTCGAAACCCCGGCGCGCCAGAAGCCGCTGCAACTGTTTCTTTTCTCGCAGCGACAGCGCCCGGTCCTGGCGGGGCCAGGATGCCTGGATCGGTTTTCCCCCCATGATCCGGTCAGCCAGATGACCGACCGCGATGACATAGGCGTCGGCGGGATTGTAGGTTTCCAGAACGTGGAAGTTCTCGAATATGACGAAGGCGGCCCCCCTTGCGCCCGCGGGCAGCAGGATCGATGCCTTGCCGTAATCGGGCAGACGACGGCCGTCGATCGTCTTGATGCCCAGTTTTCGCCAATCGGAAACCTTCTTGTGAATATGGGCGCCGCTCAGCGAGAAATCGAAATCGGGCGGCAGTCTGACTTCGAGCCCCCAGGGCTGGCCCTTTTTCCAGCCGTGTCGCGCCAGGTAATTTGCGGTCGAGGCCAGCGCGTCGGTGGGGTCGTCGCTCCAGATATCGCGCTTTCCGTCTCCGCGGAAATCCTGTGCGTATTCAAGATAACTGGTTGGCATGAACTGCGTATGCCCCATTGCGCCTGCCCACGAACCCGTCATGTTGCGCGGGCTGACATCGCCCGATTGCAGGATTTTCAGCGCCGCCAGCAACTGTTGCTCGAAAAAGCGGCCGCGGCGGCTGTCAAAGGCCAGTGTTGCCAACGATTCGATCACGGGGATATCGCCACGATGGGTGCCATAGGCGCTCTCCAGCCCCCAGATGGCCAGAATTATCTTGGCATCGACCCCGTATCGGCGCTCGATCGCCTTGAGCGTGTTCCTGTAACGGGCATATGCCTGCTTGCCATTGTTGATCCGGCTGTCCGACGTGGCACTGTCGAGATATTCCCAGATCTGTTTGGTGAATTCCGACTGGTTCCGGTCCTTTTCGATGACATAGGGGTTGTAGGAAACGCCGCGGAAAGCCCGATCATAGAGAGCCCCGGAAATGCCGTTTGCCACCGCCCTGGCACGAAAGGCCCTGACCCACAGCGTGAATCGTGCATTGGCGGTCGCGACGCGGACCGTGCCGATGTCTTTGCCTGCTGTCGGGCGCGGTCGTGGTGGCGTGTCGAGGCCCTGCGCCCACGCGGCCGAAACGCCGAGCAGCCCCAGTATCAACAGGCCATGAGCGGCCTGCCTCGCCATTCGTAGGATCATCTTGTCGTTTCCTGCTCGTCATTCGTTTTGCGTGACCCTAACGCGAATCGCGCCATCAAAAAAGGGGATCACGCAACGGCCGGCAGGCGGCCGCCTATCCACCTCGGCGCCGCTTTTCCAGCTTGCGCTTTTTCGCCTGCTTTTTCTTGCGTGCCGCCAGCTTGCGCGCGGCGCCGCGTGATTGCCCTCCGCCCTTGGGCCGTGGCAGGGGCTTGCCGCCCACGGTCAGCAGCTCGAACATCAGCCCGCCGGTGACGGGCACCGCCTCGGCCAGACGCACCGTCACGCGCTGGCCCAACTTCAGCACCATGCGCGAGCTTTCGCCCGTCAGCGTCTGCGCATCCGCGTCATGGCGGAAATATTCGCGCCCCAGCGTGGAAATCGGGATCAGCCCGTCAGCCCCGGTTTCATCAAGGCGCACGAACAGGCCGAAACGGGCAATGCCTGATATCTTGCCGGGGAATTCATTGCCGACACGTTCGGCCAGATAGGCGGCCAGATAGCGGTCGTTGGTGTCGCGCTCGGCCATCATCGAGCGCCGCTCGGCCTGCGAGATCAGCTCGCCGGTTTCTTCCAGACGCTCGATGTCATCAGGCGACAGCCCGTCCTTGCCCCAGCCATGGGCAGAGATCAGCGCGCGGTGGGTGATGAGGTCGGCATAACGCCGGATGGGCGACGTGAAATGCGTATAGCGCCTGAGGTTCAGCCCGAAATGGCCGAAATTCTGCGGGGCGTAATAGGCCTGTGTCATCGAGCGCAACACCGAAATATTGATGATCTCGGCATTCGCCGTGTTGGCGGCGGCATCCAGCAGCTTGTTCAGATGCTGGGTTTTCAGCACCTGCCCCTTGGGCAGAACCAGCCCCGCCGCTTGCGCCACCTCTTGCAGGCTGTCCAGCTTTTCGGGGCTGGGTTCCTCGTGCACGCGATACAGGAACGGGATGCGCTTTTTCTCAAGGGTTTCGGCAGCGGCCACATTGGCCATGATCATGAATTCCTCGACCAGACGGTGCGCATCCAGCCGTTGGCGGAAATCGACGGAAACGACCTTGCCCTCGGGCGACAGCTCGATCTTGCGTTCGGGCAAATCCAGATGCAGCGGCTGTCGGCGTTCGCGCGCCTTTGCAGCAGCACGATAGGCGGCAAAGAGCGGCCGGATCACGCTTTCCAGCAGCGGCGCGGTCTTTTCGTCCGGTGTGCCGTCTTCGGCGGCCTGCGCCTGGTGATAGGTCAATGAGGCGGCCGAGCGCATCATGGCGCGCACAAAGCGGTGGTGGATGCGGTTGCCGGCAGAATCCAGAACCATGCGCACGGCAATGCAGGGGCGCAAATCCCCCTCGTGCAGCGAACACAGATCGCCCGAAAGGCGGTCGGGCAGCATGGGCACCACGCGGTCGGGGAAATAGGTGGAATTGCCCCTTTTGCGCGCCTCGCGATCCAGCACCGAGCCGGGCGTCACATAATGCGCCACATCGGCAATGGCGACCCAGACGACAAAGCCGCCCTCATTTTTCGGGTCATCGTCAGGGGCGGCACAGATCGCATCATCATGGTCGCGCGCATCCGCCGGGTCGATGGTGATCAGCGGCAGGTCAGTCAGATCCTTGCGGCCCTTTTTTGTCGCGGGTTTTGCCAGTTCGGCCTCGGCCAGCACCGCATCGGGAAAGGCATCGGGGATGCCGTGGGCATGAATGGCATAAAGCGACACCGCCCTTGGTGCCATCGGATCGCCCAGCACCTCGACCACGCGGGCGCGCGGCAGGCCCATGCGGGTTTTCGGGCCGGTCTGTTCGGCCTCGACCAGCTCGCCATCCCTTGCGCCACCCTCGGCGCCGTCGGGCACGATCCACTCGGTGCTGGCCTTCTTGTCGATGGGCATGATCCGCCCACCTTCCGAGGCGTCGCGGTAAAGGCCGAGGATCTTTTGCGGCCCCGTGCCGATCTTGCGGATCAAGCGCCCTTCATAGGTGTGATCCTCGCCCTTGACCGGCGAAAGACGCGCCAGAACGCGGTCACCCTTGCCCAGCGCCGGGTCGCCCTTTTTCGCCACCATCAGAATGCGCGGCGCCTTGCCCTCACCCTCCCAGCCGGCTGGTTCGGCAAACAGGTCGCCGTTCCTGTCGGGGCCGGTCACGGCAAGCACCGTCACCGGCGGCAGGGTGGCGCCGTCGTGATAGGTGCGGCGGCGCTTTTCAAGGATGCCTTCGTCCTGCAATTCCCTGAGCATCTTCTTGAGATCGATCCGCGCCGCCCCCTTGATGCCAAAGGCGCGGGCGATGTCGCGTTTGGATGTCTTGCCGGGGTTTTCTTTCAGCCAGGCAATCAGCGCGGCTTTGGTTGGAAGATTGTTCATACCCGCCCCTTAGCACGCGTCTGCAAAGGCGTCATGCCGAAAAGCCCCGCCTGTGGCGGCCGAAGGGAATGGCCCTACTGCGCTGCATCCCGCTGAACCCAGGCGAGCGAGCGCATCTCGTTCAGGCGCGACGCGGTGCGCGCGAATTCGAACGCGCCTTCGCCTGCGACATACAGCGCATCGGGCTCGGCCGCGGCCGAACAGATCAACCCGACCTCGCCCTCATAGAGCGCATCGACAAGGGTGATGAACCGCTTTGCCTCGGACGCATTGCCGCGGGCAAGAACCGGAATATCCTCAAGCAGCAGTATCCGTACCGCCCCCGCAATCGCCAGGTAGTCGGCCGGCCCCAGTGGGCGGGCGCAAAGCTGCTGAAAGGTTGCGCGAGCAACGCCGTCGGCGAAATGCGGCAGAACCAGCTGACGGGCCTTGACCGTCAGGCTGAGCGCGTGATCCTTTCCCTGGCTCAGCTCTGCCCATAATCGGTCCATGATGCGGGTGGCTTCCGGCCCCAGGGGCGATAGCCATGTTTCGCAGCCCTGCAATACCTCGTGCCGATAATCGGTGCCGCCGGGCATGTGATGTATCCTCATCTGCGACTTGATCAGCGCGATGAAGGGCAGGAAAAGATCGCGGTTCAGACCGTCCTTGTACAGATCATCGGGCGGGCGATTGGATGTGGCGACGATGGTCACGCCAAAGGCAAACAGTTTCTCGAACAGTCGGCCGACAAGCATGGCATCGGTAATGTCGAGGATCTGCAGTTCGTCAAAACACAGCAGGCGCGCCTGTTGGGCCACCTCGCGGGCGACAGGGGTCAGGGGATCGGTGGTTCCCTTTTGTCGGGCACGGTGCAGGGATTCGTGGATTTCCTGCATGAAGGCGTGAAAATGGACCCGGCGCTTTCGCTCGATGCGGGTTGCGTCAAGAAAGATGTCCATCAGCATGGATTTGCCGACACCCACGCCGCCCCACAGGTACAATCCCGGCGGATGATCGGGATGTCGCCGGGGATTGTGACGCGTCAGCCATGACGCAAGAGGGTTGCGTCGGCGCCCGGATGTCGCCTCGAGCCAAGTGCGAATCTCCTGCAGAATGGCCAGCGCTTCCAGCTGGGCCGGATCGGGGCGGATTTCTCCGCTCTGCACGCGTGCGTCATACAGGGTTCTGAGGTCCGAATACATGTCTCTTACCGTTCCTGGGCGGCAGGTCGTCCCTGCCGGATCTTGGCAAGGCGCGCGCGCAATGCGCCGGGTGGCGTTCGCAGATCGGAGGTGGGCGTGGTGGTTTGCGACATGTTGCCTCGTATAGGCGGGGTCGGCCCCGGATTTCCAGACCCAATTGACCTGCCCTGCGCGGCCGTTTAGGTCTTGGGGGCGCAACACGGGAGAAGCAGATGGCACGACGCGACACGGCCCTTGTCATGATCGACATCCAGAACGATTTCTGCCCCGGCGGCGCCCTGGCCGTGCCCGGTGGCGACGAGATCATTGCGCGCGTCAACAAGTTGCAATCCAGTTACGCGGTGCGGGTTCTGACACAAGACTGGCACCCGGCCGAACATTCGTCATTTGCCAGCAATCAGGCGGGCGCCGAGCCCTATTCGATCATCGACATGCCCTATGGCCCGCAGGTTCTGTGGCCCGATCACTGCGTGCAGGGCACGCCGGGTGCGGATTTCCACCCCGATCTGGATACCACGCGGGCGCATCTGATCATCCGCAAGGGGTTTCGGCGCATGATCGACAGCTATTCGGCGTTCTTTGAAAACGACCACAAGACACCAACGGGCCTCGAGGGCTATCTGCGCGAACGCGGCGTGCATGACATAGTGCTGGTCGGTCTGGCGACCGATTTCTGCGTGCGCTACTCGGCGGTCGATGCCGCGCGGCTGGGTTTTGGCGTGACGGTTCTGGAAGGGGCCTGCAGGGCGATCGACCTCGACGGATCGCTGGCCGACGCACGGCGCGACATGCTGGATCATGGCGTCAAGCTGGCCGACTAGACGCGGGAGACGCGCGAAACGAAAGGGACCCTCATGGATATCGCCAAGCGCGTCTATGACCATCAGTGGAAGATCGACCCGATCGTGCGATCGCTGATCGACACCGATTTCTACAAGCTGCTGATGGCGCAATCGGTGTTGCGCAACAAGCCGGACGTCAACGTCACCTTCCAGTTGATAAACCGTGCGAAAGACGTGCCGCTGGCCCGCCTTGTCGACGAAGGCGAGCTGCGTGAACAGCTGGACCATGTGCGGGGTCTGCGCCTCTCGCGCGGCGAAAGCACCTGGCTGCGGGGCAACATGTTCTATGGCAAGCGCGCCATGTTCAGCCCCGAATTCATGGAATGGTTCGAGGGGCTGCGCCTGCCGCCCTATCACCTGGAACGCAAGGGCGATCAGTACGAGCTGACATTCGAGGGCAAATGGCCCGAGGTCATGATGTGGGAAATCCCGGCGCTGGCCATCGTGACCGAACTGTGCTCGCGCGCGGTTCTCAAGAGGCTGGGGCGTTTCGAACTGCAGGTGCTTTACGCGCGGGCCCTGACCCGGCTATGGGAAAAGATCGAGCGGCTGCGGCAGATAGATGACCTGCGGCTTGCCGATTTCGGAACGCGACGGCGCCATGGATTCCTGTGGCAAGACCGTTGCGTGCAGGCAATGATCGAGGGGCTTGGCGAAAAGTTTACCGGCACATCCAACTGCCTGATCGCCATGCGCCGCGAGGTCGAGGCCATCGGCACGAACGCGCATGAGTTGCCGATGGTTTATGCCGCGCTGGCCGAAACCGACGAGAAACTCGCCCAGGCGCCCTACAAGGTGCTGGAGCGCTGGCAAAAGGAACATGACGGCAACCTGCTGATCATCCTTCCCGACACCTTTGGAACCGAGGAGTTCCTGCAACATGCGCCTGACTGGCTGCGCCACTGGACAGGCATCCGCATCGACAGCGGCGACCCGGCCGAGGGGGCCGAGGTCGCGATCCGCTGGTGGCAGCAGGTCGGCGAGGACCCGCGCGAAAAGCTGGTGATCTTTTCCGACGGGCTGGATGTGGACAAGATCGAGGAACTGTCCCGCCAGTTTCGCGGTCGCGTGAAGGTCGGTTTCGGCTGGGGTACGTTGCTGACCAACGACTTTCGCGGCCTCGTGCCGGGTAATGCGCTGGCGCCGTTCTCGCTGGTATGCAAGGCGATCGCCGCCAATGGCCGGCCCACGGTCAAGCTGTCGGACAACCCGAACAAGGCCATGGGCCCAAGGGACGAGATCGCGCGCTACAAGCGTGTCTTTGGCGTGGGCAGGAAAAAACCGATCGAGGTCATCGTCTGATTGATACGATCGCTCATCTGTCGCGCTCAACTATCCTGCGCCAGCCACCGGCGCGCCATGCGGATGGCCCTTGCAACATATACCGCGCCTGCCCTGTTGTCGGGTTGCATCCGTGACATGCACCAGCCGAGCGAGGCAAAGCATCTGAGCATCGCAAAAAGCGAGAACAACTCGGTGCTGCGGGCGGGCAGGGGGCGAATTTCGCCATAGCCCCGAAGGATGGCATCGCGCAACGCCGTGTAGTCGTCATCATCGATGCTCTGGGATATGGCCACGGCCAGATCATACAGCCGCCAGCCAAAGCCGCTGTCGTCAAGATCGATCAGGGCCAGCCCGGTGTCGGTCTGCATGACGTTTTCCCTCAGGGCATCGGCATGGATCAGGCCGAAATCCCCGCTGCCGAGCGTGGCAAGAACCCCGGCCGCGGTGTCGCGTGCAGCAAGGATGTCGGCCCTCTCGGTATGACCCAGCGCGGGATGTTCCCAGAACCTGCCCCACAGCGGATTGTCGCCGAGCAGCCCCTGTGCATCCCAGCGTCGCCGTGTGAAATCCGCAGGCAGGGTCATTTCATCGCTTGCGCGGTGCAGCCTGGCCAGCAGCTGGCCGAGGTCGTGATACATCTCAAGCCGCCTGTGCGCGGGATATGGCAGTGGGGTCGATCCGCTGCCAATGGGCGTGCCCCTGACCCAGGAAACCATGCTGGCAATCCGACCCGAGCGCAGCCTCGCCGCTAACGAGCCATCCGGGCGCCTGATCGGGCCGGGTGTCGGGATGCCGGCGCGGGCCAGTTCGTCTGCCCACCACAATTCGGCCTGGATTTCGTCCCGTGAATTGTAACCCATGCGGTGGATACGCAGCGCCGCCTTGCGGCCATCGGTGGCAACGACCCGGTAAACGGCGTTTTCCCGGTGGGAAATCAACGTTGCCCTTGCCCCCTGCCAGCCCCACAGGGCCAGGGCATCATCGATCGTCTCGTTCATGCGGTGACCGGGGTTGTTGCCAATACTTCGTCGAGCGTGTCGATCAGCAGATCGGCATGTTCCTTGCCAAACACCATTGGCGGGCGGATCTTGAGGGTCGCATTGCCCACGCCGATGCTGTTCAGCAGGATGCCGCGCGATTTCATTTCCTCCACGACGCGCGCGGTAAAGGCGGTTGCAGGGGTGTTGCCTTCAATCGTGAATTCGACGCCAAAGAACAGCCCCGCGCCGCGGACATCCGTGATCACCGGATATTTTTCCGCCAGTCCGTTCAGGCGTTCCAGTGCGTGATTGCCGATGGCATGCGCCGCCTCGATCAGGTTTTCCTTTTCGATCACATCAAGCACTGCTGACGCCGCCGCACAGGCCACGGGGTTGCCCGCGAATGTGTTGAAATAGCCAAAGGCGTTGCGGAATTCCGACAGCAGTTCGAGCGACGCCAGCACTGCCGCGGCCGGATAGCCATTGGCCATCGGCTTGCCGATGGTCACGATGTCGGGGGTAAAGCCCAGCCGCTGATGCCCCCACCAGTGGCTGCCCAGCCGGCCAAAACCGGGCTGCACCTCGTCGGCGATGATGACGCCGCCGGCCTTGCGCACGGCGTCTGCCGCCTGATCCAGAAATCCACGGGGCAGATCGGGAAAGCCCTCATTGGCAAAAAACGGGCAGACGACCAGCGCCGACAGGCCGTGGCCGGTTTCCTGCAAATCGGCAATCGCCTGCTCGACAGCGGCGGTGAATGCGCGACCCTGCGGGTCGGGGTTGCGCAGGGAGTCCGGGGCTGGCACCAGACGCACATGATCCTGCCTGCCACCCACCGGCGGGCGCCGGGTCGAAAGCTGGCTGACGGCGGCGGTGTTGCCGTGATAGGTGCGGTCGGTCGCGATGACGCCGGTCTTGCCGGTGGCCGCTTGCGCCATGCGCAGCGCAACATCATTGGCCTCGGATCCGGTGCAGGTCATGATGGCCGAGGTGATATTCGGGCCGAAATGCGCAGTCAGGGCCTCGATATACTCAAGAATGCCCTCATGCAGATAGCGCGTATGGGTGTTCAACTGCGCCGACTGTCGCGCGATGGCCTCGACGACCTTGGGGTGGCAGTGGCCCACATGCGGGACGTTGTTGTAACAGTCCAGATAACGCCGCCCGTCGGCATCCCACAGCCAGACGCCCTTGCCCCGCACGATATGCAGGGGCGTTTCATAGAATGTCGGCACATTCGGCCCCAAAAGGCGTTCGCGCCGGCGCATGAGTTTGGAAATATCGCTCATCCTGGCCACCCTGACATGTCAGGGCAGTTGTTCCAGATTTTGCAGCCGCCTGCCACGAAAAAAAGCCCCGCCACACGGGCGGGGTCAGTTCGTGGTGTCAGGTCGGTCCACGAATGTGGGCCGCAGGCACCGGCGGTATCTGTTATCAGTTGGTTTTCGATTGCATCTCGGCGCGGATCTGCTGACGCAAGATGTCGATCGGAATCATCTTTCCGTCGCGCTTGAATCCCCAGAATGTCCAGCCATTGCATGATGGCGCGCCTTCCAGCGCCGCCCCGACCTGATGGATCGAGCCCTTTGCGTCATGGGCGATCAGCGTTCCATCGGCGCGCACCTTGGCCTTGTGGCGGCCGTTCAGCGAAACCAGCACCTCGCCGGGGTTCAGCAGGCCGCGTTCGACCAGCTGGCCAAAGGGCACGCGCGGCTCGGCCCGTTTCGAGGTGGATACCTCAAGCGACGCCTTGTCGAAACGCCGGGCGTTCTTGATGCGTTTTTCGGCGACCTTGCGGTAGGCCTCTTCACGCTCGATGCCGATGAAATCGCGCCCCAGCTTTTTGGCAACTGCCCCCGTCGTGCCGGTGCCAAAGAACGGGTCCAGCACCACATCACCGGGGTTGGTCGAGCCGACAAGCACACGGTGCAACAGGGCCTCGGGCTTTTGCGTCGGGTGGGCCTTGACGCCGTTTTCGTCTTTCAGTCGTTCGTGCCCGTTGCAGATCGGCAGAACCCAGTCGCTGCGCATCTGGGTGCCGTCATTAAGCGCCTTCAGCGCCTCGTAGTTGAAAGTGTATTTCGATTTTTCCGACTTGGCCGCCCAGATCATGGTTTCATGCGCGTTCGTCAGGCGCATGCCGCGGAAATTGGGCATCGGGTTGGATTTGCGCCAGATCACGTCGTTGAGGATCCACAGCCCGGTATCCTGCAACGCGGCACCGACGCGGAATATGTTGTGATAGCTGCCGATCACCCAGATCGCGCCATCGGGTTTCAGCAGGCGCCTGGCGGCCTTGAGCCAGGCGCGCGTGAACCTGTCATAGGCCTGGAACGAGGCAAACTGGTCCCAGTCGTCATCGACCGCATCGACCTTGGAATTGTCGGGTCGGTGAAGCTCGCCCTTCAGCTGCAGGTTATAGGGTGGATCGGCGAAGATCAGGTCGATGGATTCAGCCGGCAGGCTGTTCATCACCTCGACGCAATCGCCGGAAAGAATCTGGTTCAGCGGCAGCTTGGGCTGCCCCTTTGTCGTGTTCTTTTTTGCCATCTCTGCCCCATGCGCTTTGCGCTTGTTATTGGCATAAGATGATTCAAAGGGGATTCGCCGTCAATTTCTTTTTTGAATCAATGGGTTAATTATTCATCTTGATACAAGATATTGTGGACGGGCCTGAACGAACGCCTATGATGTGGGGTCACACCAAGGGTATTCAGGGCTGCAAGATGTTCGCGCGTGCCATAGCCGGCATTTCTTTCCCAGCCATAGCCGGGAAATTCCCGTGCCAGATCGGCCATGATCCGGTCACGCGTCACCTTGGCCATGACCGAGGCTGCCGCGATGCTCAGCACCTTGTCGTCCCCCTTGACGACGGTGCGGGCGGGGCAGGGCAGATCCTCGGGCTGGCGGTTGCCGTCGATCAGCGCCAGGGCCGGGGATTCGGGCAGATCTTCAATGGCCCGGCGCATGGCAAGAAGGGATGCCCGCAGGATGTTGATGTCATCGATCTCGCCAACCGAGGCAAGGCCGATGCCCACATGACACTGGCCAGAGATGATGTCGAACAGTTCCGCGCGACGACGTGCGGTCAGTTTCTTGGAATCGCGCAGCCCAGGCGGGATGTTGTCGGGCGCGAGAATGACGGCCGCGGCAACGACCGGCCCGCACAAGGGGCCCCGGCCGGCCTCGTCAATCCCGGCAACCGGCGAAAGACCCTGGGCGATGGCATCGGATTCTAGCTGGAAATCGGGCATGGGGCATCCGCCATGTTCGTCTTTGCGGGACAGAATGGCAAAACATGCAGCCCTGCGAAAGACCAAAACGCATGACGGGGAAGGATGGGGGACGGACGGGGCGAAAGATCGCCCCGCCCAGGTGACATGGGCATCAGGGATGTCGGGACAGACATGAGGGAACCTGGTTACACAACATCTCCCTGCCCGTGCACCATTCCGTGCAAGGGTCAAGCCCGGGATGGGTCAACGCCAGACGACGACGCGCTTGTACCAGGGGCCGACATCGCGATGCCATCCCAGACGCCGCATGCAGTTGGGGCGATAAAAGGAAACCCACCCGGCATATCGAGGCGACCATCGTTGCGCCAGACACTGCCGAGGCTTGCCGCGATATACACGCACGACCTGGCGCCGCGGTTGAATGACGACACGGCGGGTGACGACCACCCTTTCGCGGGCATTCGCCCGATTGACACTGTCGACCAGGATTCCCAGCGCCACCGCTCCGACCAGGAAGCGGGCCAGCTGGTCGTTCGGACCGGCCTTGGCCGGGGAGGCGCCGACAAGGCCAGCGGATGCGATGGCTGCGGCCGTGACCATTGCAATCAGTTTCGTTTTCATGGTGATCATCCTTGCTGTTGTCTGCGGCATACCTGCCGAAGCGTTGGTCAATCCGTTATTGCGTTTCTCGCGTCGGGGCGGGTGATCCGGCCCGTCTGCCAGGGGCGGCCAGTACATTGGCGGCCGCCTGTGGAAAAACCCTGGCGGCAGGGGGCAAGGATAGGCAATATCGGGGCGCTGTTATCCGATAACATCGCCCCGAAGGCGCGGTTTTCGCAGATGTTATTGTATATCCTGCCTTGTACGCCTTATGTTCGGGGCACGTCATCCAGAGGTGCACCAACCATGAAAACGATCCTCACTTCGCTTGTGATCTCGCTGGCCCTGGGGCTGGCTGCCGCACCCGCAAGTGCCGCGTGCTATGCCGACTACAAGGCCCGGAAAAGCGCGCCGTTCCAGCTGCATTACGGGGTGATCAAGCTGCCTGCAAATATCTGCAACCAGCCAAGGAAGATCAGCAGGAACATCCAGAAGCGGATTTCTGTTGGCGGTTGGCGCCTTCTTAATGTTATGTCTGTGTTCGGGCCGGAAGGGTTGCAACAGAGACGGGCAAGTGCGGGACGATTCTTCCTCAAATATTAGGAAACGCCTTTTCGGAAAGGGCAATGCAACGCTGACTTTCGGGATTGCCGCCATTGTCGGCATCCTGGCCATCGGCGCGGCTGTCCTGTTCTACAACCTGCCTGATGCCAACGCGTTCAATGACAGGGTGGAAAGGATCTTTGTCGAGAACGACAATCTGACATCGAACGCCGAAATCAAGCTGCTGGAAATCCTGGCCCAGTCTGGGACTGCGTTTTCCGATGTGTTGTCGTCGTATCGTTTCGTGATTTTCGTTCTGCTGGTCTTTTCGACCGCGATCCTGATCGCCGCGCTGGTCTTTCTGGTCAACATTGCGGCCATGAATCGCCGCATGTCCGAAATCGAGCGCGCGGGGATCCAGATCAACAGCCTGATCATCAGTCGTGACGAACGCGTGGTCTATCTGAACAACATGGAGTTCACCCTGACCGAAGCCGCCTTCGAGGCCCTTGCGGTGCTGGCCGAGGCAAGGATGGATGACGAGGTTGTCAGCGGGGTCGATCTGGAGGCGCTGATTACGGGCAAGGACCGTTCCGAGTGCGACGAGGCCGCAGGCGCGACACGGATCAAGCGGTTGCGCGACACTCTGGGCAATCAGATCGTTTACGAGTTGCTGATCAGGACAATCACCCGCAAGGGGTATATGCTGGCCATCGACAAGGATGTCATCAAGATGATCTGAGGCCCATGCCCATACCCGATTATGCAGAACAGGCCTTGCGCAGACATGCTGCGGCCATTGCCCGTGCCATGGCGCAAGATGGCGACGATGGCGACCTGCACATCGAGATGCTCAAGTCAGGCCGGACATCAACGGTGCTGAAGGTCGATCATGGCGCTCGCTCGGCCATTGCCAAGGTCTTTGGCCCGGATCGCATGGCCTGGGACGCCTATGTCCGCGAACGCGGTGCGCTGGACTGGTTGCCCGCCGACATGGTGCCCGGCCTGTTGCTGGTGGCCGAAGCGCAGCGATTGCTGCTCATGTCATTCATTGATGGCGATTGTCTGGATGTGGCGCTGAATGGTGATACCCTCATCCGACATGCCGAGTTTCTGGGGCAATGGTTCGGTCGGTTGTCGGATATCTCGCCAACCCGCCCTGCGGCGGGCAACTGGCATGACTATGTCATGAATTATGACGAGGGCTTCGACCGGCAGGCATTGGGGGAATACGCCCCGATACTGCGCGCCAGAGCAGTCGGGACCCTGACACTGGCCCATAACGACAATGCAATGGACAATTTCATCCTGGGCCGCGACCGGCGTCTTTACGGCGTTGATTTTTCCCAATGCCGGATGAAGCCGCTGGGTTGGGATCTGATCACTGCGGCGCAGGCGCTTTTCCGGCGATTCCCGGGTGATCTGCCCTTGATCGCCGGCTCTTTGGTGCGGGGATACGCGTTGGGTTCCCGCAAGGACCTGCCGGGCCCCGATTTTGCCGAGGTCGTTACCCTTCTGGTTCTTGCGGGACCGGCACCTGCCGACCAGGGGGCTGGCTGAAGGCACTCGTGAAATGCCACGATAATGCCATCTGATTTCCCGATCCTGCCCGATTTTTCCCAACTTTGTCGCATATGGCTGGTGGGCAACGGATCAGTCTGGGGTTCTGGAAATGTCACGGGAAAAACTTACCATCGCACTTTCTGACGGCCAGGTGGATGGCGCGCAGCACTCGGCGGATGTGAATGATTCCCAGGATGTGACCTTTACCGATGGTGGCGCTCTGCACGACGTTACCGTCAGCGGCTTTGGCGACCAGCCGTCCCATGATCCTGCGGCGGGGCCGGGGGGAGATGACAATTTCGGGCTGGACCTTTCCCAGTTCGACGACGATTTCACGCTTCATGTCGAAGGATTGGACAGCGGCGACAGCGTCAAGGTGGACAATGCCCTTTCCTGGAACCGGCACGGGGACGGGTATCGGATCAAGTATATCGGCGCCGATGGTCAGCAGCATGACATGAAGATCGAGCTGCATTCGCATCACGGCAGTGATGATCCCGATGTGCAGATCACCTGTTTCGCTGCGGGTACGCTTGTAGAAACGCCGGATGGTGCGATCAGGGTCGAGGATCTGTCGGTCGGCGACCTGGTGACCTGCGGGGACGGGGTCGCACGGCCCGTTAGATGGCGCTCGCGGCGTCTGCTTTCGGCAGAAGACCTGCAACGCCACCCCGAGTTCCGCCCGGTGCGCATCCGCCGTGGTGCGTTCGGCGTGGATCTGCCGTATTCCGATCTGGTGGTATCACCTCAGCATCGCATCCTGATCGGTGACTGGCGGGCCGAGATGCTGTTCGGCACTGACAAGGTGCTGGTGCCGGCGATCCATCTGATCAACGATCATGACGTCATTCGCGATCACGACCTCAAGGAGGTCGAGTATCATCATTTCATGTTCGACAGACACCAGATCGTGATCTCAAATGGTCTGGAAAGCGAAAGTTTCCTTCCCGGCGAAACGGCACTGGCCGGGGTGGAAGACGGGGCCAGAGAGGAACTGTTCAGGCTGTTCCCGGACCTGGCCCGCAACCCTGCCTCGTATGGGCGGGCCTGTTGCCCCATCCTGAAGGCACATGAGGCGATGGCCTTGCTCGGGGCCTGAGCCCGCCGGACACCTGCAACCGCCGGACACCTGCACCGGAATGGTCCGTGTGAGACTGGCGACCCCGAGAGGATTCGAACCTCTGACCTACCGCTTAGGAGGCGGTCGCTCTATCCTGCTGAGCTACGGGGCCTTGACGGGCCTTTTTGCCGCTTTTGTGCCGGTGTTCAAGGGCCAAGGGGGGATTTACAGCGAATCCTGGGGTCTGAGGCTCATCCTGAAATGGCTGTAGTGGGATTCCTCGCGCTTGGAAAACCATTCCAGCTTGTCATGCAGTTGAACGACCGAGCCGATGATGATGACTGCCGGCCCGCGGATCCCGGCCTCGCGGGCCTTTTCCTCGATGGACGAGATAGTGCCGACGATGACCTTCTGGTTTTCGCGGGTGCCATTGTCCACGATGGCCACCGGGGTTTCGGGGCTCAGCCCCTTTTCGACGATCTCCCGGGCAAGGTGGCCAAGGTTGGACAATCCCATGTAGACCGCGACCGTCTGTTGCGGGCGCACCAGCATGTCCCAATCCAGCCCGAGGACGCCATCCTTGCCGTGGGCCGTCACGAATACGCAGCTCTGGGCGTGATCGCGATGGGTCAGCGGAATGCCTGAATACGAGGCACAGCCTGCGGCAGCGGTCACGCCCGGAACCACCTGAAACGGGATGTCATGGGCGGCCAGTTTCTCGATTTCCTCGCCGCCGCGGCCAAAGATGAACGGATCGCCCCCCTTCAGACGCAGCACCCGCTTGCCCTTGAGTGCAAGATCGACCAGCAGCTGGCTGATGTCTTCCTGTTCCATGGTATGTTGCCGGGGCAGCTTGCCCACATAGATGCGTTCGGCGTCGCGCCGCATCAGGGCAAGGATGTCGTCCCCGACCAGACGGTCATAGACGACCACGTCGGCCCGTTGCATCAGACGCAGGGCACGGAATGTAAGCAGATCCGGGTCGCCGGGGCCTGCGCCGACCAGATAGACCTCACCCAGCCGTTCGCCGGGGTCGCCGGACGCGATCGCCTCAAGCTCGGCCTTCAGCTGCCGCTCGGCCGCCTTGGCCGAACCAGCCAGGAACAGGTCGCCGACCGGCCCCTCGATCGCGGTTTCCCAAAATCGCCGGCGATCGACCGTCTTGCGGATGGTCTCACTGACCTGGTCACGAAAGCGACCGACGAATTCGGCCAGCCGGCCATAGGCGGGGGGCAGGAGGCTTTCGATCCGGGCGCGCAGGATGCGGGCGATCACCGGAGCGGCCCCACCCGAGGATATGGCCACGACAAGGGGGGCACGGTCCACCACCGACGGGGTGATGAAATCGCAATATTCGGCCACATCGGCGACGTTCGAAAGCACACCATGCGTTTTGGCCGCTGCATGCAGCCGGGCGTCACGTTCGGGGTCTTCCGAGGCACCATAGGCAATGGTCGCACCCGCGAGATCGCCCTCGGTCACGGGGCGCCTGACATGGGTCAGGTTCTTGTCCTTTTCCAGGGGGTGGAATTCGTCGCTCAGCCGGTCGTCATAGACCTCGACCCGGGCGCCGGCGGCAAGCGCGCGCTCGGCCCGGCGGGCGGCGACCGTTCCGCCGCCGTCGATGACGACCCGCTTGCCGCGGATGTCGAGGAAGATGGGAAGATAGTCCATGGTGCTCAGGCCTCTAGTTGTTGTCGGGCGACTTTTCGGCGGCCCAGTCGTTCAGCGCCTGACCCAGCGTTGCCGCGCTGTCGGGGTCGATGTCCACGATGGTCAGGCGTCGCCCTTCGCGCCATATCATGCGCAGCATGTTCAGCCCGTTGTGGTAATCGACATTCTGCAGGCGCACGCGCCGCCCAAAGGGCAGGATGTGTTCGGAAAGTTCGGTGACGGTCTCGGCCGCGATGTCGTCACCGGTGTCATTCTCGTCCATGTCAGTCATAGCGTAACCCGCGTGTAAAGGCGGCCTCAAGCCGCCATTCCCATTTCCGTGGTGTATCCCTGTAATCCGGCTTGAGGTCGAACTCCAGAAACATCTGGCCCGATTCGCCCGCATGGGCGACCAGTTTTTCCAGTTCGTCAAAGCTGGTGACTTCGGGATGTGCGATGATCAGATCGCTGAGTTTGGCCATTTTTCTAGCTTCCCTTCACTCGGTTATGGAATCTGACACGGAACAGCAGGCGATCGCTCGGTCGTTCGGCGTCGCGATCGAATCCTGTCCTGTTGTGCAGGACATTGTTGCACAGGACGCCTTGCCCGGCCTGCATGCGCACGGTCAGCATCAGGGGGTCGTCGTCATTCAGTATTTCGCTCAGCGCCGCAACCGCGGCGCGCGTATCGGGCGTGTCGCGCCAATGGATCGAACGGCTGCGTGCGGTATAACGCATCACCAGATTTCCGTCCGGGTCGATGGAAAAGACCGGCCCGACGCTGACGGGGCGCAGGCTGCCGTCGGGTTCGCGGTTTTCGGGTATCGTCATGGCCTGCGGGTGCATCAGCGCGGCGATATGTGCGGGGTTGCGGTCGCGCAGGCGGATATAGGCGATTTCGGGGTCCATCAGCTGGTTGATGCCCCCATCCCTGGCGGGGCGCACACAATGCAGCACCATGGCCCGGATCTGTTCGTCGCGGCTGTTGTAGTAGCCATCGGTATGCCAGTTGATCGGACGCCGCGTATAGGGAATGTAGCCGCGCTGCCTTTCGGCATTGCTGACCTGCAGCGCGACTATGCCCAGATCGCCGGCGGAACGGTGTCGCTCGGCGATTCGCAGCCCCATTGTGTCGGCAAAAGATCTGAGTTGCGCCCTGACGATGTCGGAATCGGTTTCGGGCGGTTCTGTCCGATAGATGGCCAGATTCGTTTTTCGGCATGTTTCGGCCAGTTTCCGCTGTTCGGATTCGGTGGGCCTCGCCAGGTTTTTCAGCGACACGGGATCGGCCCGTAAAAACCTAGAATAATTGTCGAGTTTTTCGTCCCGCCATTCCGCATAAGCCCGGTCATTTTCTGGCAGGAACGGGTTATCTGCATGATTCATCGACGTTTTTTCAGTGACCTGCATCTTGCCCGTCTCCTGTTGTGCCGGCCTCTTGCAAGGGGGCGCGGGGGGTGTGCTGGCGGCAGATTTCCGAGGGGAAAAAACCGTGCACGTTTTTCTTTACATTCGCATATACTAATATATAAAACTGGTAGGGGAAACACCATTTTGGTTTGGTCGGTGTTATAATAGGCGCCAAAGGTACCGGATCAAACAGGGCCTTGAGGGTTCCGTGACAGGCGGCCCGACAATTCAAAGGCAGTCCGCACGACCGTGACTGTTTTAAAACAAGAGGGAGAAATTGTCATGAAAGATGGCGATACGGCAGACAAGAAGATAGCGGAAGGGCAGCATCCGACGCCCATGCTTGACGAACTTGAGGGTGGTCCCTGGCCGAGCTTTGTCACCGGATTGAAGCGCCTTCGCGATTCCAAGGGCGAACGTTACGCCCCGATGGTCAACGACCTCCTGGGCCAGCTGGAGCATTCCTACGAGGAACAGCTGGGTTTCTGGAAGGGCGGCACCGTGTCGGTGTTCGGTTACGGAGGCGGTATCATTCCGCGTTTTTCCGAGGTTGCGGACAAATACCCCGAATCCAAGGAATTTCACACCCTGCGCGTGATGCCGCCGCCGGGCTATCACTACACGACCGATATTCTGCGCAAGATGTGCGATATCTGGGAGCGCCACGGCTCGGGCCTGATCGCGTTCCACGGCCAGTCGGGCGATATCATGTTCCAGGGCTGTTCGACCGAGGCTACCCAGGCGGCGTTCGACGAGCTGAACGAGCTGGGCTTTGACCTGGGCGGTGCGGGCCCCGCGCTGCGGACGGCCATGAGCTGTGTCGGTCAGGCGCGTTGCGAGCAGTCCTGTTATGACGAGGGCAAGGCGCATCGCCGGGTCATCAACAAGTTCCTCGACGAAATGCACCGTCCCGCGTTGCCCTACAAGTTCAAGTTCAAGTTCTCGGGCTGCGGCAATGACTGTGTGAATGCCATTCACCGCGCCGACTTTGCGGTGATCGGCACCTGGCGCGACGACATCAAGATCGACCAGGAAAAGGTCAAGGAACACATCGCCAATGTGGGCCGCAAGTACACCATCGACACGGTGGTCAACATGTGCCCGACGCGCGCGATCTCGCTGAATGACGACGATACGCTGGAAATCGACAACAAGTCCTGCGTACGCTGCATGCACTGCATCAACGTCATGACCAAGGCGCTGTCGCCGGGCGACGACCGCGGCGCCTCGATCCTGATCGGCGGCAAGCGCGCGCTGAAGGTCGGCGACATGATGGGCATCATGATCAAGCCCTTCATCAAGCTCGAAACCGAAGAGGATTTCGAAGAGCTCGAGGACTTTGCCGAGGCCTGCATCGAGTTCTTTGCCGACAACGCGCTGGAACACGAACGTATCGGCGAAACCATCGACCGCATCGGCCTGCCGGCCTTCCTCGAGGCTGTCGGAGTCGAGGCCGATCCGAACATGGTCAACCACCCGCGGACGTCGTGCTTTGTGCGGACCGATGATTTCAACGAAGAGGCGGCCAAGTGGTTCGAGCGCAAGGCGCGCGAAGCCGGCATGACCGTCGCATCGGAATAAGCCGAAAAAAGAAAAGGGGTTTCCCCGCGCAGGGGAAACCTTTTCCCAAGGGAGAACAGCGAAATGAGCGAAGCGAACCAGACGCCCCGTGAGGCGATCGAATCCGGCGTCCCGGATCACCTGCAGTACATGCACCCGATGTTGAAGCGCAACCTCGGCAACTGGGCCTGGCATGACCGCCCGCGCCACGGTGTGCTGCGTCACGTCACCAAGGACGGCGAAGAGGTATTTACCGTGCGTGCCGGCACCCAGCGCCAGATGGATGTCTATACCATCCGCAAGCTGTGCGATATCGCCGACGAGTTCGGCGACGGCCATGTGCGTTTCACCACCCGTTCCAATATCGAATTCATCGTGGAAGACCAGTCCAAGGTCGATCCTCTGATTGACGAGCTTCAGGCGAATGGTTTCCCTGTTGGCGGCACCGGAGCGTCGGTTTCCATGATCTCCCATACGCAGGGCTGGTTGCACTGCGACATTCCTGGAACCGATGCCTCCGGCGTTGTCAAATCGATGATGGACATGCTCCACGAGGAATTCGTCAACGAGAACATGCCCAACCGCGTGCGTATCACCACCTCGTGCTGCCAGATCAACTGCGGCGGCCAGGGCGATATCGCGATCAACGTCCAGTACACCAAGCCGCCCAAGATCAACCATGACCTGGTGGCCAATGTCTGCGAACGTCCTGCGGTCGTGGCGCGCTGCCCGGTGGCGGCTATCCGCCCGGCGATGGTGGACGGCAAGCCCAGCCTTGAAGTGGACGAAAAGAAATGCGTCTGCTGCGGCGCCTGCTACCCGCCGTGCCCGCCGATGCAGATCAACGGCAAGGAAAGCACAAAGATCGCGATCTGGGTCGGTGGCAAGCATTCCAACGCGCGCTCGAAGCCGACCTTCCACAAGCTGGCGGTCGCCAACCTGCCCAACAACCCGCCCCATTGGCCCGAGGTCGCCGACGTGGTGAAGAAGATCATCACCGCCTACAAGGAAGACGCCAAGCACTGGGAGCGCATGGGTGAATGGATCGAGCGGATCGGCTGGAACCGGTTCTTTGACATTACCGGCCTGGCCTTCACCAAGCACCACCTGGATACCTGGACCGGTGCCCGCAAGACCCTCAACATGTCCGCGCATGTCAGGTTCTGAGGAGAGATGGCCGTGAAATTCGGAATCGTCGTCAGCGAAGGCCCCTATACCCACGAAGCCTCGGATACGGCCTACAATTTCGTCAAGGCCGCAATCGAGGCGGGGCATGAGGTGCCGCGGGTGTTCTTTTATCACGACGGGGTGAATGTGGGCACGCGCCTGACCGTCCCGCCGCAGGATGATCGCAACATCCAGGTAAACTGGACAAACCTTGCCAAGGAGCACGGCATCGACCTTGTCGTCTGCATTGCGGCGGCCCAGCGCCGCGGCATTCTGGACGAGAACGAGGCCAAGCGCCAGGGCAAGGATGCCGACAACATCGCCGAAGGATTCCGGATTTCCGGCCTCGGACAACTGATCGAAATGGGCATCCAGACCGATCGTCTGATGATGTTCGGCGACTGAGGGGGATCGATGATGGAAGAAGGTGTCAAGAAATTCCTCTATGTGAACCGCAAGGCGCCCTACGGGACGATCTATGCGCTGGAGGCCCTTGAAGTCGTGCTGATCGGCGCGGCCTTCGATCAGGATGTCAGCCTGGCTTTCCTTGATGACGGGGTGTTCCAGCTGACCAGGGATCAGAATACCGACGGGGTCGGCGTCAAGAACTTTTCGCCCACTTTCCGGGCGCTGGGGGATTACGACGTCAACAAGCTGTATGTCGAGCGCGAGTCCCTGGAAGAGCGCGGCCTGACCGCCGACGACCTGCAGGAGATCGTGTATGAGGACGAAGATGACGATTGGGCCGAAAAGCCATCGATCCGCATCATCAGCCGGGCTGAAATGGCCGATCTCATGCATGACCAAGACGTCATCCTGAGCTTTTGAAGGGAGGAAAGACCATGTCGACACTGCACACGGTGAACAAGTCCCCCTTTGCCACCCAGTCGCTGCTGAGCTGCATCAACCACGTCAAGGATGGCGATGCGATCCTTCTGATCGAGGATGGCGTCTATGGCGCCGCGGCGGGAACGGGGGTTTCCGATGCCGTCGCCGGCAAGGCGGGCAGCGTGAAGTTCTATGTTCTCGGCCCGGACCTCGAGGCCCGAGGAATCCCGGCCACGCGCCTGCTGGAGGGAGTCGAGGTCGTCGATTACGCGGGCTTTGTGGGCCTGGCGGTAGAACACGACCGGGCACAGGCCTGGCTCTGACAAGATTGCAACCGATCCGTATGGGGGATCACAAACCGAAAGGAAAAGGAAATGTCCTACGAAGTTAATGGCCAGACAGTCGAGCACGACGAGGAAGGCTACATCACCAATCTGAGCGACTGGAGCGAAGATCTGGCCAAGGTCATCGCCGAGCAGGAAGGCATCGAGATGACTGACGAGCACTGGGCCGTCGTCAACTTCCTTCGCGACTATTACGAGGAATACCAGATCGCCCCGGCGGTGCGCGTTCTCATCAAGGCCATCAAGAAACAGATGGGCCCGGAAATCGGCAATAACAAGCACATGTACGAGCTGTTCCCCTATGGTCCGGCGAAACAGGCGTGCAAGATTGCCGGGCTGCCCAAGCCGACCGGCTGCGTCTGATCTGACCTGTCTCTGAAAAAACAAAAAACACCTCAGAGATACATCACGGGAGGAGTCCGAAGTGTTGTCAACGCTTTATGCACTGCTGTACTATGTTGCCACCGCCCTTTTGGTGATCGGGCTGGCTGTCAAGATCCGGCAATATGCACGGACTCCTGCCCCTCTCAAGATTCCGACGACCCCCGCGCCGACAACTGCGTCGGGGGTCTTCTGGCGCATGTTCCGCGAGGTCGTGTTCTTTGAAAGCCTGTTCAAGTCGAACAAGTGGATCTGGCTGTTCGGGTATCTTTTCCACGGCTCGCTCCTGCTGATCACGATCCGCCATCTGAGGTATTTCATCGATCCGGTATGGTGGTGGGTCAGCTTCGAACAACCCTTTGGCATCTATGCTTCGTTCGGCATGGTGCTGGGGCTTGCCGGGCTGTGGGGGCGCCGGATTCTGGTCGAGCGCATCCGCTATATCACCAACCCGTCCGACCATCTGATGCTGGCTCTGCTGATTGCCATTGCGCTGAGCGGCATGACCATGCGTTTCCTCACGCCGACCGATATCATCGGGGTCAAGATGTTCTTCCTGGGGTTGCTGCGCTTTCAGATCAACGAGCTGCCCGACACGCCGGCGCTGTTGATTCATCTGGGGCTGGTCGCGGTGCTGTTCATCGTTTTCCCGATTTCGAAACTGCTTCATGCTCCGGGAATCTTCTTCAGCCCGACGCGGAACCAGATCGACAACCCTCGTGAGAAACGTCACCTCGCCCCCTGGGCGGCGGAACTGGAAAAATAAGGGAGGCATAGGGGACAATGGCACCTCTCGACGACAGCGAAAACAAGAAACCGGCCGAGATGATGGATATTCGCGGCCCCGACGGCGACCCGTTGGAAATACCGCGCCTGGCCTGCGATGCGATGGCCGAAAGCAAGCCTTATCCGGCCTATCCCGAACATAACCTCAAGCTGGGCTTTCCGGGTGAGCTGATCGACAACTGGCAAGAGGTCGCCATCGCCAAGATGGGTGAGCTGGCCAAGAAGAACCGCGCCTTTCAGGTCTATCTGGATGCCTGCGTGAAATGCGGTGCCTGCACCGATAAATGCCACTATTTCCTGGGTTCGGGCGACCCCAAGAACATGCCCGTTGCGCGCCAGGATCTGCTGCGCAGCGTCTATCGCCGTTACTATACCTTTGCCGGCAAGTATTTCCCGTGGCTTGTCGGTGCGCGCGACCTGACCAAGGAAGTGCTGGATGAATGGTATGCCTATTACCACCAGTGCAGCCAATGCCGCCGCTGCTCGGTCTTTTGTCCCTATGGCATCGACACGGCGGAAATCTCGATGGCCGCGCGCGAAATCATGGACAGCGTGGGCCTGGGCGACAAATACTGCAACGAGATCATCGGCAAGGTCAAGGATGTGGGCAACAACCTGGGCCTGCAGGAAAAGGCGCTTGCTGCCACGCTGGAAGGGCTGGAAGAGGATATCGAGGACGATACCGGCATCAGCGTGCGCATCCCGCTCGATGAAAAGGGCGCCGACATCCTGCTGGTGACGCCCAGCGCCGATTTCTTTGCCGAGCCGCATATCGAGGGCCTGATCGGTTATGCCAAGGTCTTCCACGAGGCGGGCGTCAGCTGGACACTGTCCTCCTATGCGTCCGAGGCCGCGAATTTCGGCATGTTTATCGGCTCGTACGAAAACATGCGCGATGTTTCGCTGCGCATCCGCAAGGCGGCCGAGGATCTGGGCGTCAAGCGTATCATCTTTGGCGAATGCGGCCATGCGTGGCGTGTTGCTTACAGTTTCCTCAATACCCTGGCGGGGCCTTTTGATTTTCTGGATCCGAATTACCCGGTACCGCAGCACATTCTGGAATTCACCTGGAACGAAATCCAGAAGGGCACTCTCAAGCTGGACAAGTCGCGAAACGATCACATCCGGCTGACCTATCATGACAGCTGCAACGTGGCGCGCGCTTCGCGCATGGGCGACAAGCCGGGCGGTCAGTTCGAGATCCCGCGCAATGTGCTCAAGGCCGTTTGCAACCACTATTACGACATGGACCGCGACACGATCATGGAAAGCACCGTGTGTTGCGGCGGCGGCGGCGGTCTGCTGACCGACGAGATCATGGACATCCGCGTCAAGGGGGCGGGGCCGCGCATGAAGGCCCTGAAACAGGTGACCGACGATTTCGGCGTCACCCACATGGCGGCGATCTGCGCGATCTGCAAGACGCAGTTCTCGAAGGTGATGCCCAAATACGGATACGGCATGGATTCGATCCTGTCCGTTCACCAACTGGTATCGAATGCCATCATCCTTGGTGGCCAGGAAGTTGAAGAGGATGCGGCGCCCCAAGGGGATGCGGCAGCAGCGGAGGCAAAACAATGAACGATCTTTCACCCGACGAGAAACTGACTTTCCGCCGCTTCAGGGAGGGCGAGACACCCAAGGATTGGGACCTGGAGGAAAAGATCTTCCAGCAGGACCATTCCTACAAGTGCCCGACCTATGTCGCCAAGACCCCGCCCTGCCAGGGCTCGTGCCCGTCGGGCCACGAAATCCGCGGCTGGCTGGCGATCGCGCGCGGCATGGACAAACCCCCGGTCGAGGGCATGACCTGGCAGGAATACGCGTTTCAGCGGATGCTGGAGGCCAACCCCTTTCCGGCCACCATGGGGCGGGTCTGCCCGGCGCCCTGTGAATCGGGCTGTAACCGCAACGAGGTCGACGAATATGTCGGCATCAACGGTGTCGAGCAATATGTCGGCGACTGGGCCAACGAGAACGCGCTGAAAGCACCCGAGCCCGGCCCCGACACCGGCCGCAAGATCGCCGTCATCGGTGGCGGCCCGGCCGGTCTGGCTGCGGCGTTCTTCCTGCGTCGTCAGGGCCATGGCGTGACCCTGTTCGAGGCCAATTCCGAACTGGGCGGCATGATGCGCTATGGTATCCCCGGCTATCGGACGCCACGCGACATGCTGGACAAGGAAATCGGCCGCATCATCGATATGGGCGTTGATGTGCATACCAACACCAGGGTTGGGGTCGACGTGTCGGTGGACGAGCTGGAAGACGCCTTTGACGCCATCTTCTGGGCGCTGGGCGCGCAAAAGGGGCGCGATCTGCCGATCCCCGGCTGGAAGGGCACCGACAACTGTATCAACGGCATCGAATTCCTGGATGCGTTCAACGAAGGCTATGTTCTGGGCACCGCGAAAAAGGTCGTCGTGGTCGGTGGTGGTGACACCTCGATCGACGTTGCATCGGTTGCGCGCCGTCTGGGCCATATCACCGAGGTCGCCGTTCCCGAACATGGCGACGGCACCGTGCTGGATTTCACCGGCAAGGATGTTGCCCACAGCCTGCGCCGCGAGGGTATCGAAGCGGTCCTGACCTCGCTGTTTCCTGTCGAGGAGATGACCGCCGCCGAACACGAGCGCGAGGATGCCAAGCGCGAAGGGGTCGAGATCAGGGGCGGAGTCATGCCGCTTGAGGTCATCAAGGACGAAAACGGCAAGGCCGTCGCGCTGAAGATGTGCGAATGCGACATGAAGGGCATGACGCCGATCCCGCGCGAGGGCACCGAGTTCGAGATCGAATGCGACATCATCATCTCGGCCATCGGTCAGTATGGCGATCTGACCGGGGTCGAGGATCTGGACAATGGTCGCGGTTTCATCGACATCGAGAACGGGTATCACGTCAAGGGCAAGGCCAAGCATTTTGCCGGCGGCGATATCGTCAAGCCGCATCTGCTGACAACCGCGATCGGACATGGCCGCGTGGCCGCCGAGGCCATCACCGACTATCTGGACGACGGCGATATCGAAAAGCGCCCCAAGATCGACGTGCATCATTTCAACCTGCTCGAGGAACTGCACCGTCGTGGCAAGGACCCCGAGCCTTACGGCCACGAACAGACGCGGGGCACGTCGGACGCGAAATTCGCCATCCACAATTTCGAGGATCGTTCGGACAGCCAGATCATTCCCCATGACGAGCTGTTCAAGGGGCACTTCAATTTCGTTCCCCGCGAGCGCCGCGAAGAGGTGCGTATCGAAGGTGATGAGGTTCTGGGCAATTTCGAAGAACGCATCATCGCCTATTCCGAGGAACAGGCCCGCAAGGAAGGCGAACGCTGCATGTCCTGCGGCATGTGCTTTGAATGCGACAACTGCGTGATCTACTGCCCGCAGGACGCGGTGCATCGGGTGCCGAAATCCGAACGCGCCGTGGGCCGGTATGTCTATACCGATTACACGCGGTGCATCGGGTGCCATATCTGTGCCGATGTCTGTCCGACCGGCTATATCAAAATGGGTCTTGGGGAATAGCGATGAAACGTCTGCTGGTCTTTTTCATTCTCGCAACAGCCCTGGCCGGCCATACGGCCATCGCTGGAAATCTGGGCCCCGAGATACCCAAGGCCACAGGGAAGCCGCATCCCGAGGGGAACCTCTGGATGCGGATCAACCACCCCAAGATGCTGTTGCATGATCGCAATCTGACCATGCGCCAGGGCGACCGGGACATCGAGTTCAGCCTCAAGGGCTGTGTCAGCTGCCATGCGGTCAAGGGGGCAGATGGCCAGCCGGTCGGTTACGACGACCCCAAGTATTTCTGCCGCGTCTGTCATGATTATGCGGCCGTCAAGGTCGATTGCTTCATGTGCCACAACTCGAAACCCGAGGAAAAGACGCAGGCCTTCCTTTCTCCGCGCAAGGCGCCGGACAGCAATGAACTGGCCGCCTATCTGAACAAGACCGGGAAGGAGACCGGGCAATGAAACTGCCGGCGCTCAAATTCAGCAAGAAACCCTCGGAAATGGATCGCCGCGATTTTCTCAGGGCCGGTGCGGCGCTGGCAACCATCACTCTGGCGCCGGGTGTCACGCTGATGGCCTTTGGCGGGTCCGAGGCCAAGGCGAACGCCGACCCGGCCAAGAGGTGGGGCTTGCTGATCGACGTCAACAAATGCGTCAAGGACTGCACTGCATGTGTCAGCGCCTGCTCGCAGGAGAATGGCTGGAGATTGCCGGTCAACAAGGAAACCGATGCCCAGTGGATCCGCAAGGTGACGCTGACCGATAACGACACCGGGCGCGAGGAATATCTCGTGACCATGTGCCAGCATTGCGAAGAGCCCCCTTGCGTGGACGTCTGCCCGACCGGGGCCTCGTTCAAGCGCGTTGACGGGATCGTGCTGGTGGACAAGCATATCTGCATCGGTTGCCGTTATTGCATGATGGCCTGCCCCTACAAGGCCCGCTCGTTCGTTCACGAGAACATCGTGGATGAACAGAAAACCTGGGCGCCGCGCGGCAAGGGTACCGTGGAAAGCTGCACCATGTGCGTGCATCGCGTCGATACCGGACGCATTCCGGCCTGTGTCGAGGCCTGTAATGCGACGGGCCACGGGGCCATCATTTTCGGCGATCTGAAGGATCCCGAAAGCGAGATATCCAAGGCGCTGGCAAAATATCCCTCAACCGCGTTGCGTGACGATCTGGGTCTGAACCCGGGCGTGCGCTACAGCAATCTTTAAGGGGGTCACGACATGGAACGCACAATCTATCGCGAAATCCAGGCCAACCGTGCCATCCTGCAGACGGCGGCCCTTCTGGGGGTCTTTCTGCTCGGGGCGGCGGGTGCCGTTCTGTACATGGAGGAATACGGTCACATCGTGACCGGGATGACCAACCAGATCGTCTGGGGTCTGCCCCATGTATTTGCCATCTTCCTGATCGTTGCTGCATCGGGTGCACTGAATGTCGCCTCGATTGCCAGCGTGTTCGGCAAGACCCCTTACAAGCCGCTCTCACGCCTTTCGGCATTGCTGGCCATGGCGCTGCTGGCGGGCGGTCTGGCGGTGCTGGTGCTTGACCTGGGCCGGCCGGACCGGCTGATCATCGCCATGACCACGTATAACTTCAAGTCGATCTTTGCGTGGAATATTTATCTCTATAACGGCTTCTTTCTGATCGTCGGTATCTATCTGTACACCCAGATGGCGCGATCCATGCCGGCCAAGGTTGTCAAGACCGCCGGTTTTGTCGCCTTCATCTGGCGTCTGGCACTGACCACGGGCACGGGCTCGATCTTTGGCTGGCTGGTGGCCAGGGCAGCCTATGAATCGGCAATCATGGCGCCGTTGTTCATCGTGATGTCCTTTGCCTTTGGTCTGGCGGTTTTCATTCTGGTCGTGACCTTCACGACCAGGGTTACGGGGCGGCCCTTTGGCCCGAAGCTGCTGAACCGGCTGGGGAGGCTTCTGGGTATCTTTGTCGGGCTGGTTCTGTACTTTACCGCGATCCAGCATCTGACCAGCGGGTACTGGGCCCGCAATGGCGGGATCGAGCGGTTCATCCTGTTCAACGGTGGAATCTATACGACCCTGTTCTGGGTCGGGCAGGTGCTGATTGGAGGGCTGATTCCCCTGGCACTGGTTTTCCACCCGACGGGCGGCCGGAAACCGGCCTCGACCATCGTGGCCTCGATCCTGGTCATCCTGGGCGGATTTGCGCAGGTCTATGTGATCGTCATTGGCGGCCAGGCCTATCCGTTGAACATCTTTCCGGGGTTCACGGCGTCCAGCAGCTTTTTCGACGGGGTAGTCAATACCTATAACCCCAGCTGGCCCGAATTCCTGCTGGGCATGGGCGGGGTCGCGCTGGCGCTGACCATTACCGGGCTAGGCATGAAGGTGCTGCGCATCTTGCCGACCAACCTTTCGGATGCCAATGTAGGCCAGATGTGAAACCGGGCGTCTCTGGCGCCCGCCATGCGGAGTCGGAAACTGCCATGCAGGAAACACATCCCTTTGCGCGCTTTGTCGCCATCCTGGGGCGCGGCAAGACCAAACAGCGTCACCTGACGCTGGAGGAATCGCGCGACGCGATGGCAATGATCCTGCGGGGCGAGGCGGTGGCCGAACAGATCGGCGCGTTCCTCATGTTGCTGCGCCTCAAGGAGGAGGCCCCGGAAGAGATCGCCGGCTTTACCCTGGGAGCACGTGCGACATTCGATCTGCCCGCCGAAATCCCCGAGGTCGATCTGGACTGGTCATCCTATGCCGGCAAGCGGATCCAGCTGCCGTGGTTCGTCCTGTCCGTTCTGGCCATGGCGGGAGCCGGCTACAGGATCTTCATGCACGGTGCCGAAGGGCATACGCCCGGGCGCCTCTATACCCGCGAGGTTCTTGCGCAGCTTGGCTTTCCTGCGGCCACCAGCCTGGAACAGGCGGCCGACCAGATCGCGACGCGCAATTTCGCCTATGTGCCGCTGGCCGTGCTCAGCCCCGGCCTCAGCCACCTGATCGAGTTGCGGCCGATCCTCGGTCTGCGCTCGCCGGTGCATTCCTTTGCGCGCATGCTGAACCCGTTCGGTGCGCCGACCATGATGCAGGGGATCTTTCACCGCGGATTCATGGATATACACGCGGGTGCGGCGCGCATTCTGGGCCAGCCTCGCATGGCGGTATTCCGCGGCGAGGGCGGCGAGATCGAGCGGCGGCCGAACAAGCCGACCGTGGTGTGGAGCACGTTCGGCGATACCGACCCCGTCGTCGAGACCTGGCCGGCCCTGCTGGCCGACCCCCATCAAGAGGCCGATCGAGACATGCGGATCGATGACATGATCGCGGTGTGGCGCGGCACGGCCGACAACCCCTATGCCGAGGCCTCGGTCACGGGGACGATCGCAATCACCCTGAGAACAATGGGCAAGGCCAAGAACATCGAGGACGCGCAGGCGCAGGCCCAACAGCTGTGGTCGGAGCGTGATCGCGGCTTTCTGCCTCTGAGTGGGGGTGGCGATGTCCCGCTTCCTGATCGCCGCCGCGCATAAGTCATCCGGCAAGACGGTTGTCTCGACCGGGCTGGCCCGTGCGCTGACCTTGCGCGGACGCCAGGTGCAGGCCTTCAAGAAAGGGCCCGACTATATCGATCCGATGTGGCTGTCTGCCGCCAGCGGCCGACCGTGCTACAACCTCGATTTCAACACCATGACACCGGATCAGCTGGTGACGCTGCATGTCAGCCGGTCCCGCGGCGCGGAAGTTTCGCTGATCGAGGCAAACAAGGGGCTGTATGACGGGGTTGACCTGGACGGGACCGATTCCAATGCCGCACTGGCCAGGCTGCTGTCCGCGCCTGTTGTGCTGGTCGTCGATACCGGGGGCATGACACGAGGGATAGCGCCCCTTCTGCAGGGTTATGTCGGCTTTGACAATTCCGTCCGGGTTGCCGGTGTCATCCTGAACAAGGTTGGCGGCCCGCGCCACGAGGGCAAGCTGCGCGCCGCGATCGAGGCATACACAGACCTGCCGGTACTGGGGGCTGTCTGGCGCAATCGCGAACTGGAAATCGGTGAAAGGCACCTTGGCCTGACCACTCCGGCCGAGGAAGGCCATGTCGATCGGATGATTGCGACATTCGCCGCCGTCATGGCGGATTCGGTCGATCTCGACGCCTTGTCCGATCTGGCCGGTACCGCCCCGCCTCTGCGTGCCGGGGCCCGCCCGACCCCGCCACAGGCACGGGGCGCAAGGTTGCGTATCGGTATCGCCCGCGACACGGCCTTTGGATTCTATTACCCGGACGATATCGAGGCCTTTGCCGAGGCTGGCGCCGATCTGGTGCCCTTTGATACCCTGAACGACGTCGCGCTGCCCGATGTCGATGGCCTTTTCATCGGCGGAGGGTTCCCCGAGATGATGATGGAGGAACTGTCCCGCAACGAGGCGATGCGCACGGCCATACGCAAGGCTGTCGAGGGGGGCATGCCCGTTTACGCCGAGTGTGGCGGGCTGATGTACCTTTCCCAGGTCATATCATGGAAAGGCCGGAAATGGCCGATGGTCGGTGCCGTGCCCGGCGTGGCCGAGATGCATGATCGCCCCCAAGGGCGCGGATACGCGGTGTTCTCGAACACATCCGCCCACCCTTGGGAGCCGGAAACACGGCGTATCAAGGCCCATGAGTTTCATTACGCCACCATAGCGGGCCTGTCGGGTGACCTGCATTATTGCAGGACCATCCAGCGTGGGGCCGGGATCGACGGCGTGCATGACGGGATCGTCATCAACAATCTGGTGGCCGGGTTCTGTCATCTGCGCAACACCCCATCGCACCCCTGGGTGGCGCATTTTGTCGATTTCGTCAGAAGGCACAAGGCCGGCAAATGAAAACCCCCGCCGCGGGGCGGGGGTCCGATGTCTTTCTGTCAGGGTGGCGGGGTCGTCAGACGCGCTTGATCTCGAAACGATAGACATTGCCCTCGCTCGACGAGCTGACCAACTCGTTACCCGTCTGATTGCAGAACGCAGCAAAGTCGGCGACCGAGCCGGGGTCGGTCGAGGTCACCACAAGGATCTCGCCCTGAGGTACCGATTTCAGGGCCTTCTTGGCCTTGAGAATCGGAAGCGGGCAATTGAGCCCTTCTGCGTTCAGTACATGTTCAGCCATTCGTCTTTCCCTTATGCTGTTGAACGGTAGGAGCCGCGTGCCCGGCTCAGATGAAAAGGTTGATGTCGGACTTGCTGGCAGTTTCCATATAGGTTGCAGCACCGCCGATCTCGATTCCGTCGATCATGTCTTCCTGTTTCATTTCGAACAGGTCCAGGGTCATCTGGCAGGCAATGATGCGAATATCCAGATCAACGGCGGCTTCGCGCAGTTCGGGGATCGATGCGACGCCCTTTTTCTTGATCAGGTTCTTCATCATCGTGGTTGCCATCCGGTCAACGCCGGGGATGACCGAAACGATATTCGGCATGGACATGTGCATGCCCATCATGGGCATCTCCATCGCCGGGTTGCCAAGGGTCGTGACCTTGAGGTCGAGATCCTTTTTCAGAAGTGCGAGCCCGTAGAAGGTGAAGAACATCGTCACGTTGATATCCATCGCGGCAGCCGTCGTTGCCAGGATGAAGGGCGGGTAAGCCCAGTCGAGCGAGCCCTTCGTGACAATGATCGACATGCTCTTTGCGTTTTCCATGTCTCCCTGTTGAGCGTTATCCAGCATGTCTTTTCCCTCCTGACTGCTGTAAAGGTCTTTTGACACTTTCAATTATTAGAAATCTTGAATACTAAAAATGATACATAGGGTCAAGGAAGGCTCGCTTGTCAACGCGGGAAAGTGAACGAGTGACTTGCAAATTTGTGTCAAAATGGCGTTTATGCGCGTCAATCACGGGAAATCCGGCATTTTTTCGGATATTATGGTGCCAGGGGTCAGCGTTTCATGGATAAGAAAGTCATGGATATCTCGGAACTCAAGAACAACGCCTCGAAGGCCAGCGAATTGCTCAAGGTCATGGCCAACCAGTCGCGGTTGATGATTCTGTGCAATTTGCTTGATGGCGAAAAGTCTGTTCAACAGCTTCAGGGCCATGTCGGCCTCAGCCAGTCGGCATTGTCGCAGCAACTGGCGATTCTGCGGGGCCAACGCCTGGTGACCACACGGCGCGAGGCGCAGTCGGTCTATTACTCGCTGGCCAGCGACGAGGCCGAAACCCTGATCGGGACCCTTTACCAGATATACTGTAACGACAAGAGCTGATCCCCCTTACATCCTGTCGTTTCATGACCCGCGCGAAAAGGTGCGGGAAAGGCTGATTCTTGCCTCGGGATTGCGAAAACAAGGTAGCCATGCCAAACGCAATATAATATGCTGATGTTTGAAGATGTTTCATCGCAGGGTAGAAAAAGTTACGGGGAGGAACAAACCCCGGACACAGAACAAGGGGGATTCACATGTTGGATGCTTGGAGAGAGGCCGTCACCGCCGCGCCGGCCTTTTACATCGGATGGGGTGGCCTGCTGATCGGGATGGTCTTTGGCTATATCGTGTTTCGCACGAATTTCTGCGCCATGGGCTCGATTTCCGATTTCATGTCGTTTGGAAATTTCAATCGTTTCCGCGCCTGGATGCTGGCCACCGGCACTGCCGTTGCCGGGGTTCTGGTGCTCAGCCGTCTCGGGGCGATCAATCCGGCCGATGCGATGTATCTGACGCCCTCGTTCGGGTGGCTTGGAAATATTGTCGGCGGGCTGATGTTCGGCATCGGAATGGTCTTTGCCGGTGGGTGCATGAGCAGGAACCTCGTGCGTGCGGGTGGCGGTGACCTGCGCTCGCTCCTGATCATAGTGGTCGCGGGGCTGGCCGCCTATGCAACGATTCGCGGCCTTCTGGGGCCGCTGCGGTTGCTGATCTTCGGCTCTGTTGCCGTGGATCTGACCCAGCTTGGCATGGAAACCCAGGGGATGGACGCGTTTCTTTCACGCCTCACCGGCATGGCGCCAGGTACTGCCAACCTGCTGGTCGCCCTGGTCATTGCAGGCGGAATCGCTATCTACTGTTTCATGTCCCCCGAGTTCCGCAAGTCGGGCCGCAATATCGTGGCCGGATTCGGCATCGGGCTGACGGTGACGGCGGGCTGGCTGCTGACCGGGCTGGCGCAGGACGAATTTGCCGATGTTCCGGTTCAGCTGATTTCGCTGACCTATGTGCGGCCATCAGGGGATACGCTGTTTTATGTGATGAACTCGACGGCCTTTGCCTATCCCAGCTTTGCCGTGGTCACGACGTTCGGCGCCATTCTGGGGGCGTTTCTGGGCTCGGTCGTGCATCGGCGGTTCAATCTGGCGACGTTCAACGGGGTTCCCGACACGCTGCGCAACCTTTTCGGTGCGGTGCTGATGGGCACAGGTGGCGTCATCGCACTGGGTTGTACCGTCGGACAGGGAATCACGGGCATGTCCACGCTGGCGCTGGGGTCGTTGATCGCGCTGATCTCGATCATCATGGGCGGCATACTGGGCATGAAGATCATGGAGGCCGTGGCCTGAATTTCCGTGGCCGCCGTGCCCGGCACCCGATCCGGTTACCAGATAGGGCCGGGTCATCGGGAAATCCAATCGAAAAAAGGGCGGTGAAGGTACTCACCGCCCTTTGTCGTCTGTCCGGGTCATGAACCGTGCGCTGGCAACGGGTGCCGCTCAGTCGTCGGTATCCCCGGGGATCAGCTGGGCCGCCACCTTGAGCGCGATCTTGCGGTAGATCGCTGCATGCGGGCCATCGGGTTGGGACACCACGACAGGTGTTCCATCGTCGGAATTCTTGCGGATATCCATGTGCAGGGGCACCGCGCCAAGGAAAGGAACCTGCAGCTTGTGCGATTCGTCTTTGGCGCCGCCATGGCCAAAGATGTCCGAGCTTTCCCCGCAATGGGGGCAGATGAAGGTGCTCATGTTTTCGACGATCCCGAAAATCGGTACATCGACATTCTTGAACATCTTGAGCCCCTTGCGTGCGTCGATCAGCGCCAGATCCTGAGGCGTCGAGACGATCACCGCGCCCGTCAGCGGCACCTGCTGGGCCATGGTCAGCTGGGTGTCGCCCGTTCCGGGGGGCATGTCGAGGACCAGAACGTCGAGATTTCCCCAGTCCACCTCGCGCACCAGCTGCATCAGGGCCGAAACCACCATCGGCCCCCGCCAGATGACGGGGGATTCCTCGTCCATCAGCATGCCCATCGACATGACCTGCATGCCGTGGGCCTGCAGGGGCTTGATGCGGTCGTCCTCGATTTCGGGGCGGTTGTTGACACCCAGCAGGCGCGGGATCGAGGGGCCGTAGACGTCGGCGTCAAGCAGGCCGACCTTCATGCCCAGCCCCTGCAATGCCAGCGCCAGGTTGACTGCGGTGGTTGACTTGCCCACCCCGCCCTTGCCCGAGGCGACCGCCAGAACGGTCTTGACCCCCGGGATCGAGCCGGGTTCCGGCCGCAGGTCGGGGCCGAGGTCGCGCTCTTTCTTGCGGCTCAGCTTGGGTGGCTGCTGGGCAGGGTCGAACTGCTCGGCCTTTTCGGCGGTCAGCGCAACCAGCACGCTGTCCACGCCATCGATTGCGGCGACGACCTTTTCGGCCTGTTCACGCAGGGGCGCCAGGTCGCCGGCATAGCCCTCGGGCACGGTAATCGAAAAGATCACCTTGCCTTCGTTCACGACGATGTCCGAGACCAGCCCCAGCGTCACGATATCCCCCCTCAGCCCCTGTGCCGTGACGGTCTTGAGTTCCTTCAGAATCCTGTCTTTCATGTTTTCGGTTCCAGTCCTGTTGTTTCATGCATAGATTAGAATGTTATTAATTATAAGACAAGCGCAGCTCCGTGACGGGCTTTGCGACCGGTCCATCCGGGGGGCCGGGCACGGTACTGGCCGTGGGCCTCGACGTGCGGACGGCTTGCGGCCTGGCGGCCCGCAGACCCCGGCAGGATTTACCCAGGCAACAGGTTCAATCGGGAAGTTTGGGAAAGTAACTTCCCTTGCGTGCAATCACGAACCGGCGGAATTTTTCGGTTACCGCCGTAAGCGGCATGTCACGCCGGTGCATCAGGAACCATTGCCGGGTGATGGGCACGCCCGGGGCCTTGATCTGCACAAGCCGCCCGTCGGCGAGCTCGCTGGCCACCGTATGCCCCGAGATGAAGGCGATGCCCAGGCCGGCGATGACCGCCTGCTTGATGGTTTCGTTGGTCCCCATGCTGACCGTCTCATAGGCGCGCCCTTCCCCGAGTCGGTCGAGAAGGCGTTCCATCAGGATTCGCGTTCCCGAGCCCCTTTCGCGCACGAGGAAGGTTTCCTTGAGCAACTCCTCGGGCAAAACGTCGCGCCCCGTTGCCAGCCGGTGCCCTTTTGGGGCGATGAAAATATGCGGGTGCGGCCCCAGGATTTCGGCGGTCACCACCGGCGCGCGTGGCGGCCGGCCCATGATCGCCAGATCGACTGCGCCTTCCATGACATGCGCAATGATTTCCTCGCGGTTCCCGATTCTCAGGCCGACCTGAATGTCGGGATTGGCCCGCTGGAACATCGACACGAGTTGCGGCGCAAAGTATTTTCCGGTGCTGACCACGCCGATGGCCAGGTATCCCAGCTTGCCCTGCCGGATGGATTTCACCTTTTCATAACAGTTGGTTAGCGATGCCTCGATCTGCTTGGTGCTGCGAAAGACCTCTTCGCCGGGCGATGTCAGGCTGGTCTTGCCGTCATTGCCGCGCATCATCAGGCGCGCCCCCAGGTTCTCTTCGAGCAGCTTGAGCTGGGTGGACACCGCCGGCGGGGTCAGGCCAAGGACCTCGGCCGCCGCCGTGAGCGAGCCGTTTTCGGCGATGGCGACCAGCGCGCGCAGCTGTTTCAGGGTGATGGCGGATTCATTGATCATAAATTTTCTTTAACGCGTTTGAGATTTTTTTCAATTTCCTTTTTGTCCGCAAGACGCCAAACAGAGGGCGCAAAGCCCAAGAAAACCGAAGGAAGCCCTTATGGTGAAACCCGTGGACCTGGCGAAATATCTGGCGAACGACACCGATATCCCCGAGGATCTGGGGCAAGCTGTCCTGGCCATGTGCGAAGTGGGCAAGAAGCTGTCGCACAAGATTGCCCGAGGTGCGCTCGAGGGGGCGATGGGACAGGAGGTCGGCCACAACACCGATGGCGACGGGCAAAAGGCGCTCGACATCATTGCCGACGAGATGTTCTTTGATGCGCTGCGCGACACTGCCGTTCGCTGGTACGCATCCGAAGAACGCGAAGATGTTGTCGAGATCAATCCCGAGGGCCACCTGGCGCTGGCGACCGACCCTCTGGATGGTTCCAGCAATATCGACGTGAACGTCTCGATCGGCACGATCTTTTCGATCTACGAGGCCAAGGATGATCCGGTCGCCAGCTTTCTGCGGCCGGGTACCGAGCAGATCGCCGCGGGATACATCATCTATGGCCCGCAGACGGGCCTCATGGTGACCTTCGGCAAGGGTACGCTGTCCTTCATTCTTGACCCGGATCAGGGCGAATTCGTGCTGGTCAATGACAAGGTGCGCGTTCCCGAGGCCAGCCATGAATTCGCCATCAACGCCTCGAACTATCGTCACTGGACCAAGCCGATCCGTGCCTATATCGACGATTGCCTTGCTGGCGAAACCGGCCCGCGCGGCAAGAATTTCAACATGCGCTGGGTGGCATCGCTGGTCGCCGAAACACACCGGATCATCAGCCGCGGCGGCATCTTTCTGTATCCGTCCGACGCCCGCAAGGGCTATGAGCACGGTCGGCTGCGCATGGTTTATGAATGCGCCCCGATCGCGATGCTGGTCGAACAGGCCGGCGGGCTGGCGACCGATGGCTGCGACCGGCTGCTGGAACAGACTGTCAAGACATTGCATGGCCGCACGCCGCTGGTATTCGGCACGCCGGAAAAGGTGAACCGCGTGGCCACCTATCACGACCTTCCCGAAAACGAGACTTCGGCCCTGTTCAGGGAACGCGGTCTGTTCAGAGACTGAGGACCACAAGCATGAGCATCAAACACCCGATCATTTCGGTTACCGGGTCTTCCGGTGCAGGAACTTCGACCGTCAAGCATACCTTTGACCAGATCTTTCGCCGCGAGGGCGTCAACTCGGTGTCGATCGAGGGCGACGCCTTTCACCGCTATAACCGGGCCGAAATGAAGGCCGAACTCGAACGCCGCCTCGCCGAGGGCGACCATTCCTTCAGCCATTTTTCCTATGAGGCGAACGAGTTGAAGGAACTGGAAAACGTTTTCCGCATCTATGGCAATACCGGCAAGGGGCACACGCGCACCTATGTGCATGACGAGGAAGAGTCGATAAAATACGGCGTTCCGCCCGGCGAATTCACCGATTGGCGTGATTTCGAGGATGACTCTGATGTGCTGTTCTATGAGGGCCTGCACGGCGCGGTAAAGACCGACGACATCAAGATTGCGGATTACGCCGACCTCAAGATCGGGGTGGTGCCGGTCATCAACCTTGAATGGATTCAAAAGATCCACCGCGACAAGGCCCAGCGCGGCTATTCTACCGAGGCTGTAACCGATGTCATCCTGCGCCGCATGGATGCCTATGTGAAATGCATCTGCCCGCAATTCACGCAAACCGACATCAACTTTCAGCGTGTGCCGGTCGTCGATACCTCGAACCCCTTTGTCGCCCGCTGGATCCCGACCCCGGACGAGAGCCTCGTGGTCATCCGTTTCGCTAACCCGCGCGGCATCGACTTTCCCTATCTGATCTCGATGATCGACGGCAGCTGGATGAGCCGCGCCAATTCCATCGTGATCCCCGGCAACAAGCTGGATCTGGCCATGCAGCTGATCCTGACGCCGCTGATCTTCCGCCTGATCGACAACGCCCGTCGCGCATAAAGGACGACCCCGATGACCCAAGCCAATGAAAAGATGATGGCCAACGCGATCCGCGCCCTGGCGATGGATGCGATTCAAAAGGCCAATTCAGGTCACCCCGGCATGCCGATGGGCATGGCAGATGTGGCGACCGTGCTGTTCAACCGCTTCATCAATATCGATCCTTCGGCCCCGAAATGGGCCGATCGCGACCGTTTCGTGCTGTCAGCCGGGCATGGCTCGATGCTGCTGTACGCGATCAACCATCTGCTCGGCTACGGCGACATGGGCATGGACCAGATCCGCAATTTCCGCCAGCTGGGCGCCCGCACGGCGGGCCACCCGGAATATGGCCATGCGGACGGGATCGAGACCACCACCGGCCCGCTGGGGCAGGGGGTTGGCACCTCGGTCGGCATGGCGCTGGCCGAGCGCATGATGAATGCGCGTTTCGGTGACGATCTGGTCGATCACTACACCTATGTCATTGCCGGCGACGGCTGCCTGATGGAGGGCATCAGCCACGAGGCCATCGACCTCGCCGGTCATCTGGGTCTTGGCCGCCTGATCGTTCTTTGGGACGACAACAAGATCACCATCGACGGCAGCACCGATATTTCCACCTCGACCGACCAGTTGGCCCGCTTTGAGGCCGCCGGCTGGCATGTCGCCCGCATCGACGGCCATGACAACGAGGCCATTGCCGGCGCGATCGCGGCCGCGCGGGCCGATGGCCGCCCCTCGTTGATTGCCTGCGAGACGATCATCGGCTTTGGCGCCCCCAACAAGCAGGGCACCTCGGCCACCCACGGCGCGCCACTGGGTGATGACGAAATCGCCGCCGCGCGCAAGCAGCTGGGCTGGGATCACCCCCCCTTCGAGGTGCCCGAGGCCGTCTATGCCGACTGGCACGCGATTGCCGCGCGCGGCGCCGAGGCGCGCACCGCCTGGGAGGCCCGCCTTGCCGCATCTCCCAGGGCCGCAGAATTCAACGCCGCACATGATGGCACTGCCCGCAACGCGCTGGCCGAGGCCATGGCCGCCTACAAGGCGCAACTGGTTGCGGATCAGCCCAAGGTGGCCACCCGCAAGGCCTCGCAGATGGCGCTTGAGGTGGTCAATGCTTCCGTTCCCAACATGGTTGGTGGTTCGGCCGACCTGACGGGATCGAACAACACGAAAACCGGCGGCATGACCATCGTCTCGCGCGACAATTATGCGGGCGACTATGTCGAATACGGCATCCGCGAATTCGAGATGGCCGCGGCCATGAACGGCATCAGCCTGCATGGCGGCCTGCGCCCCTATGGCGGCACCTTTCTGGTCTTTGCCGATTACGCGCGCCCGGCCATGCGCCTGTCGGCGCTGATGGAACAGCCTGTTACCTATGTGATGACCCATGACAGCATCGGCCTTGGCGAAGACGGCCCGACGCATCAGCCGGTGGAAACCATCGCCGGCTTGCGCGCCATGCCCAACCTGAACGTGGTGCGCCCCGCCGATGTGGTGGAAACCGCCGAGGCATGGGAGCTGGCCGTTGCATCCGACAAGACACCCTATGTGCTGTGCCTGTCACGCCAGGGCCTGCCCTGCGTGCGTGATGATGTGTCCGAAAACATGACCGCCAAAGGCGCCTATGTGCTGCGCGAAACCGATGGCGCGCGCGACGTGACGCTGATCGCCACCGGATCCGAGGTGTCGCTGGCGCTTGAGGCCGCCGACAAGCTGGCCGCCGAGGGGATCAAGGCCGCTGTCGTTTCCGCCCCCTGCCTGGAACTGTTCGATCAGCAGGACGCCGCATATCGCGAGACCGTTCTGGGCACTGCCCCCCGCGTCGTGATCGAGGCCGCCATCCAGATGGGATGGGACAGGTATATCGGCCAGAACGGCGCCTTTATCGGCATGAGCGGCTTTGGCGCATCTGCCCCGGCATCGGATCTCTATGAACATTTTGGCATCACCGCCTTGGCGGCGGTAGAGGCCGCGAGAAAACTGCTCAAGTAACAAGTGCAAGGACGAGGGACACCCATGACACTCAAGGTTGCTATCAACGGTTTTGGCCGGATCGGTCGCTGCGCTGCGCGTCTCATCATCGAGTCCTTTGGGGACGAGATGGATCTGGTGGCCATCAACGCATCGGGCGGCCCCGAGGTGCTGAGCCATCTGATGAAGTTCGATTCGGTTCACGGCCGTTTCAACGGCGCTGTCGTGCCCGAAGGCAATGACCTCAGGATCAACGGGCAGACCGTGCGCCTGACCGCCGAGCGCGATCCCGCCAATCTGGATTGGGATGGTGTCGATGTGGTCCTGGAATGTACGGGTGTATTCAACTCGAAAGAGGCGGCCTCGGTCCATGTCGAGCGTGGTGCGCGCCGGGTGATCTGCTCGGCTCCGGCAAAGAACGCCGACAAGACGGTGGTTTACGGTGTAAATCACGACACCGTCACGGCCCAGGACATCGTGCTGTCGGCGGCAAGTTGTACCACCAATTGCCTGGCCCCCGTGGCCAAGGTGATGCACGAGGTCGTGGGTATCGAAAAGGGTTTCATGACCACGATCCATTCCTATACCGGCGATCAGCCCACGCTGGACCGTCGCCACAAGGACCCGTATCGCGGACGTGCCGCGGCCATGTCGATGGTGCCTACCACGACCGGCGCAGCCAAGGCCATCGGGCTGGTCCTGCCCGAACTCGACGGCAGGCTGGATGGTGCCGCCATTCGGGTGCCGACACCCAATGTTTCATGCGTGGACCTGACATTCACGCCCTCGCGCAAGACCACGATCGAGGAAATCAACGCCGCGGCGCAGGCGGCCGCCCAGGGCGAGCTGAACGGCGTCCTCGGTTATGACGAGGATCCCACCGTCAGCGTCGACTACAACCACACGACCGAGGGTTCGACCTTTGCCGCACCACAGACGCGCATCCTGCACGGCGACCTGGTGCGGGTTCTCAGCTGGTACGACAACGAGTGGGGCTTTACCAACCAGATGCTCAAGACAGCGCTGGTTGCCGGGGGAACGATCTGATGACCATCCACTCGATTTCCGAGGTTGCCGTTGCCGGAAAGCGATTGCTGATCCGCGCGGATCTGAACGCGCCGTGCAAGGATGGAAAGGTAACGGATGCAACCCGTATTACCCGCTTTGCCGAGGGGTTGAGGCCCTTGCTGGATGCTGGCGCACGCGCGGTCGTACTGTCGCATTTCGGCCGGCCCAAGGGGAATCGTCTGCCCGAAATGTCGCTGGCGCCCGTTGCGCCGGTGTTGGCCGAGGCGCTGGGCCGAGAGGTGAGGTTCGTCGGCGACTGCATCGGCGATGAGGCCGAGAAAGCCGCAGCAGCGTTGAAGGATGGCGAGGTGATCCTGTGCGAAAACCTGCGCTTTCACCCCGAGGAAGAGGCAAATGACCCCGGCTTTGCCCGCAAGCTGGCGCGTCTTGGCGACCTGTACGTCAATGATGCCTTTTCCTGCGCGCATCGCGCCCATGCCTCGACTTCGGCGATTGCCTCGATCCTGCCGGCCTTCAGCGGCCCGCTGATGGATGAGGAAATCGACGCGCTGACAAACGCGCTGGAAACGCCGAAACGACCGGCCGTGGCGGTCGTTGGCGGCGCCAAGGTGTCCAGCAAGATCGCAGTGCTCAAGAACCTTGTGAACAAGGTGGACCACGTCATCATCGGCGGAGGCATGGCCAACACCTTTTTCTTTGCCGACGGCCACAATATCGGCAAGTCGCTGTGCGAAGAAGACCAGCTCGACACCGTGCGCGAAATCCAGGCGCTGGCGCAAAAGGCCGGCTGCGAACTGGTTCTGCCGGTGGACATCGTCTATGCGTTCAAGTTTGCCGACAATGCCCGCAGCTTTATCACTGATGTGGATCAGTGCCCCGATGACGGGATCATTCTGGACGCGGGGCCGAAATCGGTCGTGCGGTTCCGCAGCGTCCTGGCACGGGCGCACACGATCCTGTGGAACGGCCCGCTGGGCGCGTTTGAGATGCGGCCCTTCGATCAGGCGACCAGGCAGGTTGCTCTCGAGGCGGCCGAACTGACCCGCAGCGGGCTGGTGGTTTCCGTGGCCGGGGGCGGCGATACGGTCGCGGCCCTGAACATGGCCGGCGTGGCCGAGGATTTCACCTATGTCTCGTCGGCTGGCGGGGCGTTTCTGGAATGGCTTGAGGGCAAGGAATTGCCGGGACTTGCGGCGCTCGACCGCGATCAGGCGGCATAAGGGAGAACAGGAAAATGGCACTGATTACGCTGAGACAACTTCTCGATCACGCGGCCGAACACGGCTATGGCGTGCCCGCGTTCAACATCAACAACATGGAACAGGGCCTGGCCATCATGAGGGCCGCCGCCAAGGCCGATGCGCCGGTCATCCTGCAGGCCAGCCGCGGCGCGCGTTCCTATGCCGGCGACATCATGCTGCGCCACATGGTGCAGGCGCTGGCCGAGATGTATCCGCAGATCCCGGTGGTCATGCATCAGGACCACGGCAACAACGAACAGACCTGCCTTTCGGCGATCCGCCACGGATTCACCAGCGTGATGATGGATGGCTCGCTCGAGGCCGACATGAAAACGCCGTCATCTTACGAATACAACGTTGAGATTACCGAGCGGGTTGCCCGCATGGCCCATTGGGTTGGCGCCAGCGTCGAGGGCGAGCTGGGCGTGCTGGGCAGCCTTGAAACCGGCGAAGCCGCCAAAGAGGATGGCTCGGGTGCCGAGGGCAAACTGAGCAAGGAAGATCTGCTGACCGACCCCGACCAGGCCGCCGATTTCGTTGCCAAAACCAGGGTTGATGCGCTGGCCATCGCCTGCGGCACCAGCCACGGCGCCTACAAGTTCAGCCGCAAGCCTACGGGTGACATTCTGGCCATCAGCCAGATCGAGGCAATCCACGCCAAGATCCCGAACGTGCATCTGGTGATGCATGGTTCCAGTTCGGTGCCGCAATATCTGCAGGACCTGATCAACGAATTCGGCGGCGACATGCCCCAGACCTATGGCGTGCCCGTCGAGGAAATCGAGCGCGGCATCAAGTCGGGCGTGCGCAAGGTCAACATCGACACCGACTGTCGCATGGCCATGACCGGCCAGTTCCGCAAGGTGGCACAGGAAAACCCGTCGCAGTTCGACCCGCGCAAGTTCATGATTCCGGCGATGGACGAGATGGAAAAGCTCTGCCTCGACCGGTTCGAGCGTTTCGGCACCGCCGGCAATGCCGGCAAGATCAAGGTCATCGATATCGATGACATGGCCAGGCGTTACGCCGACGGAACGCTGTAAACGAAAAAGGAAACGGCGCTTGCCCCTTCCACAGACCAAGCGCCGTTTCACTGAAAACCAACCCAAGGAGAGACCCCCATGGACCAGTCAGACCGTTATGCCGATCTGAGCCTGAATGAAGCCGATCTGATCGCCGGAGGCAAGCACGTTCTTGTCGCATACATCATGAAACCCAAAGAGGGTTACGGCAATTACCTGCAGACGGCCGCCCATTTCGCCGCCGAAAGTTCGACCGGCACCAATGTCGAGGTTTCCACGACCGACGATTTCACCCGCGGTGTCGATGCCCTGGTCTACGAGATCGACGAAGAAAAGGAGATCATGAAGATCGCCTATCCGGTCGAGCTGTTCGACCGCAACATGATCGACGGGCGTGCCATGCTGGCCAGCTTTCTGACGCTGACCATCGGCAACAACCAGGGCATGGGCGATGTGGCCTACGCCAAGATGCATGACTTTTATGTCCCGCCCGCCTATCTGCGGCTGTTCGACGGGCCATCGACCACGATCAGCGACCTGTGGCGCGTGCTGGGGCGGCCTGTGGTCGATGGCGGCTTTATCGTCGGAACCATCATCAAGCCGAAACTGGGCCTCAGGCCGCAGAAATTTGCCGATGCCTGCTATGATTTCTGGCTGGGCGGCGATTTCATCAAGAATGACGAGCCCCAGGGCAACCAGGTCTTTGCGCCCTTCAAGGAAACCGTGCAGCTGGTGCATGAGGCGATGAAACGCGCGCAGGACGAAACCGGCGAGGCCAAGCTGTTTTCCTGGAACATCACGGCGGACGACTATCGCGAGACTATCGCGCGTGGCGAATACATTCTTGAAACCTTCGGGCCTGACGCCGATCACTGTGCCTTCCTCGTCGATGGATATGTCGCCGGCCCGCAGGCGATCACCACCGCGCGGCGCACCTTCCCGAAGCAGTATCTGCATTACCATCGCGCAGGCCACGGCGCGGTCACCTCGCCCAGCGCGAAGCGCGGCTACACCGCCTTTGTGCTGGCCAAGATGGCGCGCCTTCAAGGGGCTTCGGGCATCCATGTCGGAACCATGGGCTATGGCAAGATGGAGGGCGACAAGGACGACACCGTGATCGCCCACATGATTACCGAGGACAGCGTGGACGGGCCCTTCTACCATCAGGAATGGCTGGGCATGAACCCGACCACCCCGATCATCTCGGGCGGAATGAATGCGCTGCGCATGCCGGGATTCTTTGCGAACCTTGGCCACTCGAACCTGATCCTGACGGCTGGTGGCGGCAGCTTTGGCCACGTCGATGGCGCGGCTGCAGGCGCGACCAGCCTTCGCCAGGCCGAACAGTGCTGGAAAGAGGGCGCCGATCCGATCGAGTTCGCCAAGGAGCACAAGGAATTCGCCCGCGCATTCGAAAGTTTCCCGCACGATGCCGACAAGATCTATCCCGGCTGGCGCGAGGCGCTGAGGATCAACTCGACCTCGTAGGAAAATCACGCGGGCCGGCGCCTTGCCCCGGCCCGCTTACCCTGAATCACCAAGGACCAGGCCCATGTCATTCGACCGTTCCGTAAAGATCGCACCATCCATCCTGTCAGCCGATTTCGCCAATTTCGGCGCCGAGATCCGCGCGATCGAGGACCAGGGCGCCGACTGGGTGCATGTGGATGTCATGGACGGGCATTTCGTGCCCAACCTGACCTTTGGCCCCCCGGCGGTTGCCGCTTTTCGCCCGCATGTCAAAACCTTCATGGACGTGCATCTGATGATTGCGCCGGTCGATCCCTATATCGAAGCCTATGCCGAGGCGGGGGCCGACATGATCACCGCCCATCTCGAGGCCGGACCCCATATCCACCGCACGATTCAGGCGATCAAGGCCCAGGGCGTCAAGGCCGGTGTCAGCCTGAACCCCGGCACCCCGGCCGAGGCCATCGAATACCTGCTGGACATGGTGGACATGGTTCTGGTGATGACCGTCAACCCCGGTTTTGGCGGGCAGAAATTCATTCACTCGGGCATTGAGAAGACCCGCAAGATCCGCCAGATGATCGGCGATCGCCCGATCCACATCTAGATCGACGGCGGCGTGACCCCGGAAACCGCACCACTGGTTGTGGAGGCCGGGGCCGATGTGCTGGTCGCCGGTTCGGCCGTGTTCAAGGGTGGTTCGGTGGACAACCCGCAGGTTTACGGCGAAAACATCCGCGCCATCCGTGCGGCTGCCGAAGCTGCGCGCACGGGCTGAGCGATGATCCCCCGCGCCCTGATATTTGACGTTGACGGCACGCTGGCCGAAACCGAAGAGGCCCATCGTCTGGCTTTCAACGATACCTTTGCCGAATTCGGGCTTGATTGGCACTGGGGCCGCGACCTTTACCGCGAATTGCTGAAAACCACCGGCGGCAAGGAACGGATGCGCGCCTATGCTGCCAACCACCTGCATATTGACCCGGCCGATATTCCGGTTGTCGAGATCCACAAGCGCAAGACCGCCCGCTATGGCGAACTGATCGCCCAGGGCAACGTGCCCCTGCGCCCCGGTATTTCCGAACTGCTGCATGATGCCTCGCATCACGGGGTGCGGCTGGCAGTTGCCACGACGACCAACCTGCCCAATGTCGATGGCCTGATCCGCGCAACCCTTGGCGTGCCCGCCGAAGAGCTGTTCGAGGTCGTCGCCGCCGGTGACATGGTCAGAAACAAGAAACCCGCGCCCGATGTCTATGAACTGGCGCTCAAGGGGCTGGGCCTGCCGGGTGCCGATTGTCTGGCGTTCGAGGATTCCCTCAACGGGCTGAATTCGGCGCAGGCGGCGGGTATCCCCTGCCTTGTCAGCCCCAGCGCCTATACCGACCGTGATGATTTCGGCGCTGCGGAATTCGTGATCGACAGTTTTGAACAGGTCAGCCGAATTGATAAACTGAACACACTGCTTGTTCCTGCGTGACCCTGAAAGGAGAGCGACATGGCTGCCATTCCCCCGGTTTGCGATTTTGGCTGGAAGGCCCCCGATTTCACCCTGCCCGGCACCGACGGCAAGGTTTATTCCCTGGATGACATCCGCGGCCCTAACGGCACGCTCATCATGTTCATCTGCAACCACTGCCCCTATGTTCTGGCGGTGCTTGATCGCATCATCCGCGACGCGCGCGACCTGCAGGCACTGGGTATCGGCGTTGCGGCGATCAGTTCCAACGACGCGATCAGCTATCCGCAGGACAGTTTCGACAACATGAAGAAGATGGCCGAGGAACGCGGCTTTCCCTTCCCTTACCTTTATGACGAAAGCCAGGATGTGGCGCGCGCCTATGATGCGGTCTGCACCCCTGATTTCTTTGGCTTCAACGCTGCAGACGAGTTGCAATATCGCGGGCGTCTGGATGAATCCCGCAAAGAGGCCGCGGCCCCCGATGTGCGTCGCGACCTTTTCGAGGCGATGAAGCAGGTTGCGGAAACCGGCCGTGGCCCGGCGGATCAGATCCCCTCGATGGGATGCTCGATAAAATGGAAGGACGCGCCATGAAAAAGCCCGTCATATTCGACCTCGACGGCACGCTGGTGGATTCGGCGCCCGATATTCACGCGGCCACCAACGCCTTGCTGCGGGCGATGGGCTATCAGCCGCTGTCATACGAGATCGTGCGCGGCTTTATCGGCAACGGCATCCCCAAGCTGGTCGAGCGCGTGATGCGGGCCAGTCATATCGAGTTCACGCCCCCCCGCCACCAGGCGCTGTGCGAGCAGTTCGAGGCCCTTTACGGCGAACGTCCGGCGGTCCGGTCCAGGTTGTATCCGGGGGTGCGTGGCATGCTGGAAACCCTCAGGGCACAAGGGCGCAGCCTGGGCATCTGCACGAACAAGAGCCTTGGCCTGACGTTGCAGATCATCGAGGCACTGGAAATAGCCCCCCTGTTCGGTGCCGTGATTGGTGGCGACAGCCTGGATGTCAAGAAACCCGACCCGGCCCCCTATTTCGAGACGCTCCGCCAGATCGGTGCCGATGCCGCGATCTACGTCGGGGATTCAGAAATTGACGCCGCAACCGCCAAGGCCGCCAAGGCCCCTTTTGCCCTGTTCACCGAAGGATATCGCAAGGCGGCAGTTGCCGCGATTCCCCATGATTTCGCGTTTTCCGATTACGAACGGCTAGTGCCCATGATCGAGGCGATGGAGCAGCAGGAAAGTGCTGCCTGATATTCGGGGGCCAGCCCCCGAACCCCCGGCGTATTTTGGCAAAGAAGAAGATCAGACTCCGAACACCTATTGCGCGAAGGCGGGGTAGGGGTCGGCAATCTCCTGTGCGATAGGGCCGCGCAGCAGGGTCAGCGTTGCGTCGTCGGGCAGCGGCGTCTCAATGATGTTGTTGGCAAGATCGAACGCAAAGCCGGTATTTTCACGGATTTCATCCAGTCTGTGGCCCGGATGGATCGAGGTCAGGACAAATCGTGCCTTTGCCCGGTCGAACATGAACACGCAGCGCCCCGTGACCAACGCATAAGGCCCGCCGGGGCGGTAGATTTCAGGCGGGCTGGTGCCCGGCGCGCTGATGAAATCGACCTGATCGACCAGGGTGCGGCGGGTGTGTTCCTCGCGAAACAGGATCACGCGCGGCACCAGATAATACAGCATGGCCGAACCGAACGACCCCGACCAGCGCACATGGTGGCGGGGATAATCCCCGATGCCGACGAGGTTGATGTTGGCCTTCCCGTCGATCTGCCCGCCTGACAGAAAGAACGCCCCGATACGCCCCTGCGCCGCGCGGTCGAACAACTCGCCAGCGCCATCGTTGAGGGTTTGCAGGTTGCGGCTGTTCAGCACGGTGACCTGTGTCGTGCCGCCCGAGAGGCTGCGTTGCAGCAGCGCGGCCGAGCCGGGGATGGGCGACGAGACGCCCACTGCAACATGCTCGATGCCCTCGAGCATGCGGGCAATGGTAAAGATCAGCAATTCCTGTGGTTTGCAGTTCATCTACCCGTTTTTCCCGTTCGCGGTGCGCGCTATCCAGCTGGCAAAATCATCGGCGTTTTTTGACGCCCGGGCATATCGTGCCAGTTCTGTATTGTCGGGCTCATGGCATCCTTGCAGGCCCAGCGGCCATGTGCCATGCGGGGCCTGCGCGATGGCCGTGACATATAGCGCCGGGATGGTTGCCGGCGCACGCAGCTCGTCCCACATCAGGTCGGCATCGGTGATTTCCTCGACCGTTACGAATGTCTGGCGGGCGGCATGTGCCATGGTCATCAGCTCGCGCATGGTGCCGATCCAGACATTGCCGTGCCGGTCGGCAAGTGGCGCGTGAAACAGTGCAATGTCAGGGGTGATTGCGGGCAGCAGGACGATCGGGTCCGGGCCATCGGACATGGGGTTGTCGATCACCCTGTAGTCGGGGCGGTATTTCAAAAGGTCCGATCCGATCAGCCCCCGCATGGGCATGAAGGGAATCCCTTTTTCGCCCGCCTGCAGCCCTGAAACCAGCGCGGGGCAGGTGCTGTCGCGCAGGGTGATGCTGCCTGCCTTGACCGCCTCGACAAAACGCCCCGCCTGGCCGTGTTCGTCCAGCGTCACGCCTGCACATTCCATGACGGCAACGCAACCCGCGCCGATCAGCATGTCGGCCTGTATGCCGCTGGTCGGGATGGCGACCAGATGCAGATTGCGTGCCTTGCGACCGATCAGGGCGCGTGTCGCGGCCAGCGCGACCCCGCTGCGCGACGGTGGTATCGCCACCTTGGCGCCATCGGGTATCCGGTTGGCAAGTTCCTTGACGGAAATCTCGGGCATTCATTTCCTCCGGCCGAAACTATCTGTCAGCCGGGGAAAAATGCCAAGGGCTTCTTCTTTGCAGAAATACTCAGGTGCTGCGGTTGAAACCAGGGCTACCGCTTATCGGTTCGCACCGGGCACCCACAGAACATCGTTTTTTCCGTTGTCATTGGCCGCCCTGGCCGCGACAAAGAACCAGTCGCTGAGGCGGTTGAGATATTTCATGGCTGCCGGGTTTACCTGTTCGGTGCGGGCCAGCTCGACCGTGTGTCGCTCGGCTCGGCGTGCGATTGTACGGCACATGTGCAGCTGGGCCGCAAGGGCCGCGCCGCCCGGCAGGACAAAGCTGCGCAAGGGCGGGATGTTCGCATTCATCGAATCGATCTCGGATTCGAGCCTCGAGACCTGCTCGGGGCTGATCCGCAAGGGGGGGTATTCTGCCGCTGCATCCCCATCGGACTCCGGGCGCGCAAGATCGGCGCCAAGGTCGAACAGGTCGTTCTGGATGCGGGCAAGGCCGGCATCCATTTCGCCCTGGGCCGACAGCCGCGCCAACCCGACGGCGGCATTGGTTTCGTCCACGGTGCCATAGGCCCTGACACGAGCCGTGTCCTTGGCCACCCGACTGCCATCGCCCAGTGCGGTCTCTCCCTTGTCGCCGGTGCGCGTATAGATGCGGTTGAGGACGACCATCTTCTATCCCCCTTGTCTGCGGATCAGGACGAACAGCAGGATCAGTGCGATGGCCACTGCTTGTGCAATGACGCGCGCGCGCATGATCCTGTTGCCGTATTTCCGGTTGAAGGCGCCACCCTTGAGAAAGGTTCCAAGTCCGAAGAACAGTACCAGCATGACCAGAAGAACGGCCCCGATCGCCAGCAGAAAGAGTGGATCATTGGCCATGACAGCCTCCCTTGAAATCCCCCGGCTTGCCCCGGGGAGGCATCGTGTTTTCAGTCACCCGACAGGATCATGTCTGACAGGCGCGTTGGCAAGAGGCGCCGGATCAGATTGGCGACATATGTTGGCGTGGTGACAAAGTAACGCGGATGTGGGCGCGGGGATTCCAGCGCATGGACAAGTTTTCGCGTTACCGCCGAAGGGGGGAGTTCAAATCGATCTTTCTGACCGCTTTCGTCATACAGTCGTTTCAGCAACCTGTTGCGATAGAGATCGGCCAGCGCCGATTCTTCCCACCTGATCCAGCGCTCGAACTGTTTGCGTGCATTGCGGCGAAAATCGGTGGCGATGGGGCCGGGTTCGATCAGCGCGACGTGAATTCCGGTGTCGCGCAGCTCCATCCGCATGACATCGCTCAGCCCTTCTAGTGCGTATTTCGTGGCCACATATGCCCCGCGCCATTGCATCGGGATGAAACCCAGAACCGATGAACACTGAACGATTCGCCCGTGCCCTTGCTGGCGCATGACCGGAATCAGGCGGTTGGTCAGATCCTGCCAGCCGAAAAGATTGGCCTCGAATATCGCGCGCAGGGCGTTGCGCGACAGATCCTCCACTGCACCGGGGATGGCATAGGCCCCGTTGTTGAACAGCGCATCCAGTGTGCCGCCCGTGCGTTCCAGAACCTCGTCTGCCGCCGCGGCGATCGAGGTTTCGTCCTCGTAATCCAGCCGCAGGCTTTCCAGCCCCTCGCCACGCAGGCGCTTGCAATCGGCCTCCTGCCGGCATGTGGCAAAGACCCGCCAGCCGCGCCCGACAAGCGCATGCGCGGCGTCATATCCGATGCCCGATGAACAGCCGGTAATCAGGATGGTTTTCTGCGTCACCTGTATCTTCCCGTGTTTTCGGCGTTTCTAGCGGCCGGAAGGCAGGGGCACAACCTGTACTCGGCAATTCCCGCTGGACCGGAATCTGCGCACATATTACACCGCACGCATGGCTGATACAGATGACACCGACATCCCCACCGGCGGGACTACCGTTTCCGAGCCCCTGCGCCGCGCCATTGGCGAGCGCTATCTGCAATATGCGCTGTCTACCATCATGCACCGGGCGCTGCCCGATGCGCGCGACGGGCTGAAACCCGTGCACCGGCGCATCCTGTACGCCATGCGCGAGCTGAAACTTTCGTCGACCGGCGCCTTTCGCAAATCGGCCAAGATCAGCGGCGATGTCATGGGCAATTATCACCCCCATGGCGATCAGGCGATCTATGATGCGCTGGCGCGGCTGGCGCAGGATTTCAACGTCCGCTACCCGCTGGTGGACGGGCAGGGCAATTTCGGCAATATCGACGGCGACAACCCTGCCGCCGCGCGCTATACCGAGGCCCGCCTGACCGCCGCGGCCGAGGCCCTGATGGAGGGGCTTGCCGAAAACGCCGTCGATTTCCGCGACAATTACGACGGCTCCCTGCAAGAGCCCGTGGTTCTGCCGGCGGCGTTTCCGAACCTCTTGGCCAATGGCGCCAGCGGCATCGCCGTGGGCATGGCAACCAACATTCCACCCCATAATCTGGCCGAGCTGATCGACGCCTGCCTGCATCTGATCAAGGCGCCCAACGCGCGCGACGAAACTCTGCTGGAACATGTCCCCGGACCCGATTTCCCCACCGGCGGCGTGATTGTCGAGCCGCGCGAAAACATTCTGAAGGCCTATCGCACCGGGCGCGGCTCGATCCGCCTGCGGGCGCGCTGGCACAAAGAGGATCTGTCCCGCGGCCAGTGGCAGATCGTGGTGACGGAGATCCCCTATCAGGTGCAGAAATCGCGCCTGATCGAAAAGATCGCCGATCTGATCCAGCAGAAAAAGATTCCGATCCTTGCCGACATCCGTGACGAAAGCGCCGAAGATGTGCGCCTGATTCTGGAGCCCCGGGCAAAGACCGTCGATCCCACCGTGTTGATGGAAACGCTGTTCCGGCTGTGCGATCTGGAAATCCGCTTTTCCATGAACATGAACGTGCTGATTGACGGGCTGACGCCCAAGGTCTGTTCGCTCAGGGAAATCCTGCGCGCCTTTCTCGATCACCGGCGCGAGGTCTTGCTGCGGCGCTCGCGTCACCGGCTGGAAAAGATCGACCATCGGCTGGAGATATTGGAAGGCTACATCACCGCCTTTCTCAACCTCGACCGCGTGATCGAGATCATCCGCACCGAGGACGAGCCCAAGCCGGTGATGATCGCCGAATTCGACCTGACCGAAATGCAGGCCGAGGCAATCCTGAACATGCGCCTGCGGTCCCTGCGCAAGCTCGAGGAAATGGAGCTGCGGCGCGAGCGCGACGAATTGCTGATTGAGCGCGCCGAGCTTGAGGATCTGCTGGCCGACGAAGGCCTGCAATGGAAACGCATCGCTGAACAGCTGCGCGAGACCCGCAGGAAGTTCGGCCCCGATAGCCCCGGCGGCGCGCGGCGCACCGAACTGACGGAGGCCCCCGAATTCGAGGATGTGCCCCTAGAGGCCATGATCGAGAAAGAACCCGTCACCGTTGTCTGTTCGCGCATGGGCTGGATTCGCGCGATGAAGGGGCATATCGCGCTGGACAGTGCGCTCAAGTTCAAGGATGGCGACGAGGGGCGGTTCATCCTGCATGCCCAGACCACCGACAAGCTGATCCTGTTCGGCTCCAACGGGCGGTTCTATACAATTTCAGTGGCATCACTGCCCGGCGGGCGCGGCATGGGCGAACCCGTGCGCCTGATGATCGATCTGCCCAACGAGGCCGAGATTGTCGATCTGTTCCTGCATGTGCCGGGGCGCAGGCTGCTGGTCGCCTCAAGCGCGGGCGACGGTTTTGTCGTGGCCGAGGATGACGTCATCGCCCAGACACGCGGTGGCAAGCAGGTGCTGAATCTCAAGCCCGGTGTGCGGGCGCTGGGCTGCAAGCCGATCAATGGCGATCACGTCGCCTGTGTCGGCGAAAACCGCAAGGTTCTGGTCTTTCCGCTGGACGAGCTGCCCCAGATGGTGCGGGGCAAGGGGGTGCGCCTGCAACGCTACAAGGATGGCGGATTGTCCGATTTCACCACCTTCGATCCTGCCGACGGGTTGTGCTGGAAAGATCCGGCCGGGCGCACCCGCACCCAGGCCGATCTGGGTGAATGGCTGGGCAAGCGGGCGACCGCCGGACGCATGGCGCCGCGCGGGTTTCCGCGCAACAACCGCTTTACCTGAGGTGGGGTGCTGTTGCGACACGGGCATGTCATGGGTTAAACCCTGTCGGGTGCGCCCCTTGCAGGAGATATTCGGATGACGCGGCTGACACGTTCTCGCAGGCCCCTCAGGGCGGCTCTTGCCGGAATTCTGGTTCTGGGGCTGGCCGCCTGCAGCGCACCCGCTCCGGCGCCCGAATCGATTGCGCCGCCGGCCCCGATCGGTGACTTCAAGCTGGGCTATGCGATTGTCGTGGCCAAGGATGCCCAGAAGGGGCCGCTTTCGCGCACCGCAACGCCAGACGAGCTGGCCGCAGCCATGAAATCGGAACTTGAGCGCGTCTTTCGGCCCATCGAGGGCAGCCGCTTCTACCATATCGCGGTGACGATTGACGCCTATGTTCTGGCCCTGCCGGGAATTCCCATCGTGGCCTCGCCGAAATCGGCGTTGATCTTTACGGTGCGAATCTGGGACGATGCCCGCCAGAAGCAGCTGTTCGAGGAGCCCAAGCAGTTTACCGTGATCGAAAAATTCACGCCGAGGTCGATTTTCGGGTCCGGCCTGACCCTGACCAGGCAGCAGCAGCTTGCCGAACTGGCGCGATCCGGCGTGAAGCAGATCGAAAGCTGGATGCGCAAGAACGAGTCGCTGTTCCGTGATCCCGACAAGGACGCAACAGACTCTTGATTTTTCCTGTCAGGCCGTCTAGGCAGCGCGCGTTATCAATCTGGCCCCGTTTCGGGGCCCCTTGGATGAGGCGCCCGGGAAAATGGCAAAGGAAAAGTTTGAACGCACGAAACCGCATGTGAACATTGGCACGATTGGCCATGTTGACCACGGCAAGACGACGCTGACGGCGGCGATCACGAAGTTTTTCGGCAACTTCAAGGCGTATGACGAGATTGACGGT
>JASBSZ010000001.1 GCA_030148665.1 Alphaproteobacteria bacterium
GGCAGAAGCGGCTCAATCTTCGCCCACACCCTATCGGACAACCAGAATTCATTCGCCATGATCTATCTCCTGTGTGTTTCCATACAGGGAATCACAGCTGTTCTTGTCATTCAATAGGTTGATTGGGTTTCGACCCTAGGCGGCCCCGGGCAGCGCGTGCATGGGGATCAGCCGATTTCCAGCACGATCTTGCCGATGTGCCCCCCGCTTTCCAGCCGTTCATGGGCCGCGCGGGCCTGATCGAGCGGAAAGGTCGAATCCATCACCGGGGCGACCACTCCGGCATCCAGCAGCGGCCAGACATGTCGGCGCAGCTCGTCGGCAATGCGTGCCTTGGCAAGGTCGCTCTGCGGCCTGAGGGTCGAACCCGTGACCGTCAGCCGCCGCGCCATGATCTGGGCAAAGTTCAACTCGGCCCTTGGTCCGCCCAGAAAGGCGATCATCACCAGCCGCCCGTCATTGGCCAGCGCACGGATGTTGCGCGCGATGTAGGGACCGCCCACCATGTCGAGAACCAGGTCCACCCCCCGCCCGCCTGTTGCATTGCGCACGGTTTCGACAAAGTCGGTCTCGCGGTAATTGATGGCCAGCTCGGCCCCCAGGTCGCGGCAGGTCGTGCATTTCTCGTCGCTGCCGGCGGTCGTGAACACCCGCGCACCCAGCGCATGGGCCAGCTGGATTGCCGTCGTCCCGATACCCGAACTGCCGCCATGGACGAGAAAGCTCTCGCCCGCTTTCAGCCCGCCACGCATGAAAACATTGCTCCAGACGGTGAAATGGGTCTCGCACAGCGCGGCGGCACGGATCATGTCCATGCCGCGCGGCAGGCGCAGGGCGTGATCCTGATGGGTCACGGCATATTCGGCATACCCCCCGCCCGGCAGCAGGGCGCATACCGCATCGCCCTCGCGCCAGCGCGTCACGCCCGGGCCTGTTGCCGCAACGATGCCGGCGCCTTCCAGCCCCGGCAGATCGCTGGCCCCCGGCGGTGGCGCATAGGCCCCCGCGCGTTGCAGCGCATCCGGCCGGTTGACCCCCGCCGCCTGCAACCGGATCAGGATTTCCCCCACGCCGGGGCGCGGGACGGGGCGCGTGCAGCCCGCCAGGGCCTCGGGTCCGCCCGGCGCGACAATCTCGATGGCACGCATCCGCTCAGGCAACGTCATCTTCATGATTCTCCTGTGATCCGGGTTTCACATATCCCGGCAGATCCTCGCGCGGGTGCGCATCAGGCGCGTGGATCCGGTCGAGCAGTTTTCCAGGCCCCTTCATCAGCCCCTGAAACAACGGGTTGGCCCGTGCCTTGCCCTTGAATTTCTCGATCTTCAGCACATCTCCGATCCGCCGGTCGAGAAAGGCCCAGCTGGCCTCGTGGCCCGGTGAATCGTCGCCCAGCCAGAAAAGCAGGGTCGAGGAATAGACCGCCGAAAGGGTCGCGCGTTTGGTGTACCAGTTCAGATCACGCGAGCTGTCGCCCAGCGTGTTCCAGATCAGATCGGCCGTAGCCCAGATCAGGCGCGCGCCCTCGGCCGCATGCTGGGGCATGGAAAAGAAGGTCATGGAGCGACGCAGCACCTCGCGGTCGTCGATGGCCTCGATCCGCCAGCGCACCAGTGCCGCTACACGCTGGCCATAACGCATCGACGACATGTCCTCGCGCCCTGCACGGGCGACCATCGCACGATCGCCCCGGCGATGATACTCGATCGCCAGATCCAGCGCGCCGCGCGGGCAGGCCAGCCGCACCAGCGCATCATTCAGCCCCGAATCGGCAAGTGCGGCGCGAAAGGTCGCATCGCTCCATCCATCGAACGGCACATGGGCCAGCGCCGCGTCCAGCAACCGGCAGCGGGTGCGGGCCAGGTGATCCTCTTCTGTCTTTTGCGCGGGTTCCGGCATCTAGCCCTCCGTGGGTTGTTCAAGCCATCCATCCGGCTGTGGACAAGGCCGGATTGCCTTGTTATATCGCCATCTCCTGCAACATACGGAAACTCTTGCTCAGAAAGGTGGTGACACCACATGCAGGTACAGGTTCGTGACAACAATGTCGATCAGGCGCTGCGTGCGCTCAAGAAGAAATTGCAGCGCGAGGGCGTATTTCGTGAAATGAAGCTCAGGCAGCATTACGAAAAGCCCTCGGTCAAGCGGGCGCGCGAAAAGGCCGAGGCCATTCGTCGTGCGCGCAAGCTGGCCCGTAAAAAGGCCCTGCGCGAAGGCCTGCTCTGACGCCGCATCCTGCGACAGACGAACCGGCGGGCCAGCCCCGCCACAGGCAAACCCCCGAGGTTTTTCCCCGGGGGTTTTTCCTTTTCCCTGGCGCCTTTCGGGCGCATCTTTCGCGCAGCTTCCCGCGCGAAAAACCGATCAGTCGTTTTCGTAGATCGTCCGGGGCTCGACACCCGGCAGTTTGGCAAAGCGTTTCATCGTCTGCTTGGGCGAGAAACTGACGGGTATGCTTTCAAAGCCCGGCAATTGCCGCAGGATCGTCGTCGTGCTGACGGCACAGAAACCCGGTGCCACCGCACCGTAATTTTTCGCCAGATCATAGGCCTTTTGCGCGACCTCGGGCGAAACCACCTTTGTCTGGATCACCACATGCCAGGCCTTGCGGGCGTGAAACCCGTAATAGGCGCGCAGAACCTGCGGATTCATGCCATAGAGGAAATCATTGCGCTCGGGGGCGCGCTTGTACTTGAAATTGCCGGCAGGGTCGAAAACCACCCTCTGTTCGGCGTTGATGACCAGCGCCGAATGTCCCCCCGCACCGCTGCGGTTGTTGATCACCGTCACCAGCGAGATCGACGGCGGGCCGTTATCCACATAGGCGGCCCTGGAAACCGCCTCGTCCGGGGCCCAGACGCTCTGGGCACAGGCGGAAAGGACAAACAGCAACAGAACCGGAACGAACGTGCGCAATGAAGACATGGAACCCCCTGTATGAAATTACGGCGCCGCGGGCGCCATACGGGAAAAACTCGGTCACAGATCGCCTTGATTCTCAAGACCATGCAGACCCGAGAAAGCCCCTGTGTTGCCAAACAGGCGCATGTCACACGAACATGTGAAACCGTGGTGGAAAACGGCCCGCGCCATCGCCGCCACCCTTTGGGCGCGGCTGCGCGAAAAAATCCTGCTCAGCTGTTGAAGATCGCCAGAAAGATCAGGATCGCGATGATGATTCCCACGCCCCATTCGACGGCCTTGATGAACCCGTGAAAGGTTTTCTCATGGGCCTCGATATCGAACGAGTCATTCTGGTTGCTGGACATGTCTTCCCTCCGTTTTCTTGTTTTTTCGACGGCACCCCGCCTGCGCGGCCCCGTCCGCCGTTTTCTATGCCCGAAAAAGCCCGCCAGGGCAACAACCGGGGCAGTGGGACGGATTGCCCCGGCCCATCGCCGAGCGAGACCGCCGCTCAGCCCCGCCGCCACAGCCAGGCGCCGTCGGAGCCGTTGCGCTCGCGGGTGATCCTGCCGAGGTGGAAAAGATGGTTCAGATGGGCCATCGATTCGACCAGCGCCAGACCGTATTCGCCTTCACCGATCGGGCGCTTGAACAGAACCGGGAAACATTCGGCCGCCGTGCGCGGGTTGTCCAGAAATTCCAGCAGCCTGTCCAACGCGCCGTGATGGTTGTCGATCAGCTGGCGCATGCGCGCCGGCAAGCCCGTGAAGGGCAGGCGATGGCCGGGCAGGACAAGGTGATCCTCACGCGCAAAGCCCGACAGACGTTCGCAGCTTTCCAGCCATTCGGCCAGGGGGTCGGCCTCGGGCTCGGTCGCGTAGACGCCGATATTGGGGGAAATGGACGACAGGATCTGGTCGCCCGAAATAAGCAGGGCCTCGTCGCGGCACCAGAGCGTTGCGTGTTCGGGCGCGTGGCCGTGGCCGATGCGCACGTCCCAGCGGCGCTGGCCGATGGTCAGCACGTCGCCCTCCTGAATCCGCCGGAATCCCAGCGGCATGGGCGCCACCACATCGGCGAAATTGAAGGGGCGTTCCTTCAGCCGCTTTTCATAGATTTCCGCATCCATCCCGGCGGCGCGCCAATAGGCCAGGGTTTCTTCCTTTTGCACCGCATGTTCGTCGAGCGTCAGCATGCGGGCAAACAGCCATGCGGTGCGGGTGGTGACCAGCTCGGTGCCGAATTCGGTCTGGAACCAGCCGGCAAGGCCGATATGGTCGGGGTGATGGTGGGTGACGATCAGGCGCGTGACCGGCAGCCCTTGCAACGGGCCGTCCATCAGCGCCCGCCACACCCGGCGCGAGGTTTTCGAGGCCAGGCCCGAGTCGACCACCGCCCAGCCATCGCCATCGCGCAGGGCATAGACATTGACATGGTCCAGCTTCATGGGCAGCGGCAGGCGCATCCACAGGATGCCCTCGGCGAGCTCGACCGCCTCGCCGCGTGCGGGGGGCGTTTCAAATGGGTGGCGGATAGGCGCGGGCGCGACAGATGGCGCGGGGGACGGCGCGCTCATGCCGACAGATCATCGGCCGACAGCGCATACAGCCCCTCCTGCCCCTCGCGGGCCTCGAGGCACAGCGCGGCGTGTTGCGGCATCAGGCGGCGGATGAAGAATCGCGCCAGATCGGCGCGCGCGCCCTTGCCGCCCGTGGCCAGCGCCCCGCGCAGCAGGTAATGCCCGCCCAGCACCAGCGCGAAAGCCCGCAGAAACGGCACCGCGCCGGCAAAACGGTTGTTGAAATCACCCTGTTCCACCATCCAGCGGACGGTCGCGCGCATCTCGTCAGCCGCCGAGGCCAGCGCCGCGCCAAGATCGGGCAGGCTGCCCTGCGCGTCCCTCGCGGTGGCGGCGACCTCATCCAGCAGGGCCTCGGCCGCCGCGCCCCCATCCATCAGCTTGCGCCCCACCAGATCCATCGCCTGGATGCCGTTGGTGCCCTCGTAGATCGCCGTCACCCGCACGTCGCGCAGATACTGGGCGGCGCCGGTTTCCTCGATAAAACCCATGCCGCCATGCACCTGGATGCCGAGGCTCGCGACCTCGATGCCGGTATCGGTGCCGAATGCCTTGGCGATCGGGGTCAGCAGGGCGGCGCGGGCGGCCATGGCGGCATCGCCCGTTGCCTTGGCCATGTCGGTGGAAAGGGCCGTGTCATAGATGATGGCGCGGGCGGCATTGATCTGCGCGCGCATGGCGATCAGCATGCGCCGCACATCGGCATGTTCGAATATCGTGCCGGTGCCATCCTTGACCGGGGTGCGGCCCTGCCTGCGTTCCAGCGCATATTCCAGCGCCTGCTGAAAGGCGGCCTCGGCCACGCCCAGCCCCTCGGTGCCCACGCCGAGGCGGGCGTTGTTCATCATCGTGAACATCGCCTTCATGCCCGCATGCGGCGCCCCGATCAGCCAGCCGGTGGCGCCGTCATACTGCATCACCGCGGTGGGCGAGCCGTGAATGCCCAGCTTGTGTTCCAGCGACACCACATGCAGGCTGTTGGCCTCGCCCGGCTCGCCGTTTTCGTCGGGGATGTATTTGGGCACCATGAACAGCGAAATCCCCTTGGTCCCCGGCACGCCGTCAGGCAGGCGCGCCAGCACCAGATGGCAGATATTGCCGGCAAAATCGCTGTCGGCCCAGCTGATAAAGATCTTTTGCCCGGTAATCGCATAGGTGCCGTCGCCATTGGGCTCGGCCCGGGTGCGCAGCGCACCGACATCCGAGCCCGCCTGCGGCTCGGTCAGGTTCATGGTGCCGCACCATTCACCGGAAATCAGTTTCGGCAGATACAGGGCCTTGATCTCGTCACTGGCATGGGCCTCGAGCGCCTCGATCTGGCCCTGGCTCATCAACGGGTTCAGCGACAGCGACAGGCAGGCGCTGGACATCATCTCGTTCAGCGCGACCGCCAGCGTCTGGGGCAGGCCCATGCCGCCATGTTCGGGGTCGGCCGACATGCCGATCCAGCCGCCCTCGGCAATGGCGCGATAGGCTTCGGCAAAGCCGGGCGAGGTGCGCACCACCCCGTTTTCCAGGCGCGCCGGATGCAGGTCGCCCTGGCGGTTCAGCGGCGCAAGAACCTGTTCGGCCAGACGCGCGCCCTCGGTCAGGATGGCGTCGCGCAAATCCGTCGTGGCCTCGGCGAAACGGTCGGTCTGTTGCAGACGGTTGAACCCGACGACATTGTCAAACAGGAACTGCAGCTCGGATACAGGGGCCTTGTATGTCATCTTGTCCTCTTTGCCATGCACGGTTTGCGCCTTGGGCCCATTGGGGCTATCAGGGCCGAGATCGCGCCGAAACTAGGCGCATGCCCTGCCCTTGACAAGCCGGACGTGGCGACATGCAAGACCAGACCGAAACCCGGATGCTGAACCCCGATGAAGCGGGCATCGAACGGGCCGTTGCCATATGGCGCAAGGGGGGGCTGGTCGCCTTTCCGACCGAGACGGTCTACGGGCTGGGCGCGGATGCCTGCAATGGGCCGGCGGTGGCGCGCATCTATCAGGCCAAGGGGCGGCCCGGCTTCAACCCGCTGATCATCCATGTGGCCGATCTGGAGACCGCCCGGCATTACGCCCGTTTCAGCCCGCGGGCCGAGGCGCTGGCACAGGCCTTCTGGCCCGGCCCGCTGAGCCTGGTCCTGCCGCTGAGCTCGGACGGCGGCCTGTCCGATCTGGTCACCGCCGGGCTTGATACGGTTGCCGTGCGCGTGCCCGCCAACGCCCTTGCCCGCGACCTGCTGCGCGCCTTTGGCGGGGCGATCGCGGCCCCTTCGGCCAACCCCTCGGGGCGGATCAGCCCGACAACGGCCCAGCATGTGGCCCAGGGGCTGGGTGGAAAGATCGACGCGATCATCGATGGGGGAAACTGCACCGTCGGGCTGGAATCGACGATTCTGGCGCCGGATCACACCCCGCCCGCCCTGCTGCGCCCCGGCGGCCTGCCGGTCGAGGCTATCGAGGCCGCACTTTGCGGCCAGCGCCTGGCCCGCCCTGACGACCCGGAAACACCCGTCTCGCCCGGGCAGATGACATCGCATTACGCGCCATCTGCAAGGGTTGTGCTGAATGTCGCCGCGCGGCCCGATGGGGCGCTGTGGCTGGGCTTCGGGCCCGATTGCGCAGGTGCCGATCTGAACCTGTCGCCCACCGGCGACATGGTCGAGGCCGCAGCCAATCTGTTCGGCCATCTGCATGCCCTTGACCGCCGGGCCGCCCGGCAGGGCATTTCGGAAATCCACGTCGCGCCGATCCCCACGCGCGGGCTGGGGCTGGCCATCAATGACCGGCTGAAACGCGCAGCGGCCACGCGCCCCTCAGGCGGTGCCGCCGGAACCTGACAGGAAACTGGGCGAAATCCCCAGGCTGGCCAGGGCGGCCTCCCACTTGTCGGCGTCGTGATCGCCAAACACCAGATCGGGGGTGGCATCGGCGGTCAGCCAGCCATTGGCCTGAAGCTCGCTCTCCAACTGCCCCGGCCCCCAGCCGGCATAGCCCAGCGCCAGCAGATATCGCGCCGGCCCCTGCCCCTGCGAGATGTCCTCCAGGATTTCCAGCGTCGCCGTCATGCCAAAATGGCCATCTACCTGCAAGGTGGCATCGGTCGCCCGGTAATCGGCACTGTGCAACACGAAGCCGCGCCCATGTTCGACAGGGCCGCCGACGTGAATCCTGATCTGGGGCACGTCGCGTGCCGGTGTGATGTCGAGCTGGGCGAGCAGATCGCGGAATTCCAGATCCGGGGCCGGCTTGTTCACCACCAGCCCCATCGCGCCCTCGTCACTGTGGGCGCACATGAAGATGACGCTGCGCGCAAACCGCGGGTCCTGCATCGCAGGCATGGCGATCAGCAGCTTGCCATTCAGATGGCCGGATTCGCTGAGAGGTTTCATGCTGCAAAGATGACCCTGCAAGGGCGATCTTTCAAGGGCTGCCGCAGGGGATGCCCATGACGGCGCGCATATCAATGACCCGCCCCCCTGCATGGCCGGTCGCCGGGAACAGGCGGTCGTCCTTTGCCTGCTCGTGCCATTCCCTCAATCGTGATTGTGCTGCGCATATCGGGGCGTGTATGCTGTCGGCAGGATACAGCAAGCCCACGGTCGGAGAGTTTCGCCGATGACCACCGCCAACCGCGTCATTGCCGCGCTGTCCCTGGTGCTGGCCCTGGCAGTGCCAGCCCGCGCCCAGCTGCCCGATCTGGACCGGATCGTTCAGGTCACCCTGCTGCCGGGCTGGAAGATGGATGATGGCCGGCGCATGGGCGCCCTGCGCGTGACCCTTGCCCCCGGCTGGAAAACCTACTGGCGAACGACGGGCGGGGGTGCGGGAATCGCGCCGCGCTTTGACTGGTCGGGCTCGACCAACCTGGCCGATGCCAGGCCTCTGTGGCCGCGCCCCGAGGTTCTGACCGAGGCAGGCCTTCAGGTGATCGGGTACGAGGACCAGTTGATCCTGCCCTTTGCGTTCACCGCGCGCGAACCTGGCCAGCCGATGCAGTTGAAAGCGCGGCTCGAGATGGGCGTGTGCAGCGAGGTGTGCATTCCGGTGGATCTGACCGTCAGCGCAGAGGGCGGCAACAGCACTGATGCCGACAATTTCCTGATCCGCCTGGCGCTGGACGACCAGATCACGCCGGCGGCCAGGGCCGGCGTACAGGTCGTTTCCTGCAAGGTCGAGCCCATCGACGGCGGCTATCGCCTGCGCAGCGCCTTTCGCGTGCCCGACAGCCTGCGCGGCCCCGACACCGTGGTTTTCGAGCTGCCCGATCCCGATATCTGGACGGCGCCTGCAACGGTCTTGCGCAAGGGCGATATCGTCGAGGCAACAACCGAATTCGTGACCATGTCGGGGGATTCGTTCACGCTCGACCCGGGCCAGTTGCGCATGACCCTGATCGGGCCGGATTCGGCGGTCGAGAAACAGGGCTGCACGGTGCCCTGACGGGGCAACCACGGGCAACGGGACGGGCGACCAGAGGGCGGCAGGGCTGCGGCCCCCCCATTACGCCGTCCGCCATATACGCTCAATATCCGCTCAGCCCCGCCTTGCCCGGCGTCGCATCAGGGGCCGCCCGGCCAGGGCCACCAGCCAGGCAAGCACCAGGATCACGGCACTTGCGCCGACAAACAGGCCCAGCGCCAGCACCCCTGTCGGCAGCCATGACGGCGCGGCCAGACGCAAGGCCAGCGCCGGCATGATATCCCCCGTGGCCGCATACCACCCCACGGTCGCGACATAACCGGCCAGCACCAGCGACAGCGCCAGCACCGCCAGCAGGCGCGCCGCACCCAGATGGTGCCCCCCCAGCAGCAGCCGCCGCAAGGCGTTGCTGCGCAGCGACAGATCGCGCTGGATGGCCAGCAGCGCCGGTACCAGCAGCAGCACCAGCACCAGACCGAACCCCAGGCCATAGCTCAGCGTGATGACCGTGGGCTTGAGGAACTGCGCCTGACGCGAGGTCTCGAACAGCAGCGGCGCCAGCCCCAGTACCGTGGTCAGCGTGGTCAGCAGGACCGGACGCAGACGGTCGGCGGTACCGTCCACGATGGCCGAGGTGATGTCACGTCGCTGCGCATATTCATCGACCGTGCCGACCAGAACGATGGAATCGTTGATGATGATGCCGCTCATGCCGATCAGGCCGACCACGGTAAACATCGACAGGGGCACGTTCCAGGCATCATGGCCATAGATGGTTCCGACCAGGCCAAAGGGAATGATCGCCATGACGATGACCGGGCGCGTCCAGCTGGAAAATATCCAGGCAAGGATCAGATAGATGCCGATCAGGGCCAGCAGAAAGCCCAGCTCGGCATCGGCCAGAAAGGCGTTTTCCTGTTCCGACAGCCCCGCCATGCGCCAGCCGACGCCATATTGCGATTCGACCGAGGGCAGGATGTCGTCGCGCAGCGCGGCGGTGATCGCGCTGGCGCGGGCGGCGTCATCGCCCGATATGTCGCCGGTGATCGTCAGCACCCGCAGCCCGTCCTCGCGCAGGACACTGGCAAAGCCCGCCTTGCGCGACACCGTCACGATATCGCCCAGCGGCACCTGCGCGCCGCCGGGGCTGCGCATGATCATGCGTTCCAGAAAATCGGCCCGGGTCATGCGTTCGGGCAGCCTGACCGTGATATCGGCCGAGCGCGTGCCCAGCGGATAGGATGCGGCCTTGATCCCGTTCAGCCGGTCTCGCAACGCCCGCGAAAGCCCCTCGACGGTGAAACCCAGCGCACGGCCCCGTGCGGTGAGGTCCAGCACCAGCTCCTGCTTGTCATAGGTCAGGTCATCCTCGACCGCCGACACCTCGGAAAAACGCGCCAGCGCCGCCTTGACTGCGACCGACGCCTTTTTCAGCGTCGCCGCCGAGCTACCGAAAAGCTGGATGTCGATGGCATCGCCCCCGGGGCCGCTGTGGCCGCCGCGAAAGCTCAGCACATCCAGCATCGGCGGTCGCCGGATCAGCGACTTGAGATCGGACAGGAACCGAAAGGTCGAATAGGGCCGCAGATCGCCATCGATCAGCTGGATCGAGACACCACCCAGCAGGTCGCGGTCGCGTGTCTGGGCCACCGCAAGGCCGCGCCCGGCCCCGCCGCCCACCTGCCCCAGGACGAATTTCACCGGATCGCGCCCGTAGCGGCCGGCGTATTCCTTGCCCAGCTTGCGGGCCGCATTCTGTATCTCGTGCATGAAGGCCAGGCTGTCGTCGCGGCTGGCGCCCTCGACCATCGCGAAGTTGGCCGAGATGGTCGCGCGCTCGGGCCCGCTGAAGAAGCGCCATGTGACCTGCCCGCGGACAAACAGGCTCAGCTGCCAGGCCAGCAGCGCGATCACCCCCGCCACCACCGGATAGCGCAGCAGGATCACCAGGCGCATCAGGCGTTTGAACACCACCTCGCGAAACCAGGCGAATCCGCGATTGAAACTGTGGCTGGGCCAGTCGTACCAGCGCCGCCGCCGCGCCCCGTACAGCGCCCTGCTCATGTGATGGGGCAGGACAAGGAAACATTCGATCAACGAGGCCGTCAGCACCGCGATGACGGTAAACGGTATGTCGGCGATCAGGGTGCCAAAGCGGCCCCGGATGGCCGTCAGCGCCAGAAAGGCCATGATCGTGGTCAGGGTCGCCGAAATCACCGGCGCGGCCATGCGGCGGGCGGCGTTCTCGGCCGCCTCGACCGGTGGCTCGCCCAGGCGCCGGGCGCGGAAATCGGCGTGCTCGCCCACCACGATCGCATCGTCCACGATGATCCCCAGCGTGATGATCAGGGCAAACAGCGACACCATGTTGATGGTCAGCCCCGCCGCATACATCAGCGCAATGGTCGCGGCGACCGACACTGGAATCCCCGCCGCCACCCAGAAGGCCGTGCGCACGTCCAGAAACAGGAACAGCAGCAGCAGAACCAGGCCCAGCCCCACGATACCGTTGTCCATCAGCATGTTCAGCCGGTCGCTGATATTCTCGGCCCGCGCCCGCACCAGGCGCACCGTCACCCCCGCGGGCAGGCGGCTTTCCATGTCGCGGGCGACCTTTTCGACGGTTTTCTGGATCGAGATGGCATCGCCCTGGGCGGTGCGATCGACTCGGATCGAGATCGCCGGGTTGTCACCGACGAAATAGCTGCGCTGGCGCGACACCCCGTTGACCGACAGGCGCGCGACATCGCGCACCCGCAGCTTGGCCCCGTCGGCCTGGGTACGGATGACGATATCGCCGATCTCGAGGGCACCGCGCCGCGGCGTGCCGGTGCGTACCCTTGCGGTGCCTGCGGCCACCTCGCCGGCCGGGGCGGTGGCGACCTCGGCCCCAATCGCGGCCGCGACCTGGCGCATGGTCACGCCGTTGCGCGCGAGCGCCGCCTGATCGACCTCGACCACGGTTTCGGGCGCCTGCACGCCGCGGATGGTGACGCGCGTGACGCCCGCACGAAACAGCGCCGTCTTGAAACTGTCGGCAAAGCGCGCAAGCTGGGCGACCGACACCGGCCCCGTGATCACCACATCGGTCACGCGGTCGCGCCACTGCGCGCGACGGATCACCGGATCCTCGGCGTCGTCGGGCAGGCCGGTCACGCTGTCAACGGCGGCCTTCACGTTCTTTTCCGCCTGCGTCATGTCCTGTCCGGGACTGAAATCCAGCCGGATGATCGCCCGCCCCTCGCGCGAGGTGGACTGCGTGCTCTCGACGCCCTCGACGGCCAGCAGCGGCGGTTCGAGCAGCTGCACGACGGCATTGTCCACATCCTCGGGGCTGGCGCCGGGCCAGACAACGGTGACGGTCACGGTTTCGATCACCACGTCCGGGAAGAATTGCGACCGGATGCGCGTGCCGGCAATCACCCCGAGCACCAGCATCACCACCATCAGCAGATTTGCCGCCGTCCGATGGCGCGTGAAATAGCTCAGGATTCCGCTGGCGGCCTGGCGCGGAAACCCCGGCAAGGCCATCTCAGCCCCCACCACGCGATTCGATGCGCGCGATCATGCGCGCGGGCACGCGCTCTCGGGCCAGCAGATCCAGAATCCGCCTGCGTCGCTCGGGGGGCAGGTCGCTGGAATTCACCCGCGCGATCAGGCGCGCACGCCTTTCGGGGCTGAGGCGGATCATCGCCCGCGCTCCCGTAGCCCCGTCGCCCGACGGATCACTATTGCCCGACGCATCATCCACCCCGGTCTTGTCCCCCCGGGGATCATTCTGGGCATCATCCCGGGCATCATCCTGGCCGCTCTCGGCGAGCGGCCTGACCTTGATCCCCGCCCCCAACAGGGGCGAACGACGCGCAACCACGCGCCGACCCACCAGCGCAGGCGCCGAAAGGATCACGTCGTTTCCCTGCCGCCGCAGCAGGGTGACAGGCTGTTCGCGCAGCCGGTCGCCCTTGTCGAGAACCAGAACGCGACCCTGCGCATCCAGGGCGGTCGCCGGCAGGATGACGGCGTTTTCGATGGCCGGTTCGGCAACCACGACCGAGACGAAATCCCCCGGCCGCAGCCCCGCACCCAGCGCCGATGGCAGGCTGGCAAACAGCAACCGCCCGGTCTGCCCCTTGCCGACCTCGGCGCTGACGCGTTCGATCCTGCCTCTCACCCGTCGCCCGGGTCCGCCCCGCGCCCCGCCGCGCTCGTCGAGCAGAACCGAAACCTTGCCCCCCACGCGACCGTCATTCCGGCGCAGGCGCGAAAACTGCGCCGTCGACAGGCGAAACGACACCTCCAGCGACGCCGCATCAATCAGCCGCGCCAGGCGCTCGTTAGGGGCGACAAGACCGCCCTCGACCGCCGAAACATTGCTCAGAACACCATCGAATTCGGCCCGCAGAACGGTGTCGTCCAGCCGCCTCAGCGCATCATCCAGCGCAACCTGACGCCGTGTGAGACCCGTTTGCGCACGCGCAAGGCGGGCCTTTGCCTGGGCCAGCGCCTGGCGTTTGGCCAGAACCATCTGTCGGGCAGCCGCCGCCGCAAGGGCCGCACCCTCGACCGCCGCGTCGGTGCCCACCGCACGCGCAAGCAGCTTTTTCTGACGGGCAAGCGCACCGTCACGCAGCGCCGCCTGCGCCTGTGCGCCGGCCAGATCGTCGCGCGCCAGCCCGATGGCCTCTTGCGCCTGGGTCATCTCGGCGCGCGCATCCGACAGGTTCGCCCGTGCGATCTCGACCGCGTTGCGTGCATCGGCCGGATCGAACCGCACCAGAACCTCGCCCCGGGAAACACGCCCCCCCTCGACGAATGACGGCGACAGCGCGATGATCGTGCCACCGCGCGGGGCGCGGATGTCCAGACGTCGGCGGGCGCGAATCTCGCCATAGGTCTCGATCACCGGATGGGCGGTCTGCAGACGCACCCGCGTGACGGCCACGGCAAAGACCCGCTCGCGCGCGGACCTGTCCTGGCCGGTGCGACTCATCCGGTTCTGGACCGCCTCGCGCAATACCGCCACGCCAAGGCCGAGCAGGCCCAGCGTCAACGACATCAGGAACAGGCCCGTCAGGCCGCGTCGCAGGAAACGCATTTCAACCACGCCCTTTCAAAGCGCCATGAACAGGCGGGCACACTACCACGCCCGGCGGGGAAGTCCAGAAACGGGCACTGACACAAGCGTTACCCCCCGATCTCCCACGGGGTCGGCAAACGCTCAGCCGCGGCGCTTGTGCTCCTCCAGACGCGGCATCATCTCGACGAAATTGCAGGGCCGCAGGCGATAATCCAGCTGGTATTGCAGGATCTCGTCCCAGCCATCCTTGCACGCGCCGGGCGAGCCGGGCAGCGCAAAGATATAGGTGCCGTTGGCCACCCCGGCACAGGCGCGCGACTGTACGGCCGACGTGCCGATCTTCTGATAGGAAATCATCGTGAACAGGGTCGAAAAGGCGTCGATCTCCTTTTCGTAGACGTCGCGATGGGCCTCGACGGTCACATCGCGGCCGGTCAACCCGGTCCCGCCGGTCGAGATGATGATATCGACGCCGGGATCCAGCGACCAGGCCCGCAGCTGCGCTGCAATCTGATCGCGCTCGTCCCGGATGATCTTGCGGTCGGCCAGCTTGTGGCCTGCGGCAGTCAACCGATCAACCAGCACCTGCCCGGAACGATCCTCGTCCATCTTGCGGGTATCGGATACCGTCAGAACGGCGATGTTGAGGGGCACGAATTCCTTGCTTTCGTCGATACGCGACATCAATTCAAACCTTTCAGTCGTGACTGTATTTCCAGAAGATCCGCCCAGGCCTCGCGCTTGCGGGCCGGGCTGCGCAACAGATAGGCCGGGTGGAACATGGGCAATGCCGGGCGCTCAAAGGCCTGCGTCCACTGGCCGCGCAGCCGCGTGATACCGCGCCGCCCGAGGACGGCCTGGCAGGCGATATTGCCCATCGGCACGATCAGATCGGGGCCGACCAGTTCCACATGACGCGCCAGAAAGGGCAGCATCATGGCAATCTCGTCAGGCGTCGGGTCGCGGTTCTGCGGCGGCCGCCAGGGCAGGACATTGGCGATATAGACCGCGCTTTCCGCCTCTTGCGCCTTGCGCGAAAGCCCGATCGCCGCCAGCATCCTGTCCAGCAGCTTGCCCGCGCGCCCGACAAAGGGGAAACCCTCGCGATCCTCGTCGCGCCCCGGCGCCTCGCCGATGATCATCAGCCGCGCCGCCGGGTTGCCATCGGCAAATACCAGATTGCGCGCACCCTTCTTCAGCTCGCACCCCTCAAAGGCATCAATCGCCGCACGCAGGGCCGGCAGGTCATGCGCCCCGGCCGCAAGCCTGCGCGCAACCTCGACCGCCTCGTCCAGCGGCGCCTTGTCCGAGCCAACCGCAGGCCGGGCCGCGGGGACCGCCTGTTTCACCACGGCAGGCGCGGGCCGATCCGCAACCTTTTCCGCGTCAGCCGCCTCGAACCGGTTGACCGGCTGCTCGCCAATCGCCTCGGTCGCGCCAAGCTCGACCAGCCAGGCAAGCTGGGCGAGGGCTTCGGCATGTGGATCAGATCCGGTCACGGCAGCAGATTCCTTTCGCGTCGCAGCCTAAGCGCTCGAACGGAACGGGTAAATCCCCGAAGGATGCTTCTTCTTTGCCCAAATACTCATATCCCACACATGCCACCCGAAGCGCCCCCGGCGATCAAGACACCGCTTCAAACCCGCGCGCAAACCCCCTATAACGGGCCACACACCGAACTGGGGATACAGCATGGGTTTCACCGCGCGCCACCTGCTGGGGATCGAATCCCTGTCGAAAGACGACATCCTGACGATTCTCGATCTTGCAGAACATTATGTCACCCTGAACCGCCAGCCCAACAAGCACGCCAATGCGCTGGCGGGCCTCACCCAGATCAACATGTTCTTCGAGGCCTCGACCCGCACGCAAGCCAGTTTCGAGCTGGCCGGCAAGCGTCTGGGGGCCGACGTGATGAACATGGCCATGCAGGCATCCAGCATCAAGAAGGGCGAAACCCTGATCGATACGGCGCTGACGCTGAACGCCATGCATCCCGACCTGCTGGTCGTCCGCCACCCCCATTCGGGTGCCGTCCGGCTGCTGGCCGACAAGGTCAACTGCGCGGTGCTGAACGCAGGCGACGGGCGCCACGAACACCCGACTCAGGCGCTCCTGGATGCGCTGACCATCCGCCGCGCCAAGGGCCGCCTGCAACGCCTGTCGATCGCCATCTGCGGCGACATAGCGCACTCGCGTGTCGCGCGCAGCAACATCCTGCTGCTGGGCAAGATGGAAAACCGCATCCGCCTGATCGGGCCGCGCACGCTGATGCCCTCGGGCATTGCCGAATTCGGTGTCGAGGTCTTTGACGACATGCGCGAGGGGCTGAAAGATGTCGATGTGGTCATGATGCTGCGCCTCCAGCGCGAGCGCATGGACGGCGCCTTCATCCCCTCGAGCCGCGAATATTACCACCGCTGGGGGCTGGACGCCGAAAAGCTGGCGCTGGCGAAACCCGATGCCATCGTCATGCATCCGGGCCCCATGAACCGGGGGGTGGAAATCGACGGAACCATCGCCGACGACATCAACCGCAGCGTCATTCAGGAACAGGTCGAAATGGGCGTGGCCGTGCGCATGGCCGCGATGGATCTGCTGGCACGAAACCTGCGCGCAAACGCCGGCGCCGGCAATGACGGGGGGGCATGGGCATGAGCGACACGCTTTTCACCAATGCCCGCCTGATCGACCCCGAACAGGGACAGGAAATCCGCGGCGCGCTGCTGGTCACAGACGGAGCAATCGCCGCAATATTGCCCGAGGGCGACAAGCTGCCCGAGGCCGCGCAGACCATCGACTGTGGCGGCAAGGTGCTGGCACCCGGCATCATCGATATCGGCGTCAAGATCGGCGAGCCGGGCGAGCGCCACAAGGAGAGCTTTCGCTCGGCCGGGCGGGCGGCGGCGGCGGGCGGCGTGACCACCATGATCACGCGGGCCGACACCATCCCGCCCATCGACACGCCGGAAACCCTGGCCTTTGTGCTGGAGCGCGCGCGCGATCAGGCATTGGTGCGCATCCATCCGCTGGCCGCGCTCACCAAGGGCCGGCAGGGGCGCGAGATGACCGAGATCGGCTTTCTTCTGGATGCCGGTGCGGTGGGCTTTTCCGATGGCGACGCGGTTGTGACCGACAACAAGGTTCTGGCCCGCTGCCTGAGCTATGCCGGCGCGCTGGGCGCTCTGGTCATCGGCCATGTGCAGGATCCGGGGCTCAGCGACGGCGCGGCAGTGACCAACGGCAAGTTCGCCAGCCTGCGCGGCCTGCCCGCGGTTTCCCCGCTTGCCGAGCGCATGGGGCTGGAACGCGATCTGGCGCTGGTGGAAATGACCGGGGCACGCTACCACGCCGACCAGATCACCACCGCCGCGGCGCTCGGCCCGCTGGAACGGGCCAGGGCGGCGGGGCTGGATGTGACCGCCGGGGTTTCCATCCATCACCTGACGCTGAACGAATTCGACGTGGGCGATTATCGCACCTTCTTCAAGGTCAAGCCGCCGCTGCGCAGCGAGGACGACCGCGCGGCCGTGGTGCAGGCGGTGGGCGATGGGCTGATCGACATCATCTGTTCCATGCACACGCCCCAGGACGAGGAAAGCAAGCGCCTGCCCTTTGAAGAGGCCGCCAGCGGCGCGGTGGCGCTGGAAACCCTGCTGCCGGCCGCGCTGCGCCTTGTCCATGCGGGTGCGCTGGACATGCCGGCGCTGTTCCGCGCCCTGTCATTCAACCCTGCGCGGCGCCTCGGCCTGCCCGGCGGAAGGCTGGGCGTCGGGGCACCTGCCGATCTGGTGCTGTTCGACCCGGACAAGCCCTTTGTGCTGGATCGTTTCAGGCTGCGCTCGAAATCCAGGAACACGCCGTTTGACGGCCACCGGATGCAGGGGCGCGTCCTGGGCACATGGGTGGGCGGCAAGCGGGTGTTCGCATGGGGGAAAGACGATGCTGCCTGAGCTGACGACCGACCCGGCGCTGCTGGCGCTGGTGGCCGCGACTGGCTATCTGCTGGGCTCGATCCCCTTTGGCATGGTGCTGGCGCGCCTCATGGGGCTGGGCGATCTGCGCAAGATCGGGTCGGGCAATATCGGTGCAACCAACGTGTTGCGCACCGGCAACAGGCTGGCAGCCGCGCTGACGCTGATCTTTGATGCCGGCAAGGGCGCGCTGGCGGTCCTGATCGCCGCGCGCTGGCTGGGGGCGGACGCGGCCCAGATCGCGGGGCTAGGGGCCTTTCTGGGCCATCTCTATCCGGTGTGGCTGCGCTTTCGAGGGGGCAAGGGCGTGGCGACATTCCTTGGCCTGCTGCTGGCGCTGGGCTGGCAGGCGGGGCTGGCGGCCTGTGCCACATGGCTGGCGGTGGCGGTGATCGCGCGCATCTCGTCGCTGGCGGCGCTGGTGGCGGCGGTGCTGTCGCCGCTGTGGCTGTGGCTGCTGGGGCCGGCGCAGGCAAGCGCGCTGGCGATACTGCTGGCCGTGCTGATCCTGTGGCGACACAAGGCCAATATCAAACGCCTGATACAGGGCCAGGAGCCCCGGATCGGACGCCGATAAAGGAAAAGAGGCATCGCGTTTGACAGGCAGATCGGCCAGACATAACCTCATACCAGTGGTGGAACTGCGCTTGCCGCAGCTTCCGGCGTTTACAAGCAAATCGTAATCTGGAAAAGAAAATGAGTTTTTCCGAAGCAATATCAACATGTTTCAGCAAATATGCAAGTTTTTCGGGCCGCGCCCCGCGCTCGGAATACTGGTGGTGGATCCTTTTCACATGGATCGTCGGTATCGTGCTTGGCTGGGTGCCATTCGTCGGCCTGATCTTTCAGCTGGCCGTTCTTCTGCCCACCCTTGCGGTGACGGCCCGGCGGCTGCACGACACCAACCGCTCGGGCTGGTGGCAGCTGCTGCCTCTGGGAGCGATGGCCGTGATGGGTGCGGTCGTGGCCGCGATGGCGCCGAGCGACCCCGGAGCGGGCATGAGCAGCACGATGGGGGTCAGCATGGCCATTGGCGGCGTGATCGTGCTGGCAACGATCATCCTGCTGATCGTCTGGCTGGCCAGCAAGGGAACCGCAGGTGACAACCGTTTCGGCCCCGATCCGCTGGCCCTTGCCACGGGGCATGAGGAAACCGGCCATGCCGCGGGCGGCGAAGAAACGGCGCAGCCAACCGTTTCAAGGGCCGATTGACGGCGGCACCCCCACGCCCGGCTCTGCCCAGCGCCTCCTCAGCCCAGCCCCGCAACCCGCAGGACCGAGCGCGCCGCGCGCAGGCCGGGCTCTTCGCCGCCGCGTCCCAGCATGTCGAGCGCACACCGCGCGGCGGCCAGCTGGGCTGCGCGCGCCGCCGGGTTGTCGATCAGCCTTTCGACCATGGGCGCAATCAGATCGGCGCGGCAATCGTCGAACAGGAATTCGGGCACGTCGCGCGCGTCGTTCAGGATGTTGATCAGGCTGGCGCTGTCCAGCGTGACGTTCTTTCTGATGATCCGTGTTGACAGCCAGTTGAACCGATAGGCGATGACCATGGCCGTGCCCGCGGCGGCCAGTTCCAGGGCCACCGTCCCCGATGCCGCCAGCGCAAGATCCGCCGCCGCAAAGGCCAGCGCCTTGCGCCGGGCAGATGTGGCGGCATCGCCCTCGCCCGCATCGATCAGAAGGGGCCGGAAGGGCCAGTCGGCGATCAGGCCGCGCACCCTGTCGGCCATGTCGGCGGTGGCGGGCACCACCACCCGCAAATCATTGCGCCGGGCCGCCAGACGGGCCAGCACCGCGCCAAAGACCGGACCCATGCGCGCGACCTCGCCGCTGCGCGAGCCGGGCAGGACCAGCAACATCCTGTCGGCGTCATTCAGGCCGATCTCGTTGCGAAAGGCGGCGATGGCGGCGGCATCGGGCTGTGGGTCGGCAACGACCGGATGGCCGACGAAATCGCAGCTCATGCCCGCGGCCTCCATGTAGGGGGGCTCGAAAGGCAGCAGCGCCAGCACATGATCGACATGACGCGCCATGCGGGGCGCCCGCTCCGGCCGCCATGCCCAGACCGACGGGGCGACATAATGGATGGTCCTGAGGCCCGGGTCGTGCTGACGTGCCCGCGCAGCCACGCGCAGGGTGAAATCGGGCGAGTCGATGGTCACCAGTGCCGCCGGCGCGATATCGGCGATCGCCTGCACCGTTTCACGCAGGCGTCGCATGATGCGGGGCAGCCGGGGCAGGACCTCGGCCAGACCCATCACCGACAGATCGTCCATGGGAAAAAGGGGGCGCAGGCCCTGTGCCTGCATCAGCGGGCCGCCGACGCCGGCGAAACCGATATCATCCCTGAGCGACCGCACCCCCCTGATCAGGCTTGCACCCAGCCTGTCGCCCGAGGCCTCGCCAGCAACCAGAAACAGTGTCGGAGAGCGGCTCATCCCGCTGCGTCGCGCCGATGCCGGCCGCTTTCCAGCCCGTAGACGAACAGACCGGCGGCATCTGCCTGTGCCAGCAGGGTGTCACGCTCGATCATCAGGGTTTCGCCGGCAGCCACGGCAATGCCCGCAAGACCGGCACGCGCCGCCGCGCTGACCGTATCGGGGCCGATCGCCGGCAGGTCCATGCGTCGGTCCTGGCCCGGCTTGGGACCCTTGAACAGCACCCCGCGCGCGCCCCCGGGATCGGGGCGCAGGCCCTCGGCATGACGGGCAACGAAATCCAGCAGGGCATCGGTACCCGGCAATGACTCGAGCCCCAGACACAGCCCCTGGGCGACGACCGCCCCCTGCCCGACATCATGCGCCCCGAGGATCGCGGCCAGTTCGGCCGCGCGGCGGATGTCGTCCAGATCGCCGGCCGCGGGAACATGGCGGCCCATCGCGCCGCTGTCGGCCAGCAGGGTCGGCAGGACCTCGTGAACGCCCATGACCCGCAGGCCCTCGCCCTCGAAAACGGCGGCGATCTCGCGCAGCAGCGCATCGTCGCCCTTGCCGAGGCTGGCCATCAGGCGCGGCATGAGCAGGCGTGTCTTTTCGTCGAACCGGCCGATGTCGATCTGCGGACGCCGGGCCGCGCCGGCAAAGACCACGCGATTGCAGCCGCGCGCGCCGAGATCATCGAACAACGCCCCCAGCCTTTCGTAACGCGCCGCCAGGTGCCGTTCCGGCGGGCACCAGTCGGGCGGCCTGTCGGCGAAGGTGACGACGACATGATCCTCGCCCTCGCCCGCGCAATGCGCAGACAGAAGGCGGGGCAGGAAACCCTCTCCGGCGATGATCGCGAGACGGCTCATGGCATCACTCCGGCAGGCAGAAGGCGCGATCCGAATGGGACAGCAGGAATTCGACGACATCCTGCACCAGCGGATTGTCGGGGGCCTCGTCGGCCAGCCTGCGCGCCCGTTCCATCAGGGTGCCCTCGCCCTCGAACAGGGCGCGATAGGCATGGCGCAGCTCGTTCATCGCGGTCTTGTCGGCGCCGCGCCGCCTGAGCCCCACCAGATTGAGCCCCCCCAGCGTGCCGCGCGGGCTGATGACCGAGCCATAGGGGATCACGTCGTTGACCACCACGGCGCCGCCGCCGATCATCGCCCCGCGCCCGATGCGGCAGAACTGATGCACCCCGACCTGCCCGCCCAGCACGGCATTGTCGCCAACCACCACGTGGCCGGCGATCTGCACCCCGTTGGCCAGCACGATCCCGTTGCCGATCTGGCAGTCATGGGCGACATGGACATGCATCATGATCAGGTTGTCGTTGCCGACCCTGGTCACCCCGCCGCCCCCGTCGGTACCGGGGTTTATGGTGGCATATTCCCGGATCATGTTGCGCTCGCCGATCTCGACCCTGGTTCTTTCGCCGGAAAATTTCAGATCCTGCGGTTGCGAGCCGATCGAGGCAAAGGGCCAGATGCGGGTATCGGCGCCGATTTCCGTCCAGCCTGCGACCGAAACGTGATTTTCCAGGATCACGCCGCGCGCCAGCGTGACCTCGGGGCCGACAACGCAATACGGGCCGATACGGCAACCCGGACCGATGCGTGCACCCGGCTCGATGATGGCGGTGGGATGGATGATGCTTTCCGGGGACTGCACGATATCCACCGTCAGATCGCCGCCCCGGCCACGTCGATCATGGCCGAGAATTCGCCCTCGGAGGCGATCTTGCCCCCGACCCTGCCTTCGCCGCGCATCTTCCAGATCTTGCCACGACCGCGCAGAACCTCGACATGCAGCTCCAGCACATCGCCGGGGACGACCATCCTGCGGAAACGGAACTTGTCCATGGTCATGAAATAGACCAGCGGATCCTTGTCGATCAGATCCAGCGTATGGGCAATCAGCACGCCCGCCGTCTGGGCCATGGCCTCGACGATCATCACCCCCGGCATGATGGGCTTGCGCGGAAAGTGGCCCTGGAACTGGGGTTCGTTGATGGTGACATTCTTGATTCCGATCGCGCTCTTTCCCGAACGGATCTCGACCACCCGGTCGATGAACAGGAAGGGAAAACGATGCGGGATCAACCTTTGGATCATGGCGAGATCGGCCGACGGAAGGTCCTGCCTGGCAGTCGGTTCAGTCATGTGTGCTACCTTTTCTAGGGTCGTGTCTCTGCCCTCCCTAGCAACCGGCCGCCGGCTAGACAAGGTTTGGTCGTCAGGCTTGTCCGTTCCCGTTCAGGGCCTTGTCCCCGGCCCCGGGGGGGCATTGCCGTCCGGGCCCGACCCGGCCCCGGCCCCGTCGGTGGCGCCCTTGCCGTCTGCGGGGGGCTGGCGCAGGCCGTCGCCCAGCTGGCTGTCGATGCGCGCGATGGCCAGCGCGGTGAGGTCGGCGGCATGCACCGCATAAAAGGTGGCGCGTTCGTCGATGATCACGCTCACCCCCAGATCCAGCGCCAGTTTCGGCAGCAGCCCCGCGGCCGCCTCGAAAAACTGCTTGCGCTGCTGTTCCAGCCAGCGGTTCAGGTCCTGCGCCTTGCGGGCCTGATCCTTGCGTATCTTTTCGACCCGGGCGTCAAAGGCATCGGCCAGCTTGCGAAACGCCTTGGGGTCCATGCCCTCGCGCTGGTCGGTCAGCTTCTGCTCCTCGGTCTTCAGCTGTCGTTCCAGCCTGCGGTTTTCCGCAGCCAGCGCCTGCTGACGACGGGCCAGCTCCTCGCGGACGCGCCGGCCATAGCGCGATTCGGAAAACAGCCTTTCCTGATTCAGCGTGTACACCCCCCCGGCCGGCACCCCCTGGGCACGGGCGGCAGGGGCCGGGGCCAGTTGCAACGGCCCGGCGGGCACCAGCGGCAAGATCAGCAGGAAAAGGGCCGGCAGAACCCGGCGTGCCGCAAGGCCGGCAGCCGATCGTCGCCGCGCCGACATTCAGAAACTGGCGCCGAACGAGATGCCAAAGGTCTCGGGCAGGTCATAGGACGGCCCCGACAGCACCTTTGACAGGTCGAACCGCAACCGGCCGATCACCCCGGTATCCCAGAACAGCGAGAAACCCAGGACCGAGCGCAGGCGCATGCTGTCGTCAATGGTGCCCAGGTTGTTGTCCAGCCCCCAGAGCGAGCCCACATGCAGGAACGCACCGCCTGACATGCGGTATTCCGACGGCAGGCCCAGCGGGAAATCGGCCTCGAAGCGGGCCACGAAATACTTGTTGCCGCCAACCGCATCCTTGTTGGCAACCGACAGGTCGCGCGGGCCGATCCCGAAGGCGCGATAGCCCCGGATCACGTTGTCATTCATGAAGAACCGGTCCTGCAGGGCGCTGGCGCCGTTGAAGGATTTAAGGATACCGCCCTCGAACTCGGCGCTGAGTACGACCTCTTCGTTCATGATCGCCTTGCGAAAGCCGACCAGGGCGGTCGTCTTGGAAAAGCGCGCCGCCGCGCCCGGTCCGGCCAGATCCTCGGACAGGCGCAGGATGACCCCGGCATTGGGGTCCAGCCCGGTGGTGCGGGTATCAAAGGTATAGGTCAGCCCGAAGATGCTGGCCCTGCGGGTGCCCGCCACGATCAGGGGTGACGCGGTGCCGGTGATGTTCGAAATGGCGCTGTCATCGCGGCGATAGCGCAGTTCGAGCCGCCCGTTGGGGCTGGTCGGAAAGCTGAGGCTGGGGGCAAAGCCCATGCGCTGGGTGTCATAGCTGGTTACCCGCTGCTGGGTCGTCGAGCGGTAGATCCCCAGCTTGAGCCGCAGATCGCGGCCCAGCAGGGCGGGCTCGGCAAAGCTGGCCGAGACATCGCGTGAATCCGGCCCTCCGCCGACCGAAAGGCGGACAAGCTGCCCGCGGCCGAGGAAATTCGATTCCGACAGGCTGATGGTTGCGCCCAGCCCGGTTGCAGCACCATAGCTGACGCCGAATTCCAGGCTGCCGGTCGGCTTGTCCTCGACATTGACATGGACGATCACCTGATCGGGGCCACTGCCGGGGCTGGTGGTGACCTCGGATTTGGCAAAGAAGCCCAGCGCCTTGATCCGCTCGGCCGCGGCCTTGATCTGGCGCGGGTTGAAGGGATCGCCCTCGACGATCTTGAACTGGCGCCGAATGACCCGGTCCAGCGTGGTGCTGTTGCCCTGGATGTCGATACGTTCGACAAAGACACGGGGGCCGCGCTCGACGACAAAGGTGATGTCCAGCGTGCGGTCGCGGTCATTGCGCTTGACGCGCGGCGTCACGCGGATGAAGTTCAGCCCCTTGTCGGTGGCGTAGGTCTCCATCCTGGTGATGGCGTTTTCGACGAGGTTCGGCGCATAGACGACACCGGGGCGGATCCTGAGCAGGGCCTTGTAGCGGTCGGGATCGATATCCTTCAGATCGCTGGATACCGTGATCTTGCCGAAACGGTATTGCTGCCCTTCGCGCACCTTGAAGGTGATGAAATATCCGCTGCGTTCGCGCACCATCTCGGCATCGACCGACAGCACCTGAAAGTCGATGAAACCGCGCGACAGGTAGAAATCGCGCAGGACCTGCTTGTCGAAACTGATCCGGTCGGCAACGAAGGTGTCGGTCTTGATCAGGGCCCGCAGCAGGCCGGCCTGCTTGGTGCCCAGCACGCGACGCAGGCGCCGGTCGGAAAAATGGCGGTTGCCGACAAAGCTGATGCGCCTGATCTCGATGGTCTTGCCCTCGAAGATCTCGAAAACCAGATCGACCCGGTTGTCGGCGCGACGGATGATCCTGGGCGTCACCCGCGCGTTCAGGCGCCCGGCCTGACGATAGGCTGCAATCACCCGGCCGGCATCGGCCTCGGCCTCGGCGGGATTATAGACCTTGCGCGGCTGCGACCTGATGACCTTGGCCAGTGCGTCATCCTTGATCCGCTTGTTGCCCTCGAACGAGATGCGGTTGATGGTCGGGTATTCGCGCACCGCGATCACCAGCCTGGCGCCCTGGGGTTTCAGCGATACCTTTTCGAACAGGCCGGTCGCGACCAGGCGGCGATAGGCCTCGTCCAGCTGGCCGAGCGTGACCGGCTGGCCGCGGGGAATATCGGCATATCTGAGGACCGTCGGCGTCTCGATGCGCTGATTGCCCGAAACGACGATTCGGCTGAAGGTCATCAGCGTGCCCCCGGCGACGGCCACCTGGGATGCCGTGCTCGGGCCCGGTTTCTGGCTGGTGCCTTGCGCCATGGCGGGACGGGATGCGCCCCACAGGGCAACCATCAGCGATACGACCAGAAAGGCAGCCCTGGTCATGGCGAAATTCCATTTTTTCATATTCATCAACCCGAACCCTCTGCCGCGTGGCGAAAGCTCTGCATCCCCCCGTTGGTGCAGACTCGTTTCAGCCTGAATAGGCGGATTCAGGTACCATGTCAAAACGCCTCGGACCAAATGCGGCAAATGCCCTGCATCCGCCCCCGTGAGCAGGTCGGGGGCGGTAGTGCGAGAGGGACGGCGCGAGATTCGGGCGGGGGCTGTCTGCCCCCGCACCCCCGAGCGTATTTCTGCAAAGAAGAAGTGCGGAAGGGAAGTCGGGAAGAGGTCGGGACGGGCCTCAGATCATCGTGTTGGCCATCGCCGAGCCGTGCTCGACGAATGTCGGTTGGGCATATTCGAACCCCATGATGCCGACCGCGGCCAGGGCCGCAAGGATGATCAGGATCAGGAGGAAGCGATCGCTGTTGACCTCGAACAATTCCTCAAGCCCCCTGAAGCCGGCGAGCCGCCGCCTGTAGAACATGTTCCGCATGGCCTGACCTCCTCGGTGCAAGTGTTTCCGTCACCTGGACAGGATAGCCTGCAATGTGGCGGCAATATGGCACCGGGATGGCCTTTGCCCGTCATTTCAGCAAAAGAAATCGTTCGTCAGGGCAAAGGCCATCAATGTCAGGATCAGGGCCAGGCCGACGGTCATCAGCAGACGCATCGCGCGCTCGCTGGGCGGTTTGCCGGCCACGGCCTCGTAGGCAAAGAACACCAGATGCCCGCCATCGAGCACCGGTATCGGGAAGATGTTCAGCAGACCGATGGCCGTGGACAGCATGCCGATGAACCAGATGAAGCTGCCCAGACCCTGCGCCGCCGCGTCGCCGGATGTCTTGGCGATGCCGACGGGCCCCTGCAGGTTGCATGACGAGATCGCCCCCGACAGCATGTGACCCAGCCCGCTGAGCGAACTGGTGACGATGCCGGCGACCTGGCGCGCGCCGATCCCGAGCGCCTCGATCGGGCCGGGGGTGCGGGTGCGCGGCGCGAAAAAGAGCCCTCCCGTGATTCCGATCAGGGCCCGGCGTTCGAAACCTCCCTTGCCGTCGGGAATGTCCATCATCCGCGCCTTGAGCGTGAAATCCAGGATCTTGCCCTTGCGCCAGACCTTGAGCCTCATTTCGCGCCCCTTCGAGGCGGCGACGATTTCCTGCAGCTCGCGAAAGGCCGTAATCTTGCGCCCGTCAACCGAGAGGATCAGATCGCCCACCTCGAGGCCGGCCTCGATCGCGGCCGACTGGGGCTGCACGGCATCGATCAGGGGCAGCAGGGGAAAGGGGCCGCGGGCGTCCAGCTGCCTGCCGTCGCGGCGCACGCGGTAGGTCTGGTTGGGCAGGATGGGATCGACCGTGCGCGCATAGCGGAAAAGCGCGTCATAGCTGGGCGTGGGTGTGCCGTTCACGGCGAGGATCACGTCGCCCGGACGCAGCTGATAGCCGGCCGGCGGCAATGGCTTGAGCTTGCCGATCGTGGGGGTGTCGGTGGCGATGCCGGTCGCCATGGCAAGCCCCGAGAAGATGATGATCGACAGGATGAAGTTCGAGAGCGGCCCGGCCGCGACGGTCAGCGCGCGCTTGTACAGCCTGGCACCCGGAAAGGACTGGCTGCGTTCCTCGTCGGCCATGCTTGCCAGCGCCTGCACGTCGGTGCGGCTGGACGCGTCGGCATCGCCAAGGAATTTCACGTATCCGCCAAAAGGCAGGGCCGCGATCTGCCAGCGCGTGCCGCGGCGGTCGCGCCAGCTGGTCAGCGTGGGGCCGATGCCGATGGAAAAGACCTCGGCCCGGATGCCGCACCAGCGCCCGACGATGTAGTGGCCGAATTCGTGAATGAAGATGATGACGCTCAGCACCACCACGAAGGACAGCACGGTCCAGATGAATCCGCCCACCAGCGGGATCGAGTTGATCAGTTCCACTTTTTCCTCAACCTGTCTGCCTGGCGCTCATGGCCTCATGCGTTCTTGCCCGTGCCAGACGGTCGGCGTCCAGCACCGAATCGAGGTCGGGCATGTCGCTCTCCAGATCGTGACCGGCGGTCATGGTTTCAAGGACCCGGGCGACGATCGGTGCCATGTCGGTAAAGCGGATGCGCCGGGCCAGAAAGGCGTCCAGCGCAACCTCCTTGGCGGCGTTGAAGGCAGCGCCCGCCAGCCCGCCCAGCGCCATCACCTCGCGCGCGATGGCGATGGCGGGGAAGCGCCCCTCGTCGGGGGTCTCGAAATCGAGCCGCCCGATCGCCGCCAGATCCAGCCGTTCCAGCGGCAGTGGCGCGCGTTGCGGCCAGTTCAGCGCGAATCCGATCGCGCCGCGCATGTCGGGCGGGCCGAGATGGGCCATCACCGCGCCATCGACGAACCCGACCAGCGAATGAATGATGGATTGCGGGTGCACCAGCACCTCGATCCGGTCCGGCGAGACATCGAACAGCTCGTGCGTCTCGATCAGCTCCATGGCCTTGTTGAACAGGGATGCGCTGTCGATGCTGATACGCCTGCCCATGCTCCAGTTCGGGTGGGCAACGGCCTGTTCGGGGGTTGCCTCGTGCAGCCGTTCGAGCGGCCAGTCGCGGAACGGCCCGCCCGAGGCGGTCAGGATGATCCGCTCGATGGCGGTGCTGTCTTCGCCGCGCAGGGCCTGGAAGATGGCCGAATGTTCGCTGTCCACCGGCAGGATGCGCGCCCCCGCCGCACGCGCCGTACGGTGCATCAGCGCCCCGGCGGCGACCATGCTTTCCTTGTTGGCAAGCGCAAGGATTCCCCCGTGGCGCAGCGCCACGAGACCCGGTTCCAGCCCCGCCGCGCCGACGATTGCCGACATGGCCCAGTCCACCGGGCGCGCGGCGGCCTCGGCGATGGCGGCGGCGCCGGCGGCCACGGCGGTATCGGTACCGGCAAGGGCCGCGCGCAGCGCGTCCAGCATGTCCTCATGGGCGGTGACGGCGATTTCGGCACGCAGCATGCGCGCCTGTTCGGCCAGCAGCGCGATGTTGCGCCCGCCGCTCAGGGCGACCACGCGAAAGGCATCCGCCCCGCCCTGCCAGCGGATCAGATCGACCGTGTTGCACCCGATCGACCCGGTTGCCCCGAATATCGAGATCCGCCGCATGTCTCAGCCCGCCCCCCCGATCGCCAGGGCATCCGGCGATGTCAGCACAAACCAGATGGCGACCGACAGCGCCGCGCCGACGAGTCCATCAAACCGGTCAAGCACCCCGCCATGGCCGGGGATCAGGGCGGACGCGTCCTTGACGCCGGCGTGACGCTTGATCGCGCTTTCCGCCACATCGCCGATCTGCGCCGCCACCGCCACAAGCACCGAAAGCACGACGAGTGCGGGCGCAAGGCCGCGCAGCCAGACGAAACCCGCCCCCACCAGCGCCGCCAGGAACCACCCGCCCAGGGTGCCGGACCATGTCTTTTTCGGGCTGATCCGGGGCAGAATCCTGGGCCCGCCCAGAATGCGGCCAAAGAAATAGCCGCCGACATCGGATGCGATCACGACCAGCACCAGCCACAATGTCGGGTCCAGCCCGCCAAGCATCCGCAACCGGAACAGCGCCGCCGAGGCGACCAGGATGGCCAGGGCATAGACCGGGAAAAGCAGACGATCGCGCCGCACCAAGAGCACCCCCAGAAGCGGGGCGAGCAGCAGCGTCGCAAGGGCCTCGATGCGCCCGTTGTAACCGACCCTCAGCACCGCCGCTGCACCGACCGCGGCCAGCAGGACCGCCTTTGATCCCGCCAGGGACGGGGCCAGCATGCGGGTCAGCTCCCACAGCATCAGGGCGGACAGCACGGCGACCAGGGCCAGGAACCACCATCCCCCGGCCAGCAGGGCGCCCAGGCCAAGGGCAACCATCACCAGCGCCGAGGCAAGGCGCGTGCGCAGATCGGCAAACGATCCGCTCATGCGCTTGCGGCACCAAAGCGGCGGTCGCGCCCCGTGAAACCGGCAATGATCGCGGCAAATTCCTCGGCCGTGAAATCGGGCCACAGGGTCGGCACGAATTCGTATTCCGCATAGGCCGACTGCCAGAGCAGGAAATTCGAGATGCGCCTTTCGCCCGAGGTGCGGATGATCAGGTCGGGATCGGGCAGATAGCGGGTATCGACGTAATAGCCGATCGCGCTCTCGTCGATGTCGTCGGGGCTGACCCGGCCCTCGGCGGCGTCCTCGGCAAGGGTTTTCATGGCGCGGGTCAGCTCGTCCCGGCCGCCATAGTTCAGCGCGATGGTCAGGTTCAGGTGATCGTTGCCCGCGGTCTTTTCCTCGAGATCGGCCATCAGTTCGATCAGCTTGCGGTCCAGGCGCGCGCGGTCGCCGATAAAGCGCACCCGCACGCGGTTTTCGTGCAGGCGCTCGGCCTCGCGCATGATGTAGCGGCGAAACAGCGACATCAGGCCCGATACCTCGGCCTCGGCGCGCTTCCAGTTTTCGGTGGAAAAGGCATAGAGCGTCAGATACTTGACGCCGATATCCGGGCAGATATCGACGATTTCGCGCACCCTTGCGGCACCCTTGCGATGGCCGACAAGACGCGGCAGACCGCGACGGGTGGCCCAGCGGCCATTGCCGTCCATGATGATTGCCACATGTTCGACCTTGCGTGGCGTGTCGTCCTGTCCCTTTGCCATGTTCATGTCCATGCGGATCCTCAGACCTGCATGATTTCCTCCTGCTTGGCGTCAAGCGCCTTGTCGATTTCGCCAATGAAACGGTCGGTCAGCGACTGGATCTCGTCGTGCCAGATCTTCTGATCGTCCTCGCTCATGCCCGCCGCCTTGGCCTTCTTGATCTGGTCCATGCCGTCACGGCGCACGTTGCGCACGGCCACGCGGGCGCTTTCGGCGTACTGGGCGGCGACGCGCGACAGTTCCTTGCGGCGTTCCTCGTTCAGCTCGGGGATCGGCAGGCGCAGTACCGTGCCCTCGACCACCGGGTTCAGCCCGAGGCCGGAATTGCGGATGGCCTTGTCCACCGCCCCCACCAGCGCCTTGTCCCAGACATTGACGGTAATCATGCGCGGTTCGGGCACGTTGATGGTGGCGCACTGGTTCAGCGGCATGCTGGCACCATAGGCATCGACCGTCACCGGATCCAGCATCCCGGCCGAGGCCCGGCCCGTGCGCAGGCTGGCAAATTCGCTTTTCAGCGCCGTCATGGCGCCTTCCATGCGACGTTCCAGGTCATCAATATCGATTTCGAATTCTTCTTCCGACATGGCTTGTTTTCCGCGCCTCTTTTGCTTTCCCTGACGATCTACCCCTAATTGACCACCTTTGTATAGGTGCCTTCTCCTCTCAGGATGCCGGCCAGGCCGTCCGGTGCGTCGAGCGAAAACACCACGATGGGCAGGTTGTTGTCGCGCGCCAGCGCGATGGCGCTGGCATCCATCACCTTCAGGTTCTTGCGCAGCACCTCGTCATAGGTCACGGTGTCATAGCGCCGGGCGTCGGGGTTCTCCCTGGGATCGCTGTCATAGATCCCGTCCACCTGGGTGCCCTTGAAGATCACCTCGCAGTGCATTTCGCTGGCCCGCAGCGTGGCGGCCGTGTCGGTGGTGAAATACGGGTTGCCCGTTCCCGCAGCAAAGATGCAGACCCGCCCCTTTTCAAGATGGCGCACCGCACGCCGGCGGATATAGGGTTCGCAGACCTGATCCATGGGGATGGCGCTGATGACGCGGGTGAACACGCCGAGGCTTTCCAGCGCGCTCTGCATCGCGAGCGCATTCATCACGGTTGCCAGCATGCCCATGTAGTCGGCGGTGGTGCGCTCCATGCCCTGGGCGCTGCCCTGGAGGCCGCGAAATATGTTGCCGCCACCGATGACCATGCAGATCTCGACCCCCATGTCGCGCACCTCCTTGATCTGGCGCGCGATCCGTTCGACCGTGGGGGGATGCAGGCCATAGCCCTGATCGCCCATCAATGCCTCGCCGGAAATCTTCAACATGACACGCCGATAGCGCGGCGCTCCGGTTTCGGCCCGAGATTCCGTCATGGGCGACTCTCCCTTTTCGGTGGGGTTGCGATGATCGCGCGCAAAATGTCTTAAAACCCGCCGCGTTTCAATGTTAAAGCGGGACGAAAGGCGCAATATCGCGCACAGGGGCGCCCATCGGCGGAGCGCGGCGGCGGAAAGCTCCCTCTGCCCGCCCGCGGGCGGAACATGAAAAAAGCGGTGCAACCGATTGTTGAAAAAGCCGGAAATCGACCCCACCAGACCCGTGCTGATCGCGGGACCGACGGCATCGGGCAAATCGGCCCTGGCCATGGAGCTGGCCGCACGCCATGACGGGGTGATCATCAATGCCGATGCGCTGCAGGTCTATGGCTGCTGGCGGGTGCTGACGGCCCGCCCGACCCCGCAGGACGAGGCGCGCCACAGCCATATGCTCTATGGGCATGTGCCCTGTGATCACAGCTATTCCGTGGGCGCCTGGCTGCGCGATGTGGCGCCACTCCTGTCCGCTGGCAACAGCCGACTGCCGATTATCGTTGGTGGCACCGGCCTGTATTTTTCCTCGCTTGTCAATGGCCTGGCGAACATACCCGAGATTCCGCGCGAGGTTCGCCTCAAGGCCGAGGAAATCAGGGCATCCGAGGGTGTGCAGGCCCTGCTGGACGATCTGGAATCGGACGACCCACAGACCTGGGAGCGCATAGACCGCAACAACCCCGTGCGCATACAACGCGCCTGGGAAGTGCTGCGCGCCACCGGCCGCGGGCTGGCAGCCTGGCAGGACGACACGCCACCACCCCTGCTGCCCCTGTCACGGGCAAACGCGCTGGTGATCGACGCCCCGCGCGACTGGCTGAATGCACGCATCAGGCGCCGCCTGCGTGCCATGGTCGCGCACGGCGCCCTCGACGAATGCCGCGCCAACATGAAACGCTGGGATCCCGCACAGCCCTGGGCCCGGGCCATTGGTGCCGCCGAGCTGATCGACCACCTGCGCGGCAACTGCACCCTGGACGAGGCCATCGCGCGCGCCGAAATCGCCACCCGTCAATATGCCAAACGCCAACGCAGCTGGTTTCGAGCCCGCATGAAGGACTGGCGCCGAATCGACCCGACCTGACGCCCCCGAGGGCCCGATGCCCGTTCAGTGCGGGTCTGGTTCAGTGCGGGTCCGGGCGGCGCGCAAGCAATGCCAGAATCCCGCCGAGCCCGGTCATGGCAATGGGAAACATGGTAAAGACGTTGAAACCGAATCCCCAGTACATCCCCGCAGCCGAGGCCAGCATGAGCGCCCCCGCCGGTGACGGCCTGCGCACGGGCCATGCCCCCTCCGGCAATCGCCAGGATCGGCGCCAGCAGGGCGACCGCGCGGATTCGCCCGACATGGTCGACCTGGCTGGCGATGTCGGGGATCTCGCCGAACCTGTCGATCACCTCGGTATAGCCATAGCCGAAGAAACCGACGACCATGCCGATGATCCCGCCGATGATGCCCAGCACCAGTGCCGCATTGCGCATCCCGCTCCCCTTTCCCGACGTCCTGCATGTCGTTTCTGCCGGCGCGCCCGCCGGCACCCGTCACCCGGCGGCTGCCAGTTCGGCAAGGCGCGCACGAATCTCGTCGCTCCAGCCCGCGCTCATGTGATCGCCCGCAATGATCAGGGGCCGCTTCATCAATGTCGGATAGGCCTTGAGCAGGTCCACCGGATCCATCGCACGCTCTTCGTCGGTCAGTTTGCGCCAGGTCAGCGACCGCCGGTTGACCACCTTGTCGGCCCCCAGCCGCGCGATGGCCTCGGCCAGCACGGCGCGCGCGACGCCATCCCGGCGCACATCGACATATTCGACCTCGTGCCCATCCTCGAGCAACGCCGCATGGGCACGCTTGCAGGTGGTACACCGTCCCAGGCAATGGAATGTCAGCTTCATCTTGCGCTCGTCCTTCCTGTCGTTACTCGGTCGTCTCCGCGCTGTTTCACGGCTGTGCCGCCACACGGACCCGTGACAATCGTCGCACTTGCGGCGATCCTTGCCACTGCCTAGATGGCGGGCAACCGGAATTCAAGGACAGGGAGAACGACAGATGCCCAAAACCGTAAGCGAGCTTCTGGCCGAGGCCAACCGCGTGGTCGAGCTGATCGATTTCGAGGAGGCAAGGGAACTGATCGACCAAGGCGCGCTGCTGCTGGACGTGCGTGACGCGCCCGAGGTGGAAAAGACCGGCCTGGCCCGCGGCGCACACCATATATCGCGCGGGATGCTGGAATTCCGCGCCGACCCCGCCAGCCAGTATCACGACAGGGAAATGCAGCCGGACCGCACCATCGTGCTGTATTGTGCGTCCGGCGGACGCGCATTGCTGGCCGGCCGGACCCTGGTCGAGCTTGGCTACCAGAGGGTCTGCTCGATCGGCGGCCTCAAGGACTGGACCGAACAGGGCGGCGGCATCGAACATCCCCTCGACCCGGGCATGGAATGATCCTGTGATCACGCGTGGGATCTCGCGGCGTGCAACCGCAGGATCCCGCGCGATTTATTCATTTTGTTCGACCATTCCGCTTGCCTTTTGTCCGAACCTCCCCCATATAGGCGCTGTGAAGTAAGTCTTTCACTGATACCTCCTGAAGCCCACGGCCACAGTCGGATCAAAGTCAAGACCGCACTGCACCACGGCCGCCGCATGACGCGGGCGGCACCAGATCAGGAGAAGACGGATGGCCACAGGCACCGTAAAATGGTTCAATTCAACAAAAGGTTATGGCTTCATTCAACCGGATGATGGCGGCTCGGACGTGTTCGTGCACATCTCGGCGGTCGAACGCGCCGGCATGACCGGCCTCGCCGACAATCAGAAGGTTGCTTACGAGCTGGAAACCGGCCGTAACGGCAAGCAGAACGCGACCGACCTGAAAGCGGTCTGATCGCGCAGCGCGCTTCCCGCGCGCAACCCAACGACATCGGAAACGGCGTGCAGACCAGCTGCGCGCCGTTTTTTCCTGTGCGCATCAATCATCGTCGGCGACAGGAAACACTTGACCATGACTGCATCGCGTGCAGCATTGGCGCAAACCCGTCCCCGATGGAGCCCATCTTGTCCAGCCACCTGTCCAGCACGACTACCGAATCGACGCCCGCATCCATCGACGCCACCCAGGAATTGCTGGCCGCGCAGAATTACGTCTGCGGCCGCGCGCTGGCGACGGTGGTGTTTCTGGCGCTGAGACTGAACCGCCCGCTGTTTCTGGAGGGCGAAGCCGGCGTCGGCAAGACCGAAATCGCCCGCGCGCTGGCCGCCGCACTTGGCCGCCGCCTGATCCGCCTGCAATGCTATGAGGGGCTGGATGCCGCCAGCGCGGTCTATGAATGGAACTTTGCCGCCCAGATGGTTGCCATCCGCACCGCCGAGGCCGTCGAGGGCACCGACCGCGAATCGCTGGTGGACGAGCTGTTTTCCGACCGCTACCTGATTCGCCGCCCCCTGCTCGAGGCGCTCAGCCCGCAGCCGGGCGGCCCGCCGGTGCTGCTCATCGACGAAATCGACCGCACCGACGAACCTTTCGAGGCCTTCCTGCTCGAGGCGCTGTCCGACTATCAGGTCACCATCCCCGAACTGGGCACGATCCGCGCCGAAAACCCGCCCATCGTGATCCTGACATCCAACCGCACGCGCGAGGTGCATGACGCGCTCAAACGGCGCTGCCTGTATCACTGGGTGGATTATCCCGATTTCGACCGCGAAATGGAAATCCTGCGCGCCCGCACCCCCGAAGCCCCCGAATCCCTCAGCGCCGAGGTCGTCGCCTTCGTGCAGCGCCTGCGCAGCGAGGACCTGTTCAAGAAACCCGGCGTTGCCGAAACCATCGACTGGGCCAAATGCCTGCTGGCACTCGACACCCTTACCCTGAGCCCCGAGGTCATCGCCGACACGCTGGGCGCGCTCCTGAAATATCAGGATGACATCCTGCGCCTCCAGGGCTCCGAGGCCGCGCGCCTGCTGCAGGAAAGCCGCGCCAGCCTGGATGCTCCATGATGCTTCTTCTTTGCCCAAATACGCCGGGGGAGTCGCGCCAGCGACGGGGGCAGCGCCCCCCAGCCGCAGGGCAATCGCCTGAAGGGGCAAAGCCGAATGCACGCGAGGCATGCGGCCGCCCGGGTGGGCGCGGATGCGCCCGCCAAGGGGGCGGGCGGGCGCATGCCGGGCCGCAAGCGCCCCGGCGGTTGGCAATCGGAGCCTCTGCACGAACCTCGACAGCGACAAGAGAATTTCTCGCGCCGGACAACCCCGCCCGGAGCCCCCGGTAATGCCAACCCTTCCCGACCTTCCGCTGCCCGACAACCCGCGCCTTGCGGCCAATATCACCCATTTCGCCCGCGCCCTGCGCAAGGCCGGCCTGCCCGCGGGTCCCGGCCGCGTGATCGACGCCATCCGCGCGGTACAGGCTGCAGGCTTTACCTCGAAAACCGATTTCTACTGGACACTGCACGCCTGTTTCGTGGCGCGGCCCGAACAGCGCACGGTCTTTGCCCAGATCTTTCGCCTCTACTGGCGCGATCCGCGTTTTCTCGAACACATGATGGCGCTGCTGCTGCCCTCGATCAAGGGCGTGCAGGAGGAACGCGCCGCCGCGCCCGCCGAACGCCGCGCCGCCGAGGCCCTGCTTGATGGCGCCATGCAGGACGTGCCCGACCTGCCCGAGGCCGAACCGACCGAGATCAGGGTTGACGCCAGCCGGACGGCGTCAACCACCGAAAAGCTCAAATCGCTCGATTTCGAACAGATGACCACCGCCGAAATGGCCCAGGCCAAACGCCTGATCGCCGAGATCCGCCTGCCGGTGCGTCCGCTTCTGTCACGCCGCACGCAACCGGCCCCGCGCGGCCGCCACCCCGACTGGCGCGCCACCATGCGCCGTTCCCTGCGCCGCGGCGGCGAGATCGACCGCCTTTGCCACCGCCAGCGCCGCACGCGCTGGCCCAATCTGGTGGCGCTGTGCGATATCTCGGGGTCGATGTCGGCCTATTCGCGCGCAGTGCTGCATTTCCTGCACGCGGCCTCCAACCACAAGGGGGCGGGCTGGGCGCAGGTGCACAGCTTTACCTTTGGCACGCGGCTGACCAACATCACCCGGCATCTGCGCCAGCGCGATGTGGATGCGGCGCTGAAGGCCGCCGGCCATCAGGCGCAAGACTGGGAAGGCGGCACCCGCATCGGCGCCTGCCTGCATGAATTCAACCGCGACTGGTCGCGCCGGGTGCTGGGCCAGGGGGCGGTGGTGCTGCTGATCACCGACGGGCTGGACCGCGACGACACCGGCCTGCTGGCGCGCGAGATCGAGCGCCTGCATCTGAGCGCGCGCCGCCTGATCTGGCTGAACCCGCTGCTGCGCTGGGACGGCTTTGCCCCGCGCGCGGGCGGCATCCGCGCCATCCTGCCCCATGTTGACAGCCTGCGCGCAGGCCATAACATCGCCTCGCTGCAGGCGCTGGCCGAGGCGCTGGGCCGCCCCGACGACATTGGCGAAAAGGCGCGCCTGATGGACATGCTGAGGGATGATGATGGCTGAGTTTGACCAGATCCCCGAAACCGCGCTGGAATGGGCCGAACAGAACCGCGGCGCAGCACTGGCCACCGTGGTGCAGACATGGGGCAGCGCGCCCCGGCCTGTGGGCAGCCAGCTGGCCATTTCCGGCGACGGGCAGATCATGGGCTCGGTCTCGGGCGGCTGCGTCGAGGGCGCGGTGGTGGTCGAGGCGCAAGAGGCCATCGAGGACGGCCGCCCCCGCATCCTGGAATTCGGCGTCTCGGATGACGAGGCCTTTGCCGTGGGCCTGGCCTGCGGCGGCACCATCCGGGTGATGGTCGAGCCCCTCGGCGTGGGCGATGGCCCGCCGCTGGATCTGATCCGCGCGCTGGTGGACAGGCGCAGAAAACGCCAGCCCGCCGCCCTGCTGACCAACACGCAAACATGGGAACGCCGGCTGAGCGCGGGCAGCGATGACCCGCTTGACGGCGAAATCCGCGCCCGCATGGCCGCCAACAGGTCGGGCTTTGCCCCTGCCCCCGATGACGACTGGTTCATCGCCATCCACAACCCGCCCCTGCGCATGGTGGTGGTGGGGGCCGTGCATATCGCGCAGGCGCTGCTGCCGATGGCGCGGCTGGCCGGCTATGACGTGTTCCTGATCGACCCGCGCGAAACCTTTGCGGCGGCGGCGCGTTTTCCGAACGAGACCATCTCGCAAGACTGGCCCGACGAGGCCCTGCGCGCGCTGGCGCCCGACAGCCGCACCAGTGTTGTCACCCTGTCGCATGACCCCAAGATCGACGATCCCGCGATCATTGAAACCCTGAACAGCAACGCCTTTTACCTGGGGTGTCTTGGCTCGAAGAAAACACATGCCAAGCGGCTGGACCGCCTGCGCGCGGCCGGGCTGGATGAGGCGGCGCTCGCGCGCATCCATGCCCCCGTGGGCCTGTCGATCGGGGCGAAATCGCCGGCCGAGATCGCGGTTTCGATCATGGCCGAGGTCACGCAGGTCTTGCGGAGCGCACCCTGATGGAATTCGGCCCCGTCCCACTGGATGATGCCAAGGGCGGCATACTGGCCCATTCGATCAGGGCGGGCGACAAGCTGTTGAAGAAGGGCCGCGTATTGACGGCCGGCGACATCGCCGCCTTGCACGAGGCCGGCGTCAAGAGCATCACCATCGCCCGCCTCGCCCCTGACGATCTGGACGAAAACAGCGCCGCCACCGCCATTGCCTCGGCCCTTGTGCCCGCGCCCGATGCGGCGGGCCTGCGCCTGGGCCCTGCCAGCACGGGCCGCGTCAACATCATCGCGACGCGCCCCGGCCTGCTGCGGCTAAATCGCGCGGCCGTGACCCGCATCAACGCAACCAGCCCCGAAATCACGCTGGCCACCCTGCCCCCGCTTGCGCGCGTGGCCCCCGACATGCTGGCCGCCACGGTCAAGATCATCACCTATGGCGTGGCACGTGGGCTGGTCGAACGGGCGACAAAGGGCTCAAGGGGCGCGCTTTCGGTTCTGCCGGTCATGCGGCAAACGGCCAGCCTGATTCTGACCCGCATACCGGGGATGGAGGACCGCCTGCTTGAAAAGGGCCGCGCCGCCGTTCGCGCGCGGCTCGATGCGCTGGGCATTGCCCTGGAAAGCACGCAAACTACCGCCCATGACACGCGCGCCCTTGCCACCGCAATCAGGCACGCACCCGGCGAGATCATCCTGATCCTGACCGGCTCGGCCACCTCGGACGCCCACGATGTCGGCCCCGCCGCCCTGATCGCCGCCGGCGGGCGGCTGCAACGGTTCGGCCTGCCCGTCGATCCCTGCAATCTGCTGTTCATCGGCACGCTGGGTGCGCGGCCTGTGGTCGGCCTGCCGGGATGCGCGCGATCATTGGCGCTGAACGGGGCCGATTGGGTGCTGGAGCGCATTGCCTGCGGCCTGGAATGCAGCAACGAAACCCTTGCACAGATGGGCATTGGGGGACTGCTGAAAGAGGGCCGCGCCCGCCCGCATCCGCGTCGCCGGAAAAGCACGCAACCGTGAGCGGAAAAATCTTTTTCCATTTGGAAAAATGGGGCTAAGCTAGGCGCATGATTCTTTCAGGCAGCAAAGTCATTCAAGCCGACCGAAACACGGTCTGGACCGCCCTCAACGACGCCGAGATCCTGAAAAGGTGCATCCCCGGCTGTCAGGAAATGACCGGCAATGCCGATGACGGTTTCGAGGCCGTCGTCACGCAAAAGATCGGCCCGGTCAAGGCCACCTTTCGCGGCACGGTCGCCATCAGCGACGTGATCCCGGCGCAAAGCTATCGCATCACCGGCGAGGGCAAGGGCGGTGCCGCCGGCTTTGCCAAGGGGGGTGCCGCCGTCACGCTGGAAGATACCGACGAGGGCACGCTGCTGACCTATGACGTCGAGGCCCGCGTCGGCGGCAAGCTGGCCTCACTGGGCGGGCGCATCATCACCGGCGTTGCCCGCAAGCTGGCCGACCGTTTTTTCGAGAATTTTCAGCAGGCGCTGGCCCCCGAGGAGGAATCCGAGGAGGAACGCGCCCAAGGCTAGGCCAATATATCGGACAATCGCCCGCAAGCGGGGCAACACAACAGTCAAGATCTTGCAAGGGAGGACAAGATGATATCAGTAACCATGACGGTAAACGGCAAGCCCGTTTCCGGCGCGGTCGAGGGCAGAACGCTGCTCGTCGATTTCCTGCGTGAAACCGCGGGGCTGACGGGCACCCATGTGGGCTGTGACACCAGCCAGTGCGGGGCCTGCACGATCCATGTCAACGGTCGTGCGGTGAAATCCTGCACCATGCTTGCGGCCGAGGCCGACGGCGCCGAAATCGCCACCATCGAAGGCATGGCAAACCCCGATGGCAGCCTGGGCGTCATCCAGGCGGCCTTCAAGGAACATCACGGGCTGCAATGCGGTTTCTGCACACCGGGCATGGTGATGTCGGCGGCCAGCCTGCTGGCCGAGAACAGGAACCCGTCCGAGGCCGAGATCCGTGAATATCTCGAAGGCAATATCTGCCGCTGCACCGGCTATCACAACATCGTCAAGGCCATTCAGGCCGCCGCGGCCCAACTGGGCTGAGGCGACAACAGGGAGGATTTGAGACATGCCAGCAGATGGAGGCATCGGCGCCAGCACCAGACGGCGCGAAGACGTGCGGTTCCTGACCGGCAAGGGTCAGTATACCGACGACATTAACATCCGGGGCCAGGCCTATGTGCATTTCCTGCGCTCGGACATCGCCCACGGAAAGATCAACAATATCGACACATCCGACGCCGAAAACATGCCCGGCGTCATCCGCATCTTTACGTCAAAAGATTTCGAGGGCGTCGGCGGCGTTCCCTGCGGCTGGCAGGTGACCGACCGATTTGGCCAGCCCATGCAGGAGCCCAAGCATCCGGTTCTGGCCGAGGGCAAGGTGCGCCATGTGGGCGAGCCCATCGCCGCGGTGGTCGCCGAAACCCGTGAACAGGCCCGCGACGCGGCCGAGGCCATCATCGTCGATATCGAGGAACTGCCCGCGGTGATCGACATGAAGGCCGCACTTCAGGACGGCGCCACCAAGGTGCATGACGACCTCACCGGCAACCTGTGTTTCGACTGGGGCTTTGTCGAGGAAAACCGCGAGGCGGTGGACGAGGCGATCAGGAACGCCGCCCATGTCACCACGCTGGAGCTGACCAACAACCGGCTGGTCGCCAACCCGATGGAACCCCGTGTCGCCATCGGCGATTACGACGCCGCGCGCGACGAACACACGCTGTACACCACCAGCCAGAACCCCCATGTGATCCGCCTGCTTATGGGTGCTTTCGTGCTGGGGATCCCGGAAAACAAGCTGCGCGTGATCGCCCCCGATGTGGGCGGCGGTTTCGGCACCAAGATCTTTCACTATCAGGAAGAGGCCTTCTGCACCTTTGCCGCCAAGGCCGTGAACCGCCCGGTCAAATGGACATCCAGCCGGTCAGAGGCCTTCATGTCCGACGCCCACGGCCGCGACCATGTGACAAAGATCGAACTGGCGCTGGATGAAAACGGCAAGTTTCTGGCCGTGCGCACCGACACCTATGCCAATATGGGCGCCTATCTGTCGACCTTCGCGCCCAGCGTGCCCACCTGGCTGCATGGCACCCTGATGGCGGGCAACTATACGACGCCGCTGGTCTATGTGAACGTCAAGGCGGTGTTCACCAACACCGTGCCCGTTGACGCCTATCGTGGCGCCGGCCGCCCCGAGGCGACATTCCAGCTCGAGCGCGTGATCGACAAGGCCGCGCGCGAACTGGGCATCGACCCGATCGAGCTGCGCCGGCGCAACTTCATCCAGCCCGACCAATATCCCTATGCGACGCCTGTCGCGCTGGAATATGACACCGGCAACTACCCGGCCACCATGGACAAGCTGGTCGAGATTGCCGACATCAAGGGCTTTGCCGCCCGCAAGGCCGAAAGCGAATCCCGCGGCAAGAAGCGCGGCCTCGGCATCGCCCATTACATCGAGGCCTGCGGCATCGCGCCCAGCAACCTTGTGGGCCAGCTCGGCGCGCGTGCCGGGCTGTATGAATCGGCGACCGTGCGCGTCAACCCGACGGGGGGGCTGGTGGTGATGACCGGCTCGCATTCCCACGGGCAGGGCCACGAGACCACCTTCCCGCAGGTGGTGGCCGAGATGATCGGCATTGACGCAGGCATGGTCGAGATCGTGCATGGCGACACCGCCAACACGCCGATGGGCATGGGCACATATGGCTCGCGCTCGATCGCGGTCGGGGGCAGCGCCATCGTGCGAGCCACCGAAAAGATCATCGCCAAGGCCCGCAAGATCGCGGCCCATCTGCTGGAAGCCTCGGACGAGGATATCGAGCTCAAGGACGGCCAGTTCACCGTCAAGGGCACCGACAAGTCGGTCGCCTGGGGCGATGTCTGCCTGGCGGCCTATGTGCCGCACAACTATCCGCTGGAAGATCTGGAACCGGGGCTTGAGGAAACCGCCTTTTACGACCCGGCCAATTTCGTCTATCCGGCGGGCGCCTATGCCTGCGAGGTCGAGGTCGATCCCGAAACCGGCAAGGTGGAAATCATGTCGTTTTGCGCCGCCGACGATTTCGGCAACATCATCAACCCGATGATCGTCGAGGGCCAGGTCCATGGCGGGCTGGCGCAAGGGATTGGGCAGGCGCTGCTGGAGCATTGCGTCTATGACGAAAACGGCCAGCTGGTCAGCGGCTCCTACATGGATTACGCCATGCCACGGGCCGATGACCTGCCCAGTTTCGTGACCGACACATCCTGCCAGACGCCCTGCACCCACAACCCGTTGGGCGTCAAGGGCTGTGGCGAGGCCGGGGCCATCGGGGCGCCGCCGGCGGTGGTCAATGCGGTTGTGGACGCGCTTGCCGACATGGGCGTTACCCATATCGACATGCCGCTGACACCGGCGCGAGTATGGTCGGCCATCCAGGCAGCGAAATAGGGAGACAGGGACATGCACAATTTCGATATCGAAAAGCCAAGCTCGGTTTCCGAGGCTGTCGCGGCACTGGCCGCCGAGGGCGCGCAGGCGCTCGCGGGCGGGCAGACATTGATCCCGACGATGAAGCAACGCCTTGCGGCACCGGAAAAACTGGTACTGCTGTCGGGCATTGAGGAACTCAAGGGGATCAGCGCATCGGGCGGCAAGCTGACCATCGGCGCCGCTACCACCCATGCCGAGGTAGCCGCTGATGGCAGCTATCCGGCGCTGTCGGCTCTTGCCGCCGATATTGGCGACCCGGCGGTGCGCAACCGGGGCACGATCGGGGGATCGCTGGCCAATAACGACCCCTCGGCCGACTATCCGGCGGCGGTGCTGGCCTCGAATGCGGTGGTCAACACCAACAAGCGGGCGATTGCGGCCGACGATTTTTTCGTCGGCATGTTCGAAACCGCGCTGGACGAAGGCGAGATCATCACCTCGGTCGAATTCCCGCTGCCCGAGGCGGCCAGCTATCAGAAGATCGACCAGCCGGCCTCGCGTTTCGCGTTGGTGGGCGTATTTGTCGCCAAGGGTGCGAATGGCTGGCGCGTGGCGGTCACCGGGGCCTCGAACGAGGGCGTGTTCCGCTGGTCGGCCGCCGAAGAGGCGCTGAACGGCGGTGGTTCGCTTGAGGGCATGGCGCCCGATGCCGACGGGATGATCGACGACATCCACGGCAGCGCCGCCTATCGCGCGCATCTGGTGGGCGTGCTGACGCGCCGGGCCGTGGCCGCGGCCTGACGGCAGGTCAGAGGATGAAAATGCCCCTTCCCCTGACGGGGGAGGGTTTTCTTTCGTGGGGTGGGGAAAGGGGGCTGGCTGCCCCCTCTTGCCTGCGGCAATTCACCCCCGCGCGTATTTGAACAAAGAAGAAGCCCGCCGGGGCATCAGCCCGGCTGACGGGCATATCGCGGGGTTTCCATTCGCCGGGCAATCGCCTATTGTCCGCCCAGATCGGCGGCCCCCAAGACCTGCCGAGGCCCCGAGAATTTCCAAGAGCAGCCCCGCATGAAAACCCTGACAACAACAGACGAACTGGCCGAATTCTGCCAACGTGCCGCCAGCCAGCCCTATGTCACCATCGACACCGAATTCCTGCGCGAGCGCAGTTATTATTCCAAGCTGTGTCTGATCCAGATGGCGCTCCCCGACCGTGGCGATGACAGCGCGGTTCTGGTGGACGTGCTGTCGGGCAAGATGGATCTGGACCCCCTGTTCGACCTGTTCCGCAACCGCGATGTGGTCAAGGTCTTTCACGCCGCGCGGCAGGATCTGGAAATCTTCTATGTCGAGGGCAAGGTATTCCCGGAGCCGTTTTTCGATACGCAAGTGGCGGCGATGGTCTGTGGCTTTGGCGAACAGGCGGGCTATGAAACACTGGTGCGCAAGATCGCGCGCGCATCGGTTGACAAATCGTCCCGCTTTACCGACTGGTCGCGCCGGCCGCTGAGCGACAAGCAAAAGGCCTATGCCATTGCCGATGTCACCCATCTGCGCGACATCTATGAATTTCTGGCAAAACGCATCCGCAAGACCGGGCGCGAGAAATGGGTGGCCGAAGAGCTGGAAATCCTGACCAACCCGGAAACCTATATCATCCGCCCCGAAGAGGCCTGGCAGCGTGTCAAGACGCGCTCGACCTCGGGCAAGTTTCTGGCGGTCGTGCGCGAACTGGCGCGCTTTCGCGAAGATTACGCACAGCGGCGCAACATTCCGCGTTCGCGCGTGTTCAAGGACGACGCCCTGCTGGAGCTGGCTTCGGCCAAGCCGCAATCGCCCGCCGATCTAGGCCGCACCCGCCTGTTGCTGCGCGAGGCCCGCAAGGGCGAGATCGCCCAGGGCATTCTGGATGCGGTCAAGGCAGGCATGGAATGTGCGCCCGAAGACTGGCCCAAGGCGCGGCCTGCACGTGAAAAAGCCGTTGGAAACGAAGGGTTGGCAGATCTTCTTCGTGTATTGCTGAAAGCCAAGGCCGAAAAATTCGGCGTCGCGCAAAAGCTGATCGCCTCAAGCGCCGATCTGGATGCGATTGCGGCGGGCAACACTGATCTGCGGGCGCTGAAGGGCTGGCGCCGCGACGTGTTCGGCCAGGATGCGCTGAGGCTGTGTCAGGGGCGCATCGCGCTGTCGGCAGACGGGCGCAGCGTGCGGCTGGTGGAGCTGCCCAAGGCCGCACAACAAGACGCCGACAGCGCCGCCTAGAGCCACCAATTCACGAATTACGTTAATGAAACAGGTGGAGCAGCAGGTTCGCGCCCGACCCCGAGGGTGGGCATGGTGACGCACGGCACAACCCAGTAGAAAAGCGGCGATGTCGCCGCTTGTTGAAACCGTAAAATAATTCGCGCCCGCCCTGTCTATTGAATCTGTGGCATGATGCTCCCGGCGACGAGCCCGAGCGCCCGCCCGGGGTTTTCACCCCGTCCCTTGGACTGGGCCGTCGCCGGTTGGTCTGACCAGCCTGAACAGTTGCATGTGCCTCAGGAGCACGCAGACATGGACAGGAGTTCAGTATGACACAGAACTACATCGGCGTCGATCTCTCGAAGGAGTGGATCGACATTTTCGACCCCAGAAGCGGCCATTCCCGGCTGCCCAATCAAGAGGCGGCGTTGCGCCGGTGGCTGAGCAATCTGCCCGCCGACAGCTTTCTGGTCTTCGAGGCGACCAGCCTGTGCGACCAGCTGATCCTGCGCCTGGCGAGCGCGCTGGGGCGGCCGTTTCACCGCCTCAACCCGCTGCATGGCTGGCATTTCGGCCGCTTGCTGAACCTGCCCAAGACCGATCGGGTAGATGCGGCGATGCTGGCGCGTCTCGGGGCCGAACGGCGGCTGCCCGCAAGCCCCGGCTTCGCCGCCTCCCACGCTGCCCTGGCCGAGCTTTCGGGTCGCAGGGACCAGCTCAAGCGCATGGAAACGCAGGAGAAAAACCGTCTTGCCAAGGCCTTCTGCGATGCGGTCCGGCGCGATATCGAAGACAGCCTGGCAACCCTGGCAGAGCGGATCCGGCGCATCGACGCCGCTATCGAGAGCCACCTTGCCGCGCATCCCGAACTGGCGCGCGACGCGGCGCTGCTGGAAACCATCCCCGGCATCGGGCGCGTCACCGCGGTGGCACTGCTGGCCGCCATGCCCGAACTGGGCCGGCTGGACCGGCGCGCCATCGCCTCGCTCGGCGGCCTGGCGCCGCGGGCGCGCGAGAGCGGCAAGTGGCGCGGCCATCGTTTCACCGGGCAGGGCCGCAGACATGTCCGCCGCGCGCTCTACATGGCCGCGCTCGGCACGATGCGCCGCTCGGGTGCCTTCGGGCGACAGGCCGAGGCCATGCGCAGCCGTGGCAAGCCCGGCAAGGTCATCGCGGTTGCCATCGCCCGGAAGATCCTGATCATCGCCAACGCCCTGCTGCGCGACCAGACCCCTTGGAAGGCACCAACCTGACAGGCCGAAAGAATACAGTTGCCTAGGGGGCGGGCGGGCGCATGCCGGGCCGCAAGCGCCCCGGCGGTTGGCAATCGGGGCGCATTGCAGCCGTTGACCGCGACAAGAGAGTTTCAGGCGATTGCCCTGGGTACAGGGGCCGATCATGTGCCGAGCCTCGCCGCGAACCCTTGCCCGCATGCGCATTGCACGGCCGTGCGTCCGGCGGCGCGCGCGGGTGCCGTTTACCCCTTTTCATTTGGGCCGGGCGGCACTATATAGTCGCCAATCCCCCTCGAAAACGGCAAGATGCGGCGCTGACGCAAACCGGTTTCACCGATCGGGGAAGGCGTGTTCAATCGGAGGAAATCTCATGGCCCTGCCCATCATGGCGAAAGCAACCGCTGTCTGGCTTGTGGACAACACGACGCTGACCTTCAAGCAGATCGCGGATTTCTGCGGCCTGCATGAGCTCGAGGTCCAGGGCATTGCCGATGGCGAGGTGGCCGTGGGCATCAAGGGGTTCGATCCGATCGCCAACAACCAGCTGGACAAGGTTGAAATCGAGCGCGGCGAAAAGGATCCGGCCTACAAGCTGAAACTGAAATACAACCCCGCCGCCGAGGGCGAGAAAAAGCGCAAGGGTCCGCGCTATACGCCGCTGTCCAAGCGCCAGGATCGCCCCAGCGCCATTGCCTGGCTGGTCAAGTTCCACCCCGAGCTTTCCGACAGCCAGATTTCCAAGCTGGTCGGCACCACCAAGCCGACGATTCAGGCCATTCGCGAGCGCACCCACTGGAACATCGCCAACATCCAGCCGGTCGATCCGGTGGCGCTGGGCATGTGCAAGCAGACCGAGCTTGACGAGGCCGTGCGCAAGGCGGCGGCGAAAAAGGCCAGGGTCGGCGAGGTGATGACCGACGAAGAGCGGCGCAAGCTGGTCTCGACCGAGCAATCCCTGCAGATGGAACCCGAATCCCACATTCCCGCCAGCATGTCGGGGCTGGAGAACTTTACCCTCGGTCAGGATGACAAGGAAAAGGAAGACGGCGAGCATCTGGATGCCGACAGCCTGTTCAACCTGCCGAAAACCGGCAAGGACGACGACGCGGACGAGGAATAGAAAATGGCCGGCCTGCCGGGCGGGCCTGCCGGGCGCGGCGGTCGCATGACCGGGCCGCGCTGGATCGTTACCCCGAGGTTTCTCGACATGCCCGACCCGGATCTGTTCCGGGCGGCCCCTCCGGGTATCGATGTCGTTCGCAATGAAATCGCCGATATTGCCGACCGTGCGCCCGCCAGCCTGCTGCGGGTTCACGCACCGATTGCCTCATTCGTGCAGCGCTGTGCCGAGGATGGCGTCCTTGCCGTTTCCGTCGCCGGCGATTGCGTGGCCAGCCTGCCGGTGATGGCGGGCCTTCAGAGGGCGGGCGTCGATCCCGTTCTGGTCTGGCTTGACGCACATGGGGATTTCAACACGCCCGAGACCTCGCCCTCGGGGTTTCTCGGGGGCATGCCGCTGGCGATGATGACGGGCCGGGGCGATCAGGCGATTGCACGCGGGCTGGGCCTTGCTGCGCTGCGCGATGAACGCGTCTGGCTGATCGGCGCGCGCGATCTGGACCCGGGCGAGCGGCGCATGCTTGACGCCTCGCGGCTGAACCGGGCCGCGGTCGATGTGCTGGAGACGCTGGTTCTGGACGGGCCGGTTCACCTGCATGTCGACAACGACGTGATCGACGCATCCGACGTGCCGGCCAACAACTACCCGGTGCCCGGCGGGCCCTCCCTCGGGCGCGTGATCGACGGGGTGCGTGCCTTTGCCGGCGCCAACCGTCTGTGTGCCGTGTCCCTGAGCGGGTGGAACGGTCGGCTCGACAGCGATGGCCGCACCGGGCAGGCCTGTGCCGATCTGCTGACGACGATCATCGAGGCCGCAGGCCGCAGGGGCGCATGACCCCCTTGCCAGGCCTGGCAAGGGCGCCGGGTCGGCATGGCGAGGCGGCATCAGGGCCTTTCGGTGAAGGGCGCCACATGGGCGCCGGTCTTTTCGGCCAGCAGGCGCGGGTCGATCGCGAACAGGTGATGGGGCGTGCCCGCCGCAGCCCAGATCAGCGGAAACGTCAACAGGTGCGGATCCATGAAACCGCGGATCGGGTTCACATGGCCAAAGGGCGAAACCCCACCAATGGCAAAGCCCGTCTGCTGCCGGATGCAGGCGGCGTCGGCCTTGCCCAGCGCCTCGCCGGCAAGGGTGCCGGCGGCGGCCAGATCGACCCGTCGCCCGCCCGGGGTCAGGAACAGGACCACCTTGCCGCTGTCGCGCCCCAGAAAGACGACCGATTTCACGATCTGGTCGATTTCGGCCCCGACCGCATCGGCCGCCTGCGCAGCCGTGTTGGTGGGTTGCGTCATCTTGCGGATTTCCAGGTCGAGACCCAGCGCAGCGATCTCGGCCTGTACACGTTTCAGGCTCTTGCTCATGCGCGGTTTATGCCCGCCGGGCAAGGCGGTTGCAAGGCATGCGCCCAGGGGGGGCGGGTCGGGCGCTGCCCGGCCTGTCGGCCGGGCGTAAAGGGTGGGAAACTGCGGGACATGGCTGAAATGCGATTGCCCTGGGCATATCGGGGGGCGTGGTTGACGCCCCGGCCCGTGCGCTCCATCCTGCCCGCATGTCGCTGATTTCCCGCACCCGCAAGGCCCCGATTCCCCACGAGCCCGACAAGGGCGACGAGGTCCTGGCCGCCTACGGCCCGTTGCCCGACAATCTGGCCGCCCTGTTCAGGGGGGTGGCCGGCTGCAGCCCCTATCTGCGCGGCCTTCTGCTGCGCGAGCGCGCGTGGCTGAGCGGTGTGCTGGACACCCCCCCGCGCGAGGTCATGCGCGCCCTGCTGGAACCGCCCGATGCCGGGGGTTCGGCGGCGGCTTCGGCGACGGCTTCAGGGCCTTCGGTCGATGCGCTGGGCGTTCACCTGCGCCGGGTCAAGCGGCGGGCGGCGCTGTATGTCGCCCTTGCCGACACCGGCGGCATGTGGCGGCTGGAGCAGGTGACGGGGGCGCTGACAAATCTTGCCGATTTCGCGGTGCAGACGGCGCTTTCGGCGCTGCTCAAGGCGGAAATCGCGCGCAACCGTCTGCCCGGGTGCAGGACGGTCGATGACTGTGCCATCACCGTGCTGGCCATGGGCAAGATGGGGGCGCATGAGCTGAATTATTCCTCGGATATCGACCTGATCGTGCTGTTCGACGAGACTCGCCATCGGGCCGAGGATTTCGAGACCCTGCGCATGGCCTATGTCCGCCTGACCCGCCGGCTGACACGCCTGTTGTCGGATGTCACCGCCGAGGGCTATGTCTTTCGCACCGATCTGCGCCTGCGCCCGGATGCCTCGGTCACGCCGGTCTGCCTGTCGATGGGGGCCGCCGAGCGCTATTACGAAAGCATGGGCCGCACATGGGAACGCGCGGCCTTCATCAAGGCCCGGCCCTGCGCCGGCGACATTGCGGCGGGCGAAAGGTTTCTGGAAACGCTGCGCCCCTTCATCTGGCGCCGGCATCTCGATTTCGCGGCCATCGAGGACGCCCATGACATGCGCCTGCGCATCCGCAGCCACAAGGGGCTGGGCGGGGTCGTCTGTCTGGCCGGACATGATGTCAAGCTGGGCCGCGGCGGCATCCGCGAGATCGAGTTCTTTGCCCAGACGCACCAGATCATCGCCGGCGGGCGCGACCCCGATCTGCGATTGCGGGGCACGGTTCCGGCGCTGCGCATGCTGGCCCGCAAGGGCTGGATCCCGCCCGAAACGGCGGAAACCCTGGTCCGGGCCTATCGCGCCCATCGCGAGATCGAGCACCGCATCCAGATGCTGAACGATGCCCAGACCCATGCCCTGCCGACAACGCCCGAGCGCATGGCCCGCCTGGCCGCCTTTTGCGGCGAGGCCGATGTCGATGCCTTCGAGGGGCGTCTGCTGGCCCGGTTCGACCGGGTCGATGCGCTGATCGAGGGGTTTTTCCGGCGAGACGGCACCGGCCAGCCCGACCTGCCGTTGCAGTCGGGCCTGTCCGGGCAGGCGCGCGCGCGCATCGATGGCTGGTACCGCTTTGCCGCCCTGCGCAGCACCCGCGCCCAGGCCATCTTTCGCCGCATCCTGCCGCAGATCCTGGGCCGGATCGGCGAGACTTCGGACCCGGATGTGACGCTCGAGCGATTCGAGGCGTTCCTTTCCGGCCTGCCCGCCGGGGTGCAGCTGTTCTCGCTGTTTGAATCGAATCCCCAGATCCTGGACCTTCTGGCCCAGATCTGCGGCACCGCGCCGGCGCTGGCCGACTATCTGTCGCGCCATGCCCAGGTGCTGGAAGGGGTGATTGCCGGTACCTTCTTCGCCCCTTTGCCACCTGTTGACGAGATGACGCGCGACCTGTCGGTCCAGCTCGACCGCGCGGGGGATTTCGAGGAGAGGCTGACGGTGGCGCGGCGCTGGATGAAGGAGCATCATTTCCGCATCGGTGTGCAGCTGTTGCGCCGGATGATCGGCACGCGCCGGGCGGCAGCCCATTATTCCGACCTGGCCGAGGCCTGCCTGCGTGCGCTGATGGGGCCGGTCGCCCGTGAATTTTCCCGCCGCCACGGCCCGTTGCCGGGGCGCGGAGCGATGGTGCTGGGCATGGGGTCGCTGGGCGCGCGCAGCCTGGGACCGCGCTCGGACCTGGACCTGATCGTGATCTATGACGGCGGCGACGCCGAAATGTCGCAGGGAACGCGCCCGCTGCCGATCACCACCTTCTATGCCCGTTTCACGCAGGCGCTGGTGACGGCGCTGACTTCGCCCATGGCCGAGGGGCGTCTCTACGAGGTGGACATGCGGCTGCGCCCCTCGGGGCGAAAGGGGCCGGTTGCAACGCCGCTCAGCGGCTTTGTCGACTATCAGCGCAATCGCGCCTGGACATGGGAACACATGGCCCTGACCCGCGCCCGTCCCGTGGCCGGCGAGGAAAGCCTCTGCGCCGAGGTCGAGGCCTTTCGCCGCCAGATCCTTGCCCGCCCGCGCGATGCACGGGCAATCCGCAAGGATGTCGCCGAAATGCGCGCCCGCATCCATGACGCCACCACCGCCGCCAGCCAGCACGATCCGTGGGAGGCCAAGGCCGGCAAGGGGCGGATGCTGGACATTACCCTGGCCGCCCAGTGCGCGGCCCTGCTGTCGGGCGAGGCCGCGCGCGATATCCCCGCGCAACTGGCCGCGGCCGTGCGCGAAGGGGTGCTTGCCGCCGATGAGGCAGCCCACCTCGTGCGTACCCATGATCGTCTGGCGGCGCTGCGCCTGGTCGCCCAGCTGCTGGTGGACGGGCCGTTTGACGCGCGTGCGCTGGGCCGCGAAGGTCGCGCGCTGCTGCTGGCCGAGACCGGCGCCGACGATCTGGACAGCCTAGAACACATGCTGGCGGCCGAAAGGATGCGCGCGGGCGAGATCATTGATCGCTGCCTGGGGTGAGCAGCATGCTGGAAACGAAATACGCTTCATTCAAGTCGCGCAATCAAGGCAGGTTCGCGCCCCCCCCTGAGGGCAATCCGCGCGTTGACAGGTCAATGTGGCGACCTTCGGGGCCGTATGACTGGACATTCGGCGCAGGCGTAACAATATGGGGCCGACAGGGAAGAAAACAGCAGAGCGCATGGATGAACGACCAGCCCAGCCAGATGGATCCGCGCGGATTGATCCGCGAATCCTACCGGATGCAGGGGGTCAGCGCGGCCGAATGTCGTTCGATCTTTCTCGATTGGGTGCTGGGGTTTGAACGGGATTTCGACCTCGCGGCGGCGATGGCGGCGCTGCTGGGCGAATATGGCGACGCGCATCCCGATCACCCCATGACACGGCTGTTGCGCGAAGGGGTTTCCTCGGCCCATCCCGGCGCACATGGCCGCCAGCGCGGGCGGCGGCGACGCATGTCGTGAAGGCGGGGCGCATGCCTCACGCCCACCCGGGCGGCCGCATGCCTCGCTCGCATCCAGATTCGCCTCTTCATGCGACATGCCGGCCAATCCTGCCGGTTTGCCTTGACCAGGCGGCCTTGATCGGGGCAAACCCGCGGGCATGGTTGCAATGGAAAAACTCAGGCAGATTACCGAGCGGTTCGAGTTTCTCGAAGCAAGGATGGCGCAAGGCGATTCCGGCAGCGACATCGCCACGCTTGCGCGCGAATATTCCGAACTGAAACCCGTGGTCGAACAGATCCGCGCCTATCAGCAGATGCTTGACGACATCAATGCCGCCGAAGAGATGCTGTCCGACCCCGAAATGAAGGATCTGGCCGAGGAAGAGCTGGCCGAACTGCGCGCAGCCCTGCCCGATGCCGAACACGCCATCCGCCTTGCCCTGCTGCCGAGGGATGCGGCCGACAACCGATCCGCCATTCTTGAAATCCGCGCGGGCACCGGCGGCGACGAGGCGGCGCTGTTTGCCGCCGATCTGTTGCGCATGTATCAGCGCTATGGCGAACGCCGCGGCTGGAAATTCGAGATCATCTCGGCCACCCCGACCGAACTGGGCGGCTTTCGCGAGGTGGTCGCCCATGTGCGCGGCGAGGGCGTGTTCGCGCGCCTCAAATTCGAAAGCGGCGTGCATCGCGTGCAGCGCGTGCCCGAAACCGAATCCGGCGGGCGCATCCATACATCGGCCGCCACCGTCGCCGTGCTGCCCGAGGCCGAGGAAGTGGATATCGACATCCCCGCATCCGATATCCGCATCGATACCATGCGCGCCAGCGGCGCCGGCGGGCAGCATGTGAACACCACCGATTCGGCCGTGCGCATCACCCATATTCCCACCGGCATCATGGTGGTCAGCGCCGAGAAATCGCAGCACCGCAACCGCGAGATCGCCATGCAGGTGTTGCGCTCGCGCCTGTATGACCTGAAACGCCAGCAGGCCGACGCCGAACGCGCCGCCACCCGCAAGGGGCAGGTCGGCAGCGGCGACCGTTCCGAACGGATCCGCACCTACAACTTTCCGCAAGGCAGGCTGACCGATCACCGCATCAACCTGACGCTCTACAAGCTGGATCAGGTGATGCAGGGTGACCTTGACGAAATCATCGACGCGCTGATCGCCCATGACCAGGCCGCGCGTCTGTCGGAGCTTGAAACATGAGTGAAACCACCCTTGAATCGGCCCTGCGCGCCGCCGCGGTTGAGCTGCAACAGGCCGGCATCGAAGGCGCCGAGACGGATGCGCGCCGCCTGATGGCGCATGTTCTGGGCACGGACGCCGCCGGCCTGATCCTGCGCCTGAAAGAGCCCCTGACGCCCGCCCTTCTGGCCGATTTCGACAAGGTCGTGAAGGAACGCCTCGAACGCAAGCCGGTTTCGCATATCACCGGGCAGCGCGAATTCTGGAACCGCAGCTTTGCCGTCGGCCCCGCGGTGCTGGACCCGCGGCCCGAAACCGAAATACTGGTCGAAAAGGCGCTGGAACAGCCGTTCAAACGGGTGCTCGACCTTGGCACCGGATCGGGCTGCATCCTGCTGACCCTGCTGGCCGAGCGCGAGGGCGCAACCGGCATGGGTGTCGATATCAGCCCCGAGGCGCTGGACTATGCGGTGCAGAACCGCGCCGCGATGGGGCTGGAAAAACGCGCGATATTTGCGCAATCCGACTGGTTCGAGCGCGTCGCCGGCCAATTCGATCTGGTGGTCGCCAATCCGCCCTATATCCCGCTTGGCGACATGCCGGCGCTCGCCCCCGAGGTGCTGCGCTGGGAGCCCATGCATGCGCTCACGCCGGGGCCGACGGGCCTTGAGGCCTATCAGATCATCGCCGCCGGTCTGGCGCCGTTCCTGTCGCCTTCGGCGCGTCTGCTGCTGGAATGCGGCGCAACTCAGGCGCGCGATGTCAGCGCGATATTCGCTGCGGCCGGATTTGTGCCGGTTGCACTGCATGCCGACATGGATGGCCGCGAAAGGGTGGTCGAACTGCGAAACGATGCCAAGGGCTGACATTTTTGCAAGCAAGCGGCAAAAATCGGGTAGGCGGCGGCATTTTTCCTTGTCTTGCGCGACGGGCACTGTATAGGGTTTGCCGAGCGGTCGATTGATCGACGTGGAATTGATCGACATCGAATCTCGACCGCAGGATCGCTCTCGAAAAGTAATCTTTGGGAAAGCAGCAGCACAACATGCTGCACAGGCCATAAACCCCCAGCACGCCCGGACAAGGGCAGAAAACCGGAAAAGATGAGATCTCCCAACAAGGCGCGCTCGCGCAGCAAGAACCATAATCGTCGTTCCACGGCCAACATCATCAATCGGGTGTTCGATTCTTCCGGCCCCGAGGGCAAGGTGCGTGGCACGCCCCAGCAGATCATCGAGAAATACCAGACCCTGGCGCGCGATGCGCAGGTCGCCGGCGACCGGGTCGCATCCGAGAATTTCCTGCAACATGCCGAGCATTACATCCGTCTGCTGGGTGACGCCCAGCGCGAGATGAACCAGCGCCGCGAGCAGGAAGAGGCCCGCCGCCGTGAACAACAGGCCGCGCGCACGGCCCAGCAATCGCAGCAACAGCCCCGGTCGCAGGACCCGCGCGAACAGGAACAGCCTGACGTCGCGGTTGAAATTTCCGCGCCCGACACGGCCCCCGCCCCCGAGACATCTGGCGATGCCATCCCCGACGTTCTGGATGTACAGGACGCCGATTCGGGACTGGTCGAAACCCCCGAGAGCAAGCCGCGCAACCGGCGCCGGCGCACACCGGCGCGCGCCGCGCAGGAAAAGGCCCAGGACAAGGTCACCGACGCCCCCGCCGAGCAGGCCGTCGAACCGGCGGGCGAGCCCGAGCAGACGGCCAAGAACCCGCCGAACAACGATCAGGCGGCCGAATAGCCCTTGACACGATCACGGACCGGGAATACGGGCGCGACCGGCACCGCTGGCGGGTGACGCGTCATTCTGCCCAGACGTCTCGACCCCGCCTTGCACCACCCCCACCGGGCACTCGTGTTGCGGCGATGCGCGCGGCGGCTTTGACCATAACAGGCTCAACCAGTTGCAAGGATCGCGCAATGAAATGGACGGAAGAATATTCCACCGGCGATGACGAGATAGACCGACAACACAGGTCCCTGTTCGAATACACGGCCGATTTCCAGGAGGTCCTCACTGCGGGGCATGGCGAGGGTGCATATGACGGTTTCCTCGAATTCCTGTCGGCCTATGTGAAGATACATTTCGGCTATGAAGAGCAGTGCATGCAGGCTGCCAGATGCTCGGCTGCCTGCCGCAACAAGAAGGAACACGGACATTTCCTGACCCTGCTTGAAGAGGAAACCGCCCGTTATCAGGCCGAGGGCTATTCGCACGAGGCCGCGACCGCCCTGCTCGACATGATCGACGACTGGCTGGCCAGCCATATCCTGCGCGTCGATACCCGGCTGCGCGACAGCCTCGCCGACAGGGGCTGAACGCCCCCGGTCCGGGCGGCTGTTTCAGCCCCCGCGCCCGGCTGCCTTTTCCAGCGCGCGGGACAGTGCGCAGAAACCCTCGATCGACACATTTTCCGCCCGTTCCGTGGGCCTGATGCCCGCGCTTTCCAGCAGCGTCTCGATATCCGGGTGCAGGCCGCGCAGGCTGGCGCGCAGCATCTTGCGGCGCTGGCCGAATGCGGCGGCGACCACGCGGGTCAGGATCGCCTCATCGGCCGGAAACAGCATTTCATCGCGCCGCTCGATCTGCACCACGCTTGAGGTCACCTTGGGCGGCGGGGTGAACGCGGCGGGCGGGATCTCCATTACCATGCGCGCCCGTGCCCGCCACTGTGTCAGGATCGACAGCCGCCCATAGGCCCTGGAGCCCGGCTGCGCGGTGATCCTCTGGGCGACCTCTTTCTGGAACATCAAGGTCAGGCTTTCCCAGAAGGGCGGCCAGCTGTCGGGCGTCAGCCAGCGGATCAACAGCTCGGTTCCCACATTATAGGGCAGGTTGGCCACCACACGCACGGGCGGGCGCAGATATTGCGCAACATCGATCTTCAGCGCGTCGCCCTCGACCACCGTCAGGCGGCCCGGGTAGCGCGCACTGATTTCCGCCAGCGCGGGCAGGCAGCGGGGATCCTTTTCCACCGCCAGCACATGGCGCGCGCCCTCGTGCAGCAGCGCCCGTGTCAGCCCGCCGGGGCCGGGGCCGACCTCGAGCACGTCGCAGGCCGTCAGATCGCCCGCCTGTCGTGCGATGCGGGCGGTCAGGTTCAGATCCATCAGGAAATTCTGGCCAAGTGATTTTCGCGCGCGCAGGTCATGCCTGTTGATCACCTCGCGCAGGGGCGGCAGGCCGTCGATCGTGGCCATCAGGCGGCGCCCCCACGCCGCGCCGCCAGTTCCGCCGCCTGCCTCAGCGCAGCTATCAGGCTGGAGGGGTTCGCGCGCCCGCTGCCCGCGATGCCAAAGGCGGTGCCGTGGTCGGGCGATGTGCGAATAAAGGGCAGGCCCAGCGTGACATTGGTGCCGCCATGAAAATCCAGCGTCTTGATCGGGGCCAGCGCCTGGTCGTGATACATGCACACCGCCGCGTCATAGGTTTCGCGCGCCTCGGCATGAAACATGGTGTCGGCGGGCAGGGGGCCCAGCAGGGTCATGCCGCTTACGCGCAGCTCGTCCAGAAGGGGCGCGATCAGGGTGATTTCCTCGTCCCCCATGGCCCCGCCTTCGCCCGCATGGGGGTTGAGACCGGCAACCGCAATACGCGGGCAGTTGATGCCGAAATCCTGCCGCAGGGCGCGTTCGGTGATCGTCAGGGTATCGCGCAGCAGGTCGGCCGTCAGCGCGCGGGGCACGTCGCGCAGGGCGATGTGGATGGTGGTCGGCACGACCCGCAGCCCCGGCGCCGTCAGCATCATCACGACGCGCCGGATGCCGGCCAGATGGGCCAGAAACTCGGTATGCCCCGGAAAGGCGAAATCGGCGCCCTTGTGCAGCATTTCCTTGGAAATCGGGTTGGTGCACAGCGCGCCCGCCTGATTTGTGCGCACCAGATCCACGGCGCGCTCGATGACCGCGACCACCGCCGGCGCGTTGGCCTGATCGGGCTGGCCCGCAATCGCGGGGGCGGGAAAGGGGTGATGCAGCACCGGCAGGCCCTTGGCACAGGCCGCGGCCGCCTCGGCGGGCGAGGCGATCGGGATGATCCGAACATCCCCGGCCAGCGCCCGGAAATGGCCGGCATCCCCGATCACGAAGAACGGCAGGTCGCCGCCAAGTGCGCGCCAAGCGGCAAGGGTGATCTCGGGGCCGATGCCGGCCGGATCGCCGCAGGTCAGGGCAACGGGGGCGGTCATTTGCGCGTGATGACGGCGTCGGCGCGCAGCTCTTGCAGATAGCCCTTGCCAAAGGCCTCGAGCCGCTGCGTGACCAGCACCTTGCGGACCTCTTCGCGGTTGCCCTCGGATATCTGGTTGGTGCGCCCGCACAGCATCAGGAAAACCAGGTTCTGGCCATTCCCGGCGCGCCGCGTCAGCCTGGTCGAAACCTCGTTGCGGTCCAGATGCGACAGCTCGGCCGCAATGTCGCGGGGCACCCTGCCCACCGGCAGGGTCTGGCGCTTCCATGCCTCGGGCGGGTATTTCTGCGCCTCGGCCAGCAGGTCGTTGCAGGTGTCGATGCGCCCCTCGATGGCCCTGGCAAGCGCCAGCGTGGCCGGGCTGCGTCCGCCGGGCAGCATCAGCGTGGCATAATCATAGGCGATGGTTTTCGCAGCCACCGTGCGGTTGTTGCGCAGCCCGCGCAGCATGAAGATGGCATAGGCGTTGTCGGCCAGCCTGACCGGGGTCGAGACCTGCCCCTCGCGCATGGTCAGGATCATCTTGCCGACCTCGGGCGGAAGATTGCCGATCGGCATCCAGTCCAGCCTGCCCCCGTTGGCGCGCGAGGCGGCCGACGAATAGGTCAGCGCGGCTTCGGCAAAATCGGATTCGCTGCGGATCGTGCCGCGCAGCCTGTTCAGTAGTTCGAGCGCCTGTTTTTCGTTGTCCGGCTGAAAGGGCAGGATCAGTTCCGAAATCAGCACCGATGCCCCGACCGCGGTCGTGCCCAGCTCGATCGCGGTATCCAGCTCGGCGTCCGAGACAAAGGCCTTGGCCCGGAATTTCGTCACCACCAGCTTGCGCCATAGCAGCCCGGTGCGCACGAACTGGCGAAAGGTTTCGGGATAGACGCCCTGGCGGGCCAGCTCGTCGATGAATTGTTGCGGGGTCAGATTGGCGCGTGCGGTAAATTCCGCAAGCCCCTTGTCCATCTCGTCCTGGCTGACGGTGATCCCCATCTGGCGGGCGGCGAATTCGCGCAGGCTGTCGTCGATCAGGGCATCCAGCGCCTTGCCGGCGACATCGCCCTTGTCGCCCAGCGCGGCCAGCAGGCGCGCCCTCTGTTCGACCTCGAAGGCGGTGATGCCCACGCCGTTGACGGTGGCGACCGGGCTCAGCGGATCCTGACCGGTCTGCGCCGGGGCCAGCGAGGGCAGGAGCAGCAGCACAAGGCTGCACAGAAGGGTTTTCAGCTTCATCCGTGCGGTTCCGTTTCCCGTTTCATCCCTCAGAATTCGGCGCAGGGCCTCTTGCCGGCCGTTGCCGGCGACACCGTGCCGAAACCTGCCAGCGCGACCTTGATTCCGATATTCGTCGACGCGCTTACATTAGATGACGACAGGAAGCTGCGCGAGAGGGAAAGATCAACTTTCATACATTCGTTGCGGTAAGTCAGCACAACCCCGGCATCCGATGGCGCGCCCGTGACAAGGTCGTAACGCCAGCTGGCCTCGGAGCGCCAGCCCCGGCTGATCTGCCAGCCGGCCTGTACCAGCCATTCCGACCTGTCGCGCAGGCTGTTGCCGGCATTGTTCTGCGCCAGCCACAGATACGAGGTATCCAGATCGAACCGCTTGCCCGTGACGGCCAGGCGGGTTTCGTTGCGGTTCAGCCCGATGCCCGGAGAAAACACCATGCGTTGCACCATGCGCAGCCGGTCCATCCGTGTGACCTGCGCCGCCACCACCACCCCCGAGGCCGCGCCCGACAGGCCCGATGCGGCGCTGAACTGCCCCTGGTCGGACAGGCGCAGCACCCGCCCGAGCAAGGCGTCGATGTTCCACCCGTCTGCTGCGCGGCGCGACCAGGTGATGCCGACATTTGCGCGCAACCCCCGTTCGACCCGGTCGGACCCGGTGAAATGATCCAGGCTGAACAGGTTGGCCGGGCCGAATTCCACAAGCGGGCTGTCCTCGTCGGGGATCGCGATGTTCGACCCCGGCGACCACACCAGTTGCAGCCGCGGCTGGATCACCTCCTGCACCTGACCACGGCTTCGTTCCAGCGGCCAGCGCCAGTCCAGCGCGACCAGCGGCACCGCCCGTCGGGTCAAAGGTGCGAAACGGCTGTCCTGCTGCACGCCATAGCTGTCGGCCTGCATCGCCGCGGTCGCCTGCAGCACCAGACCGCGCCCGGTGATCCATTGCCGGGTCCAGTCCAGGCGCGCGCTCAGCCGTCGCCCGTCGCGCCCCAGGATGTCGGCGGTCGAGCGCCGCATGTAGCCCAGCGCCGAAACCGTCATCCCCAGCTGTCCGCCCAGCAGCCGGGGTTGCCACAGGTGCCGGTACGAAACATCGCCCAGCAGCTGGGGAATCTGATCGGCGGTGCTGATGGCCGCCAGCGGGCGATAGACAGCCATCGCGGCCGAAAACTGGCTGGCCCGGCGGGTGCGGTTCAGCGTGATCGCGTTTTCCAGCCGGGTTGTCGCCGAAAAGCCGTGTTCGCGCAGATAATCCCGGTCCGAGGCAAATTGCAGCCTCAGGCCCACCTGCATGCCGCTGGCCAGGCGCCATTTGCCGTCAACGAACAGATAGGCGCGGCCGGGGCGGGCCGACACGCTGTCGTGGCTCAGCGCGCCGGTGGCCCGGATGGCGCCATTGCGGAAGTTCCGGCGCAGCTCGACCGCCAGCGTGGCCGTGCCGGTGCTGTACAGCGTCGGCGTCAGCGTGGCATCGGCATAGTCGCCCAGGGTCACGAAATAGGGCGCCGACAGGCCCAGACCCAGACGGTCGGAATTGGCGACCTCGGGTACCAGGAAGCCGCTCGCCCGCCGCACCGACGGGTCGGGCAGGCGCAGCCGCGGCAGCCAGAACACGGGAACGCCCCCGAGGCGCAGCTCGGCATTTTCGAAAAACAGCTGCCTGCGCTGCTGATCGTGGATGATCTGCGACGCCCGGATCTGCCACAGGGGTGTCGGGCGCGCCCGGCTGACGGTGCAGGCCGAGGCCGCGGCCCGGAACAGCCGGGTATAGCGCCCGCCGCTGCGCCGGATCTCGGCCGCCGTCATCTGCATCTGCCGGTTCAGCACCATGCGGGCCGAGCGCAGGATCCCCTCGCGCATGTCGGTGGAAAGGCGCGCGTAATCGGCGATGAAGGTGACCGTATCGCCGTCGCGCAGGCGCAGCGGCCCCTCGGCGGTGATCCGGTTGTTGAGCGCATCATAGGTCAGGGCACGCGCGCTCAGCACGATACTGCCATAGGTGATTTCCACATTGCCGCTGGCACGCAGCATGCGATAGCCGGTCGTGAACGTGATCCGGTCGGCGCTGAGTGCAACCGGCATGTCCGAAGACGCGCCGCCCGCAGGGCTGTCTGCCCGGCGGCCATCGCTGCGCGCACCGCTGCCGCCGGCCGTGGTCGCCGCGGCCGCCACCGGCGGCAACACGGCGCTGTGCAGCCCCGCAACGCGCGCCGGCGTGGTGGCGCCTGCGGGCACGGACAGCAGCGCCAGCAATGTTGCCGCCAGAATGTCGGTTCGCCCCGGTGCCCGCATTCAGCCGTCCTCCATGTGCAAGACCAGCCCGGTTGCAAACAGGATTGCCGCAACCGGCGTGCCCCAGGCGGCCGCCAGCACCGGCACCGCGCCGTTGGCCCCCAGAATCTCGGCAAAGTTCTGAATGATGTATATCCCGAGTCCGGTCATTACCGTCAGCAGAATCATCGCCCCGCGCCCGGCACCGCGCACATGTTGCATGGAAAAGGCCGCGCCGATCATCACCATCGCCGCCAGCAGCAGGGGCAGGGCAAGCACCGCCTGGAAATGGACCTCGTGCCGGCGCGTGGCAAGGCCGGCGCGGCGCAGACGCTCGATGAAGGCTGGCGTTTCCCAGACCGACACCGTCGAAGGATTGCCAAAGCTGTCGAGGATCTGGCTGCTGGTCAGGTCCGAAGGCAGGGTCAGACTGTCAAAGTTGCGGGCCGTGCGATCGGGCACCTCATCGGGTCGGCCGATTTCCCACGACCTGCCCGGACCCAGGCGCCAGGCCCCGTCGATCAGACTCGCCCGCGCGGCGGTGATCCGGCGCACTGCAATGCCCTTTTTGCTCAGCTCCCAGAAGGTGACGCCCAGCAGGCGGGTCGCGTCGAAATTGGCGCGCTCGGCAAAGATCACCATCTGGCCGCGCGGGCTGCCCTGACGCAGCCACAGCCCCTTGCGCGACAGCGAAAAGGCCGACAGGGCGTTGCTGCGGTAGCGTCCGGTGTCGCTCTCGAACTTGCGCAGGCTGGCCGAGGCAAGCGGGTTCAGTGCAACCACCGCGATGATTCCCAGAACCAGGGCGGTCAGCGTGGGCGCTGCCAGGGTCTGAAACGCCGACAGGCCGGCCGCGCGGGTCGTGACCAGCTCGCTCGAACGGCTGAGCCCCAGGAACAGGACCAGCGACGCCAGAATGGTGATGATCGAAAGCAGCTGGTACACCCCGTTGGGCGCCTGCAGCAGGGCAAGGCGCAGCGTTTCCAGCAGGCCCACCCTCTGGTTGTCGAACTGCCCCAGCAGGCCGGTGGCGTCGGTGATCGTGGCAAGCGCGAAAAAGGCCGCGAAAAGCGCGAGAAACCGCCACAGGAAGCGCCGGGCAAGATAGAGATGCAGCGTCACGTCGCCCCCCCTTGCGGCGGGGTTCCGCCCCTGCCGGCCGGATCATTGCCCGTCGGGGGCGTGGCGCGCGCCCTGCTGCGGCGACGCATGCTCAGCCATATCAGGGCGGCCACGATCCCCAGGCCCAGAAGATCGGGCACATAAAGCAGCCACCAATAGGCGATATTGCCGATTGCCAGATTGCGCAGCGGCACCGCGACCGTGGCCAGCGCGACCACCACCCCCACCGCCGCAAAGACCTGTCTGGTTACCCCGAACCGGCTGAACCCGCCCAGCATCAGCGTTGCCGCCGCGATCAGCGGGTAGATGAACGATTGCAGCGGCTGTTCGATCCGCTTGTTGGCCTCGATCCTGAAGGCGCTGGCGCTCTGGCCGCTGTCGGCGATCATCCGGGCCGTGGGGAAAAGGGCCTCGAGGGTGGAATACTCGGAAATGCTGCGCCGCGGGGACGCGCCGTTTCGGGCCAGCGAGCCGATGTCCAGGACGAACTCGTCGAACTGGATGGTGCTCAGCAGCAGGCGTTTCTCGTCAAGCGTCTGGATCACCCCGTCGAACATCACCAGGCGCGCATCATTGCCATGGCGGAACAGGATCGCCTTGCGCGCGGTATAGGTGATATCGCGCCCCCTGGGCCGCTGGTCGTGCAGGAATATGTCGATCAGGCTGCCGTCATTGCGCACGTCGCGCACGAAAAAGGTCACGTTTTCAGATGGATGCAGAAAGCGTCCGCCGACGATCAGCCGGGCGGCGACATCCCTGCTCATGGCGCGCCTGCGCTCGTCCAGCTGGACATAGCTGATCGGCACCAGATAGTGGCTCAGCGCGCCGGCGAGAATGGCCACCATGAGGCCGAAGATCACATAGGGCAGCAGCAGGCGCATGGGCGAAATCCCGGCTGCCTGGAAAACCACCATCTCGCTGTCGACATGCAGGCGGTTGGCGACGAACAACGTCGCCGAAAACGCCACCACCGGCAGGATGATCGCCACGACCTGAGGCAGGAAAAGGATCATGAACCCGGCGAATGTGGCGATGGGCTGACCGTCTCCGATCAGCTCGTCGAACAGGCCCACAGCGCGGCCTATCCAGTAGATGCCGATCAGGATCAGGGCAAACAGCGCGAACGGCCCCGTCAGCTGCGACAGGATATATCTGTCAAGCTTTGCCAAGAATGTCCCCCGCTGTGGTCGCTCTGCCCGAATTCGCTGCGCAAACTAGCCCAAAACGGATTTTGACAACAGAGCTATCTGGATATTTTGCCGCCTTGGCGTTACCTGTCGGGCAGTAAGAATTCCAGCACAGGAAGATGCGCCCCATGACGACACCCGCGAAAATCGAGTTTCACCCCGCCGATCCCGCCGCCCTTGCCGCGGTCCGGGGAAAGATCGCCATTCTGGTTGCGCCCGACGGGCGGATGGACAAACTGGCGCGCAAGGTCAACAGCCTGTGCCGTGGCGCGGTTGCGCGGCTGGCCGAAAGCAGGGTCTTTGCCGACCTCAAGCCGGCCGAGGGCCATGCGCTGTGGTTTCCCGCCGGCCTTGCCGCCGAGGCCGTCCTGGTGGTCAAGCTGGCCCGCAACTGCGATGCCCTGACGGCCCGCAAGGCAGGCGCGGCGATGGCCGGGTTCGCCGCCGGGTCCGCCCTGACCGTTCTGGCGCCCACCCATCCGCGCGCGGCCGACATCTCGCTCGGGGTGGCCCTGCGGGGCTATGATTTCAACAGTTGCAAATCCGACGCCGGCAAGGGGCCGGGCAAGGTTGCCTTCATGGTCAACAATCCCGAAAAGGTGGCCGCCGAGGCCGCCCCGCTGGCGGCGCTGGCCGAGGGCGTGTTCTTTACCCGCGATCTGGTGAACGAGCCCTCGAACATCCTGACAACAACCGATTTCGCCGCTCGCCTTGCCGCCATGCAGGAACTCGGCGTCGATGTCACCATCCTTGAAGAGGACCAGCTGGACAAGCTGGGCATGCGGGCATTGCTCGCCGTGGGCCAGGGATCCGAAAGCCCGTCAAAGGTGGTGGTCATGCGCTGGAATCGCGGCCGCCCCGGCGAGGCCCCGCTGGCGCTGGTCGGCAAGGGGGTGGTGTTCGATTCGGGCGGCATTTCGCTCAAGCCCGGCGCGGGGATGGAGGACATGACCATGGACATGGGCGGCGCTGCCGTGGTGTCGGGTGTGCTGCGCACCCTGGCCCTGCGCAATGCGCGCGCCAATGTCGTGGGCGTGGTCGGGCTGGTCGAAAACATGCCCGACGGTCGTGCCCAGCGCCCCGGCGACGTGGTGAAATCCATGAAGGGCGACATGATCGAGGTCATCAATACCGACGCCGAGGGGCGCCTCGTGCTGGCCGATATCCTGTGGTATGCGCAGCAGGAATTCAAACCCGCGGGCGTGATCGATCTGGCCACGCTGACCGGCGCCATCATCATCGGGCTGGGCCATGAAAATGCGGGCGTCTTTTCCAATGACGATGCCTTTTGCAACGCTTTCCTGCGCGCCGCCCGCAGCGAGGGCGAGGGCGCCTGGCACATGCCGCTGGGGGATGCCTATGACAAGCTGATCAAGTCGCGCATCGCCGACATCAAGAACACCGGCGGTCGGCCGGCGGGCTCGATCACCGCGGCGCAGTTCCTCAAGCGCTTCATCAAGGACGAAATGCCCTGGATCCATCTCGATATCGCCGGCGTCGCCCTGCGCAAGGAGGCCACCGACCTCGCCCCCAAGGGCGCCACCGGCTGGGGCGTGCTGGCGCTCGACCGTCTGATCCGCGACCGGTTCGAGGGCTGATGGCCGAGGTCCTGTTCTATCACCTGACGCGCAGCCCGCTCGAGGCCACCTTGCCCGAGCTGCTGGAAAAGACACTGGCGCGCGGCTGGCGGGCGCTGGTGCGCGGCAGGCGGCAGGACCACCTCGAATGGCTGGATGAGCGTCTGTGGGTCGCCTCTGACGACGGCTTTCTGCCGCATGGCCTGGCGGGCGGGGCGCATGATGCGGCCCAGCCCGTGCTGCTGACCACGGCCGCCGACAACCCCAACAATGCCGACCTCCTGTTTCTTGTGGACGGGGCCGAGGCCACCCCCGACGAGCTGGGCCGCTTCATGCGTGCCTGCATCCTGTTCGACGGCAATGACGAGGCCGCGCTGAACGATGCCCGCGCCCTGTGGAAACAGGTGGTGGCGGCGGGGTTGCCCGCAAAATACTGGTCACAGGAAAGCGGCCGCTGGCAGCAAAAGGCCAGCTCGGGCTAAGGCCTGGCCTTCTTCTTTGCTGAAATACTCACTTGTCCCGTATCGTAACCGGAAAACCGTCACATGCGAGCGGCCCTGCCGGGATGAAATACATCCCGCATCATTGGAAATTTCGCGCAAGGCGAGGTTCGCGCCCGGCCCCGAGGGGGGCGCGCCAAGATCTGCGCAACGGATTTCACGAGTACAACGTTACAATCTGTTGAAACGATATCACCAATTCGCGCCCGCCTGGGGGGCGGGGTCGGGCGCGAACCGGATCGCAAGCGATCCGGTGACTGAAACCTGGATGCGATGAGTCCCGGCATTGGGTAAGTTTCTCAACTACCCGAAATCATTGCCGATATCCTGCTGATAGGCCTTTACCAGATTGCCGAAACGGGTGAACTTGCCCTCAAAGCTCAGCTCGATGGTGCCGATCGGGCCGTGGCGCTGCTTGCCGATGATGACCTCGGCCTTGCCGTGCAGGCGCTCCATTTCCTCCTGCCATTTCATCATCGCCTCGACATCGTGATCGCCGGGCTTTTCGCGCTCCTTGTAATATTCCTCGCGGAACACGAACATCACCACATCGGCGTCCTGCTCGATCGACCCCGATTCCCGCAGGTCGGACAGTTGCGGCCGCTTGTCGTCGCGGCTTTCCACCTGGCGCGACAGCTGCGACAGCGCGACCACGGGAATGTCCAGCTCCTTGGCGATGGCCTTGAGGCCCTGGGTGATCTCGCTGACCTCGTTAACCCGGCTGTCCTTGGCGCTGGCCGGGCGTACCAGCTGCAGATAGTCCACGATCAGCACGTCCAGCCCGTGGGTGCGCTTCAGGCGACGCGCACGGGCGGCCAGCTGGCTGATGGGCAGGGCGGGGGTGTCGTCGATATACAGCGGGCAGGATTCCAGCGCCTTGGCGGCCTCGACAAAGCGGCGGAATTCGTCCTCGGTCATGTCGCCGCGGCGGATCTGTTCACTGGGCACCTCGGCGGCCTCGGACAGGATGCGCGCGGCCAGCTGCTCGGCGCTCATTTCCAGGCTGAAGAAACCGACGACCCCGCCCTCGACCGCGCCTTCGCTGCCGTCGGGCAGTTTGCCCCTCTTGTAGCTGCGCGCGATGTTGTAGGCGATATTGGTGGCCAGCGAGGTCTTGCCCATCGACGGGCGTCCCGCGATGATCAGCAGGTCCGATTTGTGCAGGCCGCCCAGCTTGCGGTCCATGTCGATCAGGCCGGTGGAAATGCCCGCCAGCCCGCCGTCGCGCATATAGGCCGCGTTGGCCACCTGAACAGCGTCGGTCACCGCCTTGAGAAAGCTCTGAAACCCGGTATCGGAATGGCCCTGCTCGCCCAGCTGGTAAAGGCGCTGCTCGGCCTCGACGATCTGTTCCTCGGGTTCGGAATCGACCTCCATCCGCGCAGCCTTGCCGGCGATTTCATGCCCGATTTCAATGAGTTCCCTGCGAATGGCAAGGTCGTGGATCAACTGCGCATAATCGCGCGCGGCAAAGACGGAAATCGCCGCCCCGGCAAGGCGTGCCAGATAGGCCGGCCCGCCCAGCTCGGCAAGCCCTGCGTCATCTTCCAGAAATGCCTTCAGCGTGACGGGCGAGGCCAGCGCGTTCTTCTGGATGCGCTGCTCGGCGACTGAAAAGATGCGCGCATGCACCGGGTCAAAGAAGTGATGCGCCTGGATGATGTTGGCAACGCGGTCATAGACGTCGTTGTTGACCAGCAGCGCGCCCAGCAGGGCCTGTTCGGCCTCGATATTGTGGGGCAGCACGCCCTCTTGCGCGTCTGGTGTTTGCGCGTCCGGTGTGTCTGGGCCGGCCGCCGCCGGCGCAAGTTGATCGTCATTGATGGCGGTGATGCCGCTCATGTCCGTTTCCCTCTGGCCTGCCAATGGCGATTTCCGCCGCCAAAATCACACTTTCCCACATGCCGGCCCCAGTCCACATGCCGGCCCCAGTGCCGGATCCCCAGTGCCGGATCCCCGGGCCGGGGATATTCCTGTGGAAAAGCTGTGGGCGAATCCCCGCATATGTCGAGGCAGCGTTTTTTTGCCCCTCAGTTTAACAATTGTCGGCCTTCGGGAACACCGAAACTTGGGCGTTTGCGAAAAATCGCCGTATTCGAAAGGGCAGGCCACGCGCGACGGGCGGTGGTCCGTCTTGCGTCAATCGGCATGATATTGAGGCATTTTCACCCGGATCGCAACGATTTGGCGGCGGGGGAGGCGAAAACAGCGGCGAAACCCGTGTCGCCGGGGGCGGATCAACCTTGCTCCCAGGGCGTGGGGCGGTCAAAATGCAGCGGACGAGTCGCATGACGACATATCGGCGAAACCTTGAAAAAACGGGCGCAAATTCCCACTTCAAGGTCCGAAAGAACGCATCAGGCCGACCGCCGGGTGAACCGGGGCAGGGCCTGTTGCCAGACAGAGGAATGCACATGACCGAATCGAGCGGCAACATCTATCCTGTCCTTCCACTGCGCGAGATCGTGGTTTTCCCCCACATGATCGTGCCCCTTTTCGTCGGGCGCGAAAAATCCGTTCGCGCACTGGAAGAGGTCATGGGCGAGGACAAGGAAATCCTGCTGTCCTCGCAGATCGACCCCAGCGTTGATGACCCCACCCCCGAGGGCATTTACAAGACCGGCGTGATCGCCTCGGTCCTGCAGCTGCTCAAACTGCCCGACGGCACCGTCAAGGTGCTGGTCGAGGGACGCAAGCGCGTGCGCATCCTGGAATTCCTGGACAACGACGCCTTTTTCGAGGCCCGCGCCGAGGTTCTGGCCGAAACCCTGGGCGATGCGGTCGCGGTCAAGGCCCTCAGCCGGTCGGTTACCCGCGAATTCGAGCGCTACGCCAAGCTGAACAAGAATGTCCCCGAAGAGGCCCTTGCCGCGGTTGCCGAGATCGACGACCCGGCCAAGCTGGCCGACACGGTTGCCGGCCATCTGGGCGTCAATGTCGAGGAAAAGCAGAACCTGCTGGAAACCCTGGATGTGGGCGAGCGCCTGGAACGCGTCTTTGGCCTGATGGAGGGCGAAATGTCCGTCCTGCAGGTCGAGAAAAAGATCAAGTCGCGCGTCAAGACCCAGATGGAGCGCACCCAGCGCGAATATTATCTGAACGAGCAGATGAAGGCCATTCAGAAGGAACTGGGCGACGGCGATGCGGGCCAGGACGAGGCCGCCGAATACGAAGAAAAGATCCAGAATACCAAGCTGTCGAAAGAGGCCCGCGAAAAGGCCGAGGCCGAGCTGAAGAAACTGAAATCCATGTCGCCCATGTCGGCCGAGGCGACTGTCGTGCGCAACTATCTCGACTGGCTGCTGTCGATTCCGTGGGGCAGGAAGACCCGCGTGAAAAAGGATCTCAAGCGCGCGCAGGAAATCCTGGACAGGGATCACTACGGCCTTGAGAAGGTCAAGGAACGGATCATCGAATATCTCGCCGTGCAACAGCGTTCGAGCAAGCTGCGCGGCCCGATCCTGTGCCTTGTCGGCCCGCCGGGCGTGGGCAAGACCAGCCTGGGCAAGTCGGTGGCGCGCGCCACGGGGCGCGAGTTCATCCGCATTTCGCTGGGCGGCGTGCGCGACGAAAGCGAAATCCGCGGCCACCGGCGCACCTAGATCGGGTCGATGCCGGGCAAGATCATCCAGTCGATGAAAAAGGCGAAAACGATCAACCCGCTCATCATGTTCGACGAGATCGACAAGATGGGCCAGGATTTCCGCGGCGACCCGGCCAGCGCCATGCTCGAGGTGCTCGACCCCGAGCAGAATTCGACCTTTACCGACCATTACCTCGAGGTCGAATACGACCTGTCCAACGTGATGTTCATCACCACGGCCAACAGCTACAACATGCCGGGGCCGCTCTTGGACCGGATGGAGATCATCTCGCTTGCCGGCTATACCGAGGACGAAAAGCGCGAGATCGCCAAGCAATATCTGCTGCCCAAGCAGTTGAAGGGCCACGGCCTCAAGGCGGGCGAATTCGAGCTGACCGACGAGGCGCTGACCGACATCATCCGCTATTACACCCGCGAGGCGGGCGTGCGGAACCTGGAACGCGAGATCGCCAAGCTGTGCCGCAAGGCGGTGACCCGCATCGTTCGGGGCGAGGCCGAAAAGGTGGTCATCACGCCCGAGCAGCTTGAGGAATTCCTCGGCGTGCGCCGCTTCAAATACGGCCTGGCCGAAGACCAGGATCAGGTCGGCGTCGTCACGGGCCTTGCCTGGACCAGCGTCGGCGGCGATCTGCTGCATATCGAGGCGCTGAAACTGCCCGGCAAGGGCCGGATGAAGACCACCGGCAAGCTGGGCGACGTGATGAAGGAATCGATCGACGCGGCCAGCTCTTATGTGCGCTCGATCGCAACCGAGATCGGCGTCAAGCCGACCGTGTTCGAAAAGATCGACATCCATGTGCATGTGCCCGAGGGCGCAACGCCCAAGGACGGCCCCAGCGCCGGCGTCGGTATGGTGACCTCGATCGTCTCGGTGCTGACCGGCATCAAGGTGCGCAAGGATATTGCCATGACCGGCGAGGTCACGTTGCGCGGCCATGTGTTGCCCATCGGCGGGCTCAAGGAAAAGCTGCTGGCAGCGCTGCGCGGCGGCATCAAGACCGTCTTGATTCCGGCCGAAAACGAAAAGGATCTGGCCGAGATCCCCGACAATGTGAAAGAGGGGCTGAAGATCATCCCCGTGTCGGATGTGCGCGAGGTGCTGAAATACGCGCTGGTCGAACAGCCCGAGCCCATCGAATGGGACGAGGCCGCCGAAGAGGCCGCTGCCGCCGCCATGGCGCGCGGCGTTTCCGAGGGGCCTTCCAAGGTCGCTCACTGAGCCTGTCCGGCATCACGCATGGCAACGGCCGGGGGTGGGTGCGAATTTCGCATCCCGCCCCCGATACCCCCTTGCAGAGGCTGGAATCCGGCGCTAAATAGCAGGCCGGTTCAGGGTGATTAGCTCAGTGGTAGAGCGCTTCGTTCACATCGAAGATGTCGGGAGTTCAAATCTCTCATCACCCACCACCCCACACCGATATCGCAGCAGGCCGAACGTCGGGCGGAAAACCCCCGGGCAGGAAACCGACGTCCGTGAAACCGTCACGCGTGAAACCGTCGGGCATGAATGTCGGGCCGCTATCTGAGGGCGGCCTCGATATTGCCGCCGTCCACGGTCATGACATGGGCGGTGGTGCGTTCGCTCAGCGCCAGCGTGACAAAGGCCTGTGCGACATGGTGCGCCTCGACCTCGCGGCCCAGCAGGTTGCCGGCCATGTAGGTTGCCGCATCGACGCCGCGGGCGCGGGCGCGCTCGTTGATGAAATCGTCGTCCAGCAGACCTGAACGGATGCGGTCGGCATTGACCCCGTTGACCCGCACCCCCATCGGCCCCAGTTCCAGCGCGAGCTGCCTGAGCAGAAAGAACGTCGCCGCCTTGGGCAGGCCATAGGCGCCAAAGCCGCGCCCCGGATTGACCGCCTGTTTCGAGATGTTGAACAGGATCTGCCCGCCGCGCCCCTGGGCCTCGAATACATGGGTGGCGGCGCGGGAAAAACGTTGATGGGCAAAGAAATTCAGCTCGAAACTGCGGCGCAGCAGGGCGTCGTCCATGTCCTTCATTTCGCCCGACCATGCGGCTCCGGCATTGGATACCAGGATGTCGAGGCCGCCAAAGCGGGCCACGCAGGCATCGGTCGCCCGCCGCGCTGCCCCCTTTTCGGTGATGTCCAGCGCCATTCCGTCATGGTCGGGCCCGAGGGTTTTCAGCGCATCGGCAAGCCCGTCCTCGGAAAGGTCAACCACGAAAACATTGGCGCCCTGCGCGGCAAAGGCCTGCGCCGTGGCCAGCCCGATCGCCCCGGCCCCGCCGGTAACAAGCACGACACGCCCCCCCAGCGCCGCCCGCCCGGCCTTGCCCAGCTTGGCCTGTTCCAGCGACCAGTATTCCATGTCGAATATCTCGGCTTCGCCCACCGGCTGAAAGCCCCCGCAATCCTGCCCCCAGGCCATGGCCACGATCCCCTGTTCGGCCAGATCGGCGGCAATTTTCGCCGCCCGCCCATCGCGCCCCATGCCGACAATGCCCAGCCCCTCGATCCAGGCCAGCGTCGGCGCCGGGTTCAGCATGGTCTTGCCGCGGGGATGACGGGCGACGTTGCGGGTGAAATAGGCCACGTAATCGTCGATATAGGCGGCCACCGCCCGGTCGATCGCATCACGCCCCGCCTCGACGGTCTGGCGGCGCAAGAGCAGCGGGCGGTTCTTGGTGCGGATCACATGGTCGGGGGTTGCGACACCGCGCGCGGCCAGCGTTTCGAGATCGTCGCGCATCAGAAACTCGGCCACGTTGGGCCCCGCGCGCAGATCCATCACCGGCATGGCCGCATCGCGATCCTCGGCAAAGGCGGCGTTGGCCTCGCCCAGGATGCCGCGCAGCAGGGGCAGGATGCGCGCCGCCTCGGCCGTGGGGCGCGGCGCGGGGCCGGCCGTCGCGGGGGTCGTCATCGGCTTGCCGCGCCTGGCGCGCAGCCAGTCCTCGACCAGATTGGTCTGCTCGATCAGCCGCTCATAGGCCGTTTGCGCGTCGTCGGCAAAGGCAAAATGGCCGTGTTTCAGCAGCAGCAGCCCCTCGACCCGGGGGTTGGCCTCATAGACCTCGGCCGCCGCCCGGGCCAGGGCGAAACCGGGCATGAAAAAGGGCACGCAGGCAACCCGGCCGCCGAATATTTCCTGCACCACGCTTTCGGCATCGGGCAGGTCGGCCAGCGCCAGCATGGCCGTGGCGTGGGTGTGGTTGATGAAGGCGTGCGGCAGATAGGCATGCAGCAGAACCTCGACCGAGGGGTTGGGCGCGGTCGCACCCAGCAATGCGCTGCGGGCGGCGTTTACCATGTCCTCGTCCGAAAGGCGGTCGAGTGCACGCAGCCTCAGCAGGGGTTCGAGGCGCAGACCCGGCATGCCCTCGGGCCGCATGTGGCCCAGGTCCCAGCCGCTGCCCTTGACGTGCAGCACGTCGATCTCGTCGCCCAGCAGATCGCGCCGCCTGACCTTGCAGGATGTGTTGCCCCCGCCATGCTGAACCATCGCCGGGTCCGAGCCGATCAGCCGCGAGGCATATGCCTCGAGCGCCAGCGCCCGGTCGGCGGGGTCGTTGCCGGCGCGGGCTGCAATGTCGTCGGCGTCGTGTTGGTTCCAGAGATTGGCCACCATGTTCGTTCATCCTCGGGTCTTGGGTGATGCCTGGAAATGCACCCCGTGGCGGGGCGGCAGGGGGCGAGCGGCCCTGCGGGGCATTCAGGGTGAAATGAAGCGCACGCCCTGGATCCGCTCGATCTCGAAAAGATCCTCTTCGTAGATGTCGGTCAGGGCGTTCAGATATTCCGCATCCCATCCGGGGGCCTCGACATCGAGGGTTTCATCCTCGATCTCGAACTTGTCCAGAAAGGCATCCAGCACGCGCCGGCGCTGGGCCTCGTTGGCGGGGGGATGGGTTTCAAGATAGGCCTGCATCCGTTCCAGCCCCTCGGGCATCATGATGCTGGCCAGGAAATCGTCCAGCGCGCTCAGCCGGGTTTCGGGGGCGTGGCCGGAAATCTCGCGCATCAGCTCGGGCCAGATGAAGGGCGTGTCCTCGTTGCTCCAGACCTTGATGACGACATCTTCGGGCAGCGCCAGACGGATACGGCCGATGACCTCGGACCAGCGCAGGTCAAGCGGGTCGAACCGGCTGATGAAGGCCGCGAAATCATCCTCGGGCTGTCTGGCAAAGCAGGCCGGCAGAAAGGTGGCCGGATTGCGGATGCCGATGCATATGGTCGTCGGGCTGTCGGGAAACAGATAGCGCAGGCGCAGGCATTTCTCGCCCGCCTCGGGATAGAGCCGACCGTGGTCGAGAATGCGCGGCCAGCCCGCAAGAAAGGCGTCGTTGGAAAACACGATTCGGGTCGGGTCGTCCTCGGTCAGGACGGCGTCGAGGATCCCTTCCTGTATTTCCGGCCCCGCGGGTGCGCCCTTGAGGAAATTGAGCGTTTCGCGGATCAGGGTTCTGAACTTTCCCGGATGCGCGATGACGATGCCTTCCTGCGCCAGCAGCCGCCGGTTGCGGTTCAGACACTGGAATATCTGCCCCTCATCGGTGCAATGGACGCCAACGTGATATACGATTTCCATGATTTTCTGCCAAACTGCCAACCTGCCGTGAGCCGGGCCGAGTATATCGCCTTTTCTGGACAGGGAAACCGCTTTCGGATAAGTCGGTTCAAATGGTTGAGCAAACAAGTCAGATAAAGGCACGCTGGCGCGGCATGCGCCCCGATCCGTGGTCGGCGGGGGCCGTGCTGATCGCTGCGCTCGTGCTGCTGCCGATCCTGTCGGTGGTGTGGATCGCGCTGTCACCGGGCGAGAACATCTGGCCCCATCTGCTGGCCACGTCGCTGCCGCGCTATCTGGTCAACACGCTGATCCTGATGTTGTCGGTCGGCCTGCTCAGCGCCATGGTGGGCACGGGGGCCGCATGGCTGGTGGTGATGTACCGCTTTCCGGGCCACGGCGTGCTGCAATGGGCGCTGCTGCTGCCTCTGGCGATCCCGGCCTATATCGGGGCCTATGCGCTGGTGGATTTTCTGGAATATGCGGGCCCGGTACAGGGTGCGCTGAGGGCCATTTTCGGCTGGACGTCGGCGCGCGACTACTGGTTCCCCGAGATCCGCTCGCGCACGAGCGCGGTGATCGTTCTTTCCGCATCCCTCTACCCCTATGTCTATATCCTTGCGCGCACCGCCTTTCGCGAACAGTCCGTCGGCGTTCTGGATGTTGCCCGCGCCCTGGGATGCGGGCCGTGGTCCAGCTTCTGGCGGGTAGGGCTGCCGCTGGCCCGCCCGGCGATCGCGGCTGCCGTTGCCATCGTGATGATGGAAACCGCCAATGATTTCGGCACCGTCGATTATTTCGCCGTGCAGACGCTGACGACCGGGATATTCACGACCTGGCTCGAGGCATCGAATGTGTCTGGCGCGGCGCAGATCGCGGTGGTGATGATGGGGGTCATCTTTCTGCTGGTGGCGCTGGAAAAGCTGGGGCGCAGGCGCATCCGTTTTCACCGCACGACCAGCCGGCAGATGCCCATCGAGGCGCATCATCTGCGCGGCATGGCGGCGCTGGCGGCCACGCTGTTGTGCCTGTTGCCCTTTCTGGCGGGGTTCGTTCTGCCGGCGCTGGTCATCGGCTGGCGGGCGCTGGACAGCGTCGATATCTGGGCCGATCCCGAACTGTACCGCGCGCTTGTCAACACGCTGTGGGTCGGCGGGTCGGCCGCGGTCCTGACGGTGCTGGGCGGGGTGTTCATGGTCTATGGCGTGCGTCTGAGCGGGCGGCGCCTGCCGGCCATGCTGTTGCCGGCAACAACCATCGGCTATGCCGCACCCGGCGCGGTGCTGGGGATCGGGCTGATGATTCCGCTCGCCGGGCTGGACCAGAGGGTCGCCGACGCCGTACAGTCGTTGACCGGCCGGGATCCGGGGCTGATCCTGACGGGCTCGGCCGCAGCCATCATCCTGGCTTATTTCGTGCGTTTCTTTGCCATCGCGCAGGGGGCGGCGGATGCCGCGATGGGGCGCATATCGCCGTCGCTGCCAATGGCCGCGCGATCGCTGGGGCAGACGGCTGCAGGCGTATTGATGCGCGTGCATCTGCCCATGATCCGGGGGTCGGTGGCGACCGCCCTGCTGCTGGTCTTTGTGGACAGCGTCAAGGAACTGCCGGCGACGCTGCTGCTGCGACCGTTCAATTTCAACACGCTGGCCACGCGGGTCTATGATCAGGCATCGCTTGAGAACCTGACGGATGCGGCCCCGGCGGCGGTGATCGTGATGGCCGTGGGTTTTGTCGCCGTTCTGCTGCTGGCGCGTTCCAGTCGCTGAGCGCGTGCGGTCTTTTGCGGGGGCGCATCATGGCAGTTGCTGGAACGCCTCGAGATTACCTGCCGGGGGGCAGGCAGGCGCTGCCCGGCGTTGCCGACGGGCGCGGGTGTGGTGCGGTTCGCGCGCCATCGCCGCCGTCTTGCGTGTTGCGCGGGGCTTGCGGGGGCGCTGCCCCCGTCGCTGGCGCGACTCCCTCGGAGTATTTGGGCAAAGAAGAAGAAAAGGCGGGAAAGAGGTGGCTGGTGCTGACGGCGCGCGCGACCTGTTCGGTGGTTTTGCGCTTGCCGCGGGGGGTCGGGCGATCGCCGTGACGGGCACATGATAAGGCCGCGCCCCATGTCGGGGCACGGCCTGATCACGTCATGACACGAAAGACGTCACAAGGCCGGTCGCGGGGCGGGGCAGGGTGCCTGCCGAACGCGCGGCCGGGCGCCGTGACGGCCGGGGCTCAGCTGTTTTCGCTGTCGTCCGCGGCTTCTTTCGTTTCGGTCTCGGCTTCGGGCTGCTGGCCGTCGAAATCCTCGGCCGCCGCGGCGCCGATGTCGTCGAACAGCTCGGCGATCTCGAATTCCGCTTCGGCCTCGGCCTCGGCAGCCAGATCCTGGATCGACTTGCCGGAGGCCTGCAGCTCGGCCTCTTCGGGTGAGCGGGCGACGTTGATCTCGATGCGGACCTCGACCTCGGGGTGCAACACGACGGTCACGCCGTGAACGCCCAGCTCCTTGATCGGGCGGTCAAGGCGGATCTGCTTGCGATCGACGGTGAACCCGCCTTCGGTTGCGGCGGTCGCGATGTCGCGGTTCGAAACCGACCCGTAAAGCGAGCCGGTTTCCGAGGCCGAGCGAATCACGATGAACTGCTGACCGTCCAGCTTTTCGGCAACGGCTTGCGCCTCGGATTTCAGTTCAAGGTTCTTGGCCTCGAGCTGCGCCTTCTGGGTTTCGAAATGCTTGATGTTGGCGGGGGTGGCGCGCAGCGCCTTGCCCTGGGGCAGCAGATAGTTGCGGGCATAGCCCTGCTTGACGTTGACCACGTCGCCCATCTGGCCCAGCTTGGCCACGCGTTCGAGAAGGATGACTTCCATTGTATCGTCTCCTTATTTCACGACATAGGGCAAGAGGGCGAGGAAACGGGCGCGCTTGATGGCGCGGGCCAGTTCACGCTGCTTCTTGGCGGAAACGGCGGTGATGCGCGAAGGCACGATCTTGCCGCGTTCGGAAATGTAGCGCTGCAGCAGCTTGGTGTCCTTGTAGTCGATCCTGGGCGCGTTGTCGCCCGAGAAGGGACAGGTCTTGCGGCGGCGGAAAAACGGTTTGTTGGCCATGGTTTGAAATCCTCTCGATCAGTTGCGGCGCGGGCCGCGGGAACCACGCTCGTCACGGGCGGATTTCGCCTGCATGACAACGGACGGGCCTTCTTCGTGCTTGTCCACCTTGATGGTCAGCACACGCATGACATCGTCATGCAGGCGCATCAGGCGTTCCATTTCCTGCACGGCCGTGGCGGGCGCGTCGGTCTTCATGAAGGCATAATGGCCCTTGCGGTTCTTGTTGATCTTGTAGGCCATGGTCTTGAGGCCCCAGTATTCGGAATCGACCAGCTTGCCACCATTGTCGGCAAGGATCGCCCCGAAATGTTCGATAAGGCCTTCGGCCTGCGCGTTGGACAGGTCCTGACGCGCGATGAATACATGCTCGTAGAGCGGCATATTCGTTTCCTTTTCTCATGCGTGCTTCAAAATGCGGCCCGTTGACCCTTCCGCCGGGCGCATACGAGAGGCGAACGCGGCAAACATCTTGCGGAAGATGGCGCGTTATACCCGTTCTGGCGCGCAAGGCAAGCCCCAGTGATGGGGGCAGGGCAATTGCCTGAAACTCTCTTGTCGCGGTCAACGGCTGAAATGCGCCCCGATTGCCAACCGCCGGGGCGCTTGCGGCCCGGCATGCGCCCGCCCGCCCCCTCGGCGGGCGCATCCGCGCCCACCCGGGCGGCCACATGCCTCGCTTGCATTCGGCTGCACCCCATCAAGCGATTGCCCGTGATGGGGGCGCGGCAATTGCGTGAAACCCTCTTGTCGCTGTCCGGCGCCATGCGGCGGCCCCGACTGGCAACCGCCGGGGCGCTCGTGGCCTGCCCCCGGCGCCGGCACATGGAATTTCCCCGAAATGGCCATAGTCCTGCCTCTTTTGCGCGCTCGAATGGATCAGGTTTCGCTCGGGTGCACGGCCTGTGTGCGCGACGGCATCCCACGGTGCCGGAATTGGCGAGAGAGGTAATGTCAGTGATGAAACATCGTATAGGCAAGACGACCAACCCTTCGGTTCAACTGCCGGCCCCCGCCGAGGCGGGCTGGCCGCTGCTGTCGCAATCGGTATCGTCCGAACATCGTGGGCCACGGTCCCGGCTGGAACGCGAATTGCGGGTGTTCGCACGCGACCAGAAAGGGGCGATCTCGACCGACAACGTGGTCCTGATGGCCGGGGTCATCGCCATTGCCCTGCTGGCGATCGGCAACTACACGACCGGCGCCAAGGATCTGGCCCAGAACCGCAAGGAGGTCCTGTCGGGCTATCGCGGGATCAAGTCATCGGCAACCAACAGGAAATACGCATCCACCTCGCCAACCACCGGAACCACACCGACCACCTGGACCGGAGGCACCACGGGTGGCACCACGGGCGGCACTACGGGTGGCACGACTGGCGGCACTACGGGCGGTACGACTGGCGGCACCACGGGTGGCACGACCGGAGGCACCACGGGCGGTACGACCGGCGGCACCACGGGTGGTACGACTGGCGGCACCACGGGCGGTACGACCGGTGGCACCACGGGTGGCACGACCGGTGGCACGACCGGCGGCACCTCTTCCACATCGACATCTACTTCCTCGTCCTCGGGGACGGCAGGCACCTCGACGGGTGGTGGCGGCGCGACCGCAGGCTCGGGCACTGGCGGGGGTAACTCGGGCCAGGGCGGACAGGCTGCGGCGACCGACGGCGTTACGGGCAATGGCGGCAAGTCTTCGGACACGAAAACATCGTCCGGCGACAGCAGCCATATGAGTGACGGCAAGAAGTCCGAGGGCGACAGCAGCCACAAGAGCGACGGCAAGAAGGCCGAGGGTGACAGCAGCCACAAGAGCGACGGCAAATCCTCTGATGGCAAGGGCAGTTCCAGCGGCTGGTCCGGCCTGTCGGACTCGAGCAGCGATTCCAGCAGGAACAGCACCGAAAAATCGAGCGACGGCGAAACCAGAACCGCCAGCAAGGGCAGCTCCAGCGGCTGGTCCGGCCTGTCCGACTCGGGCTGCGCCTGCGACAGCAAGTCAAGCCATGACAAGAAGGACAAGAAATCCGCCTCGGATCAGGAAAAATCCGCCAGCAAGGGCAGTTCCAGCGGAAAATCCAAATCCGCCGAGAACGAAAAGAAGCCCGGCGAGGACAAGGGCAAGTCATCGGGCAAGGGCAGCTCCAGCGGCAAGTCCGACAAGTCGAAATCGGCCGAGGGCAATCCCGGCAATGACAAGAAGGTCGGCAAGGCCGGCGAGAACCCCGACGGCAAGGGCGACTGGGGCGACGGAACCAGGGGGCGCGGCGACAGCAGCCACAAGGACGGCCACAAGAAGCACGAGAAAAAGAGCAGCATGCTGTTCCTCCATGACCACGACTATCTGACCGGCGGCCACGGCGACGATCTGCTGTTCGGCTGACGGTCGCGCCCGGCGACGGTGCCGGGCACGGGCAGGGCGACAACAAAACATGTTTCCATCGGGCCGGGTTCTGCGCTAGACCTCGGCCCGAAATCATTCTTGGGGGCATCATGGCAGTTGCATTCGTATTTCCCGGGCAGGGCGCACAGACAATCGGCATGGGCAAGGCTCTGGCCGAGGCATATCCGGCGGCCCGCGCCGTTTTCGACGAGGTTGACGAGGTTCTGGGTCAGAGCCTTTCAGGGCTGATCTGGGAGGGGGACATCAAGGAACTGACGCTGACTGAAAACGCGCAGCCGGCGCTGATGGCGACCTCGATCGCCGCTCTGCGTGCATTGCAGGCCGAGGGTATCGAGGTCACCGCCGCCGATTACGTCGCCGGCCATTCTCTGGGTGAATATTCGGCCCTTTGCGCGGCGGGCGCAATCAGCCTGGCCGACACCGCACGCCTGTTGCGCATCCGTGGCCGCGCCATGCAAGAGGCGGTGCCCGTGGGTGTCGGCGCGATGGCCGCCATCCTTGGGCTGGATTTCGACGCGGTCAGCGAAATCGCCGACGCGGCCGCCGAGGGGCAGGTCTGTCAGGCGGCCAATGACAACGATCCCGGGCAGGTGGTGGTTTCGGGCCACCGCGAGGCGGTCGAACGCGCGGTGGCGCTGGCCAGGGAAAAGGGCGCGCGGCGCGCCATGCTGTTGCCGGTATCCGCGCCCTTCCACTGTGCCCTGATGGAGCCGGCGGCCTCGGTGATGGCCGGCGCGCTGGACGAGGTCACGATCACCCGGCCCCTGGTGCCGCTGGTCGCCAATGTCGTGGCCAGCGCGGTCGAGGATCCCGCGCTGATCCGCTCGTTGCTGGTCGATCAGGTCACGGGCCGCGTGCGCTGGCGCGAATCGGTTCTGTGGATGGGCGAGCAGGGCGTTGACAGCTATTACGAGATCGGCGCGGGCAAGGCGCTGAGCGGCATGATCCGCCGCATCGACCGGGCGGCATCCACCCGCGCGGTGGGCAGCCCCGATGACGTGGTGGCCGCCGCTGCCGAACTGGCCGCAGCAGATGGAAATGGAGAGGGAGATGTTTGATCTGACGGGAAAGAATGCGCTGGTAACGGGGGCCTCGGGCGGCATCGGCGGCGCGATTGCGCGCGCGCTGCACGGCGCTGGCGCGACGGTGGCGCTGTCGGGCACGCGGGTTGCCCCGCTTGAGGAACTGGCCGCCGAGCTGGGCGCGCGCGCCCATGTGCTGCCCTGCAACCTTGGCGACGCCGAGGCCGTGGCCGCGCTGCCCAAACAGGCGGTCGAGGCCATGGGCTCGCTCGATATCCTGGTCAACAATGCCGGTGTGACGCGCGACAACATCTTCATGCGCATGTCCGATGACGACTGGCAGTTGGTGCTGGATATCAACCTGACCAGTACCATGCGCCTGTGCCGCGGCGCGATCCGCGGCATGATGAAATCGCGCTGGGGGCGGATCATCAATATCAGCTCGATCGTGGGGGCGACCGGCAATCCGGGGCAGGCCAATTATGCGGCATCCAAGGCCGGTATGGTGGGGATGACCAAATCCATCGCCTATGAGGTGGCCAGCCGTGGCATCACCGCCAACTGCGTAGCGCCGGGTTTCATCGCCACGCCCATGACCGACAAGCTGACCGACGATCAGAAGGACAAGATCAACGCCCAGATCCCGGCAGGCCGCATGGGCAGCCCCGACGAGATTGCCGCCGCGGTGCTGTATCTGGCCAGCAACGAGGCCGCCTATGTCACCGGCGCCACGCTGCATGTGAATGGCGGCATGGCGATGATCTGAGGCGTGCGGCCGGGCAGATACCCTCACCGCCGCCGCCCGGCCCATGCCCGTTTTGGCGCATTGACGCGGGCACGACAGAATCGGCTCTGGACAACGGGCGCCGGTGGCGATACATCCCGGGGCCATGGTCACGCTCTGCACCCATAACCCGGCCCGACGCCGACGTTGATGCCGCCTTGCGCGCGCGGTCGCCGACCTGCGCGCTCTTCGGTCGTGACCGATGCTTTCCCACAATTGACTCGCCCGTGACTTTGCGTCACATCACAGACTTTACACGGGCCTTCCACGAAAGGTTATTGCCATGATACCCGCCGTTCTGCCGACCTATGCGCGCGCGCCGCTTTCCTTTGTCTCGGGCAAGGGCAGCTGGCTGACCGAGGCCGACGGCAGCCGATATCTCGATCTTGGCGCGGGCATCGCCGTCAACGTGCTGGGGCACGCGCATCCCGATCTGGTTGATGCGCTCAAGGCGCAGGCCGAAACCCTGTGGCATACATCGAACCTGTATCGCATTCCCAATCAGGAAAAGCTGGCCGAGGCGCTGGTTGACGCGACTTTCGCCGACACCGTGTTCTTTGCCAATTCCGGGGCCGAGGCGGTGGAATGCGCAATCAAGATGGCGCGCAAGCATTTCAGCGCCGCGGGCCATGAGCAGCGCAAGACCATCATCACCTTTGCCGATGCCTTTCACGGCCGCACGCTGGCCACCATCGCGGCGGCGGGTGCCGAAAAGCTGGTCAAGGGTTTCGGCCCCGACATGCCGGGTTTCAAACATGTGCCTTTCGGAGACATCGACGCAACCCGCGCCGCCATCGATGAAAGCACCGCCGCGATCATGGTCGAGCCGGTGCAGGGCGAGGGCGGCATCAAACCCGCCGATGACGCCTTTCTGCGCGCCCTGCGCGAGATCTGCGACGAACATGGCCTGTTGCTGATCATGGATGAAATCCAGTGCGGCATGGGGCGCACGGGGCGTCTGTTTGCCCATGAATGGGCGGGTGTCGCCCCCGACATCATGGCGGTCGCCAAGGGCATCGGCGGGGGCTTTCCGCTGGGCGCCTGCCTTGCGACCGAGCGCGCAGCCTCGGGCATGGTGGCGGGCACGCATGGTTCCACCTATGGGGGCAACCCGCTGGCCTGTGCCGTGGGGCTGAAGGTGATGGAAAAGGTCGCCGATGACGATTTCCTGGCCGAGGTGCGGCGCAAGTCGTCGCTCTTGCGGCAAAAGCTGGAGGGGCTGGTCGCCACGCACCCGGATGTGTTCGAATCCGTGCGCGGCCTTGGCATGATGCTGGGGATCCGCTGCAAGGTTGCCAACATGGACGTGGTGAATGCCGGCTACAAGGCCCATGTCCTGGTAGTGCCGGGCGGCGACAACGTGATCCGCCTGCTGCCGCCGTTGAACATTGCAGACGAAGAAATAGACCAAGGAATTGCGCGCCTGCACAAGGCGGCAGAAACGATCGAGGCAGCCCAATGACCCATTTTCTGGATATCAACAAGACCGACGCCGCCGATCTGCGGGCGATCATCGACCAGGCCGCCGCCATGAAACAGGCCCGTGCGGGCCGCCCCCGCGGCGCGCCCGATGACGAACAGCCGCTGGCCGGGCGCATGGTGGCGCTGATTTTCGAAAAGCCCAGCACCCGCACACGCGTCAGCTTTGACGCGGGCGCGCGCCAGATGGGGGCTCAGACGATGGTGCTGTCGGGGGCCGACATGCAGCTGGGCCATGGCGAGACCATCGCCGACACCGCCCGCGTGCTGTCGCGCTATGTCGATCTGATCATGATGCGCACCTTTGAAGAGGACACCATCCTTGAAATGGCCGAACATGCCAGCGTGCCCGTCATCAACGGGCTGACCAACCGCACGCATCCCTGCCAGATCATGGCCGACATCCTGACCTACGAGGAACATCGCGGCCCCATCCGGGGCAGGCGCGTGGTCTGGTGCGGCGACGGCAACAATGTCTGCGCGTCCTTCATCCATGCCGCCGGGCAGTTCGGCTTCGACCTCACCTTTACCGGCCCCGCGCAGCTGGACCCCGAGCAGGTCTTTGTGGACGAGGCCCGCGCCAAGGGCGCCGATATCCGTATCGAACGCGACGCAGCCCGCGCCGTCGAGGGCGCCGATCTGGTGGTCACCGATACCTGGGTTTCGATGCATGACAGCCAGTCCTCGCGCGAGCGCCGCCACAACCTGCTGCGGCCCTATCAGGTGAATGACGATCTGATGTCGCACGCCGCGCCGGACGCGCTGTTCATGCACTGCCTGCCGGCGCACCGCGACGAGGAAGTCACCTCGTCGGTCATGGACGGCCCGCAATCGGTGATCTTTGACGAGGCCGAAAACCGCCTGCATGCGCAAAAGGCGATCATGCGGTATTGCCTGGTGGTGTAAGGGGGCAAGGGACGGGAGGCCCTTGCCCATCGGGCCTCAGTTTTCAGGCAACTCGGGCGCCTGTCCGCCCGCTTTCAGAATCGCCGGGCGTACGGTTTCGTTCCAGCTGCGCGCGGTGATCGGGCCGGGAAAACGCAGGATGATCTTGCCGCGCGCATCGATGACGAATGTTTCGGGCACACCATAGACCCCGAAATCGATCGCCTGCCGCCCGGAATCGGCACCCAGCGCCCGATACGGGTTGCCCTTGCGCCGCAGATAGCCCAGCCCGTCCTTGGGCTTGTCCTTGTAGTCGATGCCGTAAAAGATCAGCCCCATCTTTGACAGCTTCATCAGGTTGGGGTGTTCGACGCGGCAGGAAACACACCACGAAGCCCAGAAATTCACCAGCTTGACCTCGGGCCTGCGGATCATCTCGTCGGTCAGCAACGGCATGTCGCCCAGCTTTTCCAGCTGGATCTTCGGCGCTTCCTTGCCCTGCAGCACGGAAGGGAGCTCATTGGGGTTTTCGCGCCCGAGGCCCCACATGAACATGCCGGCAATGGCCAGAAAAATGACCGGCGGCACCACCAGCAGCGGAGAAACCCTAGCCATTCTTCTTTCGCCTCCTTTCCAGTTCGGACAATTCCTTGCGCAGCCTTGACGAACGCCGCAGCGACAGCCAGGTCAGTGCCAGGATCAGGACGATCGCGACACCGTAAGCCCCCAGAACGGGCAGGGCGTATTTTCCGAGATCGGGCATCATCCCTGCCTTTCGCGGGCCAGCAATGCGCTGATGCGTCGCGCGTGGATTTCGCTGCGGGTGCGCAGCAATACCAGCGTGATGAAGAACAATATGAACCCCGCAATCGAGATGACCAGCGGGATGTAGAACACGTTGGCCACATGATCGGCCTTGTCCAGCGACAGAGACGCGCCCTGATGCAGGCCCTGGTTCCAGAACATCACCGCATAGCGCGACAGAAAGGCAAAGACCGAGCCGACGATACACAGGATCGAGGTCAGATCCGCCGCGGTGTCAGGGTCTTCGATGGCGGCCCATAACGCGATATAGCCCAGGTAGAACACGAACAGGATCATGAACGAGGTCAGGCGCGGATCCCAGGCCCAGTAGGTGCCCCACATGGGTTCGCCCCAGATGGCGCCGGTAAACAGCGCGATCAGCGTCATCGTCACACCTATGGGCGCCGCCGCCTTGGCCGCCAGCGCGCTGACATGGTGTCGGCGCACCAGCCAGACCAGCGAGGTGACCAGCATCATGAACCAGATGTTGATCGCCAGCATGGCGCTGGGGACATGCAGAAAGATGATCTTGACGGTCGATCCCTGCGCGTAATCGTCAGGGGTAAAGAAGAACCCCCATACCAGCCCCACCCCCATCAGCAGGACCGTCCCCGCCGTCGTCCACGGCAGGAGCGTATCGGTCAGGTGCACGAAGCGGCGTGGATTTGCAAATTCCCATATCGACATGTTGCGCACCCTATCCAAGGCTGGCCCGGCCTGCAACGGGCCAAGCGGCCGCAGGCAGTTCACCTTATATTGACCCTCAGCGCGCGTGCCGCGGCAAAGGGGATGAGGGCGAATGTGAACAGGCTGATCGCCGCCAGAATCGCGAATGCGGTGCTGTTCGACTGGCCCTCGACAACCCGGGTGACGCTCTGGGCGCCAAAGATCAGTGTCGGGATGTACAGCGGAAGCACCAGCAGCGACAACAACAGCCCCCCGCGCTTCAGCCCGACGGTGATGGCGGCCCCGAACGTGCCCAGAAAGCTGAGCGCGGGGGTGCCGGCGGCAAGGCTGAGAAAGACCCACAGATAGCCCTCGACCGGCAGGTTCAGAAGAAACCCCAGAACCGGTGCCGCAACGGTCAGCGGAAGGCCGGTTGTCAGCCAGTGGGCAACCGCCTTCATCGCGACGATCCCCTCCAGCGGCAGCGGCGCCGTGGCCAGAAGGTCAAGCGAGCCATCCTCGTAATCCAGCTGAAAGATGCGGTCCAGCGACAGCAGGCAGGACAGCAGCGCGCCAATCCACAATATCCCCGGGGCGATACGCGCAAGGACCGCGCTTTCGGGGCCGACGCCAAAGGGCACGAACATCACCACGATCAGAAAGAAGGCCAGGCTGAGCCCGAACCCCCCGCCCGAGCGCAGGGCCAGCTGCAGGTCGCGTTTCATCAGGGCGATCATGGGTTCCCCCAATCGGCAAAGCCGTCGTCGAGGAACGGGTTGGCGTGATCCTCGCCGGATGCCCGAAACTGCGCAATGTCCAGGGTCTCGGCGGTTTCCAGCCCCAGGTCGATATGCGTGGCGACGATGGCCATCCCGCCATCGGCCAGATGGCCCGCGATCATGCGGCCGAAAATCGCCACCGATTCGGTGTCCAGCGAAACCGTCGGTTCGTCCAGCAGCCAGATCGGTCGGCCGGTAACCAGCAGACGGCTCAGCCCCAGACGACGTTTCTGACCCGCTGACAGGTGCTGCGCCTGCCTGTGGGCCAGCGGGCGCAGGTCGAACATGTCCAGCGCCGCGTCGATGCCCGCATGGCCGAACACGTCAGCCCAGAAACGCAGATTCTCCGCGACACTCAGCTGTGCCTTGATACCGTCGGCATGTCCCGCATAGGCAAGCGCCTCGCGCGGCATGCTGATCGTGCCGCCATCGGCCGGCGCAAGCCCCGCAAGCGTGCGCAACAGCGTCGTCTTGCCCGAGCCATTCGGCCCGCGCAGGATCAGGGCCGTGCCGCCTCGCACCGAAAAGCTGACCCCGGAAAGGACGCGCAGTTCGCCGCGGCGACAACCCAGATTCGTGACCGTCAGTTCCATGCCCCCCAACTATCGTCTTTTGCCAGCATGGGAAAGCGCGCAGTCCTTCTTCTTTGTCGAAATACGCCGGAGGGTGCGGGAGGGGACCTCCCGCGCCGCGCCCCGGGCGCGGCCATGCGTATTTGTGCAAAGAAGAAGGCCTGCGCGAAAGCGGTTTCAACGTCTTGCAAACTGCTTTAGAAAGCGCGTGACACATGATCCCACAGAGCCGAGGTTTGATGCGCCATGCGTGCGGAAATCGAAAATATCGTCAGCGAGATACGCAAGTCCCTGGACCTTTTGCGCCTGCGGATGGATTGGGATACCGCCCAGCACCGGCTTGAGGAATTCAACGCGCTGAGCGAGGATCCCGATCTGTGGAACGACCCCGAAAAGGCGCAAAAGCTGATGCGCGAGCGCCAGGCGCTGGTAGATGCGATCGACACCTACAAGAGCCTCTCGCAGGAACTCGACGACAATATCGAGCTGATCGAGCTGGGCGAGATGGAAGGCGATGACGAGGTCATTGCCGAGGCCGAGGCAGCATTGAAAAAGCTGCACAAGACAGCCGCGCAAAAGGAACTCGAGGCGCTGCTGAACGGCGAGATGGACGCCAATGACACATTCCTCGAAATCAATGCGGGCGCGGGCGGCACCGAAAGCTGCGACTGGGCCGCAATGCTGGCGCGCATGTATGTGCGCTGGGCCGAAAAGCATGGCTACAAGGTGGAGCTGATCTCGCAGACGCCGGGCGAAGAGGCGGGGATCAAGTCGGTGACCTACAAGATCATCGGCCACAATGCCTATGGCTGGCTCAAGGGCGAAAGCGGTGTGCATCGCCTGGTGCGCATCTCGCCCTATGACAGCAACGCGCGCAGGCATACCTCGTTTTCCAGCGTCTGGGTCTATCCGGTGGTGGACGACAATATCGAGATCGAGATCAACCCCTCGGACATCAGGGTCGATACTTTCCGTTCCTCGGGCGCCGGCGGCCAGCATGTCAACAAGACGGATTCGGCGGTGCGGATGACCCATATCCCGACCGGAATCGTCGTGACCAGCTCGGAAAAATCCCAGCACCAGAACCGGGCCAACTGCATGGCCGCGCTGAAATCGCGCCTGTACGAGATGGAAATGCGCAAGCGCAACGAGGCCATTCACGAGGCGCACGAGGCCAAGGGCGATGCGGGCTGGGGCAACCAGATCCGGTCATATGTGTTGCAGCCCTATCAGATGGTCAAGGATCTGCGCACCAATGTCGAGACCTCCGACACCCAGGGCGTGCTGGATGGCGACCTCGACGATTTCATGGCGGCCGTTCTGGCCAAGGATGTCGCCGGCAAGAGCAGGGCCGAAGCGCAGGCCGAATAGCGGCCGAATAGCGATCGTCCTGCAGGCATGAGACGGGCATGAAAAAGCCCCGCAACCGGGCGGGGCCTTGTCGTTTCGCCGTGTCGCTGCTGCGGTTACTTGCCCGCGGATGTTGCCGGTTTCGCGGCGGGCTTGGCGGCGGGTTTCGCAGCCTTGGCCGGGTTCAGCGGGTCGTCCTGACGCTGGACCGAGCCCTCGAAATGGGCGCCGCTTTCGATGGCGATGGTCTTGTGGATGATGTCGCCCTCGACCCGTGCGGTCGATGTCAGGCGTACCTTCAGGCCCCGCAGACGGCCGACCACGCGGCCGTTGACCACCACGTCGTCGGCGACGATTTCGCCCTTGACGGTGGCGCCTTCGCCGACGGTCAGCAGATGCGCGCGGATATCGCCGTCGACCATGCCCTCGATCTGGATGTCGCCGGTTGTCTTGAGGTTGCCCTTGATCATCAGGTCCGATGACAGGACCGAAGGGGCCGGCTTGGGCTTGGGCGATGATGCGGGCGCCTCGGCCGCGGGTTTGGGAGCAGGTGCGCCGCTGGTGCCGGGGGTTGATGCCGGTGTTTCACTGCCCGTCTTGGTTTTCGGGGCCGGGTCATGGATCTTGCTCTTAGAAAACATTTCTGGCTGCCTTGATGTATTTGATGGGGTTGACCGCTTTGCCGCCGATCCGGACCTCATAGTGAACATGCGAGCCCGTTGAGCGACCAGAGCTTCCCATATCACCAATCCGGTCCCCGCGCGAGACCCTTTGCCCCTTTTTCACGCGAATTTTCGAAAGATGGGCAAAGCGGGTTTCGAATCCCTCGGCGGTTCGGATCTTGATGACGCGCCCGTAGCCGCCGGCCCAGCCGGCAAAGGATACCACCCCGTCCGCGGTGGCATAGACGGGCGTCCCAAGGGGGGCCGCCATGTCATAGCCTTCGTGCATCTTGTATTTGCCGGTAATCGGGTGCTTGCGCATGCCGAACTTGCTGGTGACGCGGTATGAGCGCCGAACGGGCAGCGCAAATGGTATGCGCCGGGCGGCGATGCGCAACATGTTGAGGTTGTCCAGCTTGACGAGCAGGTCGTTGGCCCGCAGGGTCATGGCATCGGGCGGCGTGCCCTTGGTGGAAACAGCCGCCGGCAGCAGCGGGCCGCCCATGCCGGTATAGCCGCGCCGGACGTCCTTGATCAGCTTGTCGGTGGACAGGCCGACATTTTCGAACATCTTTCTGAGGGGCTTGATCGACACGTTCACGGCCGTTTCGAGACGAGCGAAAATCCGCTGATTGCGCTCGCGCATCAGGCGGGCCTTGCGCTTGAGCTCGGCAACCCTTGCCTCCAGCTTGCGCGCCGCGATTCTGGCCTGGTCGCGTTGTCTGACGGTTTCGGCAAGGGCCTGGTTGAGATAGTCCAGCGTGGTGCCGATTTCCTCGGTCTCGCCATAGCGGGTGCTCAGCTTGCCGGTGGCCGACTGGAGTTCGGCCAGCAGCTCGTCCGACTGCTTTTCGGCCCGGTCGCGCTCGCGGATGGTCTTGCGCAGGGTGCGCTGGATCACCTCGATGCCGGTTTCCAGTTCCTTGCGGCGATCCTCGGATGCCAGCAATGCGCTCTGCTGGGCCGAAATCTGGTCGAGCGCGACATAGAACCGCTCCTGCGCCTGCTGGGCCTCGAGCGCGCGCTGGTCGCGTTCGGCGGAAAGGGCGGTCAGCCGCGTTTCATAGTCGAGCTGCTGCAATCGCACCTGGGCGCGGTCGCTTTCGGCGCTGAGCATGCCGATCATGAAGGCCGAAGTGGCAAAGATCAGCCAGCCGAACAGGGCGACGCCGGCGATGCTCAGCCCCAGCTGGGTCAGTGGCGTGAGGCGGAAATAGCGGGTCGTGTTGTCGCTGCGCAGATAGAGGCGCTGTTCCGCGAAATGTCTTGCTGCAAGTGCGTTCAACCTGCCCTTGATCCGCGTTTTCAATGAACCAACCCCTGTCTGTTCCTGCGCCCACCCCCATACGGGCGCATCGGTCACGCCACCGGCAACCCATCGACGCACATCATTGCCGTGCCGCCTTGATGTGGCCCATCCTGGCGCCTGTCGGGCATGTCATGCCGGGCAGAGCGACGAGACCACGCGATTTCTAATAAAATGTCATCTGTTCTTCAACTCTTTTCCCCGGGACTGCGTTGAATGTTCGCGGTATGGAAACAATAAGCCGCCAAATACCTGAATTCATGCACAAACAGGGCCTGGCCATGCCGGTTTTCCCGGCCTCCGGTCCTGTCGGGCGTGTTGCCATTGGCGGGATCGCGCTCATGGGGGCGGGCGCGTCCCTTTGACTGTTTTTCCAGCTGCCATTGTTGCTATTGTGCGGAAAATCGAAGATGCGGATGCCCCGGTCTGCCCCCGATCTGTCGTTCTTGCCATCTTGCGTCGGGTTCTGCAAAGGGGCAGTGAGGGGCCGATCAGCGCGACAGGTCCCTTTAGGTCCGGGTGCGGCCAGTCACGGAATGACGATCTTGGAAAAACGAAGGAAATCGCGAATCGTCGGGCTGCTGTGGCGGTTCCTCGCCGCACTGGTGCTGACGGGTTTTGCGCTGGGCGTGGCGGTCGGGTTGGTCATCACCTCGGGGGTGACGGCGCCCGAGTGGCTGCGCAGTCGGATCGAAGAGCGGATAAACCAGAACCTGTCGGGCATGCGGGTCGTCATTGCGGGCATCCGACTGGCGCCGTTCGGTCCCGATCTCAACCCGTCGCTCAGCATCACCGGGGCCGAACTGCGCGACGCCGACGGGCGGCTGCGGGTGGCGCTCCCCAGCCTGACCGGCACCTTTTCGGCCCGCGCGCTGGTCGATTGCCGGCTCAGGCCGATCGCGATCCGCATGAGCGGTGCGCGCCTTTTGCTCAGGCGGGCGCCCGGCGGTCGTTTCGACATCAGCATCGGCCGGCGCGGTGAAACCGGGGCGGGCCTGCCAGAGGGCGCCCGCCCTGCAAGCGCGCCTGCGGGCAGTATGGCCCCCGAGGATGCGGGAGCTGGGGATGCGGGAGCTGGGGATGCGGGCGGGCGCGATCGCGTGACCTCGCCGGCGGCGACATTCGCGCCCGGCCCCCCTTCGGACATTCCGGCCAGCGTGTCGGGCAGCCTGCGCGACATCATCGAGCGGCTGGACCAGATCCTGGCGTGGCCTGTCCTTTCGCGGCTGGACCAGATCCAGAGCACCGATACCGTCCTGTTTCTGGACGACCGGGTTTCCGGGCGGCGCTGGACCTTTCGCGACGGGGCCATGGAAATCAGGCGGCGCGAGGGGGGGCTTGAGGCCTCGGTCAATTTCGTTCTCGACAACAAGCGTGGCGCGATGGCCCATGCCGCCTTTACCTGGCGGCGGCTGAAAGGGCAGGGCAATTCGGAATTCTCGACCCGCTTCAGTGGTGTGCGCACGCTGGATCTGGCCGATCAGGTGGTGGCGTTCGACTGGCTGCGGGTGCTGGATGCCCCGCTGTCCGGCGCGATGACGATGGATATCGGCGCCGATGGCAGCCTCGGGCGCATGCACGGCGTGCTGGATATCGGCGCGGGGCGGGTGCGTCAGGCCGCCTCGGCCCCGGCGGTGCGCTTTCGCGGTGCCAAGGCCTATCTGTCATACGATCCCGAGGACCAGAAATTCACCTTTGACCAGGTCGTGCTGGACACCGATGCCGCCCATATCGAGGCCGAGGGGCAGGCCTATCTGTCGGACCGCGTTGATCGTACGGTAGGCGGGCTGATCGGCCAGTTCCGTTTCCGCAAGCTGCGGCTCGACCCCGAGGGGGTGTTTGAAAAGCCCCTGGAATTCGGCAGCGGTGCGCTGGACATGCGGCTCCGGGTCAGGCCGCTTTCGGTCGATATCGGGCAGCTGGTGCTGGTGGACGGCGATTCGCGCTATGTGATGCGCGGGCGTCTGTCGGCGGGCGCGCGCGGCTGGACCACCGCCCTGGACCTGTCGATTGCCGATGTGCCCGTCGCCCGGCTCAAGGAATTCTGGCCGCTGATATACAAGCCCAAGACACGCGCATGGATGGCCGACAACATTCTGGGCGGGCATCTGAACCGGGTCAACGCGGCCCTGCGCGCCCGCCCCGGCGAGGCGCCCGAGATTTCGGTCGGCTTCGATTTTCACGATCTCGCGCTGCGCTATCTGAAAAGGCAGCCACCCATCGAACAGGGCAAGGGTTTTGGCAGCTGGAACCGAAACCGCCTGCAACTGACCCTGCAGGAGGGCGTCGTGAACGCTCCCGAAGGGGGGCAGGTCAACCTGGCCGGCAGCCGGTTCACCATTCCCGACACCCGCATCAAGGGCGCGCCCGCCGAACTGGAACTGCGCAGCCGCGCCACCATCCGGGCGATGCTGTCGGTGCTGGATCTGGAACCCTTCCGCTATCTGTCCAAGGCGGGTCTGGGCACCGATCTCGCCGAGGGCCTGGCATCGGTTGAGGGGCGCCTGGGCTTTCCGCTGGTCGAAAAGCTGGATCCCCGCGCGGTGCGCCTGTCGATCGACGGAGTCCTGACCAGGCTGCGCTCGGACAAGCTGGTCAAGGGGAAGGTGTTGACATCGGATCGGCTCGATCTGACGGTGGACAACAGCGGGATGACGATTGCCGGGCGGGCGCGCCTTGGGCGCCTGCCCGTATCGGGCGCGTGGCGCCAGGATTTAGGCCCCCAGGGCAAGGGCCACAGCAAGGTCACGGGACGAATCGAACTGTCGCGCGCCTTTCTGCGCGAATTCGGCATCAGGCTGCCCGCCGATACGGTTTCGGGCAAGGGCAGCGGTGATTTCGTCATCCATCTGGACAAGGGCAAGGCGCCGCAATTCACCCTGACCAGCGATCTGCGCGGTCTTGCGCTGCGGCTGGATGCGGTTGGCTGGCGCAAGGCGGCGGATGTCGCCGGCAAGCTGGATGTCCGGGGGAGTTTCGGCACGCCGCCCCGGATTCCGTTTCTGCATCTGACGGCACCGGGCCTCGTCGCCGAAGGCGAGGTTAGGCTGGGACGCAAGGGGCAGCTGGAGGTTGCCCGTTTCGGCCGCGTCGATGTGGGCGGCTGGCTGAAGGCGCCAGTCGAGATCCGCCCCGGCCCCGGCGGGACGATGACCTTCAACCTGGATGGCGGCATGCTGGATCTGCGTCACAACCGCTTTGGCGACATTGCCGCGCGCCCCGGCATGGGCAATGCAATCAACGTCAATCTCGACCGTCTGGTTGTCAGCCGGGGTATCTCGCTGACCGGGCTGAGCGGCCAGTTCAATACCAGCGGGGGGCTGACCGGCTCGTTCACCGGGGCGATCAACGGCAAGGCCCGGATCATCGGCACCGTGGCGCCCCTCAAGGGGGGCACGGCCGTGCGCTTTGCCTCGACCGATGCGGGGGCGGCATTGCGCGCGGCCGGGGTGTTTTCCAACGCCTATGGCGGGCGGCTCGAGATGCTGCTGAAACCGGCCGATGCGCCGGGGCAGTATCGCGGCAGCATGTCGATCCGCAAGACGAGGGTGCGCGAGGCATCGGGTCTGGCGCAGATCCTGTCGGCCATCAGCGTGGTCGGCCTGCTGGAACAGCTGGACGGCGAGGGGATATTGTTCAACGACATCGAGGCGGAATTCCTGTTGGGCCAGACCGGGGTCAAGCTGTATCGCTCCAGCGCGGTCGGCGCCTCGCTGGGCCTGACCATGCGGGGGGTCTACGATTTCGCCAGCCAGAGCCTGGACATGCGCGGCGTCATCACGCCGATCTACATGCTCAACGGCCTGCTCGAACAGAGCAAGCTGTTCGGCAAGCTGTTCGGCGGGCAGAAGGGCGAGGGTCTGTTCGGCTTCAACTATACCATGCGGGGGCCGGTCGATTCGCCCAAGGTCGGCGTGAACCCCCTGTCGATCCTGACGCCGGGGCTGTTTCGCGATATTTTCCGCCAGCCGATTCCGGGCATGAAGGCCCCGCGTCAGGGCGACCGGAACAGCGGCGCCCCCCCGGGAGCCGGTGGTACCGGCCCCAGCCGATGAAACCCAGCCGATGACAGCGATGAAACCCAGCCGATGAAACCCAGCCGATGCAACCCAGCCGATGAAACCCAACCGATGACAGCGGAGCATGCGAAGGTGGCCCAGGAATGAAACTGTCGGATTTCGATTTCGACCTGCCGGAAGATCTGATCGCCACGCGGCCCGCCCGCCCGCGCACGGCGGCACGCCTGCTGCATGCGCGCGGCGACAGGATCGAGGATCTGCATGTCGCAGATCTGCCCCGCCTGCTGCGCCCCGGCGACCGGCTGGTGCTGAACGATACCCGCGTGATCCCGGCACGCCTTGCCGGGCAGCGGATTCGCCATTCCGATCAGGGCGAAACCCGTGCTTCGGTCGAGGTGACCTTGCTGAGCCCGCTCGATGGCGGCGCCTGGCGGGCGCTGGCCAGGCCCGCGCGGCGCCTGCGGGTGGGCGAAGAGATCGTGTTTTCCGCCGGGCTGCGCGCGCGTGTCGCCGACAAGCCGGCGGGCGAGGTCACGCTTGCCTTCAACCTGACCGGCAAGGATTTCGACACAGCGCTGGAACGGGCCGGCATGATGCCCCTGCCGCCCTATATCGCCGCCCTGCGCCCGGTGGATGCGCGCGACCGCGAAGATTACCAGACGGTCTTTGCCCGCCGCCGCGGCGCGGTCGCGGCGCCCACGGCGTCGCTCCATTTCGACGACGCATTGCTGGCGGCATTGGCCGCGCGCGGCGTGGATTTCAGCCATGTGACGCTGCATGTGGGGGCGGGCACCTTTCTGCCGGTCAAGGTGGACGACGTCTCGCAACACCGGATGCACAGCGAATGGGGCGAGGTTTCGCCGCAGGCGGCGGATCAGATCAACGCGACCCGCGCGGCGGGCGGGCGCATCATTCCCGTTGGCACAACGGCGTTGCGGCTGATCGAGTCGGCCGCCGACGAGGGCGGGCAGATGCACCCGTTCAGGGGTGAAACCGACATTTTCATCAAGCCGGGCTATCGTTTTAGGGTGACGGATGGGCTGATGACCAATTTCCACCTGCCGAAATCGACGCTGTTGATGCTGGTCTCAGCCCTGATGGGGCGCGAACGCATCCGGCGCATCTATGACCACGCTATCGCCAACCGCTATCGCTTTTTCAGCTATGGCGACAGTTCGCTGTTGCTGCCCGGCGAATAAGCCCGATCACTCAAGCCGGGTTTCGACCCTGATTTCGGAATGCAGCGTGCGGTGAACCGGGCAGCGGTCGGCGATTTCCAGCAGGCGCTGGCGCTGGGCGTCGTCCAGCGGCCCGCGCAGGCGGATCACCCGGCGGAACAGGTCGATCTTGTTGCGGCTGCCATCGCAGGTCTCGCAATCCTGGGCGTGGACCTTGTCGTGGGTCACATCCACCTCGACATGTTCCAGCGGCCATTTCTTGCGCCGGGCATACATGCGGATGGTCATCGAGGTGCACGATCCCAGCCCCGCCGACAGGAACTGATAGGGCGACAGGCCCTGATCGGTGCCGCCATAGGCAACCGGCTCGTCTGCCAGAACATGGTGGCGCGGGCCGACATTGACATCCTGCAGGAAACCCTCGGGATCGGCCTCGCGCACGCGGACCACGCCTTCGGGCGCGCCGGGCGGCGGCACGGGGTTGCGCAACTCAAGATAGCGCTGCGCCCAGGTCGAGATGACATCGGCCACATATTCGGCATCTTCGGGGCGGGATATCAGGTGATCGGCGCCATCGAGGGTGACGAAACTCTTGGGATGATGCGCGGCCTTGAATATCTCGGCGGCGTTTTCGATGCCGACCACCATGTCCCGCGGGGCATGCATCACCAGAAGCGCCGCCTTCATCCGGCCCAGCGCCGGGCCAAGGCGGGCCTTGTCAACGTCGTCGAGAAATCCGCGCGTGATGGTAAAGCTGCGCCCGCCCAGCGTGACCTGGGCCTGGCCCCTTTCGCGGATTTCCTCGATCGCGGGGCCGAAATTGTGAATCACATGGGCCGGATCAAAAGGCGCGCCGATGGTTGCCACCGCCCTGACCGAGTCGATATCGGGCGCCGCCCGCAGCACCGCCGCGCCGCCCAGGGAATGGCCGATCAGCAGCGCCGGCGCCTGTCCGCGCCCCTTCAGCCAGGCCGCCGCAGCCAGCAGATCGGCGACATTGCCCGAAAAGCCCGCATTGGCGAATTCGCCCTCGGAATGGCCCAGCCCGGTGAAATCGAACCGAAATACCGCGATCCCCATGCGCGCAAGCCGTTGCGAGATGCGCCGTGCCGCGGCGATGTCCTTGGAGCAGGTAAAGCAGTGGGCGAACATCGCCGTGGCCAATGTCGGCCCCTCGGGCTGGTCGAGCCGCGCGGCCAGCATGTGTCCGCCGTGACCCGGAAAGGTGATCCTCTTTTCGTCCATGGTGCCGTTCCCCTGCCAGGCAGATTTTCGGGGATGTCTCGTGCGGTCCTCCCCTTGATACAGACAATGGGGCCGGCCGGCGCGATGCGCAAGGGGCCGGGCGATCACCTGACGGCCTGGTGAGATGCCGTGAAATGCCCCTTGCCGAGTTGGCGGGTCAGCCGGTGGACAGGCGGCGCGGCCGGTGCCGGGGACAGCCGGTTTCAGGCCGCGCGCGGCGGGGCGTGTCGGGCAAGGCGTTCCTCGACCCTTGCGCGCACCTCTTGCGCGGCAGACGCGCGCACCGGTCCAAAGCCGCGGATATCCAGCGGAGCGGCCAGCAGTTCGGCCCACAGGGCGGTGTCCATGCCGTCACCCGCCTGCGCGACGCAGCGTGCGACAAGATCGTCATACCAGCCCAGCAGGGCCCGGTCCTCGCGGCGGTCCTTCTGGAAACGGAACGGATCGAACGGCGTTTCCCGCAGCCACCGCATGCGCGCCATCAGCCCCAGCACCGGGCGCAGCCAGGGGCCAAAGCGCCGTTTCCGTGGCCGCCCCCTGGCATCCCGCCCCTGCATGGGCAGGAATTCGGGCGCGAGGTGGTAGTTCACCCTGAAACCGGGTTCGAATTCGCGCGCAAGGCGGGCCTCGAAGCCGGGCTCGCTCAGCAGCCGCGCGACCTCGTACTCGTCCTTTGTGGCCATCAGATGGAACAGGGCGCGGGCGTGGATGCGGGCCAGCATGTCACTGCCGCCTTTCGCGCGGAAATCGGCCACCTTGCGCCTGAAACGCGCTGCCGCATGGGTGCCGTGGCCGGCCTCGAGATGGTCGGACAGGCGGGCCAGCAGATGGTCGAAGTCATCATTGTCGCCGGCATTTCCGTCGCTGTCCCGCCCGTTCGCGGTGGCGTTCAGGCGCTCGGGCGCTGCGGCCAGGATGCGGCCCAGCGACAGGGCCGCCTGATTGCGCTCGACAGCGACGCCGTTCAGTTCGATCGCCCGGCGCAGCGCGGCCTCGGAAACCGGCACCAACCCCTTTTGCCAGGCTAAGCCCAGCATGATGACATTGGAAAATACCGCGTCTCCCAGCCAGGTCTCGGCATGGCGGTTGGCATTGATCGCCGACAGGTTGCCGTCCCCGACCAGACGCATGATCGCGCGCCTGCGGGCGTCCACATGCAGGCTGGCATCGCGGTTCAGCACGATCTCGCCGGTCGGCATTTCGGCGGTGTTCAACACGCTTCGGGTGCCGGCATGCAGCAGCGGTGTTGCCTTGGGCGAGGCCGAGACCACGGCATCGCAACCGATCAGCGCATCGGCCGAAGTTTGGTCGATCCGCGGCTGGTTCAGCAGCTCGGGCCGGTCGGCCAGGCGCACATAGCTGAGGACCGGGCCGAATTTCTGGGCAAATCCGGTGAAATCCAGCACCGAGCTGCCCTTGCCTTCCAGATGGGCGGCCATGGTGATCAGCGCGCCCACGGTGACGACGCCGGTGCCGCCCACGCCGGTCACCAGCAGGTCGAACGGGTGGTCAAGTGCCGGCAGTTCGGGCGCCTTGATGCCCTTGAGCAGGGTGGCGAGGTCAGGCAGTTCGGCGCTGGCCTTGCGGCGCTCGCCCTCGACCGTGACCATGGCTGGGCAGAACCCGTCGAGACAGGTGAAATCCTTGTTGCAGCTTGACTGGTTGATGCGCCGCTTGCGCCCCAGCGGGGTATCGACGGGTTCCACACTCAGACAGTTCGAGGCGACCGAGCAATCGCCGCAGCCGTCGCAGACCGCCTCGTTGATGATGACATGGCGCTTGATGTCGGCCATCAGGCCGCACTTGCGACGACGGCGTTTCTCGGCAGCGCAGGTCTGCACATAGATCAGGACCGACACCCCCTTTACCTGCCGCAATTCCCGTTGGAGGGGGTCGAGATCGCGGCGGTGGTGAAAGGTGGTGTCGGCGGGGAAATCGCGCGGATGAAAGGTTTCCGGCATGTCCGAGACGACGGCGATGCGCCGCACCCCTTCGGCGCGCGAGGCATGCGCGATCGCCTGCACGCTGACGGGGCCGTCAACCGGCTGGCCGCCGGTCATGGCGACGGCGTCGTTGTAGAGGATCTTGAAGGTGATGTTGGCACCGGCCGCAACCGCCTGCCGCACCGCCATCGAGCCCGAGTGATACCAGGTGCCTTCGCCGAGGTTCTGAAAGACGTGTTCCTCGTCGGTGAACTTGCAGGCGCCCACCCAGTTGACGCCCTCGCCGCCCATCTGCGTCAGCGTGCCGGTGTTGCGGTTCATCCAGCTGGCCATGACGTGGCAGCCGATGCCCGCCTGCGCGCGCGAGCCTTCGGGTACGCGGGTCGAGGTGTTGTGCGGGCAGCCCGAGCAGAAATAGGGCGTGCGCTGGGCGCCGGGCAGGTTCAGCGGTGGCAGCGGCGCCGGGCTGAGCGCACGGGCGCGCGCGGCAAAGCCCTCGCCGGGGAACAGCAGGTCAAGGCGGGCGGCCACGATGGGGGCCAGCAGGCGGGGGGAAAGTTCGCCCGTCCAGGGCACCAGGCGCTGGCCGTTTTCATCGCGCTTGCCGACCATGCGGGCGGGCTTGTCGCCGGGCCAGTCATAGAAATATTCCTTGAGCTGGCTTTCGATGATGCCGCGCTTTTCCTCGATCACCAGCACCTCTTGCTTGCCGCGCACGAAATCCAGTGCCGCGCGGCGGGCCAGCGGCCAGACCATGCCGACCTTGTAGATGTCGATGCCCAGACGCCGGCAGGTGGCCTCGTCCACGCCCAGGAGGCGCAGCGCCTCCATCAGGTCGAGATGGGCCTTGCCGGTGGTGATGATGCCGAAACGGGCGTCGGCGATCTCGTGAATGTGGCGGTCGATGGGGTTGGCCTCGGCAAAGGCGAATATCGCGTGTTTCTTGGCCTCGAGCCGTTCTTCGATCTGCGGCCCCGGCAGGTCGGGCCAGCGGTAGTGCAGGCCGTCAGCGGGCGGGGTGAAATCGGGGCGCGCAAAATTGCGGTCGGCCCGCAGGGTGACCGAGGCGGCGGATTCGACGATCTCGGAAATCGCCTTGAAACCCACCCAGGCGCCCGAAAAGCGTGACAACGCATAGCCATATTCGCCGAATTCCAGATATTCGGCCACATTGGCCGGGTGCAGCACCGGCATGAACCAGCTGAGCAGCGCCGCATCCGACTGGTGCGACATCGACGACGAGACACAGCCGTGGTCGTCGCCCACCACCACCAGCACCCCGCCATGGGGCGAGGATCCATAGGCGTTGCCATGCTTCAGCGCATCACCCGAACGGTCAACCCCCGGCCCCTTGCCATACCACATGGCAAAGACGCCATCGACACGGCGCTGTTGCATGCTTTCGACCGACTGCGTGCCCAGAACGGCGGTGGCGGCAAGATCCTCGTTCACCGCGGGCAGAAATTCGACGCGCGCCTGTTTCAGGGCCTCCTGTGCCTTCCACAATGCGCCATCCAGCCCGCCAAGGGGCGAGCCGCGATAGCCCGACACGAACCCGGCCGTGTTCAGCCCCGCCTTGCGGTCGCGCCGCGCCTGATCCAGCAGGATGCGCACCAATGCCTGCGTGCCTGTCAGAAAGATGCGCCCCTGTTGGCGGCGATAGCGGTCGTCCAGCGCGTATTGATCCAGAAACGATGGGTGGATGGTCATTCGGTTTTCTCCCTCTCTGGATGGTATTTTACACCAGGCATTGCGAAAAAACTGCCCGGTTTGCGGCTACAAACCATGAGATTGAGAAAGATGTTTTCGTATGATACCATGATCCCGACAAGACATTTCACATGCGGAGATATCCCGATGGAGTTGGGCAAGCAGGACCGGCGCCTGTTGCGCCTGTTGCAGGAGAACGGGCGAATCTCGAACCAGGAACTGGCCGAGGCGGCGGGGATGTCGCCTTCGGCCTGCTGGCGCAGGGTGCGTGCGCTGGAAGGGGCGGGCGTGATCAAGGGTTACATGGCGATGCTGGATGCGCGCCGCTGCGGGATGGGCTTTCACGCCATCGTCAATGTCCAGCTTGCCCGCCATGACGGGCGCTATGTGGATGATTTCATTCGTGCAATCACGGTCCGGCCCGAGGTTCTGGACTGTTTTGCGACCGCCGGCGAATCCGACTATCACCTGAGGGTGCGCTGCACGGATCTGGACGCCTACAACGCCTTTCTGGACGATTTCCTATTTCGCCTGCCGGGGTTGCAGCATGTGCGAACCAACCTGGTGATGAAAGAGATCAAGCATGCGCGTGGCGTGCCGATCTGATTACCTGGCACGATTGTTCACACAAACTGGACCTAACGTGCCGAGGGTCGCTGGGTCACTGTCATGGCAGGCCGATGCCGCAAGTTGGCCGATCTCCTGATGGTGGCGCGCCAGCGGTGTTTTCGCAGGCGCGCCGTTTTTTCATCGGGTCTGGCCGGAGTGATGGCGGTGTCATGGCGGCCCGATCTGGCCCTAATCACGATACGGACTGGACCTATGACCCGCCGGAACGCTGGCTCAGAGTCTGGTTGGAAAGAGGCGTCGTGATGCACCTCGTATCGTATGCAGCAACAGGGGATCAGGGATATGGAATCGGGATTTTCAGCCAATGACATGGACCACATCATCGAGGCCGACCGCGCCCATGTCTGGCACCATCTGACACCGCACAAGAAATTCGAGACCTCGGATCCGCTGGTCATCGTCGAGGGCAAGGGCATGCATATCTGGGATGCCCGCGGCAAACGCTATCTCGACGCGGTTTCCGGCGGGGTGTGGACGGTCAATGTCGGCTATGGGCGCGAAAGCATTGCCAATGCGGTGCGCGACCAGCTGGTCAAGCTCAACTATTTCGCGGGCTCGGGCGGGTCGATCCCCGGCTCGCTGTTCGTCGAAAAGCTGCTGGAAAAGATGCCGGGCATGAGCCGGGTCTATTTCAGCAACTCGGGTTCCGAGGCCAATGAAAAGGTCTACAAGATGGTGCGCCAGATCGCGCACAAGAAATATGGCGGCAAGAAATACAAGATCCTGTATCGGGATCGCGATTATCACGGCACCACCATCACCACGCTTTCGACCTCGGGCCAGCCGCAGCGGGCCGAACAATACGGCCCCTTCACGCCCGGTTTCGTCGAGGTGCCCCACTGTCTGAGCTATCGCAAGCAATGGGACGTGCCCGACGCGGAATATGGCCGCCGCGCCGCCGACGCAATCGAAGAGGTCATCCTGCGCGAAGGCCCCGACACGGTGGGCGCGATCGTTCTGGAACCCGTCACCGCCGGCGGCGGCGTGATCGTGCCGCCCGAGGGCTATTGGCCGCGCGTGCAGGAGATCTGCCGCAAATACGACATCCTGCTGCATATCGACGAGGTGGTCTGCGGCTGTGGGCGCACCGGCAAGTGGTTCGGCTATCAGCAATTCGGCATCGAACCCGATTTCGTCACCATGGCCAAGGGGGTCGCCAGCGGCTATGCGGCGATTTCCTGCACCGTGACCACCGAGCGCGTCTTTGAAATGTTCAAGGAAAACCCCGATGATCCGATGGATTATTTCCGCGACATTTCCACCTTTGGCGGCTGTACCGCCGGCCCGGCCGCGGCGCTGGAAAATTTCCGCATCATCGAGGACGAGGACCTGCTGTCCAACGTCAACGAGATGGGCGCCTATCTGATGGAGCGCCTGCACGGGTTGATGGACCGTCACGAGGTCATTGGCGATGTGCGCGGCCTCGGCCTGTTCTGCGGCGCCGAGCTGGTCGCAGACCGCGAAAGCAAACAGCCCGTGGATGAAAAACAGGCCCAGGCGGTGGTGGCCGAATGTCTGGCCCAGGGGGTGCTGATCGGGGTGACGAACCGCTCGCTGAACGGGTTGAACACAACGCTGTGCCTCAGCCCGGCTCTGATCGTCGGCAAGTCCGAGATCGACGAGATCATCACCGCGATGGACAATGCCCTGACCAGGGTCTTTGGCTGAGGGCCGGGGTGCGCAAGGGCAGCGCGGGGTCGGGCAGCGCCTGATGCAGCTGCCTGCATTGCGACTGCGACATCGCGGCGAGGGAGTGCGCGATTGAAAGCGTGGGAAAAATGGCCTATGTGCCCCTGAACGGAACAGGGAAAACCGCGCCATGAGCACCACCCACAAGATCGCCATTCTCGGGGCCAGCGGCTATACGGGCGCCGAGCTCGTGCGCCTGATCGCCTCGCATCCGCACATGCAGATCACCGCCCTGACCGCCGACCGCAAGGCGGGCCAGGAAATGGGCGCGGTATTTCCGCATCTGGCGCATCTCGACCTGCCGGTACTGAGGCGGATCGAGGATGTCGATTTCGCGCAGGTCGACCTCGCCTTCTGCGCGCTGCCGCACGGGGTCACGCATGGGCTGGTGCGCAATCTGCCCGATCATGTGAAACTGGTCGATCTTTCGGCCGATTTCCGGCTGCGCGATGGCGAGGCCTATCGCAAGTGGTACGGGATCGAGCACAGCGCGCTGGACATCCAGCCCTCGGTCGCCTTCGGCCTGCCCGAACATTACCGCGACCAGATCAGGAACGCGCGCATCACCGCCAATACGGGCTGCTATGTGGCGACCTCGCTGCTGGCCCTGATCCCGCCGGTGCGTGATGGCGTGGTTGCGCCCGACAGCATCATCATCGACGCGAAATCCGGTGTCTCGGGCGCGGGGCGCGGCCTGAAAGAGGCGATGCTGTTTGCCGAGGTCAACGAGGGGTTCAACGCCTATGGCGTAGCCCATCACCGCCATATGGGCGAGCTCGACCAGGAGCTGAGCAAATTTGCCGGCCGTTCCGTAACGCCGACCTTCACGCCCCATCTGGTGCCCATGAACCGGGGCATGATGGCCACCATCTATGTGCAGGGCGCGGCCGAGGAAATCCACGCCTCTCTGGCCGGTCAATATGAAAGCGAGCCCTTCGTGCATGTGCAGCCCCTGGGCGAGGTGCCGGCAACCCGCCATGTGCGCGGCTCCAACCAGTGCCGCATCGGCGTGGTGGCCGACAGGCGGCCGGGACACGCGATCGTGATCTCGGTTCTCGACAATCTGATGAAGGGGGCCTCGGGGCAGGCGCTGCAATGTGCCAATATCATGCTCGGGCTCGATGAAGTCACGGGGCTGGACATGGCCCCGACATTTCCGTGAGGACAGAACAATGATAGTCGGTGGACTGAAAAAGAAACGGCGGATCCAGCTGATCATCGCGGCATTTGCCTTTCTTGCGGTGGCAACCGGGCTGATCGGCTATGCGTTGCGTGACGGCATTTCCTATTTCCGCAGCCCGACCCAGGTGGTGGAAACGCCCCCCGGCCCGAACGAGACCTTCCGCATAGGCGGTCTGGTCGAGGAAGGCAGCCTGAAGCGGGGCGAAGGGCGGACGATTCGCTTTTCGGTGACCGATGGCAATGATTCCGTTCCGGTCACATATACCGGAATCCTTCCCGACCTGTTCAAGGAGGGCAAGGGCGTGGTCGCCACCGGCAAGCTGGTCGGAGGCACCTTCCAGGCATCTGAAATCCTTGCCAAACATGACGAGAACTACATGCCGCGCGAGGTTGTCGATGCGCTCAAGAAACAGGGCACATACGTGCCGCCGAACGGTAGCTAGGCGATTTCTTAACCCCTTGTGAACAGCATTTCCCGCAAGGCTCGTATCGGCTTGCGGGGGTGAGATTTGGAAACTGTCGAGGATATTGCGCGCCGCATCGTCGCACGCGAGGGCGGATTTGTCGATGACCCGAATGACCCGGGCGGCGCCACCAATCACGGGGTGACGCTGGCCACGCTCAGACGTCTGCGCGGCCCCTCGGCCGGCATCGACGAACTGCGCGCCCTGACCCGGGACGAGGCAGCGGCGATCTTTGTCAAGGCCTTTTTCCGCGCGCCGCGGCTGTATCTGCTGCCGCGCAGCCTCTGGCCCAGCGTATTCGACATGTATGTCAATGCCGGGGCCAATGCCGTGCGCATCCTGCAGGGGCTGCTGAACGATATGGGCCTCAGCGTCGATGTCGATGGGGTGGTCGGCCCGGCAACGGCGGCCGCCGCGCGCCGGGCACAGATCATGGCACCTGACCATCTGGTCGATGCCTACGGGATTGCACGCCGCAACTATTACTACCGGATCGCCGAAAACAACCCGCGCCTGCGCAAGTTCGTGCGCCGGCGCGATGGCGGCAAGGGCGGCTGGATCCTGCGGGCCGAGGAATTCATCGCGCCGCGCTGGCGCCTGAGCGAAGCCCAGCACAGGGCGAGGGTGGCGCAATGGGGATGATCGACCGGATTCCCCTGATCGGGCGGAACCTGCGCGCAGCCGGGCGCGCGGTCGGCGGGGTGTTGCGCGCCGTTCGCCCCGATGCCACCAGGCAGATGGAACTGGACCACGAGGCCCTGCGCGATGCCCGCGCCCAGTTCACCGCCGAATTCCGCTCCGCCCCCGGCGATGCCGGCCGGCGCAGCCGTTTCGACCAGCTGGTCGATGCCCTCAATCGCCTGCCGCGCCCGATTCTGGCCTTTGGCACCATCGGGCTGTTTGTCGATGCAATGGTCGCACCCGAAGCCTTTGCCCTCAGGATGCGCGGTCTTGCACTGGTGCCCGATCCGCTGTGGTGGCTGCTGGGGGCGATCGTTTCCTTCTATTTCGGCGCGCGCGAACTGGATTACGCCCGCCGCACGCGCCAGATCACCCGCCAGAGCCCGCCCGCGGCGCCATCGCATCGGGCGGGGGCAACCCGGGCCGACACCAACCCCGCGCTCGAGGAATGGGTCCAGTCGCAAGACCGCTGATCGCCCCCCCCCGGATCACCCCCGAAACGCCCAGGGCCTTCTTCTTTGCCCAAATACTCATCATCCCGACATCGGCACCGTGCGCCGGCGTCTGCGTATCTGTCGCCGCCCCCGCCGGACCCGAGGCAATATGCCCACCCTTTCACGGCGAATGTTATTTGCGCACCCGTTTCAAAGCCGTATGATGCAGCTTTGAAACAGGAAACTCCAGGCAGACGGGAACAGCCGAAATGACAGCGGAACTGGGCCATTTTTCCCTTGTGCTGGCCTTCATGGTGGCCATCGTGCAGATGATCGTGCCGATGGTGGGCGCGCAAAAGGGTTGGCGCGGATGGATGGACATGGCGGTGCCGGCGGCGCTGTCGCAATTCGTGCTGACGCTGCTGTCGTTCCTGGCGCTGGTGTGGGCCTTTGTCTCGTCCGATTTCTCGGTCGCGCTGGTGGCCGAGAATTCGAACTCGCTGAAACCGATGCTGTACAAGATCACCGGCACCTGGGGCAATCACGAGGGCTCGATGCTGCTGTGGGTGTTCATCCTGGCGCTGTTCGGGGCGATGGTGGCGCTGTTCGGGCGCAATCTGCCGCATGCGCTCAGGGCGCGGGTGCTGGCGGTGCAGGCGGCCATCGGGGTGGCGTTCTATGCCTTCATCCTGTTCACCTCCAATCCCTTTCTGCGCCTGACCATGCCCCCGCTTGACGGGCGCGGCATGAACCCGCTGCTGCAGGATCCGGGCCTGGCCTTTCATCCGCCGTTTCTCTATCTCGGTTATGTGGGGCTTTCGACCTCGTTCAGCTTTGCCGTCGCGGCCCTGATCGAGGGCCGGGTCGATGCCGCCTGGGCGCGCTGGGTGCGGCCCTGGACGCTGGCGGCCTGGCTGTTCCTGACCCTGGGCATCGCGCTGGGTTCATGGTGGGCCTATTACGAGCTGGGCTGGGGCGGCTGGTGGTTCTGGGATCCGGTCGAGAACGCCAGCTTCATGCCCTGGCTGATCGCGGCGGCCCTGTTGCATTCGGCCATCGTCGTCGAAAAACGCGAGGGCCTCAAGGCCTGGACGATCCTGCTGGCGATCCTGGCGTTCTCGTTCTCGCTGATCGGCACCTTCATCGTGCGTTCGGGGGTGATCACCTCGGTCCACGCATTCGCGTCGGATCCCAGTCGCGGGGTCTTCATCCTCCTGATCCTGGCGATTGCCATCGGCGGGTCACTGACGCTGTTTGCGCTGCGCGCCGGTGCGACCCAGTCGAAGGGCGTGTTCGCCATGGTCAGCCGCGAATCCGGCATCGTGCTGAACAACATCCTGCTGGTGGTCGCGGCGTTCGTGGTGTTCGTCGGCACCATCTGGCCGCTGTTCTCCGAGGTCGTGCTGGGGCGCAAGCTGTCGGTCGGGGCGCCGTTCTTCGATCTGGCCTTCACACCCTTCATGGTGGTGGTGGCGATGGTGCTGCCGATCGGCGCCATGCTGCCGTGGAAAAGGGCGACCGTTTCGCGCGCGATGGGCCCTCTCTGGGGGGTCCTTGCGCTTTCGGTGGCGCTGGGCGGGCTGGTGCTGGTGCTGCAGACCGGCACACCGATGATCGGCCCCATCGGCATCGCGCTGGCGGCCTGGCTGATCCTTGGTGCGGGCGCCGATCTGGCCCAGCGCATCCGTCTGGGCCGACAGTCGCCGGGCGACAGCCTGCGCCGGCTGGTCAACCTGCCGCGCGCCGATCTGGGCAAGATGGTGGCCCATGCCGGGCTGGGCATCGTGATCCTGGGCATCAGCGCGATCACCGCCTGGCAGACCGAGGACATCCGCGTCGCCCGCCCCGGCCAGACATTCGACATTCCGGGGCCGCGATCGTCCTATCAGCTGCGCTTTGACGGGGTGCGTGATGTCAAGGGGCCGAACTACAATGCCATCGAGGGTGAATTCACCGTGTTTCAGGACGGCCGCGAGGTTGCCCGGCTGAGGCCGCAGAAACGCGTCTATACTGTCTCGCGCCAGCCCACCACCGAGGCGGCGATCAGGCCCGGCCTGTTTCGCGATATCTACGTGGTGATCGGAGATCCCCAGAAGGACGGCAAGGGCTGGGCCGTACGCAGCTATATCAAGCCCTTTGCCGACTGGATCTGGGCCGGCGCCATCATCATGGCGCTGGGCGGGCTGCTCAGCCTGTCGGACCGGCGCTATCGGGTGGCCGCGGGCGCGGCCAGACGCAGGCGCGCCGCCGCCGGCGCCGTTGCTGCGGAGTGAAAACCATGATCAGACGCCTCGTGTTGATCGCCGCCCTGCTGTTTGCCTTTCCGCTGGCGGTTTCGCGCCCCGCGCTGGCGGTGCTGCCCAGCGAGATGCTGAAGGATCCCGTGCTCGAGGCACGTGCGCGCGAGATTTCCAAGGGGCTGCGGTGTCTTGTCTGCCGCAATGAAAACATCGACGATTCGAATGCCAAGCTGGCCCACGACCTGCGGGTTCTGGTGCGCGACCGCCTCAAGGCGGGCGACACCGATCAGCAGGTGGTCGATTACATCGTTGCCCGCTATGGCGAATATGTCCTGCTGCGACCGCGTGTGACGGGGGCCAACCTGCTGCTGTGGGCCGCCGGGCCGATCATGCTGCTGCTGGCCGGCTGGATCGGCTGGCGATATGTGCGCAGCCAGCGCGGCGACGGGCAGGGCGACGGGCTGAGCGACGAGGAACAGGCCCGCCTCAGGGAACTGATGAGAGATTGACGCAATGTCACACCGGCAATGCGGTCGAAACGGCTGCATGGCTGCGCTAGGATATTGCGCATCGGATCGTATTCATTCATCGGCGCAACATGCGGGCACTACACGGGGCAGGCATATGCCCGGTTTGCCGGCGCTCCGGGCGGGGGATGAGTGCGATCGAGCGCAACATGGCCTGAGACAGGCTCCGAATACGCGATACAGGCGCCAAGGGGGGAAGACATGTCCTGGAATACCATTGCTTACGGTGTCGAGGCCGGGCTGGCCCGGCTGACACTGAACCGTCCCGAGCTGCTGAACGGCATGAATGCCGAGATGCGCCGCGAGATCTGCGATGCCGTCATCCGCGCGGGCAACGAGGCGCGGGTTCTGGTCATCACCGGCGAGGGCAGGGGGTTCTGCTCGGGGCAGGATCTGGGCGGCGAGACCGATGTGACCCGCTTTGACCTGAAGGAAATACTGAGGCGCGAATACGAGCCCATGCTCAGGGCGATCCATGACTGTCCGATCCCGACCATCGCCGCGGTGAATGGTCCGGCTGCCGGGGCGGGGGCGAATGTCGCGCTGGCCTGCGATGTGGTCATCGCGGCCGAGAGCGCCTTTTTCATGCAGGCCTTTTCGCTGATCGGTCTGATCCCGGATGCGGGCGGCACATATGTCTTGCCGCGCAATATCGGTTTTGCCCGCGCCATGGGGGCGGCGCTGTTTGCCGACCGCATCCCGGCGCGTCAGGCCGCCGAATGGGGCCTGATCTGGGAGGCGGTGCCGGACGAGGAATTTGCCTCCCATGTCGATGAAAGGGCGCGTCAGCTGGCCAATGGCCCGACGCGGGCCTATCGCCTGATCAAGCAGGCGATCCGGGCCAGTTTCGACAACGATCTGGATGCGCAACTGGCGCTCGAGGCCGAATTGCAGGGCATGGCCGGGCAGACCCGCGACTTCGCCGAAGGGGTCAGGGCCTTCAACGAGAAACGCAAACCCCGCTTCGAGGGGCATTGAGGCGCGCATCCCACGTGCCGCGGCCCTGCATCGCGGGTGATCGGGGGCTTGCAAGCGGGGGTGGTTTCGTTCAGCGTCGGGCCTTGCGGGAAATCGATTCAGCCCTCGGGCCTGTTGACCGGCCTGTTGCGGGCGGCAAGGTTTCATTCACGGGTTGCTTGCGGGAACACGGCCGATGAACGACATGTCCACCAGCCAGCCGGCGCCGGGCCCCGGAAAGGCCGCGATGGGCTGGGCCGGCCATTTCCGGGCGACCATGACGCTGGGCCTGCCGATCATCGGCGCCAACCTGGCCCAGCTGGCGGTGGGCATGACCGACACCGTCATGGTGGGCTGGTACGGCGTGACCGAGCTGGCCGCGGTGACGCTGGCAAGCTCGATCTTTTTCATCTTTTTCATCGTGGGCTCGGGTTTCGCCATGGCGGTGATGCCGATGGTGGCGACCGCCAGCGCCGAGGGCGACAGCCGACAGGTGCGCCGGGTCGTGCGCATGGGGCTGTGGATCACCCTTGCCTATGGCGCGATCCTCATGCCGATCCTGTGGAACTATCAGGCGCTGATGCTGCTGATCGGGCAGAAACCCGAGATCGCCCGTATCGGCCAGGACTACATGCGCATCGCTCAGTGGGGCATGTTGCCCATGATGCTGGTGATGGTGCTGAAAAGCATGATGTCGGCGCTCGAGCGGCCGAACTGGGTACTGTGGGGCACGATCATCGGCGCGCTGGCCAACGCGCTGTTCGACTGGGTACTGATCTTTGGCCATTGGGGGGCGCCGGCGCTGGGCGTGCAGGGCGCGGCGCTGGCCTCGGTGGGCACCAGCAGCATCGTTTTCGTCGTCCTCGGGCTGCATGTCACGCATCAGGGCGAGCTTGCCTCCTACACCATCTTTTCGCGCCTCTGGCGGCCCGACTGGGGGGCCTTTGCCGAGGTGTTTCGCCTGGGCTGGCCGATCGGGCTGACCATGCTGGCCGAGGTGGGGCTGTTCTCGACCTCGGCCCTGATGATGGGCTGGCTGGGCACGCGCGAACTGGCGACCCACGGCATCGTCATCCAGATCGCGACCTTTTCCTTCATGATCTATCTGGGGCTGGCCAATGTCGGCACCATCCGGGTCGGGCGCGCCCTGGGGCGGCGCGACGCACAGGGGCTGTGGCGCGCGGCGATGATGGTGACGGCCCTGCAGCTGGGGCTTTCGGTGCTGTTCAGCCTGGTGTTCCTGCTGGCCCCCGAGCCATTGATCCGCCTGTTTCTGGACCCGGACAAGCCCGCAAGCGCCGAGATCGTCGCCTATGGTCGCGGATTGCTGGTCCTTGCGGCGCTGTTTCAGGTGTTCGACGGGCTGCAGGTGGTCTATCTGTGGCTTCTGCGCGGGCTCAAGGACACGCGGGTGCCGATGTTCGGGGCGGTGGTGGCCTATTGGGGGGTCGGGGTCAGCGCGTCGTGGTTTCTGGGCTTCAGGGCCGGATACGGGGGCTACGGCGTATGGGCCGGGCTGGTCATCGGACTGGCGGTGGCGGGCGCATTCATGGTGTGGCGCTTTCTCGCCATCCTGCGGCGCCGGTCGGGGCATTTCACGGGCTGAGCCCGCCCCCTGAGACGGGATGCCACCCGCGGCCGGCCCTTGCGGCGTGGGTGGAATTTGCTACAGAGGTTGGCATGAACGCATGTTTTCGATCGGCCCGCAGGGGGTGGCTGTTTGCGGCCCTGGCCCTGCTTGTGTCCCTTGCCCCTGTCGGCAGGCCCGCCCGTGCGGGGACCGTTCTGGTGGCGGTTGCCGCCAATTTTGCCGAGGCCGCCCAGCGTCTGGCGCCGGTTTTTCGCCGCGAGACCGGGGACGACATCGTGATCACGGTGGGCTCGACCGGCAAGCTCTATGCCCAGATCGTCAACGGCGCGCCCTATGACATCCTGCTGGCGGCCGACCAGCGCCGCCCGCGCCTGCTGGAAGAGGGCGGGCAGGCGGTCGCGGGAACGCGGTTCACCTATGCGACCGGGCAGCTCAGCCTCTGGAGCCCCGATCCCAGGGCCATTGCACCGGGGCAGGGGCCGGCGCTGCTGGCAAGAGGGGGATTTCGCCACCTGGCCATCGCCAACCCGGCGCTGGCGCCCTATGGGGCGGCGGCCAGGCAGACCCTGGAAAGGCTGGGCCTGTGGCGCGGGCTGCAGGGCCGGCTGGTGATGGGGCAGAATGTCGGGCAGGTGTTTTCCATGGTCGCCACTGGCAATGCCGAACTGGGGATCATCGCGCGCTCATACGCGCTGTCGCCGCGCAACACCACCCCCGGCAGCCGGTGGGACATCCCTGCCGACATGCACGCGCCGATCCGCCAGGATGCGGTGTTGCTGAAACCTGCGGCCGACAATGCCGCCGCGCGCGCCTTTCTGGCCTTTCTGGCCGGTGATCCGGCGGCGCGCGCGGTGATCAGGGGCCTCGGCTATGGGGTGGGCCGGTGATCGGCGCGCTCGATCTGGGTCCGCTGTGGCTGACCCTCAGGCTGGCGGCGATCAGCACCCTGATCCTGCTGATTCTGGGCACGCCGCTGGCATGGTGGCTGGCCCATACCGGAAGCCGGGCGAAATCGGTGATCGAGGCCGTCACCGCGCTGCCGCTGGTGCTGCCGCCCACGGTTCTGGGGTTTTATCTGCTGGTCTTTCTCAGCCCCGGATCGGCGATCGGCGGCATGTGGGTGCGCATGACCGGCGAAAACCTGACCTTTTCCTTTTCCGGGCTGGTCGTGGCGACCGTCATCTACGCGTTGCCCTTTACCGTGCAGCCCCTTCAGGCCAGTTTCGAATCCATCGGCCGCGCCCCGCTCGAGGCCGCCGCCACCCTCAGGGCATCGGGCTGGGATGCGTTTTTCACCGTTGCCACGCCCATGGCCCTGCGTGGATACCTGACGGCGGTGGTGCTGAGCTTTGCCCACGCCATCGGAGAATTCGGTGTCGTGCTGATGGTGGGCGGCAACATTCCCGGCCGCACCAAGGTGATCTCGATCGCGATCTACGAACATGTCGAAACCCTGGAATATGCCCAGGCGCACATGCTGTCGCTGATCCTGCTGGTATTTTCCTTTGTGGCGCTGGTTGCGGTCTATTCGATCAACCGCCGCTTTCCGCTGCGGGTGGGCTGAGCGATGGGCGCGCTTTCGGTTGACATATCGCTGCCCCTGCCGGGATTCACGATGGCGTTTTCCCATGTGTTCCATCTGCGCGGCATCACGGCGCTTTTCGGTCCGTCGGGATGCGGCAAGTCAACCCTGTTGCGGGTGATCGCCGGGCTGGAACGACGCGCCGCCGGGCGCGTGGCCTATGGTGCCGAGGTCTGGCAGGAGGGGCGTCGCATGATGCCGACCCATCGGCGCGGCGTGGGTTTCGTGTTTCAGGACACGCGCCTTTTTCCCCATCTCGATGTCGCCGGCAACCTGCGATACGCCCAGCGCCGGGCGCCGTCGGGGGCTGGGGGATTCAGCCGCGACGACGTGATCGACGCGCTGGATCTGGCACCGCTCCTGGGGCGGCGTCCGCATCTGCTGTCGGGGGGCGAGCGTCAGCGCGTGGCCATCGGCCGTACCTTGCTCAGCCGCCCGCGCCTGCTGCTGATGGACGAGCCGCTGGCGGCGCTCGACGCCCACCGCAAGGGCGACCTCATGCCTCATATCGCGCGCCTGCCGCAGATGTTCGGCCTGCCCGTGCTGTATGTCACGCACGCCATCGACGAGGTGACGCGCCTTGCCGACGATATCGTGGCGCTTGCGGACGGGCGCCTTCTGGCCGCGGGCGAGGTTGCCGCCACGCTCGAACGCCTCGACCTTCCGCCGGTGTCGGGCAGGTTCGAGGCCGGCAGCGTGATCGAGGCCGATGTGCTGGGCTTTGAGCGCAAATACATGCTGACACGGCTGGATGTCGCCGGGCAGACGCTGGTCATGCCGGGTACCAGCGTGCCGCCGGGGGCGCGTCTGCGCCTGCGGGTGCGCGCGCGCGATGTCTCGCTGGCGCTGAGCCGGCCGCACGACATCAGCATCCGCAACATCCTGTCGGGCAGGCTGATCGAGATCCGGGCCGAAGCCGATACGGCCTTTGCCGAGGCGCTGGTCGATATCGGCGGTGGCCAGCATCTGCGGGCGCGCCTGACCCGGGCCTCGGTCGCCGATCTGGGCCTGGCGCCCGGCGTGGCGGTGTTTGCGCTGATCAAGTCGGTTGCCTTTGACCGGCGCGCCCTGCCGCGCCGCGAGGGCGATGATCTGCGTCCCGGGAGCCCCGGGCGCCACGGACGGGATTGATCTTGGCCGTCGCAGCGGCCACAGTGCCGGGCAAGGGGCGGATCGGAAAGAACGCATCCGAAAGAGCGGGCACGGCATTGTCCCCTTTCGCAACGACCGCCACCAGAGAAAAGGAGAGGCGCAATGGAATATCTGTCGCTTGATCTGAAGATCGCGCTGGCCAGCGTGTTTGCCCAGGTATTGCTGAGTTTCTATGCCGCCCTAACCATGGGAATCGCGCGGGCGCGGGCGGTATCGGACGGGCGGGTATCGGCCGACGAGGTGGCCATCGACAGCAACGCCTACCCGGACGATGTGCGCAAGCTGGGCAACAACCTGGCGACCCAGTTCGAATTTCCGGTGCTGCTCTACAGCGCGGTTGCCTTTGCCGCGATATTCGACGCGGCTTCGATGCCCTTTGCGCTGGCCTGCGTGGGTTATGTGATCACGCGCGTCCTGCACCGTTTCGTCCATGTCAATGCCAATGACGTGCGGGCGCGGTTTCAGGTTTACATGGCGGGGCTCGCGCTGTTGTTTCTGGCCTGGATATTCCTTGCGATGGGATTGTGGGGACAGGTCTGAGCGCGTTTCCCCGAACGCGCTGTCGTGATCACGAAATGGAGCGCAGATGACCCCGCAAGCCAGGATTTCGGCCGCGATCGAGATACTCGACGACGTGATCGCGGGCGCGCCCGCCGAGCGCGCGCTGACAGGCTGGGCGCGTCGCCACCGTTTCGCGGGCTCGTCCGACAGGGGCGCCATTCGCGACCTCGTTTTCGCCGTGCTGCGGCAGCGGCGCTCCTGCGCGGCCGTGGGTGGTGCGGGGGATCGAGAGGACAGGCGCGCAGACGGCCGCGCCCTGATCCTGGGCCTGTTGCGTCTGCGGGGCGAGGACCCGGCGGGAATGTTTACCGGCAATGGCTATGCGCCGCCCCCCCTGCGGCCCGACGAGCTGACGGGCACCGGCGTGCACGCGCTTGCCTCGCTTGCCCGGCCGGTGCGGCTGGATTACCCCGACTGGCTGGACGCGCCGCTGTCGCGCGCGCTGTGCCGCGATCTGGAACCCGTCATGGAACTGTTGCGCCACCGCGCGCCGGTCTTTCTGCGCGTCAACCGGCGCAAGACCGATCGCCCCCGGGCGCAGGCCGCGCTTGCCCGCGAGGGGATCGGGACGCGTCCTCATCCGCTGGCCGTGGATGCGCTGGAGGTCACGGAAAACGCCCGGAAAATCAGGAATTCCCAGGCTTATCGCACCGGCCTTGTCGAGTTGCAGGATGCGGCCTCGCAGGCGGTGGTGGATTTTCTGGACCCGCCGCGCAAGGGGCGGATACTGGATTACTGCGCCGGCGGCGGGGGCAAGGCGCTGGCCATCGCCGCCCGCAGTGACGCGCAGATATTCGCCCATGACGCGGCGCCGCAAAGGATGCGTGAAATCGACGCGCGTGCCCGCCGTGCCGGTGTCGTGATCACAAGGCTGGAAAACCCGCCGGCGGCGGCACCGCACGATCTGGTCCTGTGCGATGTGCCCTGTTCGGGCAGTGGCGCCTGGCGTCGCGCGCCGGACGGGAAATGGGCCCTGACCCCGGCGCGGCTGTCCGAACTGACCCGTATCCAGCAGGATATCCTCGATCGCGCGGCCCGGCTGGTCGTGCCGGGCGGGTGCCTTGGCTATGTCACCTGTTCCCTGCTTGCCGAAGAAAACGAATCCGCGGTCCTGAAATTTTGTGACAGAAACAACGGCTATGACGTTGTCAGACAACGAAGAATCAGCCCCCTTGAGGGCGCAGACGGGTTCTTTGTGGCTCTACTGAAAAGAAAGTGATTGAATATCGCGCAACCCAGGGTAACAATTAACCTCATTGTAACGACCACTGGCGGAAAACCGGGGGGACTCAGTTGCAGGATGTGCGACCATGGCAGACATGACCTTGATCCAGGCAAGGGCCATCGATACCGCAAGGCGGTTGCAGCCGCGCCTGTGGCCGCTCGTCTGGCTCGGCCTCGCCCTGCTGCTGGCCGGGATCGCGGCACCTGCAGGCGAGGTCTCGCTGGGCATGACGACTGCCAGCACGACGATTTTCGCGCTGGCTCTGGCGATCATCCTGCTTGCCCGGCGTCACCACGCGGCCAGGCGGCGCAATGTCGCCCTGTTCGACCGCCTGGTCGGCGATGACCCGGTCGCAACCCTGCTGTCGGGGGATGACGGTGTGGTCATCTATGGAAACCGTGCGGCCCGAACCCGGTTCGGCACCTTGCGGGACGCGTCGATCCTGCGCCTTGTGGCGCGCCATGTCGCCAACCCCGTCAGCCTGATCTTTCAGTTGCAGAACCGCGCCCGGCAGCAGGGCCCGGTGCGCAAGTATCTGGTAACCGCCGACGGGCATGTGGCGCTGGCGGTGCGGTTCATTCCCGTGCTGGGCTATGTGTGGTCCATCGAGCACCAGGAAAGGACCGCTGCACGGGGGCACGAGATCGCCCTGCCGATGATGACGGTCACGGGCGAGGGCGAGATCCTGTCGCTCAACCGGGCCATGCTGCGCCTGCTGGGACATCGTCCACGCCACGTCGATGCGGTATTCCACGGCGCCCGGCCGGGGCAGGTCTGTCGCATTGCCGGGGCCAATGGGACGTTCCCCATGCGATTGCTGGAATACCGGCGCCAGGCGGACGCGCCGGCCGGCGATGGCCCCGCCGGTGACGAGGGTCGGCCCCGGTCGGGCCCCCGGTCGGATCCCCGGTCGGACCCGCGGCCGGACAGGGCCGGGGGCACCGCGCTGCGCGAACTGTACCTCATACCCGCCGGGCGCGACGATGCGGCCGCGGGCGCGCGTCTGTTCGACGATCTGCCGGTTGCCCTGCTCAGGCTGTCGGCGCAGGGCACCCTTCTCAGGGCGAACCGGCTGGCGCGGCCGCTGCTGGGCCGCTTTGCCGAGGGTCAGACCAACCTTGCCGATATCGTCCAGGGCCTCGGGCGCCCGGTCGGCGACTGGCTGCGCGAGGCGGCCGAGGGCAGGGTGGCAAAACGGCCCGAGGTCGTGCTGCTGCGCAATGGCGGGCACGACATCTATCTGCAGATCGCGCTGAGCCGCATTGTCGACGATGGCGAGGTCTTTCTGATCGCCGTCCTGCATGACGCGACCGAACTCAAGACCCTCGAGGCCCAGTTCGTCCAGAGCCAGAAGATGCAGGCCATCGGTCAGCTGGCCGGCGGCGTCGCCCATGATTTCAACAATCTGCTAACCGCGATTTCCGGCCACTGCGACCTGCTGCTGTTGCGCCACGACGAGGCGGATCCCGATTATGGCGATTTGATCCAGATCACCCAGAACGCCAACCGCGCCGCCAGCCTGGTCAGCCAGCTGCTGGCCTTTTCCCGCAAGCAGAACCTTCAGCCCGAGGAAATCGACCTGCGCGACACGCTGTCGGACCTGTCGCATCTGCTCAACCGCCTGCTGGGCGAAAAGGTGGTGCTGCGGGTCGCACATGCCGACGGGATGGTTCGGGTCAGGGCGGACCGGCGCCATCTGGAACAGGTCTTGATGAATCTGGTGGTCAATGCCCGCGACGCCATGCCGGCCGGCGGCGAGGTCAGGATCGAGACCGCCAATCTGACGCTTGAACGGGAAATGCGGCGCGAGCGTGCCCTCATCCCCGCAGGGCGCTATGTCGTCATCAGGGTCTGTGACAACGGCTCCGGCATCGCCCCGGATCAGTTGCCCAAGATATTCGAGCCCTTTTACACCACCAAGAAAACCGGCGAGGGCACGGGGCTGGGCCTGTCGATGGTCTATGGCATCGTCAAGCAGACCGGAGGATTCATTTTCGTCGAATCGGCCCCCGGGCAGGGGAGCATTTTTGAAATCCTCCTTCCCGCGCACGAGGGTGGCGCGCTGTCCGCACCCGTTGGCCGGGCCGGCGGGGCGGATGCGGATGCTGCGGACGACCCTCCCGCCGATCCGTCTGGCACGCGGGCGCCTGCCCCGGCAGATGCCGGCAATTTGCCGGGCGAGGTTCCGATGCGCGACGAGGGCGTCATCCTGCTGGTCGAGGACGAGGCCCCGGTACGCGCCTTTGCCGCGCGGGCGCTCAGGATGCGCGGCTATGAGGTGATCGAGGCCGAGGATGCCGAGCAGGCGCTGGAACTGCTGTCGGATGAAACCCTTGCCGTGGACCTGTTCATCACCGACGTGATCATGCCGGGCAAGGACGGGCCTACCTGGGTGCGCGAGGCGCTGGCGCTGAGGCCCCATTCCAGGGTCATCTTCGTTTCCGGTTATGCCGAGGAATCCTTTGCCGAACAACAGGCCGGGATCGCGAATTCGGTCTTTCTGCCCAAGCCGTTCTCGTTGCAGGAGCTGACTGCGCGCGTGCGTGCGCAGATGGCGCTCACGCGGCGTCCCGCGCGCCCGCGGCCCCGTCACCCGTCAGGGGAAATCGCCCGACAGGCATCCCGGGTACCGCCGGGTGTCGATCCGCACACCGATCCGCGCTCGGGCCCCGTCGGCCGCCACCCGGGCGCCGCGTGACGGGTCGCGGCGACATTTCCGGGAACGCCCGATTTCCCGTACATCGAGATGCGCGCTGGGGTGGCAATAGGTCGCCTCGGCAGGACGGCAAGCGTGCAATATCCATGCCCCATCCACGCATCGGGACGGTTGAATCAGGGTTTTTGCACGATTTGGGCTTTGATCTTCCGGGCAAAAGCCATAAATGTCCTGCTGGACGGTGCGAAGATTGATACCCCGCGCGGGGTGTCTCCAGATCAAGGGAGATCACAAGATGCTTAACAATATCGGACTGCCGGGCCTTCTGCTGATTGCCATCGTGGTTCTGGTGCTTTTCGGCCGCGGCAAGATTTCGTCGCTGATGGGTGAGGTCGGCAAGGGAATCACCTCGTTCAAGAAGGGAATCGCCGAAGGCAAGGAAGAGATCGAACAGGCCGCCAGCGAAAAGGCGCTCGATGTCACGCCGGAGAGCGAAAAGGAGAAATCCTGACCCTCATGATCGCGGAGCCTGGCGCCCATGTTTGATATCGGATGGAGCGAGCTCTTGGTGATCGGCGTGGTCGCGCTGATCGTCATCGGGCCCAAGGACCTGCCCGAGATGTTTCGCACGCTCGGCCGCTTTACCGCGCGCGCGCGCGCGATGGCGCGGGAATTCCAGGCAACGCTCGAGGCCGCAGCCGAGGAGAGCGGCGTCAAGGACGTGACCGACGATCTGAAAAAGATGACCTCGGTCAAGAATCTGGGCCTCGATTCGGTAACCGATGCGGCAAAGACCCTGACCGATACCAGCTTTGACCCCGATGAATTCCTCGGCAAGACAGACAAGGCCGACAAGGGCGACGGCAAGAAAACCGGGGCCGGGACCGGCAAGAAGGCCAAGACCGGAAAGGGCACGTCCAGCAAGGGCGCAGGCAGCAAGGGCGCGGGCACCGGGAAAAAGGCCTCGACCGGAAAGACGACGACCAAGGCCAAGGCGAAAGCAACGGCGAAAAAGACCGACGCCAGGCCGGGGGCAAAATCAGGCGCCAAATCGGGTGCGAGCGGGCGGAAATCCACCAAGTCCACCTCTGCCAGGGCCGCGTCGGGTTCCGCAGGAAAGCCGGCCACCGCCAGCAAGGCGACAGGCCGCGCCAGCAAAACAGGGAAAAAGGGCAGCGCCGCCACCGCCGGCGCGACGGGCAAGGCTGATTCATGAGCACCGACGACGAGATCGAGGATTCCAGCGCACCGCTTATGGAGCATCTGACCGAGCTGCGCACCCGCCTGATTCATTCGGCGGTTGCGTTCATCATCGGCATGGTGATCGCCTTTTATTTCTGGAATCCGGTTTTCAATTTCCTGACCCACCCTCTGTGCGATGCCATGGCCTCGCGCGGGCAGCCGGATTGCGGGCTGATCATGATCAAGCTGCAAGAGGGTTTCTTCGTGGCGGTGTCGATCTCGCTCCTGGGCGGGCTGGTGCTGGCATTCCCCTATATCAGCTATCAGATGTGGCGTTTCGTGGCGCCGGGGCTGTACAAGTCGGAAAAGAACGCCTTTCTGCCGTTTCTGCTGGCCTCACCCTTCATGTTCTTTCTGGGTGCGGCATTCGCCTATTACGTCGTCACGCCGATGGCGTTCAATTTCTTCCTCAGTTTCCAGCAGGTCGGTTCGGTCCTGAACGAGGGCGGCAGTAACGGAAACGCCATTGCCGGCATCGCGTTTCAGGGCTCGGCCCAGGAATATCTCAAGCTGACCATCAAGTTCATCGTCGCCTTCGGCCTGTGTTTCCAGCTGCCGGTGCTGCTGACCCTGATGGGCAAGGCCGGTCTGGTCAGCTCCAAGGGGCTGAAATCGGTGCGCAAATATGCGATCGTCGGCATCCTGGTGCTGGCCGCCATCGTCACCCCGCCCGATGTGATGACCCAGACGATCCTGTTCGTGGTCGTTTACGGGCTGTACGAGATTTCGATTTTCCTGGTCGCGCGCGTCGAGAAAAAGCGCAAGGAACGCCTGATGGCCGAGGGGCTGTGGGACGAGGATATCGATGGTGACGACGACGAATGAATGACGGGATTCTGACACGGATCGCCCAGGCGCTGGAACGCCTCGCCCCGGCGCCGCAGGATATACCCGACTTCGATTCCGCCGACGGTTTTGTCTGGCATGTCGAGCCCGACCGGCTGGAACCGGTGGTACGGATCAACCGGGTCGATCTGTCCCTTCTGGTCGGGGTCGATCGCGCACGCGACATCCTGCTGGAAAACACCCGCCAGTTTGCCCGCGGCCTGCCCGCCAACAACGTGTTGCTGTGGGGCGCGCGCGGGATGGGGAAATCCTCGCTGGTCAAGGCGGTGCATGGGGCGGTCAACGAACAGGTCGGCACGCTCAAGCTGGTCGAGATCCAGCGCGAGGATCTGCCCTCGATCGGGCGTCTGCTGAATCTGCTGCGGGGCGCCGAGGGACGGTTCATCCTGTTTTGCGACGACCTGTCCTTTGATCAGGATGACAGCCATTACAAATCGCTCAAGGCGGTGCTGGATGGCGGTATCGAGGGGCGGCCTGACAATGTGGTTTTCTACGCCACCTCGAACCGGCGCCATCTGATGCCGCGCGACATGATCGAGAACGAGCGTTCCAGCGCCATCAACCCGTCAGAGGCGGTCGAGGAAAAGGTCTCGCTGTCCGATCGTTTCGGGCTGTGGCTGGGTTTCCACCCCTGCTCGCAGGATGACTATCTGGCGATGATCCGCGGCTATTGCGATGCCTATGGGGTGGCGATCGACGACGAAACCCTGCGCGCCGAGGCGATCGAGTGGCAACAGACCCGCGGCGCACGCTCGGGCCGGGTGGCGTGGCAGTATTTCACCGATCTTGCGGGAAGGCGGGGCGTGCGGCTGTAGCAGGGCCAGGGTGATTGCTGTCGGGGCTCTTCTTGGTGGCCCTGGTCAAGAGCGCCCGGCGTCAACGCCGGGCAGCGCCCGCCCCGCCCCCCAGGCGGGCGCTCTGGCGCCCCCCTCGGATCGGGCGCTGCCCTCAACTCGCGATGGGATCCGGCAGGAAGGGGAACGGAAATGGCCTGGCAAGAACATGAATGGCCAGGCATGCCCCCGCTGTAGCGGCATCTGCCCATTCCCCTTTGGGCCGGTCTGGCCTATCATCGGGGCATGTTCTATCTGCGCTGGCTCATGCGCGCGTCCCGCTGGGCGCGCAATCCCCCCTCGATGGGGCGGGTGAAACTGGTTCTTCTGGTGTTTGCGATCATTGCCGTTCTGTACGGGATCGAACAGATATGGGGCTGGCCCGACTGGCTGACCGTCAATCGCGCGCCGCGCCGGTTGCCGCGGTTCTGAGCTGGATGTGCTGGTTCAACTCAACTCGATACCGGATTGCTTGCAATCCGGTTCGCGCCCGACCCCGCCCCCCAGGGCGGGCGCGAATTGGTGGTGTCGTTTCAACGGGTTGCAGCGGTTCACTCGCGAAAACCCGCACGCAGATATCAGTGCGCCCACCCTCGGGATCGGTCGCGAACCTGCCGTTTCAGCCAGCACTCAATGAGGTGCACGCAGATCACCGCCCCAGCGCCGCCTGCCGTGCCGCGCGCAGGCGGGCGAAATCGTCGCCGGCGTGATAGCTCGACCGCGTCAGCGGCGTTGCCGAGACCATCAGGAACCCCTTGCCATAGGCGGCCTTTTCATAGGCCTTGAATTCGTCGGGCGTGACGAAACGGTCAATTGCGTGGTGCTTGGGCGTGGGCTGCAGATATTGCCCGATGGTGATGAAATCCACATCCGCCGCGCGCAGGTCGTCCATCACTTGCAGCACCTGCGGCCGATCCTCGCCCAGCCCGACCATGATGCCGGATTTGGTGAATATCGACGCGTCGATTTCCTTGACCCGCTGCAGCAGCCGCAGCGAATGGAAATAACGCGCGCCGGGGCGCACCGACGGGTAGAGGCCCGGCACCGTTTCAAGGTTGTGGTTGAACACGTCGGGCCGCGCCGCAACCACGGTTTCCAGCGCGTCGGCCCCGCATTTCAGGAAATCGGGTGTCAGGATCTCGATCGTCGTGTCGGGGGCCTTGCGGCGGATGGCGCGGATGGTCTGGGCGAAATGCTCGGCCCCGCCATCGGCCAGATCGTCGCGATCGACCGAGGTGATGACCACATGTTTCAGCCCCAGCTTTGCCACCGCATCGGCCACGCGGGCGGGTTCGAACGGGTCCAGCGCGTCGGGCCGCCCGGTTGCGATGTTGCAGAAGGTGCAGCCGCGGGTGCAGATCTCGCCCATGATCATCATGGTGGCGTGGCGCTGGCTCCAGCATTCGCCGACATTGGGGCAACCGGCCTCTTCGCACACGGTGTTCAGCCTGCCGTCGCGCAGGATGTCGCGGGTCTGCCGATAGGCGGGCGAGTTGGGCGCCTTGACCCGTATCCAGCCGGGCTTGCGCGGCTGCGCATTGTCGGGCCGGTGGGCCTTTTCCGGGTGGCGTTCGGCGGGGTTGTTCAGATCGCGCATGGGGGTACCTCGATTCGCGGGCAATATATAGGCGCGGCCAGCGGGATTGTCTTGCAAAATGCGCAGGTTTGGCAGATGCCGGGTGCATGGCGACGGGATACGGCATTGCCGCTAGTTTAGAATCGTTATAAAAAAGCGCGCAGCCCGGTGCCGCGCCGGCACCCAGTTCAAAGGAAGGAAGATCAAGATGCATGTAGGCGTTCGTGTTCCCAACATCGTGTTCAAGACCCGTGTTCGTGACGAATCGATCGGGGGCGACAACCCCTATCGCTGGCAGGACATGACCACCGACGATTATTTCAAGGGCAAGCGCGTCGTGCTGTTTTCGCTGCCCGGGGCATTTACCCCGACGTGCTCGACCTACCAGCTGCCGGGTTACGAGAACAACGCCGACAAGTTCAAGGCGCTTGGCATCGACGAAATCTATTGCATGAGCGTGAATGACAGCTTTGTCATGAATGCCTGGGCCCGCAGCCAAAAGCTGGAAAACGTCAAGGTCATCCCCGACGGCAGCGGTGAATTCACCCGCCAGATGGGCATGCTGGTCGAAAAGGCCAATCTGGGCTTTGGCTATCGCTCCTGGCGCTATGCGGCGGTCGTCAATGACGGCGTGGTCGAGGCGTGGTTCGAAGAGCCCGGCCGCGAGGACAACCACGGTGCCGATCCTTACGGCGAATCCTCGCCCGAAACCGTGCTGGCCTGGCTGGAAGAGAACAAGTAGGCCACCCGAGTGGCCGAATTCCGGGGCGTCTGGCGCAGCGCGTCGGGCGCCCCTGGTGTATCTGTGCGCGCGTTTTGGCAGAGCCGTGACAAGGTGCCGGGGCATTTCTGGTAATACGTTTCCGGATCGCTTGCGATCCGGCTCAAACCCGGCCCCGCCACCCAGGCGGGCGCGAATTGGTGGCATCGTTTCAACAGGTTGTGCCGCCGCACTCGCGAAAACCGCTCCGCAGATCTCCGCGCGCCCCCCTCGGGGCCGGGCGCGAACCTGGCCTTGCGTTAGAATTTCCGTGATGTGGATTTTGATTTCTCCACGCCATCAAGGCCCGCAACCTGCGAATTCTTTGTGTATACACTCGCATACAGTATTCCCAAGCCCACATATTCACGTTATAGAGCCCCCAGCCTGATTCTCCCGTTCACCAAGAGGATGCCCCATGACCAAGATCAAAGTCGAAAACCCCGTTGTCGAGCTCGACGGCGACGAGATGACCCGGATCATCTGGGACTTCATCAAGAAAAAGCTGATCCTGCCCTATCTGGATATCGACCTGAAATATTACGATCTGGGCATCATGGAGCGCGACCGCACCGACGACCAGATCACCGTGGACGCGGCGTATGCGATCAAGAAATACGGCGTTGGCGTGAAATGCGCGACCATCACCCCCGATGAGGCCCGGGTCGAGGAATTCGGCCTCAAGCGCATGTATCCCAGCCCCAACGGCACCATCCGCAACATCCTGGGCGGGGTGATCTTCCGCGCCCCTATCGTGTGCCAGAACGTGCCGCGCCTGGTGCCCGGCTGGACCAAGCCCGTCGTGATCGGGCGCCACGCATTCGGCGACCAGTACAAGGCGACCGATTTCCGTTTCCCGGGCAAGGGCAAGGTCACGCTGAAATTCGTGGGCGAGGATGGCACCGTCATCGAACGCGAGGTCTTTGACGCCCCGGGATCGGGCGTGACCATGGGCATGTACAACCTCGACAGCAGCATCCGCGATTTTGCCCGCGCCAGCATGAATTACGCGCTCGACCGCGGCTGGCCGCTGTATCTGAGCACCAAGAACACCATCCTCAAGGCCTATGACGGGCGTTTCAAGGATCTGTTCCAGGAGGTGTTCGATACCGAATTTGCCGACAGGTTTGCCGAAAAGGGCATCACCTATGAACACCGCCTGATCGACGACATGGTGGCCTCGGCACTGAAATGGTCGGGCGGCTATGTCTGGGCCTGCAAGAACTACGACGGTGACGTTCAGTCGGACACCGTCGCCCAGGGCTATGGTTCGCTGGGTCTGATGACATCGGTGCTGATGACGCCCGATGGCAAGGTGGTTGAATCCGAGGCCGCCCACGGCACCGTCACCCGCCACTATCGCCAGCACCAGCAGGGCAAGGCGACCTCGACCAACTCGACCGCGTCGATCTATGCTTGGACCGGCGGGCTCAAGCATCGGGCCAAGCTGGACGACAACGCGGCGCTGTTGAATTTTGCCGAGACGCTGGAACGCGTCGTCGTCGAAACCATCGAGTCCGGCCATATGACCAAGGATCTGGCCCTGCTGATCGGCCCCGATCAGAAATGGCTGACGACCGAGGGCTATCTGGAAAAGATCGCCGAGAACCTGGAAAAGGCTCTGGCGGGATAGGTCACGGCGCGATAAATCTTCGGGGCAGGGGCCATCGGCCTCTGCCTTTCGTTTTGAGGGATCGCACCATGTTCGTGCCACGCAACCGGATCGAGCGCCTCTGGCCCTGGGCAGGTGAAAGGATGATCTTCATTCACACGCCCAAATGTGGTGGCAGTTTCGTCGCCGATGCCTTTGGCCTGCGCTTCAGTCTGTGTCCGACGCTGCGCTGGCGCGAGGCCGCGGGGCATCGCACCTATCGCGAATACAGGGACATTTTCTCGGCGCGCGGCCATGACATTCACGATTGGCGCCTGTTTACCGTCATCCGCAACCCCTGGGACTGGCACGTGTCCTGGTACAATTACGTCGGCAAGGACGAGGGCGGGCGTCACTCGGGCCTGCCGCTGGAACATGAACAGATCCGCAACCTCAGCTTTTCCGACTATCTGAAATGGCTGGATGACGAGGAACTGCCGCGTTCACCGGAAAATTACCTGCGCATGCAGATCAGTGACTGGATCGTGGACGAGCAGGGGCGGACCAGGGCCGACCATGTGCTGCGTCAGGAGACACTGGAATCCGATCTGCGCGACATGGCCGCGAAATACGGCCTGCTGCTGAAGGTCAGACAGGGTGCGCGCATCAACGCATCGCGTGCGGATCGGGACTATCGAAAATACTACAGCGATGCCGACGCCGAACGTATCGCCCGGCGCCACGCACGGGATATCCGAATGTTCGGCTATTCTTTCGCGTGATCCTCCGCGCACCGCGGCGCGGCCATCCCCCTGCTTCTTCTTTGCCCAAATACGTCCGGGGGAGTCGCGTCAGCGACGGGGGCAGCGCCCCCTTGGCCGGCTGATCCACGCCCTCATTCCCATTCGATCGTGCCCGGCGGCTTGCTGGTGATGTCATAGGTCACGCGGTTGATGCCCCGGACCTCGCCGATGATGCGGTTGGCGGTTTCCGACAGAAATTCGTGGCTGAACGGGTAATAATCCGCCGTCATGCCATCGACGCTGGTCACCGCGCGCAGGGCGCAGGCGAAATCATAGCTGCGCCCGTCGCCCATCACGCCCACGGTGCGCACCGGCAGGATGGCAACAAAGGCCTGCCAGATTTCATCATACAGCCCGTGCTTGCGGATCTGGTCGATGAACACCGCATCGGCCTGGCGCAGGATTTCCAGCTTTTCGCGGGTGATCTCGCCGGGGCAGCGAATGGCAAGGCCCGGCCCCGGAAAGGGGTGGCGGCCGACGAAACTGGCGGGCAGGCCCAGCTCGCGGCCCAGCGCGCGGACCTCGTCCTTGAACAGCTCGCGCAGGGGCTCGACCAGTTTCAGGCCCATCTTTTCGGGCAGGCCGCCCACATTGTGGTGGCTCTTGATGGTGACCGAGGGGCCGCCTGAAAAGCTGACCGATTCGATCACGTCGGGGTAAAGCGTGCCTTGCGCCAGAAACTGTGCGCCGCCGACCGATTTGGCGTGTTTCTCGAACACCTCGATGAACAGGCGCCCGATGATCTTGCGCTTGGTCTCCGGGTCGGACTGGCCGTCCAGCGCGCCCAGAAACAGATCGCTTTCATCGGCGTGGATCAGCGGGATGTTGTAGTTGTCGCGGAACATGCCCACCACCTCGTCGGCCTCGCCCGCGCGCATGAGGCCGGTATCGACAAAGACGCAGGTCAGCTGATCGCCGATGGCCTCGTGGATCAGCACCGCGGTGACCGAGCTGTCCACCCCGCCCGACAGCCCGCAGATCACCTTGCCGTCGCCCACGGTTTCGCGGATCTGGCGGATGGCCTCGTCCTTGTAGGCGGCCATGGTCCAGTCGCCGGTGAAACCCGCCAGATCGGTAAAGTTTTTCAGCAGCCGCGCGCCGTTGGGGGTGTGATGCACCTCGGGATGGAACTGCACCGCGTAAAAGCGCCGCGCAGGGTCGCCGACAATGGCAAAGGGCGCGTTTTCGGATGTGCCGTAGACCTCGAACCCGGGGGCGAGTTCGGTGACGCGGTCGCCGTGGCTCATCCACACCTCTTCGCGCCCGTCCTCGAACCAGCCGGCAAAGATCGGGTCACTGGCATGGTTGCCCGCGGGTTGCACGAAGGCGCGGCCGAATTCGGCGTGATGGCCGCCTTCGACCTTGCCGCCCAGCTGGGTCATCATCACCTGCTGGCCATAGCAGATGCCCAGGATCGGCAGGCCCATTTCGAACAGCTCCTGCGGGGCGCGGGGGCTGTCCTTGTCCAGCACGCTGGCCGGCCCGCCCGACAGGATCACCGCCAGCGGCGCCAAGGCGCGGATGCTGTCGGCCGTGACCTTCTGATAGGGGTGGATTTCGCAATAGATGTTCAGCTCGCGCAGGCGGCGGGCGATCAGCTGCGTGACCTGGCTGCCGAAATCGATGATCAGCAGGCGTTGATGGGCGGATATGGGGCTGTTCTGGGTCATGTGCGGTGATTAGGGGCTGGCGCGCGCGGGATCAAGGGGCGCGATCGCAGGCATGTCGGGGTGGATGTCGCTTTTCCGCGCACAGAAGGCGCAATTTCGTCCTCGGCACGGGGCCGCGCAGGCTATGACGATTCGAAAGACGCGGCCAGGCACAGGGCCAATGACAGGGGCCAATTTCAGGGGATAGCCAGATGTCCGACAGAACAGCACGGCGCAGGCGGGGGCGCGGCGGGGGCGGGGCGGCACGCAGGGCCGAACGCCTTGCGCCGCATTTCGAGGTGGCGAAATTCATCACCCGCAACATCCCGAATTTCGAGGTGCTGGACGCCGAGGCGCTGGAAATCATCGAAACCAATGCCGAGCTGGTGCTTGAGGAAATCGGCGTCGATTTCACCGACAACCCGGCGGCGCTGGAACGCTGGCGGAATGCGGGCGCCGATGTGCAGGGCGAGCGCGTGCATATCCCGCGCGGGCTGGCGCGCCAATTGTGTTCTACGGCGCCGTCGTCATTTACCCAGCACGCGCGCAACCCCGAGCGCAGCGTTGAAATCGGCGGGCGCAATCTGGTGTTCGCGCCGGTCTATGGCCCGCCTTTCGTGCGCGACCTCGACGGCAACCGGCGCTATGCGACCATCGAGGATTTCCGCAACTTCGTGCGCCTTGGATATATGTCGAAATACCTGCACCACTCGGGCGGCACGCTGTGCGAGCCCACCGACATCGCGGTGAACAAGCGCCATCTCGACATGCTGCACGCCCATATGACCCTGAGCGACAAGCCCTATATGGGCTCGGTCACCGCCCCCGAACGCGCCAAGGATTCGGTGCGCATGTCGGAAATCCTGTTCGGGCGTGAATTCGTGGCCGAAAACGCGGTGATGGTGTCGCTGATCAACATCAACTCGCCCCTGACATTCGATGCCACCATGATGGGGGCGCTCGAGGTCTATGCCGCGGCCGGGCAGGGCTGCATCATCTCGCCCTTCATCATCAGCGGGGCAATGGCGCCGGCGTCGGTTGCCGGCACCCTGACCCAGCTGTTTGCCGAGCTGCTGGCCGGCGTCGCCTACAGCCAGCTGGTGCGCAAGGGCGCGCCGGTGATCATGGGGGCGTTCGGGGCCTCGATCGACATGAATTCGGGCGCCCCCACATTCGGCACGCCCGAGGCCAGCCTGATCCTGTATGGCGCGGGGCAGCTGGCGCGGCGCATGAACCTGCCCTATCGCGCGGGCGGCGGGCTGTGCACGTCGAAACTGGCCGATGCGCAGGCGGCCTATGAGTCGGCCAACACGCTGAACGCCACGCTGATGGCGGGCGTCAATTTCGCCCTGCATTCGGCCGGCTGGCTCGAGGGCGGGCTGGTCGCCAGCTTTGCCAAGTTTGTGCTGGATGCCGACCAGCTGGGCGTGTTGCAGCGCCTTGCCCAGGGGGTGGCGGTGGATGAAAACGCCCAGGCGCTGGACGCGCTGCGCGAGGTCGGCCCCGGCGCGCATTACCTTGGCTGTGCCCATACCCAGCGCAATTTCAAGGATGCCTTCTGGCGCAGCGACGTGCTGGACTACCGCCCCTATGAAACATGGGCCGACAGCGGCGCGCCCGACAGCGTGGCGCTGGCAGGGGATCGCGTGCGCAAGCTGCTGGCGGAATACCGGCAACCGGCCATCGACCCCGCGATCGACGAGGCGCTTCAGGCCTATATCCGCCAGCGCAAGGAAAGCGAGCCCGACGCCTTTGGCTGAGGCTCAGGCCGAAACCGGGATGCGGGCGGTGGATTCGTGCATCATGGCGGCCAGGATCTCGATGTGGCGCGCAATACTGTAGGTTGCGCTGCCCGTCAGCCGTGCCTGGTTGATGCCGGCCTCGATCAGCATCAGACGGCCCAGGCAGCGGCCGTGCGGCCCCGGTCGCGACATTCCCAGCAGTCGGGGCAGGTCGCGTTCGCGGCGATAGCTGGCCAGCTTGTATCGTGCGGCCGTGATCAGCAGACGCGGCCGACGCAGGGTGCTCAACATATCGAATTGATGGGACATTTTCCGCTCCTTTCCTGATTTGCGGAAAGGCTCGCACAAGGGCGCCGACTGTTGCCTGCTGTCGGTCCGAGCGCGCGGTTTGCCGGTAATTGTTTAAGAATTGGAAACAATATCGCGAAATATTCACTATTTTAACCGAATCATAAACAAACAACCATAGGAAGAACGCCCCGAAAACGGTCATGGGCAGGCATGAAACACGACGGCCACATCGATTCAGGCGAAAAGGTGCCGCATCAGGGGGCAGCGCCCCTTCCCGGCTGGGTGCCCGAGGCCGCGCGGCGCTATCTGGAACATGTCGAGGCGGGTCATTCCATGCGGTTCATCGCGCGCAGGCGTCACGCCCATCCCTCGACCGTGATGCGCCAGGTGCGTCGTATCGAATCCCGGCGCGACGACCCGCTGGTGGACGAGGCGCTCGCTGCGCTTGCCGCCCTCGTTCGCCCGTCTGCCCCGACCCGAGATCAAGGAGAAACTGCCATGCAGATACAGGCTCTGCCCGGCGCCGAGGGCGCCAAACCCGTCGCCAGCGATCCCGAGGTCGAGGCCGAGGCCCCGCGCATCCTGCGCCGCCTGTGCGAGAGCGGCGCCTTTCTGGCGGTGGCGCGCGGTCTGGAGCGCGCGGTGGTGATGCGCGAGATGGATGGCCGCAGCCCGGTGCGGATCGCGGTTGTCGATCGCCATGTCGTGCAGGCCTTTGCCGTGCGCGACTGGATCGAGTGTTATCGCCGGGGCAAGGTTGCGTGTTATCGCATCACCGAGGCCGGGCGCGCCGCGCTGAGGCGTCGGCTGGCGGCGCGCGAGGGTATGGGCGACGCGGGTTTTCAGGAGCAGCACAAGTGCTGGGCCGAGCGCAGCCTTGCGGTTGGCGTCGATGGTCGCCCGCGACGGTTGCGCTATAACCTGGCCGAAAGCCCGGTCACCCTGCTTGCGCGGCGAAAGGGCCGGGATGGCCGGCCCTTCCTCAGCGCCGAGCAGGTGCTGGCGGCGGAACGGTTGCGCGAAGATTTCGAGATGGCCCAGATGGGCACGCGGGTCACGCAGAACTGGGACCGCTTTCTGACCGCCGGGCAGGGCCGGGCCATGGGCGATTCCTCACCGGCCGAGGGGCCGATGGCCGCGCGCAACCGCGTTGCCGAGGCGCTGCGCGACCTTGGCCCCGGCCTGGGCGACATCGCGCTGCGCTGCTGTTGCTATCTGGAAGGGCTGGAGACGACCGAGCGGCGCATGGGCTGGTAGGCGCGCTCGGGCAAGATAGTGCTGCGCATCGCGCTCGAACGGCTCCGGCGCCATTACGAGGAACGCCACGGCACCCTCTCGCCGATGATCGGCTGATGGCGTCTGCCCCGGGCAGGGCGGGTGGCGGGCCGGGGTGGGTCGGGGGCGGGCCGGGGGCGGGGCGTGATCGGGTCGCCCCGCGACCGCCCGGCCTCAGCTTTTCCGCGTGGGGCAGGTGGACCAGCCAAAGATCGAATAGAGCGGGCAGCTGGAGATCAGCCCCGTCACCAGCGGAATGATCCCGATCAGCAGCCAGTTGCGCCAACCGAGATCGGGATAGAGATACCAGGCACCCAGCAGAACGACGCCCAGGACAAGGCGCAGGATACGGTCGGTGGTTCCGACATTTTTCTTGAACATTTTCTCACCTCTTTGCCAATGGCGTTGCCCTGTCTGGCCCCCACAGGGTGGCGGTGGTCGGGGCAACGCCTGTCACCCCGGCGAATCGGGGCGTTTCACAGCCCCTTGATGCACCCTTTTGCGGCCCCGTGTCGGTGACTTGATCACATTGGCGTTGGCATTCCCGATGCTTTCCCGATGCTTTCCACATGCACCCCGGCCACGCGCCTGCCCGGCATCCGTCTGTTGCCCTCGCCTGTTGCCCTGCTTGCGCGCGACTTGACGCCCGTCGGTGCTGTCGGGCACGAGCATCGGCGGGGCCTTGCCGGTCGGTGCGATGTCGCACAGCCTTTGTGCTTGGCAATGGTGCGGGCCTTGGGCTATGACGTGGCGACGGTTTTCCATGTCCCGGAGGCAGCTGTGAGCGAGACGGATTCCTTTATCGAAGAGGTCGCCGAAGAGGTGCGCCGTGACAAGTTGTTTGCATTCTTTCGCAAATATGGCTGGATCGCCATTCTCGCCGTGGTGCTGATCGTTGCCGGCGCGTCCTGGAACGAGTGGCGCAAGGCCAGCGAGCGGCGCGCCGCTCAGGCCTTTGGCGACGCGATCCTGCAGGCGCTGGACGCCAAGACGCCGCAGGCGCGGGCCCAGGCGCTGGATTCCGTCCGGCCCGCCGGCGAGGGGGGGCAGGTCGTTCTGGATCTGCTGCGCGCCGCTGCCCTGGTCGAGGCCGACGACCGCAAGGCGGCGCTGGAAATCCTCGATCGCCTTGCCGGCGACAATGGCGCGCCGCTGGTCTATCGGCAACTGGCCTCGCTGAAGGCCGTGATCCTGCGCGGACGCGACATGGACAGGCAGCAGCGTCTGGCCAAGCTGGACGAGCTGGCCACCCCCGGAAACCCCTTCCGCACGGTGGCGCTGGAACAGAAGGCGCTGGCCTATTACGAATACGGAAACAATGACGATGCAATCAAGGTATTGCGCACCATCCTGCAAGAGCCGGGTACAACACAAGGCTTGCTTCAAAGGGCGCAACAGTTGATTGTGGCCCTGGGCGGCACGCTGGATGTTCCCAAGGGCGACGGCTCGAACGGATAGGCGGCGGGCCGCGCGCGCGTGGCCATGAACGGCACAACATGGGTGAGGGGCCGGACAGGGTGAAACTGAACCATTCGATCTTTCTGCTGTTGGCGGCGGCGGCACTGGCCGGTTGCGCCAAGAAGGAGGAAATCCTTCAGGGTCAGCGTTTCGATATCAGGACCCCGCTGAGCGAGACCTACGTCTCGGACGTCGCCCAGGAAACCGCTACCGGCCGCAAGGCCAGGATCACCGAACCGCCCGGCAAGACCCCGGAAAACCGCGCCCTGCCGATCAGCCTGCCGCGCACGGTCAGCCTGTCCCTGTGGACGCACCGCAACGGCAACCTGGGAAATGCCGCGCCGCATCTGCGTCTGGGCCGCGATCTGACCCGTCTGTGGAGCGCCCCGATCGGCGCGGGTAACGATGCCAGACATCGGATCACCTCGGGGCCGGTGATCGCCGAGGGGCTGATCTATACCCTCGATTCGCAGGCGGGTGTCACCGCGACCTCGCCCATCGGCGCGACCGTCTGGAGACGCGACCTGACCCCGCCTTCCGACCGGCCGGGCGATGCTACCGGCGGCGGGCTGGCCTATGCCGCGGGGGTGATCTATGCTACCACCGGCTTTGGCGAGGTGGTCGCGCTGAAGGCGCGCGACGGCAGCCGCCTGTGGACGCAGAAGCTGGACGCGCCGGTGGATGCGCCGCCGCTGGTCTGGCAGGGGCGGGTCTATGTGATTTCGCGCGACAACCAGGCCTGGGCCATCCGGGCCAGCGACGGCCGTATCCAGTGGCAGCAGCAGAGCACCCCCTCTGATGCGGGCCTGCTGGGCGGGGCGTCGGCGGCTGCGGACGGGCGTCTGGTCATCCTGCCGTTCAGCTCGGGCGAGGTGGTCGCGGCGATGGCCGCCAATGGCCTGCGCGCCTGGAGCGTCGCCATCTCGGGCGGGCGCAGCGGTTATGCGCGCGCTGACATAGGCGATATCTCGGGCGACCCGGTGGTCAAGGGGGGGCGCGTCTATGTGGCCAATCAGGCCGGGCGCATGGCTGCCATCGACGCCCGGGACGGTACCCGTATCTGGACCGCCAACCAGGGATCCTACGGCCCGGTCCTGCCGGTCGGCAATTCGGTCTTTCTGGTATCGGACGAGGCGCGTCTGCTGCGCCTTTCGGCCCGCGACGGCAGTCTGATCTGGTCGGTGCCGCTGCCGCAATGGCGCAAGGCGAAGAAACGCTTTGATGCCTTTGTGCATTACGGCCCGATCCTGGCCGGCGGTCGGCTGTTGGTTGCGTCAAGCGACGGCAAGCTGCGCAGTTTCGACCCGGTGTCGGGCAAGCTGCTGAGCGAGGTCGATATTCCCGGCGGTGCGGCCTCGGCCCCGGCCATCGTGGACGGCGTTCTCTATGTTTTGTCGCAGAACGGCAAATTGCACGCTTTCAAATAGGGCCCGCAGGGTATATGGGGCGTGTCTGCACCATAGCGGATGACCTCGATGACCTTTACACTTGCCATAGTGGGGCGCCCCAATGTGGGTAAATCCACCCTTTTCAACCGCCTCGTCGGGCGCAAGCTGGCGCTGGTCGATGACCAGCCCGGTGTCACGCGCGACCTGCGCGAGGGCGATGCCAGGCTCGGCAACATGCGCTTTACGGTGATCGACACCGCGGGGCTGGAACTGGCCGACGACGACAGCCTGCCCGCCCGCATGCGGCGCTTGACCGAGCGCGCGGTGGACATGGCAGACGCCTGTCTGTTCATGATCGACGCCCGCGTTGGCGTGACCCCGCAGGACGAGGTATTCGCCCAGATCCTGCGCAGGAAGAACGCCAATGTCATCCTTGTGGCCAACAAGGCCGAGGGCCGCGCCGCCGAGGCGGGGTTGATCGATGCCTTTTCCCTTGGGCTGGGCGAGCCGGTGCCGCTGTCGGCCGAACATGGCCAGGGCATGGTCGATCTGGCGCAGGCGCTGGAGCCCGTTGCCGCGCAGTTTGCCAGCCGCGAGGATCACAGCCCCGAAACCGATGTCGCCATCCCCGAGGACGAAGCGGATGAGGACAACCAGGGCAAGGCGATTGTCCATGACAAGCCGTTGCAGATCGCGGTGGTCGGGCGGCCCAATGCGGGGAAATCGACGCTCATCAACCAGATCCTGGGCGAAGAACGCCTGCTGACCGGCCCCGAGGCCGGGATCACGCGCGATTCGATTTCGGTGCGCACCAACTGGCGCGGCGTCGAGATGCGCATCTTTGACACCGCCGGCATGCGCAAGAAGGCCCGTGTTCAGGAAAAGCTGGAAAAGCTGTCGGTCGCCGACGGGCTGCGGGCCGTGCGTTTTGCCGAGGTTGTTGTCGTGCTGCTGGACGTTCAGACCCCCTTCGAGCAGCAGGATCTGCGCATCGCCGACCTGGCCGAGCGCGAGGGCAGGGCGGTGGTTCTGGCGGTGAACAAATGGGATCTGGAGGACAACAAGCAGGAAAAGCTGCGCGACCTGCGCGAGAAATTCGACCGCCTGTTGCCGCAGCTGCGCGGCGCGCCGATGGTCATGGTCTCGGCGTTGACGGGCAAGGGGCTGGACCGGCTGCAACAGGCGATCCTCAAGGCCCATGAGGTGTGGAACCGCCGCATTTCCACCGCGCGGCTGAACCGCTGGCTGACCGGGATGCTCGAGGTCCACCCGCCGCCCGCACCGGGGGGCAGGCGGATCCGCCTGCGCTATATGACCCAGGTCAAGACGCGCCCGCCGTCATTCGTGGTGATGTGTTCGCACCCGGATGCGCTTCCGACCAGTTACAGCCGCTATCTGGTCAATGGCCTGCGCGAGGATTTCGACATGCCCGGCACGCCGATCAGGCTGTTTGTGCGTTCGCAGGGTGACAAGAACCCCTATCGGAACAAGCGCGACAAGAAGGTGACCAAGCTGAACAAGCACCTTGAAGGGCGCTGGACCGCGAAAAAATAGGGTTCAGGGGCTGGCCGGGGCAGGGGGCTGGCTGCCCCCTCTTGCCTGCGGCAATTCACCCCCGCGCGTATTTGGACAAAGAAGAAGGCGGGGCCGCGTTACTGCAGGTATTGTTGCGGATCGACGCTCTGCGTGCCTTTCCTGATCTCGAAATGCAGGAACGAGGGTGCGCCCTGGGCGACGGCGCCGATCTTTTGCCCGCGCAGCACCTTGTCGCCCTTGGCCAGCGGCACGTCGGTCACGTTGGAATAGACGGTGAACAGGTTGCCCGGGTGACGGATCAGGACGATCGTGTTCGCGGCAACCGATTTCGAGATCAGCGCGACCGTGCCATCGGCTGCGGCCAGTACCGCGGTGCCGGGCATGGCGGCGATGTCGATGCCCTCATTCCCGCCCTTCTTGCCCGTATAGGGCGAGATGATGTTGCCCTCGACCGGCATGAGGAATTTCCTGGCGGTTGTCTGGCTCTTGTATTGTGACAGTTTGGGCGAGGGGGGCTCGGCCGCCGGTTCGGGCGAGGGCGGCAGGGGTTTGGCTGACGAGGGCGGCACCGGGGTGGTGCTGCCCTGGCCCGGTTTGGCAACATCTGCGGGCGGCGTCAGCGGAGCCTGTGCCACGCGCGCCGGCGGGGTGGTATCGCGCGGCGGTGTTGCGGGTTTCACGGGCGCGGCCGGCGCGGGCCTCGTTGCCGGGGTTGTCGATTGAGGCGTTTCGACGATCGGGATCAGCAGTTGCTGGCCCTCATGCACGGCAAGGTCGGGCCCCAGCCGGTTCCACGAGGCCAGCGCCGTGACGGAAACGCCATAGAGGCGGGCGATGGAATAGGCGGTTTCACCGCGTTCCACGCGGTGGCGGATCGGTTCGATCGCCTTGTTCGAGGCGGGCGCGCCAAAGCCCGTCCCCCCGTCAACGGGGGATGTGGTGGCGTTGCCGCGATTGGCCTTGTCGATGGCCTGCGAGGCGATTGCGGTGATGTCCACCCCGCTGCCCGCGCCGTCGATCTTGCGCGGCAGGGCCAGCAATTCACCGTCGCGCAAGGGTGTTTCGGCCTTGAGCCCGTTGTATTTGGCCAGTTCGTCCGCGCCCAGGCCGATGCGCGCGGCCACGCTGGATACCGTGTCGCCGCGTCTTGCCAGAACCACCTGATAGCTGGGGTAGGTGATGATCCCGCGCGAATCGGGTTCGGGGCGGGCGGCGACATTTGCCGGCGGGTCGGCTGGCCCGCCCAGGTTGTAACCGCCCATGTCGAGGCCGGCCGTGCAACCGGCCAGAGCCAGAAGCGCAAGTGACGACAGGACCAGACGTGCCCTGCCATTTCCCTCAAGCCGCGTGCGCATGACCTGCCCCCAATGCTTTCGCGTCGAAATATGGTTGCCGGTATACTACCCTTGGGCAATGCCTTCAACCAAGGGGACGAATCGAACGTCGCAAAGTTCGGCGTAATCCAGCCCATCGGCGGTTTTCCGCACCTTGATCAGGCTCTGCACCATGTCCGACTGGCCGACCGGCAGCACCATGATGCCCCCCTCGGCCAGCTGCGCCAGCAGATTGGCCGGCGGGTCCTCGGCGGCGGCGGTCACGATGATGCGGTCGAACGGCGCCTGATCCGGCAGGCCCTTGGAGCCGTCCGCCGTCATCACGGTGACATTGACCAGCCCGAGATCCTCGATCACCTTGCGCGCCGTCCGGGCCAGTTCGAGATGGCGTTCGACCGAATAGACGCGCCGGGCAAGGTGGCTGAGGATCGCGGCCTGATAGCCGCTGCCGGTGCCGATTTCCAGCACCTTGTCGCGCGGGCCGACCTCGAGCGCCTGGGTCATCAGCCCGACGACCGAAGGCTGGCTGATGGTCTGGCCGCAGGAAATGGGCAGGGGGCGGTCCTCATAGGCGTGGGGGGCAAAGATGCCCTGCACGAACAGGCCCCGATCGACCTTTTCCATGGCCTTGAGAACCCGCTCGTCGGTGACTCCGCGCGAACGCAGGGTATAGAGAAACTTCATTTGGGTTTGTGCATCCGCCGTCATTCCAGCACGTCCTTCAGCCGATCGAGCGCATCATGGGCCGTGAGGTCGGCGCGCATCGGCGTGACCGCGACATAGCCCTCCATGTTGGCGTGAACATCGGTACCGGCGGCGGCGGGGCGATCCTGCGGGCCGCCATGCACCCACAGAAAGCGCCGCCCCGAGGGCGACAGATGCGGCTGCACCCCGAAAGAGGCCCCCTGGCGAAAGCCCTGCGTGGTGACGCGCACGCCCCTGACGCCGTCGGCATCCACCGGGGGAAAGTTGATGTTGTAGAACACGCCATAGCTCTGATCCTGCCAGATGCCGTGTGCAAGCAGGTCTTGCAGGATCGGCAGCGCGTGCTTGCGAGCGGCGTCAAAGGGCTCGTCCATGCCGGCGACCTCGGGGCCGTAATATTGTGACAGCGCGACCGCCTTCATGCCGTGCAGCGCGGCCTCCATGGCGCCGCCCAGCGTGCCGGAATACAGCGCGTTCTCGCCGGCATTGTTGCCGCGGTTGACGCCTGACAGCACCAGATCGGGGGGGGCATCCTTCATCACGTCATGCAGCCCGGCCAGCACGCAATCGGCGGGCGAGCCCTCGGCCGCATAGCGGCGGGGGCCGAGCTTGGCGATCATCATCGGCTTGGTATAGGAAATGCAATGCGCGACGCCCGATTGTTCAAAGGCGGGCGCGACCGTCCAGACCTCGCCCGCAGGGCCGGCAAGGGCATCGGCGATTTCGTGCAGAACCGCCAGCCCCGGCGCGTTGATGCCGTCGTCATTGGTGATCAGGATTCGCACGTTCCGCCCCCTTGGCCGCTGTCATTGCCGCTCTACAGGATCAGGCTGGCCGGGGAAAGGGTCAGACCAGTTCACCTTGCGGCGAAATCGTGGTCTTGCCGCCCAGATAGGGGTGCAGCACCGGCGGGATCCAGACCGAGCCATCCTCTTGCTGGCCGTTTTCCAGCACCGCGATCAGGCAGCGCCCCACGGCAAGGCCCGATCCGTTCAGCGTATGCACGAATTCGGGCTTGCCCTCGCCGCGGCGGAAACGGGCATTCATGCGGCGGGCCTGGAAATCGCCGCAGACAGAGACCGAGCTGATCTCGCGATAGGTGTTCTGGCCGGGCAGCCAGACCTCGATATCGTGGGTGCGTTGGGCCGAAAAGCCCATGTCGCCGGTGCACAGCGCCACCGTGCGATAGGGCAGCAGCAGCGATTCCAGCAGCTTTTCCGCGATGCGGGTCATGCGGTGCAACTCGTCAAGGCTGTCCTCGGGGCGGGTGATCGAGACCATCTCCACCTTTTCGAACTGGTGCTGGCGCAGCATGCCCTTGGTGTCCTTGCCGGCCGATCCCGCCTCGGAACGAAAGCACTGCGTGTGTGCCGTCATGCGCAACGGCAGGGCGCTTTCGTCAAGGATCTCGCCGGCAACGGTATTGGTCAGCGGCACTTCGGCGGTCGGGATCATCCACCAGCCATTGCTGGTGGCATAGCTGTCCTCGGCGAATTTCGGCAGCTGGCCGGTGCCATACATGGCCTCTTCGCGCACCAGCACCGGCACCCACATTTCCGTCAGCCCGTTATCATTGACATGGGTGTCCAGCATGAATTGCGCCAGCGCCCGGTGCAGACGCACCATCGCGCCCTTCAGCACCATGAAACGGCTGCCCGACAGCCTGGCGGCCAGTTCGAAATCCATGCCCGGTTTCGCGGCCGGAATATCGAAATGTTCGCGCGGCTCGAAATCAAAGCTGCGCGGCGTGCCCCAGCGGTTGATTTCCACATTGTCGTTTTCGTCATCGCCGTCGGGTACATCGTCAAGCGGCAGGTTGGGCAGACCCATCAGCATGTCGGTCAGGCGCTGATCCTCGGCGCGGGCCTTTTCCTCCAACTCGGCGATTTCCGCCTTCTTGGCGGCAACCAGCGCGCGCAGGCGTTCGAATTCGGTATCGTCCCCACGGGCCTTGGCCGCGCCGATTTCCCGTGACGCCTTGTTGCGTTCGGCCTGAGCGGTTTCCGCCGCAAGGATATGGGCGCGCCGGGCGGCGTCAATGGCAAGGATTTCATCAGCGACAGGCGGCAGGCTGCGCCGCGCAAGGGCTGCGTCGAAAGCGGCGGGGTTTTCGCGGATCTTGCGGATGTCATGCATGTCTGGCGTGCCTTTTCAGTGCAGGGCAAATCGGGTTGCCAGCCTTATGCAACAAAGTACGCGGCGGTTAAAGGGGGCTGCGGGCAGCCCTTCTTCTTTGCAGAAATACTCTCGGGGGTGCGGGGGCAGACAGCCCCCGCAAGGCCCTGGCGGCCAGCGCCGGGATCGCGTATTTCAGCAAAGAAGAAGCGGGGCGCTCCGTTCAGTCACGCCCCGACGCCCGCAGCACGCTGATCACCAGCAGGGCCAGACTGCCGCCCAGCAGCAGCCATCCGCCGGTCAGCGGCGTCAAGCCCTCGTCGCGGATGAGAAAGGCGACGGCAGCCACCAGCACCAGAATGGTGATGGTCAGGCGCGCATCCTTGAGAAACATGCCGACCAGATCGGATATCACCTGTTTGAGGATGCTCATGTATCGACCTCCGGTCCGCGGGCCCTGATCAGGGCCACCGCGATCAGCCCGGTTGCAAGAAAGGCGGCCGCAAACCAGACCAGCATCATGTCGGCGCCCGGCCATGCCACGCCCAGCCCTTCGCCCGTCCAGAACACGCCAAAGGCCGACAGCATGACCCCGACGCCGAATTTCAGCGTGTTTTCGGGCACTTTCGCCAGCGGGCGGTGAATCAGGGCGCCGATCGACAGGATCACGATGACGGCCGCCAGCGCACCGCCCGCCGCCGGCCACAGCAGGCCGCGCCCCGCGCCCACGGCGATGACGATGAACACGACCTCGAGCCCTTCGAGCAGCACCGCCTTGAAGGCGGCAATCCCGGCGATCCAGTCCTGCGAGCGTTCGGCCAGCTGCGCCTCGTGGCTGAGCTGGGCCTGCTCGCGCCTGAATATCGCCTCTTCGTCATGCAGGGCGATCACGCCCGCCGCCCTGAGGATGGCCTTGCGCAGCCAGCCCAGGCCGAACAAAAGCAGCAACACGCCCACCACCAGCTGCAGCAGATGCAGCGGCACCCGGTCCAGCAGCGGCCCCAGAATGATGACGATCAGCGCCAGCAGGCCAAGCGCCGAAAAGGTGCCCGCCAGCGCCGGACGCCAGCCGCGCAGGGTGGCGACGGCCAGAATGATGGTAAACGCCTCGACCACCTCGACAAGGGATGCCAGAAAGGCGGCGGTGACGACGGGGGCGGCGGTGGACCAGTCCATCTGCAAGCGGCCTCAGCGGTGACGGTTGTTCGGCGCCGGATGCGGCACCGGCAGGTATTCGACGCTGGGTGTCTGGCGGGTGGGCTGGGGGTAGAGTTCCATCATCTTCATCACCTCTTCGGGCATGTCGGTATTCACGTTCAGGCCCATCTCGCGCGCGTCCTCGGCAAAGATCGGGTGATCATGGGTCCAGCGTCCGGTACTCAGGGTATCGGCCAGCGCCTCGGCCTTGTCAACGGGCAGGGTTCCTTCCAGCAGGCGGCGCGCGGTCTGCCGGATCTGGTCGATCGCCTTGCGCGAAAGATCGGCCATGACCAGCGTGTTGTCGTCGATCTTTTCGACCGGCTTCTGTTCCAGCACCCTGAGCAGCGAGGCCGCCGGTTGCTGGCCCAGCTGCGGGTCGATGGGGCCGAGGGCCGAGTGTTCGGTCATGCAGATCTCGTCGGCTGCCAGCGCGATCAGCGTGCCACCCGACATGGCCAGATGGGGCACGAACACCGTCACCTTGCCGGGGTGCGCCTTGACGGCGCGGGCGATCTGGGTTGCCGCGATGACCATGCCGCCGGGCGTGTGCAGGATGATATCCAGCGGAACATCGTCATCGGTCAGCTGGATTGCGCGCAGCACCTCTTCGGAATCGTTCATGTCGATGTAGCGCATGACCGGAAAGCCGAAAAAGCTCATGGTTTCCTGGCGATGCACCAGCAGGATCACGCGCGAGTTGCGGTTCCTTTCGATCTGCATGATCTTGCGCTGGCGCGCGGCGTCAAGCATGCGTCGGCGAAACAGCGGCTGCAGCGCCGAAAGAAGAAACAGCAGCCAGATCAGGCCGGTCACGTCAAAACCGTTCATTTTCCTCTCCTGAACGAAACATCCGCCCCGAGGATGGGGGGCGGATGAAGGAATTGCAACAGGTTTGGGTTGTCGGCCAGTGCGCCCGGATCAGATCTCGGTCATGCGCAGATAGGGGCGCGGGGCCTCGAAATCGCCGAATTTCGCGCGCGCTGCCGCGTCATCCAGCGAAAGCGGGATGATCACCTTGCCTCCGGGGCGCCAGTTGGCGGGCAGGGCAACGGTCTTTTCGTCGGCGATCTGCAGCGCGTCGATCACGCGAATGATCTCGTCGAAATTGCGCCCGACATTCATCGGATAGGTCATGGTCAGGCGGATCTTCCTGTTCGGGTCGATAATGAACACGGAACGCACGGTCTGGGTGTCGCTCTGCTCGGGGGCGATCATGTCGTAAAGCCTGGCCACCGTCAGGTCGGGATCGGCAACGATGGGAAAATCGACCTCGGTATTCTGGGTTTCGTTGACGTCGCTCATCCATTTCAGATGTTCCTCGACGCTGTCGGTGGACAGGCCCAGCGGTTTCACGCCCCGCGCCGCGAAATCGGCGGCGTGCCTGGCCGTCATGCCCATTTCGGTGGTGCAGATGGGGGTGAAATCGGCGGGATGGCTGAAGAAGAACACCCAGGAATCGCCGGCCCATTGGTGAAAGTCGATCCGACCCTGGGTGGTGTCGGCGGTGAAATCGGGGGCTGTGTCGCCAAGGCGAAGGCTCATGTTGATGTCTCCTGTGATCTGTGTCGTCGTGATTGCATTCGGGTGGCGGGATCGCCGTCTTGCCATCTCAGATGGGGATTGTGCCGCGTGATGCAATGAACGGGCGCGTCCGAACCCCACCCCGTTGGCGGAGTTCCGCCGACGACAGGGCCGCGCTCGCCGACATGACGCGCGGGATTGACCTTGCTCAAGGCCGCGGCACGGCACCGTGCTATGGTTGGCGGCAGGACAAGGAGGATGCGATGACAAAGGCGGTCGAAAACGGCGCCGACCAGGAGCGGCGGACAGATGCAGCAAAGGGCGCCGAACAGGCACAGGCAGAATTTCCGGTGGTTTCATCCGACACGGTGCGCGAGGCGTTCGAGACCGGCGTCTTTCCCTACGAGGAAAAGATGGGCCGCAAGGAATACGAACATCTCAAGGCGCAGTTGCAGACCGAGCTGCTGAAGGTCCAGAAATGGGTGGTCGAGACAGGGCTGAAATTCGTCCTGCTGTTCGAGGGGCGCGACGCGGCCGGCAAGGGCGGTACGATCAAGCGGTTCATGGAGCATCTGAACCCGCGCGAGGCGCGCGTCGTCGCCCTGGCCAAGCCGACCGACCGCGAGCGCGGCCAGTGGTTCTTTCAACGCTATATCGCCCATCTGCCGACGGCGGGCGAAATGGTGTTCTACGACCGCTCGTGGTACAACCGTGCCGGGGTCGAGCGCGTGATGGGGTTCTGCACGCCCAACGAGTATCTGGAATTCATGCGCCAGACGCCCGAACTCGAACGCATGTTCGTGCGCTCGGGCATAAGGTTGTACAAGTACTGGTTCTCGGTCACCCGCGAGGAACAGAAGCGCCGCTTTGAATCGCGCCGTCACGACCCGCTGAAACGCTGGAAACTGTCCCCCATAGACGAGGCCAGCCTCGGCAAGTGGGACGACTATACCGAGGCCAAGGAGGCGATGTTCTTTTACACCGACACGGCCGATGCCCCCTGGACCATCGTCAAGTCGAACGACAAGAAACGCGCCCGCATCAACTGCATGCTGCATTTCCTGAATTCGCTGGACTACCCCGACAAGGACCACGAAATCGTGCACGCGCCCGATCCCCTCATCGTGGGCTCGGCAGGCCATGTCGTGCATCACAACGATCACATACTGGGGGCCTCGCTGCATCCCGGTCAGCGGCGCGGCGGCGGCTGATCGCGAAAGCGTGAACACCCGTCCGCGGCCACGACCTTGCCGCCCGGCAGGGGCTGGGCCATCCTGCACGCAACATCGCCGGGCACATGTTGCGCCCGGCCATTTCGAAACACCGCACCCTGGGAGGGGCCAGCATGTGGAATGAAAGATACTCCGAACCGGGTTTCCTGTTCGGGACCGAGCCGGCGCAGTTTCTGGTCGAACAGCAGCAATATCTCGAACGTGGCAAGACAGCCCTGGCGATCGCCGACGGCGAGGGTCGCAATTCGGTATTCATGGCCGAAAAGGGCATGAAGGTCACTGCGCAGGACGCATCCGAGGTTGCCGTGGACAAGGCCCGCGGACTGGCCGCCGCGCGCGGGGCCAATGTCACCTACCGCCTGGGTGATCTGCGCGAATTCGACTGGGACGAGACCAGCTATGACCTGGTGGCGGGCATCTACATCCAGTTCGCCGAACCCGATTTCCGCGACGCGATCTTTGCCGGCATGAAGCGCGCGCTCAAACCCGGCGGGATACTCCTGCTGCATGGCTACCGGCCCGAGCAGCTGGAATACGGCACCGGCGGGCCGCCCTGCGCCGAAAACATGTACACCGTGGACCTGCTGCGCGAATCGTTTTCCGACATGGAGATCCTGCGCCTCGAGGCCTATGACCGCGAGGTGGACGAGGGCCGCGGACATTCGGGCATGTCGGCCCTGATCGACCTGGTCGCGCGCAAATCCTGAGTCGCGCGCAAATCCTGAATGATCGGGCCGTGAATGGTCGGGCCGCCCCCGGCCCTTCTTCTTTGCGCAAATACTCTCGGGGGTGCGGGGGCAGACAGCCCCCGCCGCTTATGGTTCAGCTTGCGCCGAGGCGCACCAGCGCGTGACGTTTCTTCCCGGCCGACAGCTTGATTTCGCCCGCCAGTTGACCCTTGCCAATCATCATGCCCGCATCCGTCACCAGCGCGTCATCGATGCGCGCGCCCTTGTCGGCAATCAGCCGCTTGGCCTCTTTCCCCGATTTCGCCAGCCCCGAACGCACGAACAGCTGCACCACCGAAATGCCGTCCGCAACCTCGTCCGCACCCAGTTCCAGCGTCGGCAGATCCTCGCCCACGCCGCCCTGTTCGAACACCTTGCGCGCGGTCGCCTCGGCGGCGGCGGCGGCCTCGGCCCCGTGCGCCAGCGTGGTGACCTCGTTGGCCAGCCGGATCTTGGCCTCGTTGATCTCGCTGCCTTCCAGCGCGCCAAGGCGGTCGCATTCCTCGACCGGCAGTTCGGTATACAGTTTCAGGAAACGCCCCACATCGGCATCGGTGCAGTTGCGCCAGTATTGCCAGAATTCGTAAGGGGAAAGCATGTCGGCATTCAGCCATACCGCGCCGCCCTGGCTCTTGCCCATCTTGCGGCCGTCGGATGTGGTCATCAGCGGGGTCGTCAGGCCATAGACCTCGGCCCCCAGCATCCGGCGGGTCAGGTCGATGCCGTTGACGATATTGCCCCACTGATCGGATCCGCCCATCTGCAGGCGGCAGCCGTAGCGCCGGTTCAGCTCCATGAAGTCATAGGCCTGAAGGATCATGTAGTTGAATTCGAGAAAGCTCAGCGATTGTTCGCGATCGAGGCGCAGTTTCACGCTCTCGAAACTCAGCATCCGGTTTACGCTGAAATGGCGGCCCACATCACGCAGGAATTCGAGATAGTTCAGCCCGTCCAGCCATTCGGCGTTATTGACCATGACCGCCCCATCCGCGCCCTCGCCAAAGCGCAGATAATTGTCAAAGACCTGCCGGATACCCGCGATATTGGCGTCGATCTGCTCAGGCGCCAGCAGCGGGCGCTCTTCCGCGCGGTCGGTCGGATCGCCCACCTTGGTGGTGCCGCCGCCCATCAGCACGATCGGCTTGTGGCCGGTTTTCTGCAGCCAGCGCAGCATCATGATCTGGATCAGGCTGCCCACATGCAGTGATTTCGCCGTTGCGTCGAACCCGATATAGCCCGGCGTGACGCCCGCGCCGAGGGCTGTGTCAAGGCCTTCGATGTCGGTGCAGTCGGCGACAAAGCCGCGCTCGATCATCACCTGCAGGAATTCGGATTTCGGGGTATGGGTCATCGTTCGGGTCCATTGGCTTGCGGGCATTGGCAATTGCTGGCGTGTTCTATACTTGTCAGCGCAGGAAAGGGAAGGGCGATGGCCGAGACAGACGCGATTTGGGTGCTGGGCTGCATGTCGGGCACATCCATGGACGGGATCGATGCGGCGATGCTGCTGACCGACGGGGTCAAGGTGTTCGAGTTCGGCGCAACCGGCTTTCGCCCCTACACGCCGGCCGAGCGCGCCGTGATCGCCGCGGCCCAGGGAAAATGGCCGGGCGACGACGGCGTTGCCGAGGCCGCCGCCATTGTCGAGCAGACCCATGCCGAGCTGATCTCGCGTTTCGGGGGCGTCGCGCTGGTCGGCTTTCACGGCCAGACGCTGGCGCATGAGCCGGCCGCGCGCGGCACCCATCAGGCGGGCAATGGCGCGCGGCTGGCGCAGATGCTGGGCAAGCCGGTCGCCTGGGATTTCCGCAGCAATGATGTCGCCGCAGGCGGGCAGGGGGCGCCGCTGGCCCCGTTCTATCATTTCGCACTGGCGCGGCGGTTCGATCTGGGCCGCGTGGCGTTTCTCAATCTGGGCGGGGTGGGCAATATCACCTTTGTCGACCCACTTGCCGATGCCCCCGACGCCCCCGGAGCGCTGCTGGCCTTCGACACAGGCCCCGCCAATGCGTTGATGGATGATCTCGTGCGCGCCCGCACGGGGCTGGCCTGCGATTACGGTGGCGCGCTGGCGGCGATCGGGGTGGCGGATCAGGGGATTGTTACGCGTTTTCTGGAGCTTGAGTATTTTTCGAAAACACCGCCCAAATCACTGGACAGAAACGATTTCGCGCAGCTTGCGGAATGGGTCGAGCCCCTTTCCGACCCCGACGCGCTGGCGACATTGGCGGCCGCCAGCGTGGCGGCGGTCAAGGCCGCCTTTCGCCACGCGCCCTTTCCGGTGCGGCAGCTGCTGGTCTGCGGCGGCGGGCGCAAGAATGACCATCTGATGAAGCTGCTGGCAGAGGAATTGCCGGTCGAGGTCGTCTCGGTGGACAAGGCGGGCATGGATGGCGACATGCTGGAAGCGCAGGCATTCGCCTTTCTGGCACAGCGGGTGCGTTTGGGGCGCACCATCAGCGCGCCGGGCACGACAGGTGTGCCGCAGCCAATGACGGGCGGGCTGGTCAGCCATCCGTGAGGTGGTGGTTCGGCGCAGGTCGGGGCAAATGTGTTCGCTCGATTGCACTTCGCCCGGGGCGCGCTTGCGGCCCGGGCATGCGCCCGCCCGCCCCCAAGGCGGGCGCATCCGCGCCCACCCGGGCGGCCGCCTGCCCTGTGTTGGGGGGTGCTTTCTGATATTCACCCCCTCTTGCCAATCCCGCGTCGCTATGGCCTGACTGGACCGTCAGCGCAGCGAGGGCAGGATGAACGATTCCACCAAGGGATTGATGGCGATGATCGGGGCCAGTTCCATCTGGGGGCTGTCGCCGATCTACTACAAATGGCTGGCCCATGTGCCGCCGCTCGAGGTGCTCAGCCATCGCACGCTGTGGTCTTTCGTGATCTTTGCCGCCGTGCTGGCCTTTCAGGGGCGGCTGGGCGTCTTGCGCCGGGCGCTTTCCACAAGGCGGGGGCTTGCGGTGATTGCCTTTGCCGGCGCGATGATCTCGCTCAACTGGTTCGTGTTCATCCTGTCGGTGCAGATCGGCCGCGCGGTCGAGGCGAGTCTTGGCTATTACATCTTTCCGCTGGTGGCGGTCGCCCTCGGCGCGCTGTTTTTTGGCGAACGTCTGGGCCGCGCGCAATGGGTTGCCGTGCTTCTGGCGCTGGTCGCGGTGGCGGTGCTGACATGGGGGCTGGGCGCGGCGCCGTGGATCTCGTTGATCCTGGCGACGTCGTTCGGTCTTTACGGTCTGGTCAAGAAATCGCTGGATGTGGGGCCGGTCGTGTCGGTCACCGGCGAGGTGGCGTTGCTGCTGCCGCTGGCACTGATCTGGCTGGTCGGGGTCAACCTGTATGGCTGGCAGGGGGTGACCGGGCGCGCGGGCGGGTTTTTCGGCCATGATCTGGCCAACACGGTGATGCTGATGTTTTCGGGCGTGATCACAGCCGGGCCGCTGATCCTGTTTTCCTATGCCACAAGAAGGCTGAGCTATGCCAGCGTCGGGCTGATCCAGTACCTTAACCCCAGCCTGCAATTCCTTGTTGCCACACTTGTTTTTGCCGAACCCTTCACCCGCTGGCACGCCATCGCCTTTGCCCTGATCTGGAGCGCGCTGGCGATCTATTCGCTGGCCGGTCTGCGGGGCAGGGCCGTGTCCAGAGCGGCCTCGAGCGCCTCGACCGAGTTGACGACCGAAAAATAGCCAAGGAACGCGCGGTCGGTGAAACCGCGGGCCACCAGTTGGTCGATCAGGGCCGTCAGCGGATCCCAATAGCCGTTGATATTCAACAGGAACACGGGCTTTTCATGCAGGCCCAGCTGGCGCCAGGTCAGAACCTCGAACAGTTCGTCCAGCGAACCGGCCCCGCCGGGCAGGGTGACGATGGCGTCCGCGTTCATGAACATCACCTTCTTGCGCTCGTGCATGGTTTCCGTGATCACAAGCTGCGTGATGTCGCGGTTTTCGCGCTCGCGTGACAGCAGGTGAACGGGGATCACCCCCAGCGCCCGGCCGCCCCCGGCCGCGGCGGCACGGGCAACCGCCCCCATCAGCCCCATGTCCCCGGCGCCATAGACCAGGCGCCAGCCTCGTCGCGCCAGCATCGCGCCCAGCCTGCCGGCCTCGGCGGCGAATGCGGGATCGTCGCCCTCGCGTGCGCCACAGAACACGCAGACCGCAGGATCTTTCTGCAACATGCAAAACCCTTTGTCGTCGATATCAATGGAAAACCCTTAGCGGAGTTGCTATCAGTTGGGCAAGGCGCGATCTCTGCCAGGATCGGCGCACCGGGCCGGCCGGCAGGCGTCAGGTATCGGGGCCCTTTCCGGCACGGATCGCTTGGGGCAGCAAGGGTGTGCGACATGGCTGGTTTTTCCGCGATCGGAAACAAGGGATACCTGGTGCTTGGCGGTCTGGCCGTGGCGGCACTGGCCGGGCTGGGCGCGTGGGGGCTGCTGTCGCCCGACCAGAGCCCCAGCGTCGTCAGCATCGCACCCCGTCAGGCCCCCGCGCCGGTGTCGCTGGCCGTGCCGCGCGACAGGGGAGGCAAGACACCGGGGGCGACCCGTGGCCGTGGCACGGGCAGGACGGGCTCGGACGGTGAGGTTGGCAACACCGCCTCTGCCCCCTCGACGTCAGGCGGACCGGGCGCGACACAAGGGCCGGCCACGACCGGGATCGGGCGTGCGGGGGCCGGGGGCGCCGGGGCAGCGGCCTCGAATTCGCCCGCCACGCCGCCCGAGGCATCGGGAACAAAGGCATCGCAGCGGCGAACCGTCGTCGCATCGGTGCAGCCCACGGCCCCGAAACCCGCCGAAAAACCCGCCGAAAAGGCGGCCGCGGATGGCACGGGCGCGGGTGTTGCCCCCCTGGCAACCCCGCAACAGGTGTCGGGCCCACGTTTCGATCTGGTGCGTGTCGATCGCAATGGCAGCGCGCTCGTCGCCGGCCGCGCGCGCCCCGGCAGCCAGATCACGATCCTGCTGGATGGCAAGGAGATTGCCACGACCCAGGCCGATTCCAGCGGCGGTTTTGTCGCCATGTTCGACATGCCCGCCAGCGGCGCCCGGGTGATGACCCTGTCCGAGCGCGACCGCTCGGGCAAGGTCGTGCAATCCAGCGACCAGGTGCTGGTGGTGGGTCAGCCCGCGCAGGGACGCGCGGTTGCGGGCAAGGGTACACAAGGGGACGCCCTGAAAGAGGCGAGCGGCAACAAGGCCGGCCAGAATGCCAGCGCGACAAACGCGGACAGGGCCGATGCGGGCAAGATTGCCGCGGCGACGGGCAAGGGCAACGCGCGTGATGAATACCGTGATGAAAACCGGGCCTCGGGCACGGCCGCATCGGGCGGTCAGGCTGAACGGGTTGCCGGACAGGCCGGGGCCACGGGCAAGCGGCGCGACATTGTCGAGACCACGCCGCCCCGCCCGCCGGCGCGTGACAACGGGGCTTTGGCGACGGCCCTTGCCGATGCCGGCGTGACCGAACCGGCGCAACGGCCGGCACCAGCCCAGCAGATCGACCAGCCCGGGGCAAACGGCGTCGCGGCGCGCGCATCGGCCGTGGACACGGCAAAAGGCAAGGTCGCGCAGGCCGCCGCGACATCCCCGGCGCCGGCAACGACCACGGCAACGACGCGGCCGGCAAAATCCACATCGGCCGGTGCTGGCGCACAGGCCGGGGCGGGCGGCAGCAGCACGACCGGCACCGCATCCGAATCCGCGGCGACCGGACCGGCCACCGGCAAGCGGCAGGCGGCCACCGCAACGGCAAACGGCCCGACGGCCGATACCGCGACAGTCGCGGGGGCCGCGCCGTCGGATGGCGACACGCGCCCCGACCTGCCAGCCGCGCAGGGGGCGCCTGCCATCGTGATTGCAAACCGCCAGGGCGTGCGCCTGTTGCAGCCGCCCTCGGTCGATGCCGCGGCACCGGAAGCGATGCCGAACATCACGCTCGACATGATAACCTATGACGATCAGGGCGAGGTCGTGCTGGCCGGCCGGGCCCGGCCCGACCACCATGTGCGCGTCTATGTGGACGACCGTCCCGTCAAGACCGGGGTCGTGTCCCCGGACGGATCATGGCAGCTTTCCCTGCCCGAGATCGCGCCGGGACGCTATCGTCTGCGGCTGGACGAGATCGGCGCCGACGGCAAGGTGACCTCGCGCATCGAAACCCCGTTCCAGAAGGAGCGCCCCGAAGAGGCGCGCCAGGTCGTCGCAGCCCTGGCCGCAAGGGACGACGGCAAGGACCGGCCCCGCCGCCGGGTCGAGACCGTGACCGTCCAGAAGGGCAACACGTTGTGGGCGATTTCCAAGCGCAACTACGGGCTGGGGCATCTCTACGTCAAGATATTTCAGGCCAACCGCGATCTGATTCGTGACCCGGATCTGATCTATCCGGGGCAGATTTTCACGATTCCCGAATGATTCGCGGCTGAGCCCTCTGGTACTGGGCGCCCCGGCCCTCTATCTGCTGGGCGCAGGAGAGATGCATGACCGGAAAAGCCGACAACACCGATCACGACAGGCGCAGCGCGTTGCGGATCATCCGCAAGGTCATTCCCTATCTGTGGCCGCAGGGGCAGCTGTGGGTCAAGTGGCGCGTGGTGATCGCGATGCTGCTGCTGGCGCTGTCCAAGGTGATTTCGGTTGCGACCCCGTTCTTTTACAAGGCGGCGGTCGATGCGCTGGCGCCCAAGGGCGGGGCCGATCAGACGGTTTTCATGCTGACGGCCGGTGCGGTGGGGCTGACCGTCGCCTACGGCATGGCGCGCCTGATGACGGTGGGCTTTCAGCAGCTGCGCGACGCGGTGTTTGCCCGCGTCGGCCAACGGGCGCTGCGGCGTCTGGCGCTGGAAACCTTTCAGCATATTCATGCGCTCAGCCTGCGCTATCACATCACCCGCAAGACGGGCGGCCTTTCGCGCATCATCGAGCGCGGCGTCAAGGGCGTCGAATTCCTGCTGCGCTTCATGCTGCTGTCGATGGGGCCGCTGGCGCTGGAGCTGCTGATGGTGGCGATCATCCTGTTTCTGGTGTTCGACGCCCGGTATCTGGCCATCGTGGTGGTGACCGTCGCGCTGTATGTGACATTTACCTTCAAGGTCACCGAATGGCGCGTCAAGATCCGCCGCGAGATGAACCGCCAGGATACCAACGCCAACCAGAAGGCCATCGACAGCCTGCTGAATTTCGAAACCGTCAAGTATTTCAACGCCGAGGAACGCGAGGCGCGTCGTTACGACGACAGCATGCGCCAATATGAAAGCGCCGCGCTCAAGACCACCTATTCGCTGGCCATCCTCAATTTCGGGCAGAGCTTCCTGATTACCTCGGGGCTGGTCGGGGTGATGGTGCTGGCCGCGATCGGGGTGCAGCAGGGCAAGCTGACGGTGGGCGATTTCGTGATGGTCAACGCCTATATGGTGCAGATCACCCTGCCGCTGAATTTCCTGGGCACGGTCTACCGCGAAATCAGGCAGTCGCTTGTCGATATGGGCGAGATGTTCGACCTGCTGGAACAGCCCCCCGAGGTGACCGACAAGCCGGGTGCCAGGCCGCTGGCGGTCACGGGGGGCGAGGTGCGTTTCGACCATGTGTCCTTCGGCTATGACCCCGACCGCCTGATCCTGCGGGATTTCGACCTGACGGTGGATGCGGGCCGCACGGTGGCCATTGTCGGGCCTTCGGGGGCGGGAAAATCGACGATCGGGCGCCTGTTGTTCCGCTTTTACGACGTCAACGAGGGCGCGCTGCTGATCGACGGGCAGGATGTGCGCGATGTCACGCTGGCCAGCCTGCACGCAGCCATCGGCATCGTGCCGCAGGACACCGTGCTGTTCAACGACACCATCGGCTACAACATCATGTATGGCCGCGCGGATGCCTCGCGCGAGGAAATGATCGCCGCCGCCAAGGCCGCCAGGATTCATGATTTCGTCATGTCGCTGCCGGACGGCTATGACACCATGGTGGGCGAGCGCGGGCTGAAACTGTCGGGCGGTGAAAAACAGCGCGTGGGCATTGCGCGCACCCTGCTGAAAAACCCGCCGATCCTGCTGCTGGACGAGGCCACCAGCGCGCTGGACACCGACACCGAGCGCGACATTCAGGAAAGCCTGCGCATGATGTCGCGCGGGCGCACCGTCATCACCATCGCGCACCGGCTTTCGACCATCGTTGACGCCGATCTGATCGTGGTGCTGGAAGCGGGTCGCATCACCGAGCGCGGCACCCATGACGAGCTGATCGCGCTGAACGGCCGCTATGCCCGCATGTGGCAGCGCCAGCAGGCCGGCGACGACGAGGCGCCGGGCGGCATCGCCGCGGCGTGACGGCAAAAGCACCGCGCAGGGCGATGTTTCCCCTTGCCTTTCGCGCATCCCAAAGGGTAAGAGCGGCCCTGCCTCGGGTCGTTAGCTCAGTTGGTAGAGCGCTTCGTTTACACCGAAGATGTCGGGAGTTCGAGTCTCTCACGACCCACCATCGTCCCTGACCCTTTTCCGGCACGGCAATGCCTGCGGCGCGATTGTCGGCACCGGTTCAGTAGTGGGCCCGTACCGGGCCTGTAGCGGGGCTGTACCGGGCGCGGGCGACTCTTGCGCTTGGCGTCACGAGGGTTTAAACGTCGCAGCGTTCGCAATTCCGGGCGGCTTCACCGCCTTTTGCAAGCACCTCTCGATGGCCGCGCCCCGTGGCGCGACGATTGAATGCCCTCATAGCTCAGCTGGTAGAGCAACTGATTTGTAATCAGTAGGTCCGCGGTTCAAGTCCGTGTGGGGGCACCATTTCATCCGGGCACATTCCCACGTTTGCCGCGTTCTATCGCGAGTTGAGGGCAGCGCCCGCCTGTGGGGCGGGGCAGGCGCCTGGGGTGAAAGATGCCGCGCGAAAAATTCGAGCGCCCGCGCCGCCGGCGCTGGTCCAGGGGAATCGCATTTGAAAAAACCGCGTGCCGTTTTCGACTGTTCCGCCCGGCCGACAGGCCGGGCAGCGCCCGCCCCGCCCCCCGGCAACTGTATTCTTTCGGCCTGTCAGGTTGGTGCCTTCCAAGGGGTCTGGTCGCGCAGCAGGGCGTTGGCGATGATCAGGATCTTCCGGGCGATGGCGACCGCGATGACCTTGCCGGGCTTGCCACGGCTGCGCATGGCCTCGGCCTGTCGCCCGAAGGCACCCGAGCGGCGCATCGTGCCGAGCGCGGCCATGTAGAGCGCGCGGCGGACATGTCTGCGGCCCTGCCCGGTGAAACG